>NZ_KK211189.1:1236161-1898661 GCF_000620845.1 Exiguobacterium marinum DSM 16307
CTGCAGCTGTACTAGGCACTTTGTTTTTCATTTTAGGATTACTAGTCGCATCATTATGATGATAAGGCTGATCGTTCTCGATTTTCACGTGAGGCGGTCAGCCTTTGTTTTTTCGATTTATTTTTGGGGAATAATGTAGATACGAGGAGATGACGTACGAAATGAAAGTAACAGCACCAAAACCGTTCTTCTTCGAGGGCGGAAAACGTGCCGTGTTGATGTTACATGGCTTCACTGGATCGAGCGCGGATGTCCGCATGCTCGGTCGCTTCCTTCAAAAAGAAGGATACACATGTATGGGACCGATCTATCGTGGTCATGCCGTCCCACCGGAAGAATTACTCCAATATGGACCGAAAGACTGGTGGGAAGACGTCTTGAACGCTTACCAGACACTCGTCGACAAAGGCCATGAGGAAATCGTCGTCTGCGGACTCTCGCTAGGTGGCGTGATGTCGCTTCGTCTCGCCGAGGAGAAAGACGTCAAGGCGGTCATCCCGATGTGCGCGCCGACGGGAATCGATGCCGAGGACCGCTTGTATAAAGGAGTCCAGGCATATGCCCGAGAATATAAGGGTAGAGAAGAAAAGTCGCCGGAACAGATCGAGCAGGAGATGGCAGAGTTCAAACCGATGCCGACGCTAAAAGACCTCCGTGCCTTCGTCCGCGACACGGCGTCGAAGCTCGAGGACATCTTCGTCCCGACACTCGTCGTCCAAGGCGCCAAAGACAACATGATTGACCCGGAATCGGCGAATCAGATTTACGAGGCGGTCAACACGTTCCAAAAAGAGTTGCTCATCTATGAGGACTCGGGACATGTGATCACGCTCGACAAAGAAAAAGAGAAACTGCACCAGGACGTGCTCGATTTTCTCGAAACGTTAGACTGGTCAGTCTAAGAAGGAGGTGTCACGTTGAATTTACGTGACCAATTACTAGAGATTTTACAGGCGAGCGAGAAACCGCTCTCTGTCGATCAACTGACCGAGCGACTACAGCTCGCGTCGACGGATGACTTCAAAGAGCTCATCCGCACATTGAATGCCCTCGAGGAAGAGGGTGCCATCGGCCGGACGCGGACGAACCGTTACGGGACGCTCGCCGTACTCGGCCAAGTCGCGGGGATCATCTCGATCCACCAGCGCGGCTTCGGCTTCTTGTCGGTTGAAGGGGAAGCGGAAGACGTGTTCTTGCCGCCCGACCAACTGAAGGACGTCTATCATGGCGATACGATCCTCGTCAAAAAGCGCGAGGACAATCGTGGCAAGACAGAAGGAATTTTATTAAAAGTTTTGAAGCGCGGACTTTCCGAGTTCGTCGGGACGTATACACTCCCGAGCGGTCGACTCGACCAGTTCGCCTTCATCGAGCCGGATGACAAACGCATCAACTTCTGGCCGGTCGTCAACCCGGACAAGTCACTCGGTGCCGTCGACGGACATAAAGTCGTCGTGCGCATCACGAAGTATCCGGACGGACGCTTCGCCGGTGCCTGTGACGTCGTCCGCATCATCGGGCATAAGAACGATCCGGGCGTCGACATCTTGTCGATCGTCTATAAGCATGGCATCCCGACGGAGTTCCCGGAGGACGTGATCTCTCAGGCGAATGCGGTGCCGGACGAGGCGGACGAGAAAGACTTCATCGGACGCGTCGACCTTCGTGACGAGACGATCTTCACGATTGACGGCGAAGATGCGAAAGATTTGGACGATGCCGTCCACGTCAAAAAACTCGATAACGGCAACTACGAGCTCGGTGTCCATATCGCCGACGTTTCGCATTACGTGAAAGAGGGCTCACCGCTCGACGTCGAGGCGTTCGAGCGCGGGACGAGTGTCTATCTCGTCGACCGCGTCATTCCGATGATTCCGCACCGACTCTCGAACGGGATCTGTTCCCTCAACCCGCACGTCAACCGCTTGACGCTCAGCTGCGTCATGGAGATCTCCCCGCAAAACGGGAAGGTCGTTCGCCATGACTTGTTCCCGAGTGTCATCAAGACGACGGAGCGGATGACGTATACGAATGTCCGTGAGATCATCGAGCGCGATGACGAAGAGACGTTGAAAAAGTACGAGCCGTTCATCGGTGAGTTCGACCTCATGGCCGAGCTCGCGGAAGTGCTTCGGAAACGCCGTAACTCGCGCGGTGCCATCAACTTCGATTTCGCCGAGGCGAAAGTCGTCGTCAACGAGGAAGGGAAGCCGGCAGATATCGTGCTTCGTCCACGTTCGGTCGCCGAGAAGTTGATCGAGGAGTTCATGCTCGCGGCCAACGAGACGGTCGCGGAACACTTCCACAAGATGGACGTGCCGTTCATCTATCGTGTCCACGACAATCCGAAACCGGACAAGCTCGACTTCTTCTTCGACTTCGTCGCAAACTTTGGCGTTCACATCGAACGCATCAAAGGGCAGACAGTCGAACCGAAGACGCTTCAAAAGATTTTGAAGGCAATCGACGGGGAACCGGAAGAGCCGGTCATCAGCACGATCATGCTTCGCTCGATGCAACAGGCGAAATATGATGACGTCTCGCTCGGTCACTTCGGACTCGCGACAGACTTCTATACGCACTTCACGTCACCGATCCGTCGTT
Source organism: Exiguobacterium marinum DSM 16307 (assembly GCF_000620845.1). Taxonomy (GTDB): domain Bacteria; phylum Bacillota; class Bacilli; order Exiguobacteriales; family Exiguobacteriaceae; genus Exiguobacterium; species Exiguobacterium marinum. The sequence goes on from NZ_KK211189.1 coordinate 1,238,766, forward strand.
ATCCGGACTTGATTGTCCACCGTCTCATGCGCACGTACGTCTTCAACAATGATTTGTCGGAGAAGACGATTGCGAAGTACGAGGACCGTCTCGGGGCGATCGCTGAACAGGCATCGAAACGGGAACGTCGCTCGGTCGACGCAGAGCGCGAGACACAGGCACTCAAAAAAGCCGAATACATGGAAGCCCATCTCGGTGAAGAGTTCGATGGTGTCGTCGCTGGCGTCACGAATTTCGGGATGTTCATCGAGCTTCCGAATACGATTGAAGGGCTTGTCCGTCTCCAGTCGATGGATGACTACTATCACTTCGATGAGTCACAGCTCATGCTCCTCGGGGAGCGGACGAAACGTCAGTTCCGTATCGGGGACGCCGTCCGTGTCAAAGTCGACGCCGTCAACTTAGACGAGCGGACGATCGATTTCACGGTCGTCGGCATGCCGAAACGAGAACCGTCGACGCGTCGCCAACCGACGACGATCAAAGCGAAAGGCGGTCGTCCGAAGAAGGACGAGAAAGACCGTCGTGGCGGTCGCGGTCGGGACGACAAGAAGAAGCGCGGCAAACCAGGAAGACCCGGCAAGCCGGGTAAACCAGGCGAGAAACCGAAGCGAGACGGGGAGAAGTCATCCCAAGGCCGTTCGGCACTCGACCTGAAGAATAAAGACAAGCACAAACGAAAAGGCGACGCTAAACGAGGTGCGAAGAAGCGTCGCTGACGGGGAAGGGCTCGTCCCTTCCTCCGTATCTTGTAGATAAAGGACTGAATGTGTATGGCCAAGAAGAAAGATTCGAACGCACTCGCCCAAAACCGCAAGGCGTCCTTCGATTACGCGATCGAAGATACGATTGAGGCAGGCATGGTGCTCACAGGGACGGAGATCAAGTCGGTCCGTCAATCGAAGATCAACATCGCGGATGCGTACGTCCGATTCGACGGGGGCGAGGCGACACTTCACAACTGTCATATCAGCCCGTTCGAACAAGGGAACCGCTTCAACCATGACCCACTCCGCGTCCGGAAGCTATTGTTGCATAAGAAGCAGATCAATCAGCTCATTGGAGCATCAGGGCGTGACGGCTACACGATCATCCCGCTCAAAGTGTATATCAAGAATGGGGTCGCGAAGTGCCTGCTCGGTGTCGGAAAAGGGAAGAAGAAGTACGACAAACGTGAGGACTTGAAGAAGAAAGACGCGAAGCGTGACGTCGACCGTGCGATGCGCGATCGGCAAAAATACTGACAACGAATCCTAATTGTGGTATATTAAATAGAGTACCAATTACCACCCCGGGGACGTTATGGATTCGACGGGGGTAGGTCGGTCGTATGTTGCGTGTCGAGGGGTCGGCCTCGTTAAAACGCAAACGCCTATAACTGGCAAAACTAACACACAACTCGCAGCAGCCTAAGTGCCCTGCGGATCCTGACATCCATCGCTTGTGTGGATGACTTTCAGGGTCTCAAACTAAGCAAGCTACGCTTCAACCTCGCCGTCTGAGGGCGCGAAGAAGAGATGAAACAGACTGGATGCGACGACGCCTGTTTATCGGCAGTGTCACATCGAGATTCAATAGATAAACTACACACGTAGAAGCATACGTTACGATGCCTTCGGACGCGGGTTCGACTCCCGCCGTCTCCATTTTGAAGCAGTCTGTAACGACTGCGATTCAATGATTTTCATGGAAGACCTTCTAATTTCATTGAGATTAGAAGGTCTTTGCTTTTGATTGAAGCCATAAAGAAAGGAAGGTGAAGAGCATGGGGAAATATCAATTGGATACGAAAAGCAAAGTAGCTGCGGCGAAGTACCAAGACGGGAAAAAGCCGACTGTTTCAAACAAGAAAGAAAGATTGAACCAGCTTCGTGAGGCGTATTTGCAGAAGCAACAAGATAAGAAGTGATCTGGTGAACGATTGGGTAATTTAGCGACTTCAGATGTTCTGTTATAAGAAGTTTGAGCTAAATGAAGAGGGCCATCCGTGCGTATGTTATGCATGGGTGGCCTTCTTGTTGTTTCTCCGTTTTCTAATCTGATACGAGTCGATTCTCACAATAAGTTGAAAAATAAGCAACGATTTTATCATTTCCATGTTGGAATATGAACAACTCGAGTGCGATTAAAAAGTACCAATCACATGTGTGTCGAACCGCATGAGCCAGCTCATTTATTTTAAAAACAGGTTGCGATTCACGAGACATCTACTTTGAATGTGTAGTGCAAAATAGGAGTGGTTCTTACGCAATGTTGGTGAACGATGACGAGCGACCCGCTGAAGGTGGTCGCTCATTTTTTTGCAATATCAGTGAGCACAACTCGGATCGGGATTACGACAAAGCACCCGAATCCTGAGCAAGTCAAAACTTCCCCTTCCATACATGAGTCGCTTCAACATCTTTAGACGGTTGACGTTCCCTTCCACGTAACCGTTGCTTTCTTCAAACCGACAAGCCGCCAGAATCACCTCTATATTTTGTTTGAGTCGACCCACGAAGCGCTTCAATCCGGGATGTGATGTGACCTGTGGATTGGTGATCAATGCAAGGAGATGTTCCACGTCCCGTTCCCGAATCGCCTCCCTAAATCCTTGGATGAAACAGAACGGGATGACCAGGTCTTCGCAACGGACCAACAGGTACGAGACATCGATGGCATCATCCGGCCTGCTCAGAGGCCATTGCCAGAGTAAGCGACAGACGTCCTTGCGTGATATAAAGACCTGGGGTTCGGGAAGACCCTCCCTCCGAGCGTCACGTGAACGGTAACGGACCGCGCCAAACGAACCTCTGTAACCTAATTGCCTCAGATAAGCATCCGTTTCCTGGAGTGTGAACCGATTTCGGACACATTCCCTCAAATGTGGCATGAAACGATCAATCAAGTGAGGCTTTTGTCGTTTCGGCGGGGAGGGTTCGTAAGCCGGATCACTGTATTTTTTGACAGTCCTCCAATTCAAGCCGAGTATCTGGGCGATCGCATTCAGACTCATCCCTTGGCGGTGCATGCTTTGAACCCTTTCGACCAGCGGTCGTTTCGTTTCTTGCCGAGGTTCGGTCGGGTGTTGCGGTTTCAAACCGTACGATACAGCACCTTCCGGATTTATAGGGATTCGAGAGGGGAGGACGCGTTGGCATATCGAGTTGAGGCATCGCCACAGGTTGTCTACGAGGTGGAATCGGTCGCTCACCACTACGACGCCCTGGCTGAGCAACGCTTCTTGATAGGCCGGGAAGCGATCGACCGATGCGCGGACAGGTCCTTTCTCCATATTCACAAGCCAATCCGTCAAAGCGTCAGCTTCGCGGGTCCGGAGCAGGTCGATGGGGCGATGGGTCGTTGCGTCACAGATGATAGTCCCGTACCGATGCCCTTTTTTGAAGGCGAAGTCATCAATGCCGATCACCTCGGCACAGGATCTCGGGATGGGCACCCGTCGTAACACCCTGAGCAGCGTGTCGTGACTGATGCGAAAACCCAGGACAGCAGTGACACGCTCGGCTTCCTTCGCACTCATGGCCAACATCAAAGTGGACAACACGCGCTCCGTACGGAGCGTTCTCCGCGAATGAGAAAGAGCCCACGGCAATCGCTCTGTAAAGATGGAACGTGGGCATCCAGAGTTGTCGCAGAACCATTTCGGGACTTGAACGTGCAATCGGAGCACTTGATGCATTCCTGAGAAGTCTTTTAGCCGCCGTGTCGCGAAACTGTGACGTCGGTGACAAGACCGACCGCAGTCTGGACAACATCCACCGCTGGAAACGAGACGAGCGGAAAAGTGTCTCACCCCATCGTGTGAGTGAGCACTCGTGACGCGCAGTCGATCATCCAAGAATTCTAACTCGTTCATGGGAATCAATCCTTTTTGATTTTATTCCCATAATGTTAGCATCACTACCTCACTAACATTGCGTAAGAACCACATTTGTATTGCAAAATACTCTTTGAAGCCATAACGTCTGGTTATGCCGCCGTCTCTGTTAAAAAAAGACGGTGCGTGCCATGTTACAAAAAAATTAAAGTGGGGTATTAAGCTCTTATTTAATTATGATATGCTCCCCAATAGGTAGACAGATGAAATAACAAATCTGTTTATCTGATTGGGGAGTGTTTTTTTATGGCGAGAAGTCGGCATTCGATTGAACAAAAAATGGCTGCGCTACGTATGATGGAAGAAGAAACATATACATGGAAGGAAATTATGGAGGCCCATGACGTCTCTTGGGATACCCTCCAGGTGTGGAAAGTGAAATTCGATACCGGTGGGATCGATGCGTTGAAGGAATCGAAGACATGGAGACATTACACCAAAGAACAGAAGCTCGCGGCCGTCCGTGACTATCTCGACGGTCTCTCCAAAATGGAAACCCTCTCCAAACACGACATCAGTAGTTCGTCTGTTCTTTACAGGTGGATTAGGCAGTATACTGGTCATAGCGAGTTAACAGATTCGAGAAAAGGGATGGATCGAGCTATGGCAAAAGGGAGAAAGACCACATTCGAGGAACGCATGGAGATCGTCAGGTATTGCCTGGACAATGGGCGGAACTATCAACGGACGGCCGAGATGTTCGCCGTGTCGTACCAACAGGTCTATGGTTGGACGAAAAAATATGACGCCGACGGCGTGCACGGGCTCGAGGACCGGCGTGGACGGACGAAGCAAGAAGAGGAACTGACCAACGAGGAGAAGCTCGAACGTCGCATCCAACAGATCGAGCGGGAGAACGAGCGCCTGCGGGCCGAGAACCTGTTCCTAAAAAAGTTAGAGGAGATCGAGAGGAGAGGTTGATCAGCCAGATCCGGCTACAATTGCGTTACATGGCCATCGAGGAAATGTCGACGACCGATACGTTCTCGGTCGTGCTCCTGTGCGAGATCGCGCAGGTCTCACGGGCTGCCTACTATAAATGGTTGAAGCGTACCGTCTCGGTACGCGAGGAGGAGAATCTAAGCCTACTAGAGGACATCCGCCTCCTCTACGACCAGGTGAACGGGATCTACGGTTATCGACGGATCACCATGACGGTCAATCGCAGACGACGCCAGCATGGCCTGCCGGCATACAATGAGAAGTGCATCTATCGTCTCATGCGCATCCATGAGATCCGTTCGGTCATCCGCCAGAAGAGAAAGCGGTACAAAAAATCGTCACCGCAGCATGTGGCCGAGAACCTGATGAATCGGGAATTCAGCGTGTCCCGACCTGACGAGAAATGGTGTACCGACGTCACCGAGTTCAAATTTGGTGCCGGGAAGAAGGCGTATCTGAGCGCGATCATCGACCTGTATGACGGCTCGATCGTCGCCTATCGCATCGGGAAGTCTAACAACAACGGGCTCGTCTTCCAAACGATGATGCCAGCGATCGCGGGGCTCCGTACAGGAGCGAGTCCGATGATCCATAGTGACCGAGGATATCAATACACATCGAAAGGGTTCAAACGCATGGTAGAAGACGCGGGGCTGACCCACAGCATGTCCCGGGTCGGACGTTGTCTCGACAACGCCCCGATCGAGGGCTTTTGGGGTACCCTGAAAGTCGAGATGTACTACCTGCGTGAGTTTCAGGCCTATAGCGAACTCACATCGGCCATCGAGGCCTACATATCGTTCTACAACCACGATCGTTTCCAGAAACGGCTAAACGGCTTGAGCCCTGTCGAATACAGGTCTCAAGCCGCCTAGTTTGGTTTTCATTATTTGCCCTGTCTACTTGACGGGGAGCAGTTCATTATAACTCAGTGTTTTTTTGATTATTAATACATAATTAACAATATAATGAATATAGCAATACCATATAAAGTCTAAATTTAGTATTATTAATTATGATTTATTTTAATTAATGGTGAAAGTATGTAAAGACAATTAAGGGGGAATTTAAATGGAATTTTACGTGAAGGAATATCGAAAGGAATTAACAATTGATATGGTTTATCCTTGTGTAGTTTTAATAACCGATTATTGGGATGATTATAATACTGCTGAAACCTTATTTCATATGATGTACTATAAAAATGCAAAAAAAAGTATAAAATTAGGTGAAGTAAAGATTATGCATAATATTGAACCGATTACTCGAAATGTGATTCCTTCATCTTTTAAAGAACTAGATGAAGAATTTTGCTCTTTGGGACAAACTCCTGAGTATTATCGTTCATTAAATAAAATTAATAAGAAGAATAGGAATAGAATATTAAAGGGGCTAAATGATGCAGCAATCAATCCGTATTTTAAAGAAAAATATAGCAACCATAACTTTTTTAAAAGCTCTCTTATAAGATTTAGTGAAGCCTCTAAAGCGTTAAAGGATGCTACGAATATTATTAATGGGGTCAGTGTAGAAAATGGTAATTATAAATTTGAATTTTCATGTACTTTAAAAGGATCAAGTTCTCCACACCATGTTAAATTTGATTTTCAGAAGAATATACTACCTTATAGAATAAATGCATTTGTAGGAAAAAATGCGACAGGGAAAACATCTGTACTTAATGAAATTTCAAAATTTATGAGTGGAGTAAATAATAAAAATATACTAAACAATGAAAGACCTCCTTTTAGCAAAATTATTACTATTTCTTATAGTGCATTCGATGAAATGTATAAGCCATTTGAAGATATTAACATGAAAGATGATTTAGAAAGTAAAGATGATAATAAATTATTCAGCTATATTTATTGTGGTCTTCGCTCGAAAAATGGAATTCTTAAAATAGAAGAACTGGAAACTAATTTTTGGAGAGCATACGGTAAGATTAAAGAACAGAAAAGACTCAATATATGGATTAGAATTTTGTCAAACATATTTGAAAAAGATTACTTAGAAGAATTGGAAGAAATAAGCAAACATAAAGTCGGCGGATTCAGTTACAATCTAAGTTCTGGTCAAAATATATTGTTGTATACGATGTCAGAAGTAATTGCTAATATTCAACCGCAGTCTTTACTGATGTTCGACGAACCAGAAACACACTTACATCCTAACGCTGTTGCGAATTTAATGAGATTATTTTATGAAATCTTAGAAGAATTTGATTCTTTTGCAATAGTATCTACTCATTCTCCTCTTATAATGCAAGAAATACCATCAAGATATGTTCATGTTTTTAATCGGTATGGAAACACAACACTTATAGAAAAACCATATAATGAATTCTTTGGCGAAAACATCAGTAATATAACGAATATCTTATTTGAGGTGCAAGAGCACGAAAGTAATTATAAAACCTATTTAAAAAGACTCTTAGATAAAAAATCCTCGGATGAAATTATTGAATTGTTTAATGAAGAATTAAGTTTTAATGCTCTTACATACCTATCTTCTCTAAACAAGGGGTGAAATATTTATGAGAAAATTAGTTTTACCCTCCCTTTCAAGTGATGATATTTATACACAAGTTGTTAAGAATTGTAGGGACGCAATTAAGAAAGAAAAGTTGGAAGCAATTAAAAGTGTTGTATTCGAACGTTACAGCCACTATGAAGATAATTCTCAAGAATTAAAACATATATCGCAAAGCCCTATTTCACAAGATGATGAAAAAGATTATTTAAAAAGCAATTATTCACGAAATAAAGACGGGTATCTGGAAGGAGAAGTAGTTTCTGCAATTTTAAAAGCACAGTCCCCGCAGTTAAGAAATACATGTCCTTATTGCGGAATAGATAAACCCAGAACTATAGATCATTACCTACCTCAGTCGCTGTTTCCCGAGTATGCTATCTACCCATCAAACTTAATTCCGTGTTGTGGATATTGCAATTCTAAAAAAGGGAAAAGATGGATTGATGAGGGTAATAGAATGTTTATTAACTTTTATTTTGATGAGCTACCTTATGAAACAATTTTTTTGGAAGTTGAATTTAATTATTTATTGGATGATGAGGTTCCAAAGATATCGTTTAACCTGACTCAAGAGTCAATTGACAAAGATCAATTTAAACTAATTGAAAGTCATTATTCAAGGTTAGAACTCAAAAATGAGTACGCAGCAGAATCGGATGAAGAAATTTCTAATATAAGACAATTAATCGTTGATAGCCCTCACACTTCATTACTTACTCATATCGCTAATTTAGAACGTAATTTAAAGGTTTTTGAAAAAAAATACGGAGTTAATTATTGGAAATCAGCTTTGTATAGAGGCATAATAAATAGTGATTTTTTGAATAAAATCAAATAGTAATCAGTTTGAGTGAAATATATTATTTGGAGAGGGAGAATTATCCAATGAATTTTTCACCGTGTACGTTAGAAGAGCTTGAAACTTATGAACCTTTTTTGACGCTATCTACATGGTCTATGTCTAAGTCATTTTTATATTTTAGACAAGAAGATCAGGAAATGATAAGGCTCGACAAGATAAAGGTTGAAAATGAAGTTGTGGCTCTTATTGAGTATTCTTTAGGTATGGCTAGTAAAAAGAGTATTTCAATAGATAATTTTGAAGTGTTTCACAAACGAAATGGTATTGGTAGCAAAATAGTGACTTTTTTGAAAAATACAAATTCAAATTGTATATTTGAGCTATACCCTACAACAGAAATAGCACGTTCTTTTTGGGAAAAGCAGGGATTCAAAGAAGAAGATGATGGTACTGGAACTGCTATTTTGCGACTTTATAATTAAACTCTACTATTATTCACGTGATTCACTTTATCCCGGGGGTCTTATATGCAGAATAAAATTTTGTGAAATTTTGTCCTCGCTTGTCCGATTTATAATACTAGCAAGAACAACCGGGTGTCGACGTTGATTATCTTTACACGCTCGTAGAACGAAAATCCGAGCTGCGAATATTCAAGTAAATGACCACATAAATAGGGATACAATTGATTTATCCTTAATACTATGAGATGCAATATGGGTTATTGCAGATTGGTTACCTAAGACATAAAACGAGTCGAACCTTCCTAATTTAGGTTCGACTCGTTTACATTGATCTATTCTCACCCCAAGTAAAATAAATCCGCCCACCAACCACAAATGGGCCGGCGCCTAGTTATCGACAGTGGCACATTGAGACTTGATTGATAAACTATACAAGTAGAAGCATGCGTTACGATGACTTCGGAAGCGGTTCTGACTCGCTGTTTCTACTCTTGTTTTGAATCTTTTAAGTTTACAATAATAGTGATAAATATGATTGAATTTTGGAAAAAAATCTCTGTTATTTTATTGATTTATTTCACGATTTGAATTAAAATAAACACGTTGTATTCATTTGGGAATGCATAAGGGAAGTTTGACCTTGTCAAGCAAATAATCACTGAGATGGTTCAACGCTATATTGCATAGCACCACCACTATCCATGCTGATAACTCGCTGAGCACGGTAAATTCACCCCCTATATCAGTCGATATAATTCGATTATATACTAAATGTTTCAATAGGGTCCGTAGTGCATTATAGATGTATTATGGTGCATTGCTATTCTTCATGTATGCTTGGGGAGCAAGAACTTGTAATAGGCCCAATTACTGCTCCCTCAGCTCTGCAAAAGGAGACTTATTGAATGAAACCACTATCTTATTTTTCACACTATAAATCAAAAAATTACCTCCATTTAGATAAAAAAGTATCTATAAGGCATGTTTATGAACAAATTCAGAATCCTGAACTTGTTGGTAAACATGCTTTTTTACCATTTATTCATTATTCATTGAACTTAGAAAAATATACTTTTAAAGAAGGGATAGATAGAGACAGATTAAAAGAATTTAAAGAGCTTCCCAATTATAATCAAAATGATCATAAGTGCAAAAAACCGAAAAAGAGAGAGATTAATTATGCTTCACATTATGATAGCTATATATACAAATACTACGGCGAATTACTAAATGAAAAATACAATGAGTTTATGATTTCTCAAGGAATTGATGAATGTGCTATAGCATATAGAAATAATAAAAAAGGTAAAAATAATATACACTTTGCTAAAGAGGTTTTTAAGTTCATTTTAGAGCGAGATGAAGCTATTGTTATTGCTTTAGATTTTTCATCATTTTTCGATAACATTTCACATAAATCATTAAAAGATACTATGAAGCAACTTTTAGAAGTTGAGGAGCTTCCTAGGGATATCTATAATGTTTTTAAATCTATAACAAAATATAGAAGTATCGAGAAAGAAGATTTAGATAAGTATTTAGTTGAAAAATATGGCAAAAAGGAACTAGGAAAACTAATAGATGAAAAGAAAATTCATAGCTATATGGATATTAAAGAGTTTAGACATTTACTAAAAACAAAGCGTTTAAAAGTCAATCCATTGAACTCAAGTAAAGTTGGAATTCCACAAGGCTCTGGAATAAGTGCTGTCTGTTCAAACATCAGACTAATCAATTTTGATAAAGAAATGTATACCTGGACAGAATCTTTAAATGGAATTTATCGTCGTTATTGTGATGATTTGATTTGGGTTATACCAAAAACTGAAGACCTATCGATAGAAAAAATTGAAAGCGAAATTTATAAGAAAATAGATAGTTATGGAGATTTAATATTACAAAAAGAAAAAACTATCATATTAAGCTATGAAAATAATATTATGTTAAATCGTAATTATCGAAAATCACATTTGGATTATCTAGGTTTCTTATTTGATGGGTCTACAATTAAAATAAGAGAAAAAAGTTTGTTTAAGTATTTTAGTCGAGCCTACAAAAAAGTTAGAGTAGTAGCTAGAGAGCAAATAAAACATAATCGAAATGCCTATATGAAGGATGTATACAGTCTTTATACGCATCTTGGATTTAATTATAAGGGAAGAGGCAACTTTATTACTTACGCTCTAAAAGCTCAAAAGTTGATGGAAGATTTACCTGTGAATGTACAGATTAAAAATCAAGTAAAACGTCATTGGAAAAAAATTCACAAAAAGTTAGATTATTATAAGTCTAATTTTTGATTCATTTAATCATTTAAAAGTAAAAAACTGTGTGGTTTATCAACGGTTCAAATTTTTATTTGGTGCTCAAAATTCTAACAGTATATAGCGCATATGTGTAAATCAGGATAAGTGACTCGTATGTACAAATTAACCATTATAGTCTCATCTTGCTCGTCAAATACAACAAAATAAGTCATACAATCTGATATCTAAGCCAAAAAACGAGTCGAACCTTAACAATCGGGTTTGACTCGTTTTCATTTCAAGAGTAATCAGGCATGAAATGAATGCGGTGATGTAATCCTCACCACAAGTTAAACAAATCCGCCACAATCGCATCACTTCCGTCTTGAAACATGAACAAGCCGAGTGCGATTAACAAACCTCCGATGATGAGTGTGCTGAACCGCGTCAGTCCGTTAGTGTTCTTTTTGAATAGGCCGCGAATTACGAGCGCTCCACCGATCAATAGCATCAAGAAATACCAAAACCCCATAGCCCTTCCTCCTCCGCTTATAGTTGAGTTTAGTTTACAAATATTTCCGAGCGCATACTGTAGGGCGCAGGACTGATTTAATCTCAGCCCAAGAAGGGTACATTACCTCTATGTGAAAATGAAGGGGAGTGACCATTATGCGGAAAACGATTGTCATTGCGGGGGCGAGCGGCTATATCGGCTCGAACGTGATGGAACAGCTAAAAGAAGAATACGACATCATCGCGTTGTCGCGATCGACGAAGAATAAAGAAGATGAGGCCCATATCACGTGGCGTGCCTGTGATTTGTTTTCATATGAGGCAACAAAAGAAGCATGTGAGGGCGCGGATTACGCGATGTTCCTCGTCCACTCGATGATTCCGGATGGCGGCTTGACGCAGGCGACGTTCGAGGACATGGACGCGCTCATTGCGGACAACTTCGCCCGGGCGACGAAGGCGAACGACATTGAGCAGATCGTCTATTTGAGTGGGATCATCCCGAAACAAGAGAAGACGTTGTCGCGTCACTTGAAGAGTCGACTCGAAGTCGAGCGCATCCTCGGCGGTCAGGGCGTGCCGGTGACGACGATACGGGCTGGACTGATCATCGGTCCGGAAGGTTCGTCGTTCCCGATTTTAGCGAAGCTCGTCAAACGATTGCCGTCGATGATCTTGCCACGATGGACGAAGACGGAGACACATCCGATCGACATCCGTGAAGCCGTTCAGGCGCTCATCTCGGTCGTCGGTGCCGAGTCGCTTTATGACCGTCATATCGACATCGGGGGTCCCGAGGTGATGACGTATCGGAAGATGATCGAACAGACAGCCGAAGTCATGGATAAGCGTCGCGTCTTGATCGACTTCCCGTTCCCGACAATCAAACTGTCGCGGCTGTGGGTCATGGCTGTCACGGGTGAACCGAAGGCGACCGTCTATCCGCTCGTCGAGAGCATGGGGCACGCGATGGTCGCAGAAGACACGGTCGAAGGTATCGGCCAAGGTGAGATTCCATTCAAACAGGCGGTCGAACATGCGCTTGAGGAAGAAGAGAAGCAGTCCTCGGGCGGCAAAAAGAAAAAGCAACCGAAATCGTATACGGTCCGTTCGATTCAGCGGTTCGGTCTGCCGGAAGAAAAGTCGGCGCTTTGGATGGCGGACACGTACTTCGAGTGGCTCGGTCGTTTTATGTACCCGCTCATCCAGACGACAAAAGAAGATGATGATTGGGAGATTGCACTGCTTGATCAATCGTTCGTCGCGCTTCATCTATCCCTGGAACGAGAAGCGACAGACGATATGGCGTCCTTTGCGATTGACGGGGGCAAGTTCGTCAAATTGAGTGAAGAGGATAAGACGGGGCGTCTCGAATTCCGGCGATTACCGGAGTCGGATGAAGGACTCGTCGCCATCCATGAGTTCGTACCGGCCCTCCCATGGTGGTTCTACACGAAGACTCAGGCGAAAGCCCATCTCGTCGTCATGTGGCTGTTCGGTCGTCATGTGAAGTTGCTGGGGAAAGACGCGGAAGATGGCGATCAAGTCGTAGAAGCTCCGACGAATTGAAGGGAGGCGCATCGAAAGGTGCGTCTTTTTCTTTTGTACATTCTGTTAACGTTTTTCTCAAACCGTTTACAAGCCCTCTTTCCAGGCGTACACTAAACTCGTTTTTGAACTGATTGGAAAGAAGGAATGTATGATGCAAGACTCACTCTCCACACGTGAGATGTGGCAAAAGGATATCTCAGCCGGGATCACGGTCGGTGTCGTCGCCATCCCGCTCGCCATGGCATTCGCCATCGCCTCAGGGGTCCCACCGGTGTACGGTCTTTACACGTCCATCTTCGCGGGGATCCTCGTCAGCCTGTTCGGGGGTTCGACGTTCCAGATCGCCGGGCCAACGGGAGCGTTCATCCCAATCGTCTCGGGTGTCGTCCTCGCTTACGGATATGAGGGGTTACTCGTCACGACCGTCCTCGCCGGAATTTTGCTGCTCCTCATGAGCGTGCTTCGGGTCGGACGGCTCATCCGCTTCATGCCTCGTGCTGTCACGATTGGCTTCACGGCCGGAATTGCCGTCGTTATCTTCGTCGACCAGCTCGATGAGTTGTTTGGAGTCACCTTTGAGAAGGCGCCACATTTTCACGAGAACTTGCTTCGCCTCGGTCAAGCGTTGCCCGAAGCGAGCCCTTGGCCGATCGTCATTGCCGGAATCGGCTTTTTGACGCTTTGGCTCGTCCCGAAGCTGCCGTTCCGTTTACCGCTCTTACTCATGGCGATGCTCGTCCCGACGTTTGTCAGTCTCCTCATCCCGGGTGAGGTCGCGACGATCGGAAGTGCATACGGCGGTATCCCGAGTGGACTGCCAACATTCAACTGGCTAGCAATCGACCTAGACCTGATCACAACGCTCCTCCCGTCCGCATTCGCGATTGCCTTCCTCGGTGCACTCGAGTCACTTCTTTCGGGAACGGTCGCCGACGGGATGGCAGGGACGAAGATGAAGCCGGACAAGGAACTGTTCGGGCAAGGGCTTGCGAACGTGATCACGCCGTTCTTCGGTGGGATTCCGTCGACAGGTGCCATCGCTCGGACGGCGACGAACATTCAGGCCGGAGCGGTCAGTCGACGTGCCGGGGTCATCCATGGGATCACGGTGCTCGTGGCGGTACTCGTCCTCGCCCCGTTTGCGAGTTACGTGCCACTCGCTGCACTGGCTCCGATCTTGATGCGGGTCGCCTGGAACATGTCCGAGCGCCATCACGTGATGGCGATGTTGCGTCATCGTTCATCCGAGTCGCTCGTCCTTCTCGTCACGCTACTGTTGACGGTATTCGTCGACTTGGTCGTCGCCGTCGAGGTCGGGGTCATCTGTGCGCTCGCGCTCTTTGCGAAACGAATGGCCGATACGATTGACGTGCGTGAACGGACAGAACGGTACGTCACACGGGACGGCCAAATCGTCTTCAGTGTCGAAGGTCCCCTCTTCTTCGGTGCGGTCGAGTTGTTCGAGCACGTCCTCCATCACATTCATCGGGAACCGAACGTGTTCATCTTCAACTTCCACCGCTGTCCGGTCATCGACGTGACCGCGGTCGAGGAGTTGCGTCGTGTCGTCACCGAACTGAAAGCGGCCGAACGTCACGTCATCTTCGCGCACCTGTCTCCCTCGGTCCGCGCGACGCTTGCTCACTATGGTCTGCTCGACGGAATCGAGACGTTCGAGACGACCCAGGAAGCGATCGAGGCGTCTTAACGAACGGACAAGATATCGGTGAACGGGACGCGGCGCACCTCGCCGTCGAACAGTTCGACCTCGCGCTCGGCGTAATAGATGGCATGGACATAGCCGCGCATGCTTGTCGTCAAGCCGTCCACGAACAAGGTCACTTCGACCTGGTCGCCTTCACGGATGGCCCGTTCGAGCTCGGTCTGCCAGAGATAGAGGAGCTGTTCATCCAAATCGGGCAGTTCGATTTTTTGGATTTGTGCATAATAACGTTTCAGTAGGGCGACGTGCTCGGGCATGAGAAATGGGATCCATTTCAACTCACCCCGGTCACGATAGCGGGTCTTGCTCATGAGGAATCGCCTCCTTGTTTATGTCCGCCGATTAAACGTTGGCGCGTCCGGAGCGGACTGTCTTTTAGTAGGCTCGACGCCGGTCGGATCGTGCCGCGACCGAACCGGACGTTCAGACCGTCAATCAAATCGAGGAAGTCGAGCCGTTTCGCCTTCGCCCATTCGTCTTCGAAGAACGATAACTGGACGTGGTCGCTCCGCGGCTCGAGCTTGCCGAGAGCGACCGAGACGTATCGCACGGCCTCCGTCTCTTCCCAGCCGTCTAAAAATAACTGCACTAAGATGGGGAGAAACTCTTGCTCGTCCGCTGTGAAGCGGGGGAGCTTCTTTTGTTTACTGAAGCCACCCCGGTCGCTCGTTCGCGTATAGCGCACCCCGAGGTGGAGCGTCCCCCCGACGAGTCCCGCTTGCCGTGTCCGCATGCCGACCTCGACCGCGATCGCCTGTAAGACGAGCCGGATTGCGGAATACGTCGTGTAGTCTTTCATGAGGGTGATGCCGTGTCCGATCGACTTCGGTCGCGTCCGTTTCGCCCCGAACAAGGAGCTCGCTGGCAGGATGGTCGGCGACTCGTCGATGCCCCAGGCGTGATGCCAAAGTTCTGCACCGATCACACCGAACTTTTCATGAAGGGATTCGAGCGGATAGCGGGCCAAGTCCCCAATCGTCCATATACCGAGCCGCTGCAGGTGGACCGCCATCTTCGTGCCGACGCCCCACATCTTCTCAACCGGGGCCGGATGGATGAGTCGTTCGACGTCTTGGAGAAGGCACGTGGCGACACCCTTCTTTTTCGCATGCAAATCGAGGACGAGCTTGGCGAGGACGTTGTTCGGTCCGATGCCGATGGTGACGGGAATCCCTGTATAGCGAAAAATCGTCGCACGCATGAGGTGGGCGACGTGCTCGTCACTTCCGAACAGTCGCTCCGTCCCGGTCATGTCGACGAGCGTCTCGTCAATCGAATAGACGCGAATCGCCTCGGGCGGGGCGAACTGATGAAGGATGTGGATGATTTGGATGGAAACGTTCAAATAATGACTCATCCGCGCCTCGGCATAGAGGACGTCTTGCCGTTCGTGCCACGGGAGGCGGTCGATGTGGAAGCGACGTGACCCGGTCTTGATGCCGAGCTGTTTCATCTTCGGGGTCGCCGCGAGGACGAGCGCCCCGCTGTCCCGGAGGTTCGAGAGGACGACGAGCTTCGTGTGATAAGGATTTTTGTTGCGCGCGGCACACTCACAACTGGCATAGAACGAGACGCTGTCGATACAAAAGATTCGTCTGCGCATCGTCACCACTCCTTTTTTACGAACAAATGTTCTGTTTTTTTCATCGTAACACGGTCTCACGTCATCTCAAATAGTGAATTGAAAATATTTTTACAAAGATTTTTTGAAAATTACCCAAAATTTATAGGTTTTCACGTGTCTAAAAACCAACTTTTAGGAAGTTTTCGTAAAAAAGTATCCGAATTGGTTCGATTTTCGTTATAATAGACGAGTATGTAAGTGATGAATTGATAGAAAGATGGAGGCTATTAGTGTGATCCAATTTGTAAAACAGTTAACGAATGATCAAAGCCGGCGTTTGAAAGCGTATGAACGACGGGTCGCGCGTATTAATGGATTAGAGACAACGATGAAAGCCCTCTCGGATGACGAGATGCGTACATATACGGAGACGCTCAAAGCACGTCTCTTGGATGGAAAGAAAGTGGATGACATCGCGGAAGAAGGGTTCGCTCTCGTCCGAGAAGCGTCGGTCCGTGTGCTCGGCATGCGTCACTATGACGTCCAGCTCATCGGTGGATTTGCCCTCCTCGAAGGGAACATCTCGGAGATGCCGACCGGGGAAGGGAAGACGCTCGTCGCCGCCTTACCGAGTTACGTCAAGGCACTCGAAGGAAAAGGCGTCCACGTCATCACGGTGAACGATTATTTGGCGAGACGTGACGCCGAACAGATCGGGAAGATTCATGACTTCCTCGGGTTGACGGTCGGCTTGAACGTACCAGACATCGAGGCGGACGAGAAGCGTTCCGCGTATCAGGCAGATATCACGTATGGGGTCGGGACAGAGTTCGGATTCGACTACTTGCGTGACAACCTTGTCCATAAGCCGGAAGAACGGGTCCAACGCCCGTTCCATTTCGCAATCGTCGATGAAGTCGACAGCATCTTGATCGATGAGGCGAAGACACCGCTCATCATCGCGCAAAAGGACCGATCGCACATTCGGTTGAAACAATTGGCGCAACAGATCATTTCCGAGTTCGGTGAGACCGATTACGAGGTCGACCTCGAGTCGAGATCTGCGACTTTCACGGAAGAAGGAATCGTCAAGATTGAAGAGCTGTTCGCCATCGACAATCTGTTCAGCGCCTCGCATCAGGTGCTCTATCACTATCTCGTCCAGGCGCTCCGGGCGAACGTCTTGTTCGAGCTCGACGTCGATTATATCGTCCGTGAAGACAAGATTGAACTGATCGATTTGTTCACGGGACGCATCATGGAAGGGCGGAGCTTGTCGGAAGGGTTGCATCAGGCGCTCGAGGCGAAAGAAGGCGTCACGATCACCGAAGAGAACAAGACGACGGCGGAAATTACGATCCAGCACTATTTCCGCATGTATCCGCTCGTCGGTGGGATGACGGGGACGGCCCAGACGTCACGCCAAGAGTTTTTGAAGACGTACAACATGGACGTCGTCCAAGTGCCGACGAACCGCGAACGTCAGCGTGTCGACCATCCGGACCGCATCTTCATGACGACCGAGCAAAAGTATGCGGCGGTCACTGAAAAAGTGGCGGAACTGCATGCGACGGGACGTCCGGTGTTGATTGGGACGACCTCGATCGCACAGTCAGAAGCGATCAGCAAGCACTTGAAGAAGAAGCGGATCGAACATGACGTGTTGAACGCGAAGACGGTCGCACAGGAAGCGGACATCATCGCAGATGCCGGTCAGTTCGGCAAAGTGACGATTGCGACGAACATGGCCGGACGTGGGACGGATATCACGCTCGATGCAAAAGCGAAGGAAGCGGACGGTCTCTTTGTCGTTGGGACGGAGCGCCACGAGTCAAAACGTGTCGACAATCAGCTCCGCGGTCGTTCGGGGCGTCAAGGCGACCCGGGTGCGACCGAGTTCTTCGTCTCGCTCGAAGATGAGATCGTGAAACGTTATGCGGCGCAAAAGTTAGAACGCGTGGAGAAGAAGTTGAAGCCGAGCGCGACAGGTGAGGTCTCAACGAAAGATGCGATCGAGATCATCGAATATGCGCAGACGACGATTGAAGGACTCGGCGTCTCGATTCGGGACTACTTGTTCAAACTCGATGACGTCTTGAACGAGCAGCGGAATATCATCTATACGATTCGTAACCAGGCCGTCAACGCCGATGCGGATGCCATTACGAAAAACGTCCTCGGCATGATGCGTCTCGCCCTCGAGAACAGCATCGACATGCATGTGTCGGATGAACTCGTGCCTGAGGAATGGCCGATCGATGAGTTGAAAGAAGACTTGCGCTACTTGACGATGCAGGAGCCGACATGGGCAAATGACATCGCGGATACGCGTGAACTGAAGGATGCCTTAAACGACTGGATGGAGACCATCATCGCTACGACGGCGTCACGCCTCGAACAGGACGACATCGTCCTCTTCGCGAAAGAGTCGCTTCTTCGTGCCGTCGACATGAAGTGGACGGATCATTTGACGACGATGAGCGGATTGAAAGAAGGGATCGGTCTTCGTAGCTACGGTCAGGAAGACCCGAGCCGTCAGTTCGGAAAAGAAGGACTTGAAATCTTCGAACAGACGTATATCAATATCGCACGGGATGTCACGACGGAACTATGCCAGCTCGACCGCTACTTCGCAGAGATGGCAGAGGAGGAAGTATAATGTTAGGATTTCGTAAACGTAAACAAATCGAGACAGGAAATAAAGAGGAAGGACGCCAATTGACGCTCGTCATCGACGATGCGATGGGGATTCCGAAAGAGGATGAGTACGTCTTTCGTTACCACGCGAAACGACTTCCCGCACTTCTCGACAACCAACTCTCGATCGAGTTGTTGAATGCCGAGTCGCTCGGACATGACTTGTCAATCGTGGCGTTGTTCCGCAATACGCTTCCGAGCTCGTTCGAGATCAACGAGTTGCCGATCCTCTTGTTGGACGCGAACAACGTCCCGATCGGACGGAAGGTACTAGGGCTTTCTGAACTGCCGAGCTTTGAAGCGTGGACGAGCAAGCCGGTCTACTTGGACTTCTTCTTGGATGAGATGTTCGGCGAGGTGGAGTCGTACGACTCGCTCCGACTCGTCTTCCAAATGAACCCGATTGACCCGCTACAACTCGTATCACCGGAAGAAGAAGCGACATTCTCGAAACGAGCATGGCAACAGCTCATGCGGACGAATATCTCGACGCCACCGGTCGGGGAGAACGAGTTCAATTTGATGCTCGTCTCGGTAGAGAAAGAAGAGACGAACGTCACGGCGACGATTCTCCTCCGCAACGGTTATGACCGCCACTTGAACGTCGAGAAACTCCCGCTTGAACTCGTAAGTGGCGAGGACGTAATCGGCTTCACGATGATTCGTCTCGAAGAGCCAGTCCATGGTAAACATGCGTACCCGGTATCGGTCACGTTTGAAGAAATTGAGGGCGATGGACCGTTCAGCGTTCGTATTAAACAATGATAGGAGAATAGACCTGATTTCTGTAAAAAGAAATTAGGTCTATTTCTATACAAAAATTTAATAGGAGGGCAAGGCGGCTGGTGTTATATTGAATATGGTTAGACAATTATCAGCCAAAAAAAGGGGACAATCACATGAAAACCGCATTGAAATGGTCGATCGCGACCGCGCTCGTGTTACCAACCATTTTGCCGCTACAGGCACCGAACGTCTTGGCAGAAGTGGACGAGGATATCGTCAAGCTCCGTTTCTTAGAGACGACAGACTTACATACGAACATCACGAACTACGACTACTTCCAAGACAAGGTCGACAACACGATCGGGTTGACGAAAGTCGCGACACTCATCAATGAACATCGTACAGCCGCTGGGGAAACGAACACGTTCTTGTTCGATAACGGGGATACGATTCAGGGGACACCGTTTGGCGATTACGTCCGTGAGAGCCAAGCCGGGAAAAATGAAGCGTTTGAACATCCGATGTACAAGGCGATGGCCGCATTGAACTACGATGCCGTCACACTCGGGAACCATGAATTCAACTTTGGTCTCGAATTCTTATACAACGCGATGGAAGGGTCGAAAGGGAAACTTCGCTTCGTCAACTCGAACGTCAACGATCTAGAAGGCAACCCGATCGTCTCGAAGTTCAACGTGGATGGACAAGAGGTCCAAATCATCGAACGAGCGGTTACAGACATGGATGGGGAAACACATACGATCAAAGTCGGTGTATTTGGAGTCGTCCCTCCGAAAATCATGTCATGGGATTCGGGGAACCTTCAAGGTCGTGTGACGACAGAGGATATCATCCCTTCGGCACGTGAAGCGGTACAAAAATTGAAAGACCAGGGAGCGGACGTCGTCGTCGCCCTCGCGCATTCAGGTATCGGTGAAAGTGCAGCCCTCGCAGACGAGCAACTCGACAGCGAGGAGAACGTCGGTTACGCGCTCACGAAGATTGACGGACTCGACATGGTCATGACAGGGCATCAACACGGTCGCTTCCCAGATGCGAAAGGTATGTTCGCCTCGTTCCCGAACGTCGACATGACGAAAGGGACAATCAATGGCAAACCGGTCGTCATGGCGAATAACCAAGGGAAAGACCTCGGCGTCATCGACTTCGAGCTCGAACTCGTAGATGGGAAATGGCAAATCATCGATGCATCAGCAACGCTCGACACGGTGACGGCTGATACGGCGGTCGACCCGACGATTCAAGCGTTGATTGAAGACGACCACTTGGCGACAATCGACTATATCAACCAACCGGTCGGTGAGATTCAAGACGACATCCAAAGTTACTTCGCACTCGTCCGTGATGATGCATCAGTCCAGTTCGTGACGAATGCACAGAAATGGTATGTCGAGAAAGAACTCGAGACGAACCTGGAACTTTCAGCGTATAAAGAATTGCCACTGTTGTCAGCGGGCGCACCGTTCAAAGCCGGTGGCCGTGAATTGACGGATGCGAGCTACTACACGAACATCCCGAAAGGGCAAATCGCTTTGAAAAACGTCGCGGACCTTTATGTGTATCCGAACACGCTCGAAGTCGTCAAAGTGACAGGAAAAGATGTCATGGACTGGCTCGAGATGTCAGCGGGTGCGTTTGACCAAATCGAAGAAGATGGCGAAAATTTACTCAACCTTCAATTCCGTAGCTACAACTTCGATGTTCTCGACGGCTTGACGTATGAGATTGATGTCACGGGTCCTGCGAAGTTCGATGTCGGCGGGAAGCTCGTCAACGAGAATGCGAACCGCGTGAAAAATGTCGAATATAACGGACAACCGATCAAGATGGACCAGGAGTTCTTGGTCGCGACGAACAACTATCGCGCCGGTTCTTCATCGTTCCCAGGCCTCGGTGGCGGGAAGAACATCGTCTATCGCTCAGCGTACGAGACACGTAACGTCATCTCGGACTACATTATCGAAAGTAAAGACAAGTTAGACTACAAAGCCGACGACAACTGGAAGATCGTCGCGGACGCGAAACGTTCGGTGACATTTGAAACAGCGGATGCAGGTAAGCAGTACTTGAACCTTTACGAAGGAATCGAAGCGACAGACGCGACGCGTGAAGATGCGGCAGGTCGTCTCTTCCGCACCTATACGACTGAGCTCGAAGCGGCACCCGTTGACTTGGTACTCTCGGTCGATGTGATCAAGCCGGGTGCAAAAGTCGTTACCGGGAAGACGGCTCCATCTGCGAACGTGACGTTGAAAGATGGCAAGACGGTCCTCGCGACGACGAAAGCCGATGCACAGGGCATGTACCGTTTGACGGTCAAACCGCTCAAACTCCGTCAGTCGTTGACGATTGAAAGCGAATTGAATGGCAAGACGATGACAGAAACGAAAGTCGTCGGTGCAGGATTCGTCGGAGCGCCAGCGATTTCGAAGCGCTTGACATACACGAACACAAACGTTTTGACAGGAACGACTTCACCGGGTGCTAAAATGGTATTGAAACGTGATGGGAAACGAATCGCCTATGCGACGGCTGACACAGCAGGTAAATTTGAGTTCACAAAACGAATTGGTTTCGTTGCGGCAAGCTATGAAATCGAAGCGAAAGATGTCACAGGTAAAGTAGTGGAAACTAAATCATTTGTTCTCGAAGAACCTAAAGTGGTGACGCCGAAAAACACGAAAGGTGTGAAAATCGGCACTCGTGCATTGATTGGAAAAACGACACCGGGCGCGAAGGTCGTCTTGAAGGATGCCAAAGGAAAGCAAGTGGCGAAAGTGAAAGCGAGCTGGGCGGGAACGTATACGTTCACATTCAAAAAAGGTCTTGCGAAAGGAACGTATAAAGTCATCGCGAGTGACTATGATGGTTCTGGTGCAAAACAAGCTACATTCAAACTAAAATAAGAGTTGAACGACGTCCGATTCGGGCGTCGTTTTTTGTCGGATAAAAGTGTCTAAAATGTGAATGAAAGCCCTTACGTTATCGTTATATATTATGTATAATCAATCGTGTAATCGGTTACATGACACATGTAAACTTAAGAGCTGACGGGGATCGGCTACATACGTACGGAAAAGGGGACTGACAGATGATTACATTCTTCGTCGCACTCGCACTACTTTTGGTCGGGTATTTGGTATACGGTCGTTACGTCGAGAAGACGTTCGGCATCAAGGAGGAGCGGACGACGCCCGCCTACGCTTCCCGGGACGGCATCGACTACGTGCCGATGGGCAAGAAACGGAACTCGATGATTCAATTACTGAACATCGCCGGCGTCGGACCA
This sequence comes from Exiguobacterium marinum DSM 16307, assembly GCF_000620845.1. Lineage (GTDB taxonomy): Bacteria > Bacillota > Bacilli > Exiguobacteriales > Exiguobacteriaceae > Exiguobacterium > Exiguobacterium marinum. Next base: position 1,261,716 of record NZ_KK211189.1, read on the forward strand.
ATCTTTGGACCGATCATGGGAGCGCTCTACGGACCGGTCGCCTTCCTTTGGATCGTGTTCGGGTCCATCTTTGCCGGGGCGGTGCACGACTATCTGACCGGGATGATCTCCCTGCGGAATAACGGGGCACACTTGCCACAACTGGCAGAGAAGTTCCTCGGGCGCTCGCTCCGCCATGTCGTCAACGGGTTCGCACTTTTACTTCTCTTACTCGTCGGGACGGTGTTCGTCACGTCTCCGAGTAACATGATCAACAACTTGTTCGACGGGGACGCCTCGACGCTCATGTTCGTCATCTTCGGCGTGTTCGCCTACTATATCTTGGCGACGCTTCTGCCGGTCGATAAGATCATCGGGCGGATCTATCCGTTCTTCGGGGCATTACTTGTCGTCAGTGCCATCGGGATCGCGGTCAGCCTGTTCGCACAGGGCTACAAGATCCCGGAGATGACATTGACGAACATGCACCCGGACGGCCTGCCGATTTGGCCGCTCCTCTTCTTCACGATCTCGTGCGGGGCGCTCTCCGGTTTCCACGCGACACAGTCGCCGATCATCTCGCGGACGACGATGAACGAGAGTAACGGCCGAGAAATCTTCTACGGCATGATGATCGCCGAGGCGGTCATCGCGATGGTATGGGCCGGGGCGGCGATGGCCATCTTCGAGCCGGGTGAATTGCTCGGGCTCATCAACTCAGGGACGCCGGCACTCGTCGTCCAAGAAGTGGCGACACTCATGCTCGGCAGCATCGGCGGGACGCTCGCGATCCTTGGGGTCATCGTCTTGCCGATCACGTCAGGCGACACGGCGTTCCGTAGCGCCCGGATGATCATCGCGGACTACTTGTCGGTCGCACAGAAGAAGTTCTCGTCACGCCTCTGGATCGCGCTCCCACTCTTCGCGATCTCGTACGTGCTCACGAACATGGACTTCCAGATGCTCTGGCAGTACTTCAACTGGGCGAACCAGACGACGGCGGTCATCGCACTCTTCGTCGGGGCGATGTACCTCTACATCAAAGGAAACAACCACCACATCGCGCTCCTTCCGGGGACGTTCATGTTGTATGCGGTCTGGTTCTACATCTTGACGGCGCCGATCGGCTTCAAGCTCGATGGGGTCCTGCCGTACGTCATCTCGACACTCGGGACGCTGACGCTGCTCGTCCTATTCCATAGGCGGGCACGCGCGATGCGGGCGGCACAGATGGAGTGTGACATTCCAGTGAAAGAAGTTGCATAAATTTTAACACGGGCCAATCTGTGGTCCGTGTTTTTGATTGCTTTCAAATCGGGAACTGTCCATACTAGAGGGAACAGTTATGGAAGGTGGGAGCATATGGAACAAAAGCAACTAAAAGAGATGCTCCATGCCGACACGCTCGGGGAAGAGATTGCGAGCGCGATCACGCACGGCTTAGGAGTCATCTTCAGCATCGTCGCCCTCGTCTTGCTCGTCATGAGTGCGACGGAAAGCGGGAGCACGTGGAACGTCACCGCGGTCAGTGTGTTCGGGGTATCTATGATTTTACTCTATCTCTTCTCGACACTCATGCACGCCATCCCGCATCCACGGGCGAAACGAGTGCTACAAGTGTTCGACCACGCGGGCATCTACTTACTCATCGCCGGAAGCTACACACCGTTCGCCCTTGTGACCCTTCACGGGACGCTCGGTTGGATTCTTTTTGGGATTGTGTGGGGTGTGGCGATTCTCGGGATCGTCTGGAAGCTATTTTCGACCGGGAAGTACATGTGGGTATCGAATGTGACATATCTCGCACTCGGCTGGATCTGTATTATCGCCATCCGCCCATTGTACGAATCACTCGGTCATCAAGGATTCATGCTTCTCCTCGCGGGAGGGATCGCCTATTCGGTCGGAATCGTGTTTTATGTGTGGCAAAAACTGCCGTTCAATCATGCGATTTGGCACTTGTTCGTGTTAGCGGGAAGTGTGCTCATCTTCCTGAGTATTCTGCTCTATGTCGCACCTTCGACAAGCCTATAAGACAGCCGTCCTACGGGGCGTCTGTCTTTTTTGAAAACGAAGGAAGAAAGTGTTGAAAACGGTTACAAAAATACAGACGGATTGACGTTTGTGTGTCATAATAATTTCAGACATCATCATAGAGATAGATGGGTGTAAAAGTAAGGGGGACAATCAGATGGAAAAAGTGTTGCGCGATGGATTTATCTACATGTCACAAAACAAAACACTCAACAGTTTGGCAAAGAAATATGGCCTACGATTTGGTGCATCACGCTTTGTAGCAGGGGAAGACTTTAAGGCGTCTGTTCCGACGATTCGCGAACTAAACGCGAAGGGCTTGTCGGTCACAGTCGATCATCTCGGGGAATTTATTCAGACAGTCGAAGAAGCAAATACGAATCGCGATGAAATCATTCGTGCGGTTGAAATTATGGCAGAAGAGCAATTAGATGCCTATATGTCACTCAAACTGACGTCACTCGGATTCGATATATCGGACGAGTTGATCGAAGACAACATGCGTCACATTTTGACGGTCGCACAAGAAGTAGGGGTCTTTGTGGCCATCGATATGGAAGATGAGCAGCGTTGTGAGAAGACGCTTGAGCTGTTCAAAAAGCTGAAAGCGGAATTTGATGGCCTCGGGACGGTCATCCAATCGTACTTGTACCGCTCAGAAGATGATATTAATCATCTCGCGCCGCTCAAGCCGAACCTCCGCATCGTCAAAGGGGCATATAAAGAGCCAGCGACGGTCGCGTTCCCAGAAAAAGAGGACGTCGACCACAATTACTTGAAACTCGTCAAACTCCACCTGGCGAACGGAAACTACGCATCCATCGCGACACACGATGACCATATGATTGACGACGTGATCGAACACGTCAAAGAAAACAACATCCCGCTCGACCAGTTCGAGTTCCAGATGTTATACGGGATCCGCGTCGAGCGCCAACTCGAGCTCGTGCGCCAAGGATACAAAGTCCGTGTCTACGTGCCGTACGGCCGTGACTGGTACGGCTACTTCATGCGCCGCCTCGCGGAACGCCCGGCAAACGTAGCATTCGTGTTAAAGGGAATGGTGAAGAAATAAATCAAGCACACGAGTTCATGTTGAACTCGTGTGCTTTTCTGTGTGTAGATATTTTTCGAGTATTCGATTGATTTCACTTTGTTCGACTTCGGTAATCCCATCTTTCATTTTCGGGATAATCAAAGCTTCATCCTCTTCATAATAAAGGAAGCGATACGACTCGTCTTGATATACGCGAAGAATAGATGTCCAAGGAACTTGTGTCGTTCGGTGGATACTACCGCGAACGGCGTGCATTTCGACGTGAGTTTCAGAAAACTGAAGCGTAATGTCTTTTGGCCAAACGTTCTGTTTTTTGAGGATGCGACGGATTTGCCAAAGGTAGAGTGGGGCATGTAAATCCTTTAACAGTGGTCTAAGTAATAGAGCGAACAATATCCCGATTCCGAATGTGATCAACAATCGGGTCATCGTTGATTCGAGGTTAGGCACTAACAAGATTGTAGCAATGTACCCAAGCGCGAATAGCGGAATATTCATATATTTCAACCATACGCTGCGAATTCGTTTATGTTGATCAGAATGGTGAATCATGTCGTTTTGGAAAGCTGAAAAATCTTCAAGCGTCAGTTTGTACGTGGTGACCATAGCCTCTGCTCCTTTGTAGTTTGTCATATGCATGTATGTCTAGGGAATATTGAACCTTGAATATAGTTGCTTAGAGAGTGATATTTAAGTGTTTTTGTAACAAGCGATTGATGGTTGTTTGATTAGTCTCACGCAACTTTCGCTTCGGTATAATAATTGCTTCCGTCGCTTCGATGTATAGATAATAGTTGGTTTCGTCTTCATTTACTCTTTCAATTGCTTCCCATGAGACTCGAACCTGTTTATTGACGGCGTTGTGGAGAGAGTTGACTTCAATCCCGTCCTCATAAATTGATAATGTCAAGTCACGAGGCCATTTCGATTCCTGTCGAAACATGGAACGTAATAGTTTCAGCCTAACTGTAAAATGCACTTTCTTGAAGAATGGGAACAAGAGAAGAGGTGCTATAACAGCGACACCAACAGCGAGTAAGAGGATGACGGCGGCGGACATTGTTTCGGGTAACAAGGTGATTGCGAGGGCAAATCCATAAAAAGCTGTCAGCAACATGAGTACAATCGTGATAAGTACAGATTTCCGTTTTTCCGAAACCGAGTTTTCAATAAATTTTTTTTGTAGCATGAAAAAATCATTTTGTGTCAATTGATAATGAATCATCTATCACTAACTCCTTCCTTTCATCTGATTAACGAGGTAATGTCTGTTAACCACTGTATCATGTAGTGGATTAATTTCCCATAAAAAAAGACTCAGTACCTGATTACTGAGCCTGTTTCAAAATTATCCATTAATCACCGTACCACCATTGACGTGAATGACTTGACCACTGACGTATGTCGAATCATCGCTTGCGAGATAGACGTATGCCGGTGCGAGCTCGGCCGGTTGTCCCGGACGTTTCATACCGGACGAGTCTCCGAACGATTTGACTTTCTCCGCGTCAAACGTTGATGGGATGAGCGGTGTCCAAATCGGTCCCGGGGCGACCCCGTTGACGCGAATCTTCTTGTCCGCCAAGTTTTTGGCGAGGGAGCGGGTGAACGCCGTAATGGCACCTTTCGTCGACGCATAGTCGATCAATTGGTCGTTTCCTTCATATGCCGTGATGGAAGTCGTATTGATGATGCTCGCCCCTTCTTTTAAGTAAGGGAGCGCGGCTTTCGTTAAGTAGAACATGCTGAAGATGTTCGTACGGAACGTCTTCTCGAGTTGTTCGTCCGAGATGTCGAGAAGTGATTCCTGCGGATGCTGCTCGGCGGCGTTGTTGACGAGAATATCGATGTGTCCGAACGTTTCGAGCGTCTCTTCGACAACTTGCTGGCAGAATGAAGATTCTCCGAGATCCCCTTGAAGGAGCAGACAGGCTTGACCTAAGTCCTCGATCCGTTCTTTCGTCGCTTCCGCGTCCTCAAGTTCGTTTTGGTCTTTGTAGACGATGACGGAGTTCGCGCCTTCATGGGCGAAGAAAATGGCGACCGACTTCCCAATCCCGGAATCTCCACCGGTGATGATGGCGACCTTGTCTTTTAACTTGTCACTTCCTTTATAATCTTCTCGTTCATAGATGGGGAAAGGTTCCATCTTCGAATCGATCCCTGGTTGATGCGCCTGTTCTTGGGCACTCTTTTGGAACGACTCAAAATCCTTTCGATTGCCGGTAGTATTTAAACGATTATCTCGCATGTATACGTTCCCCTTTCTAAATTTGACTCTTTTTGTTTATACCACACCCGTTGAAAACTAATCGTTCATTCAAAAAATGGAATGAAATTGAAAAATGAACGCTTGCGAATGAATGTTCATTCATTTATGATAGAAGAGTAAACACGATGGTGATTGCGATTTTTTTTACGCGTGAAATGAATCACTATTCATTCTCATTTTAGGGGGGAACACTATGACGAGTCACATCGAACAATCAACCGACCTCCGTTTGACGAACTCAATTCGTTTTGCGGTCGTCATCGGTTCAGGAGTAATGGGGGCGGGGATTGCGGCTCACTTGGCGAACGCGGGGATTCGTTCGCTCATGCTCGACATCGTACCACGTGAATTGACAGCCAAAGAGGAAGCGAAAGGATTGACGCTCGAGTCACCTGAAGTACGGAATCGTATCGCCTCAGAAAACCGGCAAAAGCTATTGAAACAAAATCCAGCACCACTCGCGACAGCCGACCACCTCAACTTCATCGAAGTCGGGAACTTAGAGGATGACTTGGAGCGCTTGAAAGAGGCGGACTGGATCATCGAAGTCGTCGTCGAGCGCCTCGATGTGAAGCAACAGCTCTTCGAGAAGATTGCACCTTACATCCGTGAAGATGCGATCCTCAGCTCGAACACGTCAGGGATTTCAATCGAAGCGATGGCAAGTGCCCTTCCGGAAGGATTGAAATCACGCTTCCTCGGCACGCACTTCTTCAACCCACCGCGTTACTTGAAGTTGCTCGAACTCATCCCGACGGAGCAGACAGCCCGTCCGGTCATCGACTTCATGTCACGTTTCGCGGAAGACCGTCTCGGAAAAGGTGTCGTCGAAGCAAAAGACACACCAAACTTCATCGGGAACCGCATCGGGACGTACGGTCTTCTCGTCACGTTCGAAGAGATGCTCAAGCAAAACGCCTCAATCGGAGAAATGGATTCAATCACGGGTCCACTCATCGGTCGTCCGAAATCTGCGACGTTCCGCACACTCGACGTCGTCGGAATCGACACGTTCGTCCACGTGGCAGGTAACGTCTATGAGACACTCGAATCAGGCGAAGAGAAGGACACCTTCGACGTTCCCGCAGAAATGAAGCAACTCGTCGAAAAAGGATGGGTCGGACAAAAGGCCGGTCAAGGCTTCTATAAGAAAGAAGGCAAGGTCATTCAGGAATTGAACCTTCAGACGTTCGAATACGAACAATTGAAAGCGATTACAGGTGCTGAACTCGATCAAATCAAGTCACTTCCTGGATCGAAGGCGAAATTGAAAGGCGCTATCTTGAACAAAGGTCGCATCGGACAATTGCTCTGGCCAATCACGGCGAAGACGCTCGCTTACTCGGCGCGTCTCACTGGAGAAATCGCCGATACGATCGTCGCTATCGATGACGCGATGAAGTGGGGCTTCGGTTGGAAGTTTGGACCGTTCGAGATGTGGGATGCCCTCGGTGTTGAAAAATCAGTCGAGCGCATGAAAGCGGAAGGTTATGACGTCCCGGCATGGATCGATGAGATGCTTGCTGCAGGTAATACGTCATTCTACAAGGGAGACCAGTATTACGATAAAGCGTCGAAGGCGTATGTCGAGAAGACCGTCAACCCGAAAGAATTGAAGCTCAAACCGCTCGCAAAATCAAACGGCATCATCTTGGAGAACGGTGGGGCACGCCTCGTCGACATCGGCGATGACGTCGTCGCACTCGAGTTCACGTCACCAAACAACGCAATCGGAGTCGACATCATGCAGATGATTGAACAATCGATCGACCGTGTCGAGCAAGACTTCAAAGGGATGGTCCTCGCCAACGATGGCAAGAACTTCTGTGTCGGCGCGAACCTTGCGATGATGCTTATGGAAGCAGAAGACGAGAACTGGTTCGAACTCGATTGGATCATCAACAAGTTCCAACAAGCCGTTCAAAAGATTCGCTATTCAAGTCGCCCGGTCGTCGCCGCACCATACGGCATGACGCTAGGTGGTGGGACGGAAATCAGCTTGCCGGCAGCGCGTATGCAAGCCGCGCTTGAGACATACATGGGTCTCGTCGAAGTCGGGGTCGGACTCATCCCAGGTGGGGGCGGAAACGTCAACACGTATCGTCGTCTCCTTGAGCAGACGCCAAAATCGATGCAAAACATTGAGAAGGCTGCACAGCAGACGTTCGAGAACATCGCGATGGCGAAAGTATCGAAGTCGGCATTTGATGCGAAGACGCTCGGTTACCACCGTGCGGTCGACGGAATCTCAATGAACCGTGACCACTTAACGTTCGATGCGAAACAGACGGTCCTTGAACTGGCTGACGGGTACACGGCACCCGTTCGCGAGAAGTTACCGGTCGTCGGTCAAACGGGTAAAGCGACGCTCGAACTCGCGGCGTATGAAATGTTCTATGGTGGTTATATTTCAGAGCACGATTTGAAGATTGCGAAGAAACTCGCATACGTCATCAGCGGTGGCGATTTGGCATACGGTACGCTCGTCGACGAGCAGTACTTCCTCGACATCGAGCGTGAAGCCTTCTTGAGCCTCATCGGGGAGCCGAAGTCACAACAACGGATGCAACATATGCTCGTGAAAGGCAAACCACTACGGAACTGATAAAGGGGGACAAAACAGATGAGGGAAGCAGTCATCGTAGCCGGCGCACGGACGCCGGTCGGAAAAGCAAAGCGCGGTTCGTTCCGTAACGTTCGTTCGGACGAGCTCGCGGGATATGCCATCAAGGCAACGCTTGAGCGTTCAGGATATAAAGGCCCGATTGATGACGTCATCATGGGTTGTGCGATGCCAGAAGCGGAGCAAGGGATGAACATCGCTCGCTATGCGGCGGTCCGGGGGGGACTGTCGCACGAAGTACCAGCGATTACCATCAACCGCTACTGCTCGTCAGGCCTTCAAGCTATTGCGGATGCAGCGGCAAAAATCATGATCGGTCAAGCGACGGCAATCATCGCCGGCGGTATGGAATCGATGAGCCAAGTCCCGATGGGTGGTCACGTCATCCGTCCAAACCCACACATCATGGAGACGGCACCAGAGTACTACATGAGCATGGGTCATACGGCAGAACGTGTCGCGGCTGAATATAATATCTCGCGTGAGGACCAAGATGCATTCGCCATCAACAGTCACCAAAAAGCGGCGGCAGCCATCGCAGGTGGCAAGTTCCAAGAAGAGATTGCCCCTGTGACGGTCATTGAGCGCGTACTCGGTGAAGACGGAAAAGTCGCTGAAGTGGAGAAGGTCGTGAAGCATGACGAAGGTGTCCGTGCCGACTCGACGGTTGAAGCGCTAGGCAAACTCCGTCCTGCGTTCAAAATCAAAGGTTCGGTCACAGCAGGTAACGCCTCACAAGTTTCAGACGGAGCGGCAGCTGTCCTCGTTATGGACCGTGAAGAAGCAGAACGCCAAGGGTTACAACCGATGGCGAAGTTCCTCTCGTTCGCGGTCGGCGGTGTCCGCCCGGAAGTGATGGGAATCGGTCCGATCGTCGCCATTCCAAAAGCACTCGAGATGGCTGGTGTGAAGTTAGAAGAGGTCGGATTGTTCGAGTTGAACGAAGCGTTCGCGAGTCAGTCACTCGGTGTCATCCGGGAACTCGGAATTGATCCGTCGAAAGTAAACGTGAACGGAGGCGCTATCGCCCTCGGCCACCCGCTTGGATGTACAGGAGCAAAACTTTCGGTCTCGATCTTGCATGAGATGAAACGACGCAATGAGAAGTATGGGGTTGTCACGATGTGTATCGGCGGCGGTATGGGCGCGGCTGGTGTCTTCGAATTACTTTAAGGGGGAATCGGATATGGAACGTACAGAACATGAATTGATTAAAGGCGGTAGCTTCGTCATTGACGAACTCGACGCAGCGCGTCTCTTCACTCCAGAGGATTTTTCAGATGAGCATAAGATGATCGGGGACACGACAGCAGGATTTGTTGATGACCGTGTCATGCCAGTCCTCGGACGCATCGAGAAACATGAGTTCGACCTCTCTGTCGAATTGTTGAAAGAAGCAGGAGAGCTCGGACTCCTCGGAGCAGACGTTCCAGAAGAGTACGGTGGCTACCAGCTTGATAAAATCTCATCTTCCATCATTACGGAGCGTTTTGCGAAAGCGCGTTCGTTTGCACTCAGCTACGGCGCACACGTTGGGATTGGGACGCTCCCGATCGTCTTCTTCGGATCAGAAGAGCAAAAACACAAGTACTTGCCAAAACTCGCGACAGGCGAATGGATTGCAGCTTACGCACTCACTGAGCCGGGCTCAGGATCTGACGCCCTCGGTGCGAAGTCAACAGCTGTCTTGAACGAGGCGGGCACGCACTACGTCTTGAACGGTGAGAAGCAATGGATTACAAACGCCGGTTTCGCAAACGTCTTCGTCGTCTACGCGAAAATCGATGGCGACAAGTTCAGTGCCTTCATCGTCGAGCGTGACTTCAAAGGAGTTTCAACAGGCGCAGAAGAGCAGAAGATGGGAATCAAGGGATCGTCGACACGTACGCTCATCCTTGAAGATGTTGAAGTACCAGTCGACAACCTTCTCGGTGAAGTCGGAAAAGGCCACGTCATCGCCTTCAACATCTTGAACGTCGGTCGTTACAAACTCGCAGTCGGAGCAGTCGGGTCTTCAAAACGTGCATTCGACCTCTCGGTACAATACGCGAACGAGCGCAAGCAGTTCAAGACACCGATCAGTCAATTCCCGCTCATCCAAGAAAAACTCGCAACGATGGCAGCGAATATCTATGCGATGGAAAGTTCGGTCTACCGTACAGGTGGCTTGTTCCAAGACAGCCTCGACGCACTCGGTGACGAGAATATGCGTGATGGATCGAAAGTTGCACAAGCGATCGCGGAATACGCGATTGAATGCTCACTCAACAAAGTGTTCGCTTCTGAAACATTCGACTATGTCGTCGATGAAGCGGTTCAAATCCACGGTGGATACGGATTCATGGCAGAATATGAAGTCGAGAACCTCTACCGTGACTCACGCATCAACCGAATCTTCGAAGGAACGAACGAAATCAACCGTTTAATCGTACCAGGTACGCTCCTCAAGAAAGCGATGAAAGGTGAATTGCCACTTCTCGCAGAAGCACAAAAACTTCAAAAAGAGCTCATGAGCTACATGCCACAAGAATTGGACGGCTCACCGCTCGCACGTGAGAAGATGCTCCTTGCGAACATGAAGAAAATTCACTTGATGGTCGCTGGTACAGCGGTACAGAAGTATCAACAAGACCTTCAAAACGAACAAGAAATCTTGGCGAAGATCGCAGACATGATCAGTGCCATCTACGCGCTTGAAGCAGCGATCGCTCGTACAGACAAAGCGATCGCACGTACAGGCGAAGAGAAGAACACGCTCAAAGTCCGCTACACAGAAATTTTTGCGGAGCAAGTATTCAAACAAGTCGAACTCATGGCGAAAGAAGTGTTGTACGCAGCGGCGTCTGGTGACGAGCAGCGTATGCTTCTCTCGGCGATGAAGAAGTTCAGCCGCTACCAGCCAATCAATGTGATCGGTACGAAGCGTGAAGTCGCAGCGAGCCTCATCAAAGCGAATAAGTTTATCGTCTAATCAAATTGACAGAAAGGGTGGACCGGACGCGGTCGGCCCTTTCTTTTTTTGAGCTCTGCCACGTACAATAGAGACGAGGGGGAGAGACGATGAAAAGACGAGATGTATTACTCGACCGGATGGAGCGAATTGGACGGTCCGTTGCCGAACATGACGGCACGCTCATGTTGCTTGCATTAGGATCGATTGGACAAGAGACAGAACGGCTAGATGATTATTCCGACCTCGATTTCTTTTTGATTGTCGAGGACGGGCATAAGGCACGCTTTATTGACCGACTTGACTGGCTCGAAGTCGAACCGCTTCACTATCAGTTCCAAAATACGAAAGACGGGCATAAAATCATGTATCACGATGGTATTTATGGGGAATTTGCCGTCTTTGAAGTGCACGAACTCGCGACAATCGCTTACACGCCGGGGCGCGTCGTTTGGAGACGTGATGAGGCGCTAGATGTGTTCGCGACACCGGACCTCGCTATCGAACGTCATGCATCCTCTTATTACTACGAAGAAGCATTGACGAATCTATATGTGGGCTTGTTACGCGAACGTCGAGGGGAGACGCTTGCCGGATTCGAGCTCATCCAAGTCGCAGCCGTTCAAAATGTCTTGAAAGCAATCGGTGAACAAGGCGACGCCTTCAACCCGACACGTCGGGTCGAGTCGAGACATCCGCAGATGATTTCTTTCCTGTTGGGCGGGGTATTAGGATATGGCAGATCAGGCGTCGCGGCGTCGGCCATCTTACGTTTTATCGAAGAGCGACATGTTGTCAACACGACGATAAAGCGGGAAATCGAGCGGTTGCTTGAGACGTGAATTGATTTCTCAGAATATGCTACATTGATGAGAGAGGTGATGAACAGATGGTGACACTATACGGCTATCCACCATGCAGTACGTGCAAAAAAGCAGAAAAATGGTTGAAAGAGCAAGGGATCGATTATACATACGTCCATATCGTCGAATCGACGCCGACGCAAGAAGAACTCGCTGATTTATGGAAGCAATCGGATTTACCGCTCAAGAAATTCTTCAACACGAGCGGGCAAGTTTACCGGAATGAAGGAATTAAAGACAAGTTGCCACATTTATCAGAAGACGAACAACTCGAGTTATTAACGAGCAATGGTATGCTTTTGAAGCGACCAATCGTCACAAATGGTGAAAAAACGACCGTCGGATTTTCAGAAAAGTCCTTTACGGACGTTTGGGGCTAAGTGCTATAATACAGATGTGAGTCTAATTTATTTGAGGGGGAAGTTAGGATGAGCAAAGTACCAGCAAATTTACGTTATTCAAAAGAACATGAATGGGTAGAAGTCAACGGAACGAAAGCCCGCATCGGCATCACGGATTTCGCACAGAGCGAGCTAGGGGATATCGTGTTTGTCGAACTCCCAGAAGTCGATGGTACAATTTTGCTCGACGAGCCATTCGGTTCGGTCGAATCAGTGAAGACGGTCTCTGAGTTGTATGCGCCGGTATCAGGACGTATCACAGCAGTGAACGAAGACCTCGCGGATTCTCCAGAACTCGTCAACGAGTCACCGTTTGAAAACGCATGGATGGTCGAAGTCGAATTGACGGAAGAGTCAGACCTCGACAAACTCATGTCTGCGGAAGAATACGAAGCGATGATTCAAGGATAATCAAAACCGGCCTCTCCCGAATCGGAGAAGCCGTTTTTTTGTTTACTCGAAGTCGAGGCGGTAGTGATCGGATTTGATGAGCGTCGCTCGTTCAAACACGAGATAGAAGAATATTCTAAAATTTCAACAGAGCACGATTTTTGAATGAGAATCCATTGCCCATTATAATGACAGGAGAGGTGAGAAGAATGATTACAGACGGATACTTATATATATACGCCCCGATGTGTGGTACATGCGCTGTGGCGGAGAAAATGTTGACGGTCGTCGAAGCGGTCGACCCTGACATTAAAATTGAAAAGCGGGATGCGAACTATATCCCAAAAGAGCTTGAAGCATATCAGGTGATGAGTGTTCCGGCACTATTGAAGCTTGAAAACGGCAAGGTGCGAGATCGTCTTTACGCGTTTCAAAATGTGCAACACGTCCTCTCTTTCATGAAGTAAGAGAGGAGCATTAGAATAATCTGAAAATTTTAAATAATCAGTTGACACAGAAAGTTCACGAATGGTATATTCATTACAACATCTTACTTGAACACAAAATAGGACGCGATATTCCCGACATCAAGACGTTTTAGCGAAGCCGCTGCTACACTTTACACGAATACACGTCAGTCTTCCCTTCGATTGTCCCCCAAAAAAATCAAGCGAAGAGAGACGTTTCGTATAATCGCACGGTCCAAGCTAAGATTGAGTGGTGATTGGTGAATCTCCCCCATGTAAGGGTGGAAATCTTGAACGGGCAAAAGATTCTCATCTATGGGCTGTCCTTCCGTGACTCAAGGTGCTACGTTCTGTGTCGTCCTCGGACGGCACCTTTTTTTAATTTTTTGAAAAAAGGATTTGACAGCAGAAAAAGCTGTCGCTATGATAAAGCTAATCGAATATACAACACTCTTATCAAGAGAGGCTGAGGGACTGGCCCTATGACGCCCAGCAACCGCGGAGTAATCCGAAATGGTGCTAATTCCAGCAAGGTGAAAACCTTGAAAGATGAGAGCAATCGTTGTCCGTACGATAAAGTGCGCACGTTTGCTCAAACGTGTGCGCTTTTTTTGTTGTCAGGAGGGAAATATATTGATTCAATTACGAAACGTCGCCAAATGGTTCGATACGAAAAATGGTCGTGTCCAGGCGGTTGATGATGTATCACTAACGATTGATCGCGGTGAAATTTTTGGAATAATCGGATATTCAGGGGCAGGGAAGTCAACGCTCATCCGATTGCTCAATCGTCTCGAATCACCATCAAGCGGTGAAATCGAAGTTGCCGGGAGCGAGCTGACGAAACTCAGCCCGAAAGAATTACGAGGTGTCCGTAAAAACGTCTCGATGGTCTTCCAACACTTTAACCTTCTATGGTCGCGTACGGTCGCAGAAAATATCAGTTTTCCGCTCGAGCTGATTGGGGTGCCGGCAAGTGAGCGGAAACGTCGGGTTCAAGAACTCGTCGAACTCGTTGGATTGGCCGGTCGCGAGGACAGCTATCCGTCACAATTATCGGGCGGTCAAAAGCAGCGAGTCGGGATCGCACGCGCGCTCGCTACAGATCCAGAGGTGCTCCTCTGTGACGAAGCAACGAGTGCACTCGACCCAAAGACGACGGATTCGATTCTCGAGCTGCTCGTCAGCATCAATAAAAAACTCGGATTGACGATCGTCCTCATCACGCATGAGATGCACGTGATTCAAAAGATCTGTCACCGAGTCGCCGTGATGGAAGCAGGAAAAGTCGTCGAGACGGGTCAAGTCTCTGATGTGTTCCAACATCCGGAACAACTGATCACGAAAGAGTTCGTCAAACAAATCGGAGCAGTCGACGATTTGTCGCTCACGTTCGAACATTTGAAGGAACGGTACCCGAGCGGTCAAGTCGTCAAATTGAAATTCTTGAACGAGACGGCAGAGCACCCGATTTTGTCTGACGTTCTTAAAACACATGACATCGGATTCAACATCATCGGCGGGAACGTGACACAATCACAAGTCGGTGCGCTCGGCACGCTATTCATCCAATTGATTGGGGAAGCAAGTGAAATCGAACGCGCCATCGCATCGATTCGTTCGCAATCCGTAGAAGTGGAGGTGGAAAGCGATGTTTCCTAACGTAGACTGGCAAATCATGATGGAACAGACATGGGAGACGTTGTATATGACGCTCGTCGCAGGCGTCGCGACATTTTTGATCGGACTCGCTTTAGGTTTGGTTCTCTATATTACAAACGAATCGCTATTATTGAAGAATCGTCCGATTTACGTCTTTGTCAGCGCGATCGTCAACGTGTTCCGTTCGATCCCGTTCATCATTTTGATTATCTTACTCATCCCGTTCACGCTGTTCTTACTCGATACGATGCTCGGTTCGACGGCGGCGCTTCCGGCGCTCATCATCGGCGCGGCACCGTTCTATGCTCGAATGGTCGAACTTGCGCTTCGCGAAGTAGACCGCGGGGTCATCGAGGCGGCAGAGTCGATGGGAGCGACGAAATGGCAGATCATCTATAAAGTGTTAATTCCTGAAGCGCTCCCGGCGCTCGTCTCCGGGATTACAGTGACCATCGTTGCAATCGTCGGCTATACGGCGATGGCCGGAGTCGTCGGAGGCGGCGGTCTCGGGAACTTGGCCTATTTGGAAGGGTTCCAGCGTTCACAAAACGACGTCACGTTCGTGGCGACGGTGCTCATCTTGTTGATCGTGTTCGTCATCCAGTTCATCGGTGACCGACTCGTTACAAAAATTGATAAACGTTCAGCTTAATACAACATATATTATTTGGAGGGATTCATTATGAAAACTTGGAAAACAGTACTCGGATTGACAGCTTTATCAGCATTCACGGTTCTCGCGGCTTGCGGCGGAGAAGAGGCAGACTCGGGGTCTGGCGATGAAAAAACATTGATCGTCGGTGCATCGAACGTACCGCACGCTGAGATTTTAGAGCACGTCCAAGAAGAATATGAGGCAAAAGGGTACAAGCTTGAAATCAAGAAGTTCCAAGACTACGTACTTCCGAACAAGACGCTCGCGAGCGGGGAGCTCGATGCGAACTACTTCCAACACGAGCCGTACCTCAAGTCACAAATGGCTGAGAACAAAGATTACAAATTCGCCTCAGCAGGTGGCGTCCACATCGAGCCGATCGGGGTCTACTCACAAACTTACAAATCGCTCGATGAACTTCCGGAAGGGGCAGAAATCATCATGAGTTCATCGGTCGCTGACCACGGACGAATTCTTACGATGCTCCAATCAGAAGGACTCATCACACTCGCAGAAGGCAAAACAGTCGATGCGACAGTATCTGATATCGTTGACAACCCGAAAGACTTAGAGTTCAAGACGGACGTAGAAGCGACTTTACTCACAACGGCATTTAAAAATGGAGAAGGCGATGCGGTCCTTATCAATACGAACTATGCGATTGACGCAGGTCTCAACCCGCTTGAAGATGCCATCGCACTTGAAGGGGAAGATTCACCATACGTCAACTTAATCGTCACACGTGAAGGGGACGAAGAAGATGAGCGTGTCAAGGCACTCCTCGAAGTGTTGACGTCTGAAGAGACACAGCAATGGATCTTAGACGAATACAAAGGTGCGGTCGTACCGGTACAACAATAAATCAGCTCGACTCAGGGGTCATCCCCTGAGTCTTTTTTTGTCTAGTGTTCTTTCATGAAGAGAAGTACACTACATATATGAAAGAAAAGGGGGGATTTGGATGAAGTTCAGACAGATTCATCCACTGACGTGGGGCGTCTTGTTCGGGACGTTTTTTGCACGACTGGCGACGTTTTTTGTCATGCCATTTTTTGCGATTTATTTGGCCACGCTCGGCTTTTCAGCGAGTGTGATTGGAACGATCTTTGCCGTGACGGCACTTTCGGGCCTGTTCATGAGTTTCTTTGGAGGGACGCTATCTGACCGCTATGGACGAAAACAGCTCATGCTCATCGGGATCGTGCTCAATGCCGTCACGTTCGCAGGGCTTGCGCTCGCGACAGAGCTATTTTGGTTTTACATGCTATCGATTTTGATGGGGATGTCACGCTCTTTCCTAGAACCGGCTTCACGTGCACTCATCAGTGACACGACTCAGGCAGAAGAGCGAGTCATCGTCTATAACGTCCGTTACTTTATGATCAACATCGCCGCAGCCATCGGACCACTGTTAGCAGTCGTGTTGTCACTAACTGGTGTGAAGACCGCCTTTTTTGTCGTGACCGCCGTCTACATCATATACGGCATGATCATCTCATTCTTATTCTATAAATATCCGTTTGAAGAAGGGGATGGAGTAAAGGTACGTCCGCGCCTGACGGAGACATTCCGCGTCTTGCGGGACGATCGGACGTTTCGGGCGGTCATCATCGGCATGATTTTTGCAATCATCGGCTACAGTCAGTTCAATTCGACACTTCCTCAATTCATTGCGCTGAGTGATGGGTTAGAAGACGGCTCAAGATTATTTGCTTACTTATTGACGACGAACGCCATCACGGTCCTCATCGTCCAGTATCCGATTATGCGTTTCGGGATTCGTGTGTCCCCGATCAAATCGCTCTTTTTCGGCATCTCGACACTATCGTTCGGGCTGTTGTTGATTGGATTTGCTACAGTGGAATGGGTCCTCTTTGTCGCAATGGTCATTTTCACGGTCGGTGAAGTGTTGATGTTCACGATGACGGACGTCTTAACGGATGAACTTGCGCCGGAACATTTGCGGGGAACTTATTTTGGAGCGATGGGATTGACGTCGCTCGGACAGACGATTGGGCCGATTATCGGGGGCGTGTTACTCGATACGTTTGGTCAATCTTCGCTTCCGGTATTCGGTAGTTTGGCGATATTGACAGGATGCGGTTCCTTCTTCTTCGCCGCTGCTGTACGAGAACGAAAAGCTGTTCTCGCACTCGTGGAGGAGACTGCCGGCTAATGTCTTGATTTCCTACTATTAGCATTCTCAACTTTTATCATTCTATTGAGAATGAATCGTAAGGTGAGTCGCTTGAAATAAAAAATCGACTAGTCTAAGATTAGAATATATCTAATCTACGCCAAACAATTTGGCGAGAAAATACGGAAGGGGTATCCGAATGTCTAACGTACCACAAATGAAAATTGATGACCTCCGCGTCTCAATCGAAGGAAAAGAGATTGTCAAAGGTCTTAACCTAGAAATTAAAGGTGGCGAAATTCATGCCATCATGGGTCCGAACGGGACTGGTAAATCAACACTCGCATCAGCACTCATGGGCCATCCACTTTATGAGGTCACTGGGGGAAGCGTCGAATTAAACGGCGAAGATGTCCTCGAGATGGAAGTCGACGAGCGCGCACAAGCAGGGATGTTCCTTGCGATGCAGTACCCGGCTGAAATCAGCGGTGTCACAAACGCGGACTTCTTGCGTTCAGCAATCAACTCACGTCGTGAAGAAGGTCAAGAAATCTCGCTCATGAAGTTCATCCGTGAACTCGATGCGAAGATGGGGCTTCTCGAAATCCCTTCTGAAATGGCACACCGTTACTTAAACGAAGGATTCTCAGGCGGTGAGAAGAAACGTAACGAAATTCTTCAAATGATGATGATTCAACCGAACATCGCCATCTTAGATGAAATCGACTCTGGACTTGATATCGATGCTCTAAAAGTTGTCGCCAAAGGTGTAAACGAAATGCGCTCAGAAGAGTTTGGCTGCTTGATCATCACGCACTATCAACGTCTCCTCAACTATATTGAGCCAGATTTTGTACACATCATGATGGACGGGAAAATCGTCTTGTCTGGTGGTAAAGAGCTCGCACAACGACTCGAGGCAGAAGGTTACGACTGGGTGAAGCAAGAACTTGGAATGACAGTAGACACAGAAGCGTAAGGAGGCTGTACGATGACCGTACAATTTGAATTGGATGCACAAGCGTTGTCGGCACGTGCAGAAGCGCTCGGTGGACCAGCATGGATGGTCAACCGTCGTAAAGAGGCAGCAGAACTTGCGCCGACACTTGCTTTGCCAAAAGTTGAAAAGATTAAGATCGATAAGTGGGACTTCACAGCGGGAGATGTCGAACTCGAAACGAAAGACGGTTTGACAGCAGACATCGAATCACTTCTCGGAGACCACCGGACAAACGTGCTCGTTGAACGCAACGGTCATATCGTCTATAACGAATTATCGATGCCAGAAGGCGTCTTATTTATGGGAATCAAAGAAGCGATGGAGCAACATCCTGAGCTCGTTGAGAAATATTTCATGACAGAAGGCGTACGTGTCGATGAAGAGCGTCTTTCGGCGTTAAATGCTGCCCTCACAAATGGTGGTGCGTTTATCTATGTACCGAAAAACACGCAATTAAAAGATCCGCTCCAAGCGATCTTCACGATGGAACAGGCGAACGGCGCCCTCTATCACCACACGATCCTCGTCGCAGACGAAGGCAGTGAAGTGACATACATCGAAAACTTCCTTTCTGGTACGAACGAACCGCACACGGTCAACGTCGTGACGGAAGTGTTCGCTGGAGAGAACGCGAAAGTCGTCTTCGGTGGTGTCGATCAGCTCGCTGAGTCAGCACTCACGTTCATGAACCGTCGCGGTGTCGTCTATGCGAACGGTCGCCTCGATTGGGCGCTCGGTCACATGAACGACGGGAACTCGGTCGTCGAGACGAAGACTCACCTCGTCGGTGACAACACGTATTCGGATACAAAAGCTGTGACGATCGGTCGCGGTGCACAAAAACAAAACTTCAACATCCGTACCGACCACTTCGGGAAAGCATCTGAAGGGTTCATCATGATTCACGGTGTTCAAAAAGACGCAGCGACTGCGATCTTCAGCGGGACATCGATGATTCACCACGGTGCGTCAAAATCGAACGGTGTACAAACAGAGCGCGTCTTGATGCTCTCTGAAAAAGCACGTGGTGATGCCAACCCGATTCTTCTCATCGATGAAGATGACGTAATGGCAGGTCACGCAGCGTCAGTCGGTCGTGTCGATGATGTTCAATTGTACTACTTGATGAGCCGTGGATTGTCTCGCCAAGAGGCAGAGCGTTTAATCATTCACGGATTCTTGACGCCTGTCGTCGAAGAACTCGCAATCGATTCGGTCAAAGACCGTCTCCGCGAAGTCATCGAAGGGAAAGTACGTTAAGATGTTGAACGCCTCGATTCGTGAACAGTTTCCGATTTTAGATCAGGAAATCAATGGACACCCGCTCGTTTATCTTGATAGCGCGGCGAGCTCACAAAAGCCGCTCGCTGTCATCGAGGCGATCGAGGACTATTATCGTCGCAACCATTCGAACGTGCATCGTGGCGTCCATACGCTCGGGACGCAAGCGACGGATGCATATGAAGGAGCACGCGAACGCGTCCGCTCGTTCATCCATGCGGCGGTTCCTGAAGAAATCATTTTCACTCGTGGAACGACCACGGCGATCAACTTGGTCGCGTCGAGCTACGGGGATGCGAATGTCGGTGCAGGCGACGAAATCGTCCTCACTCCGATGGAACACCATGCGAACTTAATCCCGTGGCAACAACTCGCCAAGCGAAAAGGCGCAACGCTTCGATATGTCGAACTTACGCCGGATGGACGTGTCACACTCGATGCGGTTCAAGCGGTCTTATCGGATCGTACAAAAATCGTCGCGATGAGTCACGTCTCGAACGTGCTCGGTACGATCAACCCGATTGCCGAAGTCACTCGACTTGCGCATGAGTTGGGTGCCGTCATGGTCGTCGATGCCGCACAGAGTGCACCGCATCGTAAACTTGATGTCCAAGCGCTCGATTGTGATTTCCTCGCCTTTTCTGGGCATAAGATGCTCGGACCGACTGGAATCGGTGTCTTATACGGGAAGAAACAGCTTCTCAAAAACATGGAGCCGGTCGAGTTCGGTGGCGAGATGATCGATTATGTCGATTTATATGAATCGACGTGGAAAGACATCCCGTATCGCTTCGAAGCGGGTACACCGATTATCGCCGGGGCGGTCGGACTTGCGGCAGCCATCGATTTCTTAGAAGAAATCGGTCTTGAGAACGTCGAAGCACACGAACGTGAACTCGCAACTTATGCGATCGAGCAGATGAAAACGATTGAAGGGATTGAGATTTACGGTCCTGAAGATCGCGTCGGCCTCGTCACGTTCAACTTGAAGGACGTGCACGCGCACGACCTCGCGACCGTTCTCGATATGCAAGGCATCGCGGTTCGTGCCGGTCACCACTGTGCACAACCACTCATGCGTCTTTTGAAGCAATCATCGACGGCACGGGCGAGCTTCTATTTGTACAATACAAAAGAAGAAGTCGACCGCTTCATCGAAGGATTACGTCAAACGAAGGAGTATTTCAATTATGAGTTTTAATAATCTCGACATGTTGTACCGCCAGGTCATCATGGATCACTATAAAAACCCAAGAAACCGTGGCGTCATCGAAGATGGCGTGACGGTGGACTTGAACAACCCGACGTGTGGGGACTCACTTCGCCTTCAACTACAAGTCGAAGACGACATCGTCAAAGATGCGAAGTTTGAAGGGGAAGGTTGCTCCATCAGTCTCGCCTCGGCATCGATGATGACCCAAATCGTTAAAGGAAAAACAGTAGAAGAGGCGCTTCAACTCGCCAACATCTTCTCTGAAATGGTTCAAGGTAAAGAATACGACACGGATACGTTTGACCTCGGTGATATCGAGGCGCTCTCAGGCGTATCGAAATTCCCGGCTCGAATCAAGTGTGCCACGCTCGCGTGGAAAGCGCTTGAAAAAGGAGTAGACGAGGACGCGTAAGGAGAAGGAGGAGACCGATATGGCAAAGAATATGCCGGAAATTGGCGATTATAAATACGGCTTCCATGATCGGGACGTTTCGATTTTCCGTTCAGGCCGCGGCTTGACGACAGAAATCGTAGAGACGATCTCGCGCATGAAAGAAGAGCCACAATGGATGCTCGACTTCCGTTTGAAGTCGTTGGATCACTTCAACAAGATGGCGATGCCGACATGGGGCGGAGACCTCTCGGCACTTGATTTCGACGAAATCACTTACTATGTCAAACCATCTGAGAAGACAGAACGCTCATGGGACGAGGTACCGGAAGAAATCAAACGTACGTTTGACAAGCTCGGTATCCCAGAAGCAGAGCAAAAATACTTGGCCGGTGTCTCGGCTCAGTATGAGTCTGAGGTTGTCTACCACAGCATGCAAGAAGACTTCGAAGAAAGAGGCGTCATCTTCAAAGATACAGACACAGCACTCAAAGAAGACGAAGAGATCTTCAAAGAGTACTTCGGGAAGTTGATCCCGCCGACGGACAACAAGTTTTCGGCCCTCAACTCAGCTGTTTGGTCGGGTGGCTCGTTCATCTACGTACCAAAAGGCGTGAAACTCGAGCAACCGCTCCAAGCCTACTTCCGTATCAACTCGGAAAACATGGGTCAGTTCGAGCGTACGCTCATCATCGTCGACGAAGGCGCATCGGTTCATTACGTCGAAGGATGTACGGCACCGGTTTACACAACGAACTCGCTTCACTCAGCGGTCGTCGAGATCTTCGTCAACAAAGATGCATACTGCCGTTACACGACAATCCAAAACTGGGCGAACAACGTCTACAACTTGGTAACGAAGCGTGCTGTCTGTGAAGCGGGTGGATCGATGGAGTGGATCGATGGAAACATCGGATCGAAACTCACGATGAAATACCCGGCTGTCATCTTGAAAGGGGAAGGCGCACGTGGGATGACACTCTCGATCGCCCTCGCTGGTAAAGGACAGCACCAAGACGCAGGCGCGAAAATGATTCACCTCGCACCGAACACGTCGTCGTCAATCGTCTCGAAATCGATTTCGAAACAAGGCGGAAAAGTATCATACCGTGGAATCGTCCACTTCGGCCGTAAGGCGAAGGGCGCGCGCTCGAACATCGAGTGTGACACGCTCATCATGGACAACGAGTCGACGTCAGATACAATTCCGTACAACGAGATCTTGAACGATCAAGTCTCACTCGAGCACGAAGCGAAAGTCTCAAAAGTGTCAGAAGAGCAACTCTTCTACCTCATGAGCCGTGGAATCTCGGAAGAAGAAGCGACAGAAATGATCGTCATGGGCTTCATCGAGCCATTCACAAAAGAATTACCAATGGAATATGCGGTCGAAATGAACCGTCTCATCAAGTTCGAGATGGAAGGATCGATTGGATAATCGTTTAAAGGACGGACTCCTTAAAAAAAGGGGTCCGTTTTTTGTTATGTCTATCCCGTATGTAGGGTATGCTAAACAAGAGAATGATTCATGGAAAGGAAGGATTTATATGTCACATATTCTGGATAAAGATCATATTGACCCAAAAGACATCACCCGTATCGCCGTCATCGGTGCCGGTTGGGTTGGGGTCAGTTTTGCCTATCAATTATCGACGGCTGCCCTTTGTGAAGAGCTCGTCTTAATCGACTCGAACCATGCCAAGGCGGAAGGGGAGGCGATGGACCTCAATCACGGCATCTCCTTCGCCCCGACACCGGTCCGGATTTGGGCAGGTGATTACTCGGATTGTAAAGACGCAGACATTGTCGTCATCACGGCAGGGGCAGCACAAAAGCCGGGTCAGACGCGGATGGACCTCGTCGACCAAAACGCCAAGGTCGTCCGCACCGTGACAGAAGACTTGATGAAGAGCGGATTCGACGGCATCTTAGTCGTCGCTACGAATCCGGTCGATGTGATGGCGCACGTCGCCTGGAAAGCATCGGGCTTACCGAAAGAACGCGTTATCGGTTCAGGCACCGTGCTGGATACGGCACGACTCCGCTACAAACTTGGAGACTATTTCGAATTGTCATCACGGAACTGTCATGCCTACTACATGGGCGAACATGGCGATACCGGTTTTGTCGCATGGCATAACGCCCGCATCTATGGGAAGAGTATCGATGAACTGTTAGCTGAAAATGAAAAGTATCAGTTTGAACACTTGGAAGCCATCTATTCAGAGGTACGAAACGCCGCCTATCAAATCATTGAGCATAAGAACGCTGCCTACTATGCGATTGGGGTCGGTTTGCTTCGCATCATTCGGGCCATCGTGCGAAATGAAAACTCTGTCGTGACGATCGGCGCCCACTTAGACGGCGAATACGGGGCGAGTGACGTGCATATCGGCGTACCGGCCTTGATTGACCGGAGCGGTATTCGAAAGATCATCGAGATTGAATTGACGGACGAAGAACAACAGAAGTTTGATGCGTCGGTACAAGCCATCAAGGCGGGAATCGAGAAGGTCGAACCCGCATCCTAAAAAAATCCGACTGCGCGAGCAGTCGGATTGTTGGTTAAGACGCCTTTTCTTCGGCGATATCTTTTTTATAATACTTCTCTGACGTAAAGAACTCGTTCGTCAATCGTTTTACTTCACTGCTTAAAAGTAGGACGGCAATCATGTTCGGGATGAGAATCATCGCGAGCATCAAGTCGAGGAAGTTCCAGATCATCTGCGCTCCACCGATCGAACCGATGACGATGGAGACGATATAGACCGCCTTCATGACCTTACCTGCCGTCAACCCGAACAAGTACTCGGCCTGACGTGAGCCGTAAAAGATGATGACGATGATCGTCGAGAGCACGAAGAAGATGAGTGAGATCGTGACGAGTAAACTTCCTGTGTAACCGAAGTATTCGCGGAAAGCGATTGTCGTCAAGGCAGCAGGGTCTTCCATCGCACCGTCAGCCGTCCAGACACCTGAAGAGAGAACGACGAATGCGGTCGTGCTACAGATGATGAGCGTGTCGATGACGATACCGATGACCGCCCAGAACCCTTGTCGTACCGGATGGTCAGTCTGTGCGGCGGCATGAGCGATTGGTGCCGTCCCAAGACCTGCTTCATTCGAATAGAGTCCGCGGGCGAAGCCCCAACGAATCGTCTCGGCGACTGCGGCCCCAGCGAATCCACCGAACGCTGCCATTGGCTCGAACGCATAAGAGAAGATGAGACTGAGCACGTCGGGGATTTCAGACAGGTTCATCAAGACGATCACGAGTCCGGCTCCGACATAAATGAGTGCCATACCGGGTACGACGACCTCGGTCACTTTGGCGATGCGCTTCAGTCCTCCGAAGACGATGATGCCGACGAGACAAGCGATGAGAATGCCAGTGATGAGCGTATTCCCATTGAATGTTTCACGGACTGCGGAGCTAACAGCGTTTCCTTGAACCATGATACTCGGAATGAGTTCGATCATAAGCGCGAAAGCGAACCAAGTTGCGAGCCATTTCCACCGAAGTCCTTTTGCTATGTAATAGACCGGCCCCCCGACGAATTCGCCGGCATCATTTTTTTCACGATAGTGAACGGCCAACACGCTCTCTGAGAATTTGATGGCCATGCCGATGATGGCGATGACCCACATCCAAAAGATGGCACCCGGTCCCCCGAACATAATCGCTGCAGGTACACCGATGATGTTCGCGGCCCCGACTGTTGAAGAGAGGGCTGATGTCAATGCTTGTCTCGGGCTGATGTCGCCTTCACCTTTTGGTTTTTTGAAGATGCTGCCAAACGTTTGCTTGAATATGTAGATTGGATAACGAAACTGAAAGAAGCCGAGCTTGATCGTGAGGAAGACACCGGATAAGACGAGTAACGAGATGATGGGCACGCCCCAAAGCCAGTCCGAAATCGTTGTCACGAAATTAATAAAGTCATTCATAAAACCACTCCAATTCCATTATTTTACTTAAATACTGTTTCCTAAAGTAAGGACGTCTAAACATCTTTGTCAAAATGAAGGGGGAAAATAGAATGAGAGTCGTCGCTAAACATTTGATTGTATCTGGACGTGTCCAAGGAGTCGGGTTTCGGTATTTTTCACAAGAGACCGCACAACAATACGGAATCAAAGGTTGGGTTCGAAATCAAAGTGATGGGACAGTCGAACTTCATGTAGAAGGACCAGAACAAGACATTGAAGCCTTTAAAAAAGCTGTGAAAGACGGTAACCGTTTCGTCGGGGTCGAAAAGATTGAGGAGAAGGAAACAGAAAATCAAGCTTTCCGTTCGTTCGATATTAAGTATTAAGCGCTTACGACTTCCTTGTAGATTTCAGGGGAGTTTTTTTATGAAATCCACCTTTTTAAAAATTAAACCTCTAATTTTGTAGATGGGGTGGTCAAACAGTAGGAAGTGTGTATAATGAAATAGACCAAGCGATATATTGTCAGAAAATTTAGTTATTATTTTTTTGTTAAGTCGTTCGGAATATCAAGTGTATGGAGGTAGTTGTATGAAAAAATCGACATTGTTCCCGTTAGCGTTTACGATTTTTGCTTTATTCTTTGGGGCCGGGAACTTGCTGTTCCCACCAGAGCTCGGCGCCTTGGCGGGAGAAAATCTCGTACCGGCGATGATCGGGTTCGTCATTACGGGTGTCGGTTTACCGCTTCTTGCTTTGTTCGCAGTCGCTCGGGTCGGCGGTGGAACAGATCAAATTGCTCGTTATATTCCTAAACGTCTCGCACTCATCTTGACGGGATTAATGTATGTGGCCATCGGACCATTCTTCGGAATCCCGCGTACGGCCGCTGTCACGTATGAAATGGGACTCGTTCCGTTTCTCGATTCACCTTCTACTTTGACACTTGCGATGAGTTCGACCGTCTTCTTCGGGTTGACGTTCTTCTTGACGCTCCGTGCTCAAAAGTTGATTGAAGTCATCGGACGCATCATCACACCAATCCTCTTGTTCTTGCTCGCGTCGATTGGGCTCACGAACCTCATCGCACCGCTCGGAGAGCCAGGAGCTCCGGCGGCAGGATTTGAGACGTGGGTCGGTGCGCTCGGTCAAGGTTTCCAACAAGGCTATTTGACGATGGATGTATTCGGGGCCCTCGTCTTTGGGGCAATCGTCCTCGTCACGTTGAAAGCCAATGGATTGAGTGATCAAAAAGAAGCATCATCTCTTCTTCGCTCTGCAGGTATGCTTGCCGTAACCTGTTTGATGCTCGTTTACATCTCGCTCGGATCAATCGGAGCAAACATGGCGGTCGCTGAAGGGACGACGAGTGGTGCAAGCCTTCTTCAAGCGTTTGCTGGTACGTCTTACGGACAAGTCGGAATGCTTGCTCTCGGATTAGCGGTCTTCCTTGCTTGTTTGACGACAGCGGTCGGACTCATTTCAGAGTTCTCACGCTTTATCAGTAATCAGTTTGATTCACTCAAGTATCACCATGTCGTCGTTGCGACTACATTGTTCGGTTATTTAATTTCACTCGTCGGATTGGGTACGTTGATTCAAATCGCGATCCCCCTTCTCACGCTTCTCTATCCGGTCATGATTGCCCTTGTGCTCGTATCGGTGACGGAACGTCTTCAACGCAACCCTGGTGTGGCGATGAAAGCGACGATCTATACAGCCCTCGTTTTTTCAATCTTCGAAACGTGGAACGGCATCCAACCTTCTGCGGCAACAGCTTGGATCACTAGCTTGCCAATGGCGGACATTGGTCTTGCTTGGGCGGTTCCGACGATGATCGTGTATGCGATCACGCTTCTTCTTCCGAAGAGTGGAACCCAAGAATCGCTTGCACAATCACGCATCTCTTAAGTTTTGCCCATCCTTTGGTCAAGGATGGGCTTTTTTTCTGTCTTATTGTTTGCCCATACCCGAGCACAAACAGTAAAATGAAGAGATGAAAAGGGAGTGACATGCATTGACGACAAAACAAAAAAAACAATTGGCGATCCTCATGTTGAACATGTTTATCGCCGTCGCTGGATTCGGGATCATCATACCGATTATTCCGGACTACTTAAAGATGATCGGCGAAGGGGGAACGGCCGCCGGACTCATGATTTCCGTATTTGCGGGTGCCCAACTTGTCATGTCACCGATTGCCGGAAAATGGGCAGATGTTTATGGACGTCGATTGATGATTATTTTGGGTCTGATTGGATTCACGATCTCAATGGGTGTCTTTTATCTATCCGATAACTTGACGGTCCTTCTCGTGTCTCGTGCCATCGGGGGTGTCGGTGCTGCGCTATTGATTCCAGCCATTTTTGCCTATGTGGCGGATATCACGACACTGGAGCAACGAGCTCGAGGGAACAGTTATATTTCCGCGGCAATGTCGCTTGGAATCGTGGTCGGGCCAGGGATTGGTGGATTTTTTGCCGAATTCGGATTGAAGGCACCGTTGCTCGTTTCAGCCGTTGTATCCTTTATTGCCGTCATTTCTTCGATACTTCTCCTGAAAGAACCTGACCGTGCTCCATACAAGGCACCGACGGTAAAAGAGTCGTTGCCGACACAACTGGTCATGTCGACGCGAAAGCCTTATTTTTTCGTGTTGGTCATCAACTTGGTCATGGCGTTTGGACTAATGGCGTATGAATCGGTGCTTGGGCTATATGTCAGTGAGATGTTCAGTGCGACACCACAAGAGATTGCTATCATGGTGACCGGGACAGGAATTGTTAGCGTCATTGTTCAATTATTTGCAGTAGATCGTCTCGTTGAACTCTTGGGAGAGGTCAAGGTCGTGCTCGCCTTCATCGCGCTTGCTTCCTTTGGCTTTTTGTTGTCTTTATTCGCAGGGACATACATGTTGTTCTTCGCTGTAACGCTCGTCATCTTCTTATCGACCTCGATTTTACGACCGGTGTTGAATACGCTTGTTTCGAAACTGGCAGGAAATGAGCAGGGGCTCGCGATGGGGATGAACAATGCGTATATGAGTATCGGAAACATTTTAGGGCCGACTTTGGCAGGTATTGCCTTTGATATCGATATGCGCTATCCGTTCATCATGGGTCTTGTCTTATTGTTGATCACATATACAGGGACATGGAACTGGTCGAAGCGAAAGGCAGCCGCTATTTCAGAATCGTAAAGGAGGACGCTATGATTTACATTGGTGTGACGGGTTGGGGGGACCATGATCTGTTATATACAACTCCAGAAGAACGAAAACAAAAACTTTCAACGTACGCGGGTCATTTTCCGACCGTTGAAGTTGATTCGACATTTTATGCAATACAACCTGTGAAAAATTTCGAGAAGTGGGATGCTGAGACACCGGACCACTTCCAATTCATCGTGAAAGTTTCCAGGGAAATGAGCGGACACGATCGTGAACCGAAAACGCCACTAGTTGAGTTGTTTGAACGATATCGCGTTTCTGTCGACCCATTGAAAAAGTCAGGGAAATTACGAGCTGTTCTCGTTCAACTACCGCCTTGGTTCGATGTCTCAAAACCGCATCTCGATTATTTACGAACAATACGTGCCGAGCTTTCCGACTATGAGATTGCCGTCGAGTTTCGAAATCCTTCTTGGTTCTCCGAAGCGTTCCGAGACCGTACGCTTCAATTTTTAGCTGAACAACGCTTCATCAACACGATTTGTGATGAGCCCCAGACGAAAGAGAGTAGCATCCCCTTCGTACCGGTCGTGACAAATCCTGACGTCGCGGTCGTTCGATTGCATGGACGAAACACATCCGGATGGCTTAAAAAGCCGGGTATGACGAGTCAAGAATGGCGGCACGTTCGTTGTCTGTATCGGTATAGCGAGGAGGAACTTCAGGAATTGGCTGTTTCACTTCGCGAGATTGACCGTGAGGCGAAAGACGTGTATGTATACTTTAACAACAACTCGGCCGGGGATGCAGCGCCGAATGCGAAGCGTCTAATTGAAATTCTTGGGCTCGAATATGAGCTTGCACCGAGACAAATCAGTTTGTTTTAGAAAGAAGGGATGGCCGTGACGATACTTACTATTTTTCACTACAATGATCTTCACTCAAAGTTCGACCAATGGCCGAAACTTGTTTCATTTTTAGAAGAACATCGCACTGACGACACGCTGTACTTTGATTTAGGAGATCATGCCGATCGCACACATCCGGCGACTGAAGTGACGCGTGGGAAGTTGAACGTTCGATTACTTGAGCGGCTCCAACCGACGGCTGTCACCATCGGGAACAACGAAGGGATTACGTTCCCTCATGATTGGCTAGCCGAGCTGTATGACGAAGCGACATTTCCTGTTTTACTTGGAAATGTGTATGAGGGTGACGGTTCACGACCGGATTGGGTCGAGGAGACGCTCGTTCTCGAGCAAGATGATTTAAAAATCGGGTTGTTTGGTGTGACTGCTCCATATGAAGAGTTGTATCCAGAGCTCGGATGGCAAATTGAGTCGCCATTGGACGCGACGAAGCGAGCGTTGAAGCAGTTGGCGCATTGTGACGTCATCATCGCGCTCAGTCACCTCGGATTTTTTGGGGATGAGCGATTAGCTGAGATGTTTCCTGAAATCGACGTCATTCTCGGTGCACACACACATCACGTCTTAGATGAAGGTGTAACGACGAACGGTGTGCTGATCGCACAGGCAGGGAAGTATGGCAAGTATGTCGGGGAAGTCACGCTGACGATTGACGGGACGAAAGTTGTGGCAAAAGAAGCACGTCTGCACGAACTAGCACATCAATCTGATAGTCCGGATACATTGAGTTTGTTGCATACGGAAAGGGCAGAGGCCGAACGACTTCTTGACATTACAATTGCTGAAACGGACGGGTACACGTCAGATTGGTTTGGACACTCCCCTCTCAGCGATTTGCTTGTAGAAGGCATGGTCGACTGGTGTGAGGCAGACGTCGGGATTATCCCTTCCGGTGTTGTGCTAGAAGGACTTGCTCCCGGGAAAGTGACGTTGAATATGTTGCACCACATTTGTCCGCATCCAATCAACCCTTGTGTTCTGACATTAGACGGCAAAACGTTGGCACGTTTTTTACATGATGTAAACGAAGAAACGTTCACGAATATGCATGTGAGAGGTCTAGGATTCAGAGGTACCGTTCTCGGAGAACCGAGCCTCTATCAAATCGAGCAACGCGATGGACAAGTTTATGTGATGGGACAGCTCTTGGATCTGAACCGGTCATACCGCGTCGCGACGGTCGATATGTTGACATTCGGTCCGCTTCTCCCATATTTGGCAGACCAACCGAAACGATATTTCATGCCTGAGTTATTGCGGGACGTATTACGGGAAACCATTGTCGCCCGTCATGAAGTGATTCGAAAAGGATAGAGCGCATCGATGGTGACATGCTATGATAACAGAGTGGAGGTGGGAGCGATGATTCGAGTGAATCGCCACGGTTATACCGTCTTAGAAGAAAAACGAGACGGCTTCGATGAAGAAGCGTTTATCGCACGATATAGTGACGTGCTTGATAAATACGACTATATAGTAGGTGATTGGGGACATGGTCAATTGCGGTTGAAAGGATTCTATGAACCGAAATCCAAATTGGCGACGTACGAGAACCGGATTGATCACGTGATGGACTACGTATACGAATATTGTAATTTTGGTT
Source organism: Exiguobacterium marinum DSM 16307 (assembly GCF_000620845.1). Lineage (GTDB taxonomy): Bacteria > Bacillota > Bacilli > Exiguobacteriales > Exiguobacteriaceae > Exiguobacterium > Exiguobacterium marinum. The sequence goes on from NZ_KK211189.1 coordinate 1,292,722, forward strand.
GTCCATATTTCGTTTTGAAGAAAGAAACGGAAATCAATGAAGAAGAGAGTGGACCTGTCTTTGGTGGAACGAAGCAAAAACTGAAGTTGAAGCGGAAATTCAACAAGACAGAAGAATCAAATGCGTGAAGTGCTGAGACGTCAGCACTTTTTTTATTACAATTGATTTCCAAATATTTCGTTTAGGTAAAAAGTCGTGACTTCGAGTTTTGAGGTTGGAAAAATGTGATAAATTGTCATTAAGGATAACTACGTAGTTTTGGTTTTTAGAGTGAGGTGATTGGATGCAACATGTACAAACGACCGTCGGGGATCGGGATGACGTCCATAATCGAATTCATAACTTCGGACTCGGGATATTGGCCATGCTCTTCTTTGGTTTCCATATCATGATGACCTTCTATTTTACGGCGGCAGTCATTCTGTTTGAACTCTTTCATGTGTTGATCATCCGTCGCTTTGAATACGGCCATTCGTTCTTACGAAGCCGTGTCTTTAAAGTCGCATCACATCTTGTGTTATCACTCGGGGTGTTGCTATTGATCTTATCCATGTCTCAGTTCTTTTTAGGTAACGTGATGATTCGCTAGTCGGAAAGGGAAATTCCTTTCCCTTTTTTTATGATTTTTTGAAACGTACTTCAACCTTTTCACGTACACTATAGTAAGACTATGAAAAAGGATGGGTTACTATGAGATCTGAATGGAAACAACATGCACGGCAAGCATTGAAAGGGAAATGGTGGTTGATGGCCGGGTTGGCGCTCTTATTCCTCATCATCAATGGGATTCCGCAATGGTTTGCTCCCGAGATGGACGTCAATTCACCAGAACCGTTCACGTCGACGGACCTCACGTTAAGTTTCGTGTCGAATGTCTTGCAAATCTTGATCGCCCCACTTGCCATCGGTTGGTCATGGCTCGCACTCGGCGTATCCCGTGAAAAGGGGGCGTCGCTCTCGACGATGTTCAAGCCGTTTCAGATGCGTTATGTGAAACATGTCATTACATCGTTTGTGATGGGTGTATTCCTCGTGTTATGGACGTTATTGCTCGTCGTACCGGGAATCATCAAAGCATTCTCGTACTCGCTCACACCGTACATTTTGCGCGACCAGCCTGAACTGTCGGCACTTGAATCCATCACAGAATCACGTCGCCTCATGGACGGTCACAAGATGGAAGCATTCATGCTCTTCTTGTCCTTCTTCGGCTGGTTCCTCGTCGGGCTCTTGACACTTGGAATCGGGTTCTTCTTCATCGGACCATACTTCTCGACAACGTATGCGACATTTTACGACTCGATTCGTGACAACCATATAACTGGTGCAGACGAGCCGGTGCATGGAACAGAACAAGGATTTTAATCAAACAAACGCCTCGCTCATATTGAGCAAGGCGTTTTAGTTTAGGCGTTGACTTCAGCTTTTTGTAAGTAGGGCTTCAATGATAAATAATGCTCGGCCACGACTTTTCGGATCGTACGTGTCTTCGAGCGCATGACGAGCGATGTCGTTTCAACGATATCATCCGTCAAGAACTTGACGCCATCGAGCAACTCACCCGACGTGACACCTGTTGCGGCAAAGATGCAGTCATCACTCTTGACGAGGTCGTCGAGAGTGAGGAGTTGGAGCGGGTCTTTTAATCCCATCGAAATGACGCGAGCAGACTCTTCTTCATTCATCGGATGAAGACGGGCCTGCATGTCGCCACCGAGTGCCTTGACGGCAGCGGCCGTGATGACGCCTTCCGGGGCACCACCCGTGCTAATGAAGATATCGATCGGGTTCGTTTTGACGGCAGCCGCGATTCCGGCTGATACGTCGCCATCCTCGAACAACTTGACACGTGCCCCGACATTCATGACGGCTTGACGAAGATGTTCGTGGCGATCGCGGTCTTGCATGATCACGGTCACTTCTTCAATGCGTTTGTTGTTATACTTTGCTGCCTTTTCAATGATAGATTCGAGTGGTTCGTCGAGTGAGACTTTCCCTTTCAAATTCGGTCCGACGACGAGCTTATCCATATACATATCTGGTGCGTGGAGGAGGGCACCTTCATCCGCGACAGCGATGACGACCATTGCATCACCGAGTCCTTTCGCAACGATCGATGTCCCTTCGAGTGGGTCGACGGCGATGTCTACTTTGGGACCGAACGTGGTACCGAGTCGTTCTCCGATGTATAGCATCGGCGCTTCATCGAGTTCACCTTCTCCGATGACGACTGTCGCATCCATGTTGACCGTGCCAAGGACCTCTCGCATAGCAGAAGTTGCAGCGTCGTCGGCTTCATTTTTTTGCCCACGACCAATCCATTTCGAAGAAGCGAGTGCTGCCGCTTCTGTTGCCCGTACGATTTCTAATGCTAATTCACGTTCCATAGTGTTGTACCCTCCACGTTATATCTATTTAATGTGTTATACTTTTTAAGGTTTAAATCCGTTGATTAGTGTATCACATTTTTATAAATGATGTAAATAGGACAGATTCTTTTCTCCTGAACGAAAAAAGATTAGTATTAACAGCAGGGGGGATCATCATGTATTTTGTGAATAGAGAGAAGATTAATCAGACACTGGAACAAATCGAGACGATGTTGGCACATACCGATCAATTGAGCGGAGATGCGTTTACGGTGGAGCTCGCGAAACAACGCATGGCCGTACTACTCATGGAAGGGATTATCGACGTAGGGAACTCGATGATTGACGGATTTATCATGAGAGACCCAGGTAGCTATGAAGACATTGTCGAGATTCTACTCGATGAACGCGTACTCGATGAGAAGACGGCACATGCGACAAAAGCACTCGTCGGATTGCGGACTTACTATGTACGTGAGTTTGTCGATGCAGATGCATCGCGGTTCGATGAGTGGCTGAAGACGTCAAAACAAGAATTTACCGCGTTCTCCGAGCAAGTTCGTCGCTACTTAGAAGTCGAACTTGGACCAGTGTCCGCATTTTTACCAGAAAGCGAGTGATTGGATGGAACCGATTAAAGGATATTTGTTTGATTTAGACGGTACGATGTATGCCGGTACGGAACCGATTCAAGCGGCAGTCGATTTCGTGAATGAATTGGAGGCGACAGGCGTTCCGTATTTGTTCGTCACGAATAACGCATCAATGACGCAACAGCAGATCGCCGATAAGTTGATTTCGATGGGAGCGAATGTGAAGGCGGAAAACGTCTTGACGAGTGCGATGGCGACGGCATTTTATATCGAGAAGATGTCTCCTGGGGCAACCGTCTATATGATTGGGGAAGATGGGCTTCGTCTCGCGCTTGAATCTCGTGGGTTTCACGTCACTGATGAACCGAAAGCGGATTATGTGGTCATTGGCCTCGATCGTCATATCACATATGAAAAATTGGCACGAGGAGCAATCGCTATCCGTTCGGGGGCTCGATTCATTTCGACGAACGGTGACATCGCCATTCCGACTGAACGTGGTTTGTTACCTGGGAACGGGTCACTGACGTCTGTTTTAACGGTGACGACAGAAAAAGAACCATTCTTTATCGGGAAGCCGGAACCCGTCATGATTGAGATTGCACTGGACATGATTGGGTTGACGAAAGAGAGTGTCGTGATGGTCGGGGACAACTATCATACGGATATTTTGTTCGGAATTGATGGTGGCATTCGCACGCTTCATGTCAATTCAGGTGTACATGGGCCGGCATTTATTCAGGAACAAGAAAAACTCCCAACCTATATGGTCGAGAGTTTAGATGAATGGAAGCACGAAAAAAAGGGATGACGAAAGTCTCCCTTTTTGCTTAGAATACTTGCTCTACTTCGACGATGCCTGGTACTTCTTCGATGAGCGCACGCTCAATACCAGCTTTTAACGTGATTGTTGAAGACGGGCAGCTGCCGCAAGCACCCATCAAACGGAGCTTGACGATGCCTTCTTCGACATCAACGAGTTCGACGTCTCCGCCGTCACGAAGCAAGAACGGACGCAATTTATCGAGCACTTCTTGGACTTGATCAAACATTTCCATGGTATCTACCCCTTTCTCGTTCTACTTTATTCTAGCAAGTTTGAGATTGTTTCTCAATCATTTACGCTGAGCGTTTCCTCATCGGGATGTAGAAGGATTTTGTATAATGGATTGGAGGGGGAATGAAAATGAAAATTACGGTTTATGGGGCAGAAGTTCAATGCGCGAGTTGTGTCGGTGCACCGAGTTCGACCGAGACGTATGAGTGGTTGCAAAGTGCGCTCGGACGAAAGTATCCGGAGCAATCCTTTTCGTTCGAGTATATCGATTTCGAACAGAGTGAAGATGAGTTTGCACAGGCGCTTAAAGACGATGAGTGGTTCTATCCACTTGTCTTACTCGACGGGGAAGTGATTGACGAAGGGGTCGTTCAATTACGAAAAGTGTACGCGGCGATAGAAGCGAAGCGAATATGAATAGGTGATGAACAATCGAGCAAGCTGACGAACCGTGCAAACACAAGGTTCGTTTTTAATTTACCTATTATCCGGAAATAAATTTACAACTTATGTATATTGGCATAAACTGAACATAACCTGCATAATTTTTATAATATTTTGAAAATTAAATGAATCCATTCTTTGAAGGAGGACTGTTTAATGTTTGCCCGAAAACGAAATATGCCGATCCATTTAGACACTTCGTCCCAAATGGAGCACTTGCTGATCGCACTTCCAAAGGAGTTGGAACGACAACGTCAGTTGATTCGCCTCGAACGTGAAGATCTTGCTTATTTGCGCGCCTATCAACAGGAACTACGTCAATTGACCCCACAGTTAGTCGATGTATTTTATGAAGAGCTTGAGAAGATTGGCGAAATGAGGGAGCTGATTCGGCAACATTCGTCATCGGACAAACTGAAACTGACCTTATCGAATCATATTATGGAGATGTTTGAGGGAAAACTCGATGAAGCGTACATTGACAGACGTCTTGCCATTGCCAAACGTCACTATTTTATTGGTTTGAAAGGAAAGTGGTATATGGCCGCTTTTCAAAAGATATTCGAAACACTCGTTTTATCGATTCAACACGAACAGCTCGATGCGGGATCGAAAATGAAGTTGATGATGGCTGTTTCGAAAATCTTCAACTTTGAGCAACAAATCGTGCTTGAGATGTTTGACGATGAAGCGGACGTCGTTCGTGACCAGATGCAACATGTGAAAGACGAAATCAGTCAAGCGATTCAACAGGCGAGTGAAGACTTAGCAGCCCTTTCACAAGAAGTCATGGCCAGTTTTCAGTCGATGAATGAGCGGGCAGACGATATGAAACAGTCAAGTTCACTCACACAGACAAAGCTGAGGACGGTACTTCATTCATCGGTGAGTGGGAAAGACACGATTTTGTCGGAGACGGGGCGACTCGATGAAATCGCGCGTGACCTTTCCGATTCGGCTCAAGAAATCAAGGCGCTCGAAACGTTGATGAACGAAATTATGACGATTGCGGATTCGGTCAAACAAATCGCTAATCAGACGAACCTGCTGAGCTTGAACGCCGCGATTGAAGCGGCACGGGCAGGAGAACAAGGAAAAGGATTCCAAGTCGTCGCATCCGAGGTACGGACGCTCGCGAGTCAATCGAAACAAGCGGCAGAAGAAGTGGAGGACTTAGTGAAGCGACTCACGAATCAAATGGAAGAGACGTCGAGTCGTGTCTTCTCGACGGAACAAGAGATGAAGCAGACGATGGGGCGGATCAATCAAGTGACCGATGCCTTCCTGCAAATCTCCGGAGACTCGGAACATGCCGATGGACAGATGGGGAGTCTCGCAGGGGACATCGATGAGATTGTAGAGTCGATTGCCGAACTCAAGCGGGCAACGACGCAGATTGCAACGTCTTCGACACAGTTGATGGATACCGCACAGCGGTTATAAGGTTATAAAAAGAGTGGCAGTCCGGCGACTGCCACTCTTTCCTGTCTATTTGATGACTTTATGTTTCCAAAGAATACCGGACTTCAATAGACGGGCAACTTTACCGGTAAGTGATTGTTTCCCCATAAACACCCCAAAGCCAGCCTTCTTCCCGAGGGAGCCGAGCGTCCCTTTCAGTTTGATGTCTGGTAATTCTGGATAGGCAACACCTTTCCATTTGCAGAGAAGGACTTGAACGATTTGTTCTGCCTGGGCTTCCGCGAGTTGTCCGGACGGTGCGTAAGGCAAACTTGCATTGTCACCAACGATGAAGACGTCCGGCAAACCGGGAACGAAGTGGTGTTCCGTCAATTTGACCCGCCCGCCCCCATCGAGCTCCCAACCTTGATTACGTACCACAGCGACCGGTTGAATCCCGGCCGTCCATACGGTCAAGTCAGACGGGAACAAGTCTTCATGGTTCCATAAGCCATCGGCATCGACGCGTGTGATGTTCGCATTGTTGACGACTTCAACGCCATGTTCTTCAAACCAAGACTGGACATACATCGAGACCCGATTCGATAAGAACGATAGCACTGATGGACCTCGGTCGAACAAACGAACCGTCAAATCAGGTCGGCTCTCACGAAGTTCGCTGGCGAGTTCGACACCGGACAGTCCTGCCCCAACGACAGAGACGACCGAGCCAGGTCGCAAGCCGTTGATTGCTTGTTGCGTTTTACGTGACTCTTCAAGTGTTTGAATGCTATACGTGAACTCCGCTGCCCCTTGAACGTTGTGATACTTGTCCTCACAACCTAATCCGATGACGAGGTCATCATACGGCACTTTTTCACCACTTGCGAGCAGAACCATTTTGTCTTCGGTATCGATGTCCGTGACTTGTCCGTATATGTAGTCAATTTCTTCTGGAAAGTCGATACGAATATCTCGATCCGAGACCGTTCCTGCGGCGAGCGCATAATACTCTGTTTTCAATCCATGATAAGGTAAGCGGTCGACGAGCGTGACCGAGATGTCTTGTAATTGATGCCCAAGAACTCTTTCGATGACACGCATTCCCCCGTAACCGCCACCTAAGACGACTAATTTGCGCATAATAATCCCCCTTTGTTACTCTTCAACTGTATCATGTTATAATCTGCCGTAGAAGAACCATTTTCCGATAATTCACGTAAAGAAAGACGGTGACATATATGATGAATCCAATCATCGAGTTTTGTGCCTCGAATTTAGCGATGGGCTCACAATTGGCACGGGCTAAATTAGAATCCGACCCTGATCTTGATGTGGTGGAATACGGCTGCACAGGCTACTGTGGTGTCTGTTCGCTTGATTTATTCTGCCTTGTCGACGGAGAAGTCGTGACTGGTGGGACACCGGACGAGTTGGTATCGAAGGTGTATGAAAAAATAGAAGAGATGGCTTGGTAAAAAGTTTGGGGGAATGGCCTCAAACTTTTTTATTTCCCCCGTTGCATTTTAAAAAGAGGGATGTTATATTCTAAGAGGTTCGAATGTAGGTTGTCTGACGTTTAACAACGGTAAAAAGAAAGCGTTTCAAACGGTAGGGCACATCTCTTTTCGGGTATGACACATATAATCGCTTTGTTTAATATGAAAGGAGCACAACATCAATGAAAATCATGAGTGTGGTTGGTATTTTGGCACTAATTGCAATCGCTTACATCTTCTCTACCAACCGTAAAGCCATCAAATGGCGTACTGTCCTTGCTGCATTTGCAGTCCAGTTCACTTTCGCTTTCCTCGTATTGTATACAGCTTGGGGGCGTGCGGCACTTGCTTGGATCTCTGGAGGAGTTCAAGCGGTATTGAATACAGCAAACGAAGGGATTAGCTTTGTCTTCGGTACAGCTGTAGGAGAAGGGAACTTTGTATTCGCTTTCCAAGTCTTGACAATCATCGTGTTCATGTCATCATTAATCGCATTGCTTTACTACCTTGGCGTCATGCAATGGGTCATCCGTATTCTTGGTACGGCACTTTCGAAAGCACTCGGGACATCACGTAAAGAGTCACTTTCAGCAACGGCGAACATCTTCGTCGGTCAAACGGAAGCACCGCTTGTCATCAAGCCTTATCTTCCAACAATGACACAGTCTGAGCTCTTCGCGGTCATGGTCGGTGGTCTTGCATCGGTTGCCGGATCTGTTCTTGCTGGTTACGCAGCGCTTGGTGTACCGCTTGAGTACTTGCTAGCAGCGAGTTTCATGGCAGCGCCAGCCGGTCTATTGTTCGCTAAAATCATCGTTCCTGAGTCTGAGGAAGCCGATGATGACATCGAAATCGTTGAAGACGAAGAGAATAAAGCAGCAAACTTTGTCGATGCGGCTGCACGAGGGGCATCTGATGGTCTCTTCCTTGCATTGAACGTTGGTGCGATGCTTCTTGCATTCGTCTCATTGATTGCACTCGTTAACTTGATCCTCGGATCAGTTGGTGGTCTTTTCGGATTTGACGGATTGTCATTACAGTTGATTCTCGGTTATGTCTTTGCGCCACTTGCTTTCGTCATCGGTGTACCGTGGGCAGATGCTGTACAATTCGGTAGCTTCCTTGGCCAAAAATTAGTCTTGAACGAATTTGTCGCATTCTCTGAATTTGCACCAATCATCGGTTCAGGTGATTTGTCAGCTCGTACAGAAGCGATGATCGCATTCGCACTTTGTGGTTTCGCAAACATCTCATCACTCGCAATCCTTCTCGGTGGTCTTGGTGGTATGGCACCAAACCGTCGTGGAGATATCGCACGCATGGGTGTTCTCGCGATTCTCGCAGGTACGCTTGCAAACTTGATGTCAGCTACTTTGGCTGGACTTCTTCTCTAATCGGTATAAGAAAAAAGCGATCACTTCGGTGGTCGCTTTTTAGTATACAGATGATTGGTGAAGTGTGATGTTCGGCCATTGGGTGCGCCAGTTTTTTTGTTTTAGTCGCTTCAAATAGATCGGATGGTTTGAAGAGTTTGCTTCAAAGAACGGTGTTGGCTTCACTTGTAGACTGAGCAAATCTTGAATCCCATACGGCGCGGCAAGGATGAGCTCGTCATTTGAATTGAGTCTCACCCCGACTGCTGTCACGGTCTCGGGGAAGTGTGCGAGTGCATCGGTCGATGAAGTGTACGGCGGGAGATGGTTCACATGATGCATTCTTGCTTGGTTTTTGACTGACCAAGGTACGCCTGGGTTCAGTTGATACAACGTCCGCTCTAATTTTTTCTCGATGGATTCTTCCGGATGAATCGGGTCGAAATAAATCACATCCACGTCATCCGTCTCTGTCGGTGTATCGTATCCGTGAAGATGGTCCCACACTTTCGCGCGAATATAACCCGCGCAAATCAACCAATCCGGTAGATTGAGGGTGGCGACAGTATGGAGATGCTGCATGAGTTCTGAATCTTGCTGAAAAAAATGAATCAAATTCTGTTCGTCAGTCATCATTAGAGTACCCTCCCTAAATTTCGGTTAAAGAAAGCACCTAGGCAAAGCCTAGATGCTCGTATATCGATTATGCTTGAAGTTGGACGCGTTGACGTTCGATCCACGGCTTCAATTTCATGAAAAGAGGGACGAAGAGCGCACTGATTAAAATCGCTTTAATCAAGTTGAACGGTAAAATCCCGTAAAGGACGAGGTCCGTTTTCACAGCCGGGTCTGCCATGTCTGCCATTCCGAAAAAGAACGCATAGGCGGGCAAGATGACAAGATAGTTTAAAATGGCGAGGCTAAGTGCCATCGTAATTGTTCCGGCGAGTAAGCCAGAAGCGAGTGCTTTGTTCGTCTTACGTTTGTGGTAGAACCAAGCAACTGGGTACATGAAGGCCACACCTGCGAAGAAGTTTGCGACTTCTCCGACTGGTACACCGCCACCGTTAAAGACATAGTACAAGACGTTTTTCAATCCGACGACCACGACACCTGCGAGTGGGGAAAAGACGATTCCGGCAATGAGTGCGGGAATGTCACTAAAGTCCACTTTGAGGAATGGCGGTAAGAATGGGAGCGGGAAGTTGAATAGCATGAGTACGAACGAAATCGTCCCGAGCATCGCCAACGTCACCATTGTAGTCAGTCGTTTATTGCGCGTAGTTTTCATCAGAATCTCTCCTTTAGGTCGCTCCTCGATGAATGGCACCCGTCGCATATAAAAACCCGATTGCAATGAAGACAATCGGGAGAGTTTACGCGCATACGAAATAGATGTTTTCCGAGGTGGAAGAGTCCACGTCAAAGAAAACATCCGGATATCGGTCGGATGCCGCCATCTTCTCCCATCCAGACTATACTGTCGGCTTTCGAATCTCACGAAATCAGCAAGCAACGCCTTGCTCGCTCACGGGCTGAGAAGAATCAATTCTTCAATACCGCCGGTCGGGAATTTCACCCTGCCCCGAAGATGGAACGATTTAATTTTTTTTGTTACAGTTTAGTTATACAAGAAAATGCACAAAACTACAAGTCAATTGACTTGAAATGAAGATATATGAGGAGGAGTTCAAGTGATTCATTTAACAGAGTCAGCCGCACTTCAAGTGCAAGAGATGATGAAACAGGCCGAACGCCCGGAAGCGCAATACTTGCGAGTAAAAGTACAAGGTGGTGGATGTACGGGACTATCTTACGGGATGGGCTTTGACGAGGAAAAAACGGACAAAGATGTTCAATTCGATCATCACGGCGTCCGCGTCATCGTCGCTGAAGCAGACCATGGAGTCGTCGACGGACTCGAGATTGACTACAAGCAGTCGATGCTCGGTGGAGGCTTCACGATTAAAAACCCGAATGCCATCGCAACATGTGGCTGCGGTTCGAGTTTCCGGACGGCGACGAATGCCGGGACACCAGGAGATTGCTAACTAGTTTAGACTATGGAACGCCATAGTCTTTTTTTGTGCGATTCGAGCAGTTACGGAACGGCAGGGAAAGGGAATGTAGGAAAGAGAATCGTATCAAAGGGGGCTAGGGTGATGAGGAAAGTATTGATTTTTGGAGGATCACGCTATTTCGGGAAACGGCTCGCGCTGCGACTTGCTGAAGCGGGGGACGATGTGACGATTGTGACGAGGGGCCAACTGCAAGTACCAGAAGCCGAAGGGATTCGGTCCGTCAAAGGAGATCGTCAATCGGTGGCGACATTGAAAGACTTAGCACGTGAACGGTACGATCTCGTCTACGACAATATTTGTTTTACACCGTATCAGGCGAAGATTGCATCAGATGCGTTCATGGGAAAGGTCGGGAAATACGTACTGACGTCAACGATGTCGGTGTATGCACCGGGGCCTGATTTAAATGAGAGTGATTTTAATCCACTTCATTATGAATATCACTTAGACGCGGAACACGATTATGGACAAGGGAAACGAGAAGCTGAATCGTTTCTCTTCCATCGCGCCTCGTTCCCGGTGGTAACGGTACGCCTACCCATCGTTTTAGGTCCGGATGACTATACGGACCGACTCAAATTTTATGTAGATGCGATCCGAAACGAAGAACCGGTCGTTCTGCATCACCCGGAAGCGAGGATGGGATTCATCTCGAGCACGGAAGCAGCAGGCTTTTTGGAATGGGTAGGACGTGCAAACGTCACTGGTCCATTCAATGCAGCGAGTGATGGCCTTATTTCCATAGGAGCGTTGATGGAACGAATTGGTCAACACGTCGAAAAACCCGTTCAAATTATAAAGGACGGAGAGTCTTCCCCGTATGATTCGGATGTCGACTATTATATGTCGATTACCGAAGCGAAGAAGGCGGGCTATGTGTTCACACAACTCGATGATTGGATCGACCGAGTCATTCTTCAGACAATGCGGAAATGAAAAAAATCCTCTGTGGGCATATCCACAGAGGATTTAACATTATTTCCCGGCAAATACAGACGTCGAATGTTGGGGATGACGAGCGGTCGGGTCCACAAGCTGCTTCACTTGGTTGATGGCAATTGGGGCTTCACCGAAACCGGTCGCAATCAATTTCACTTTTCCTTCGTATGTGGCGATATCACCGCAAGCGAAGATGCCGGCTACGGTCGTCTCCATGCGCGAGTCGACACGGATCGTGTTTTTTTCGAACTCCATTCCCCAGTTCTTGATTGGACCTAGCGATGAAACGAATCCGTAGTTACAAATCAAATCATCGATTTCAACGATTTTTGACTCGCCGTTCTTATCCGTCAATTCGACAGATTCGATGTGCGTATCACCTGACAATGACTCGATGTTGTATGGTGTGAGGACGTTAATCGTCGAAGCTTTCATCTGTTCGACCGTATGCTCGTGGGCGCGGAAGCGATCACGGCGGTGAACGATGTGTACTTCTTTCGCGATGCCTTCGAGCATGAGTGCCCAGTCAACAGCTGAGTCGCCACCACCGGCAATCATGACACGACGGTCACGGAATTTTTCCATATTGTCGACGAAGTAATGAAGGTTGGCGTAATCTTCACAGCCATCGAGACCGAGTGGACGAGCGGAGAAAGCACCGTTTCCGGCTGTGATGATGATAGCTTTTGTATGATACTCTTCTTTATTTGTCGTCAAAATGAATGTCCCGTCCTCGAGACGCTCCACCGTTTCAACGGTTTCACCGAGGCGGTAATCTTGTTCGAATTGGTCAGCTTGTGCTTTCAATTGATCGATTAAGTCCTGTGCTTTCACTTTTGGAAAACCAGCAATATCATAAATATATTTTTCAGGATAGAGCGTTGACAATTGGCCCCCGAGTTGCGGTAAGCTTTCAATCAACGTCGTATCGAGTTGGCGCATGCCTGCATAAAATGCGGTGAACAGTCCGATCGGACCACCACCGATGATGATTACATCTTTTGTCGTCTTCATCGAATTCCTCCTCAAAGCGTATACAATTATTATAGAGAGTTTATTGAATTAAATCCATTCAGTACAAACATGCAACATTTTCAAAAAAAATTCAAGAAGGGGAGCTTTTTCATTGAGAATTCAAATTAAAGAGCGTACAATGAAGCAGAAGCAATTGTGAACAGACGTTGAACAAGAATAGGCTTTATTGTGAACATCTATGTGAAGAAACACACAACATGGTTGTTCGAAAAAACAAAACTTTTAAACAAGGTGGAAATGAACATGAAACGACCTAACATTGTTATTCTTGGTGCAGGATTTGGCGGACTCATTACAGCCGTCAACCTTCAAAAGACACTCGCTGCAGGAGATGCGAACATCACGCTAATCAACAAACATGATTATCACTACCAAACGACTTGGCTTCACGAACCGGCAGCTGGAACGATGAACCCAGACCAAGCGCGCGTCTACATTAATGACATCGTGAACCCATCACGTGTGAAATTTGTCAAAGGAATCGTCGATCGCGTCGATACTGCTGGAAAACAAGTGATGCTTGAAGACGGTTCGGTCGTCGAATATGACTACGTTGTCTTTGGTCTTGGTGGTGTGCCTGAGACATTCGGTATCCCAGGTCTTAAAGAACATGCGATGACTATCAGTTCATTGAATAGTGTTCGTAAAATTAAAGAACATATCGAGTACTCATTCGCTCAATATAAAACAAACGGTTCTTCTGACAATTCGTTCGTCACAATCGTTGTTGGTGGTGCTGGCTTCACAGGAATCGAATTCCTTGGTGAAATCGTCAACCGAATTCCTGAACTCTGCAAGCAATATGACGTACCACGCGAAGCGGTCCGCATTGTCAACATTGAAGCAGCACCGACGGTTCTTCCAGGATTCGACCCTGAACTCACGACATATGCGCAGAAATGGTTGGAGCGTAAGGGTGTCGAGATGAAACTCGGTAACGGAATCAAAGGTGTTGAGCCAGGTATCGTCACATTCGGCCCGCTTAAAGGTGAGACGACAGAAACGATTAAGGCTAACACAATCATCTGGACAGGTGGTGTAAGCGGTAGCCCAATCATCGAAAAATCAGGATTTGAAGCAGTCCGTAATCGTGTCATGGTCGAAGCGGATAACCGTGCACCAGGTCACGATAACGTCTTCATCATCGGTGACTGCTCGGCGGTCATGGACCCGGCATCAAACCGTCCATATCCACCGACGGCGCAAATTGCGACACAACAAGCTCACAACGTTGCGAAAAACATCGCGGCACTCATCAATGGCAAATCGACATCGAAGTTCACTTACGAGAGTAAAGGAACAGTTGCTTCGCTCGGACACAACGATGGTATCGGGATCGTGATGGGCAAAAAGATCTTCGGTCGCAACGCGTCATTCATGAAGAAAGTCATCGACAACAAACACTTCATCGAATTGAAAAAATACGGACTCGTCCTCAAAAAAGGGAAGTTCTAATCCTAAATGATGTATGGCTCGTTCTGAAAGTGGAACGAGCCGTTTTCTTTAGAAATCTTCACATGAAGTTCTTTGACCACATGAGTTGAAATTTTGTATAATGAAGAGCGGACAAGGGGGAACAACAGATGCATATAATTCAGGCGGTCATTGGGGCCGTTTTGTATATGACGATTTTTTTCAGTATCGGCTTCATCTTGAATATGTTACTCAAAAAAACATGGACACTTGTGTTCATTTATCCAATTTTCGTCATCATGATGATTGATAATGTCAAACTTTCAAGTTACGTGACCGAGACATCTACCGCGCTTACGAGTGTCTATCAGGGACTCGTCGGGTTGCAACTTCTCGATTTGTTCATGCTTGGCTTTGGATTGCTCGGTGCAATCTTGGCTGGTGTGACGATTCGTTTCTTACGAAAGAGCGGTTATTCAATGTTTTAATTGGCGACAGAAATGTTCGCCTTTTTTGTTTTGTCCCTACTTTTTTAGGGCATGAACCGATATACTAGATAGCGAAACGATTTTTAGTAAGGGATGCGATGCGAATGACATTACCGATGTATACGATCAAAAAAGTGTTGAATAATAGCGTTGTCATTTGTCAACATGATACGGATCCGGAAGTCATTCTGCTCGGGAAGGGGATTGGCTTTGGTAAAAAACCTGGCGACGTCGTCGACCCGGCCAGCGTCCCGGAGAAAGTGTATCAGTTGACGGACAAGGAAGAACAGTCGCAATATCAAGAACTTGTTAAACATGTCGATGAGGACTTTATTGCGTTCATGCAAGAAATTGTCGGATTTATTGAAACGAGCACGGGCAAGAAAGTGGATGAGCATATTCATATCGGCTTGACCGACCACTTATTCTTTACGATGAAGCGAATCGAGCAAGGGATGGAAGTGACGAACCCGTTTTTACTTGAAACGGAATCTCTTTACCCAAATGAGTATGCGCTCGCGGAGCGAATCGTCGATATGTTCCACGAACGATTGAACGTATTATTGCCTGATGCGGAAACTGGATTTATCGCGCTGCATATCCATTCAGCAACGACATTTAAAAACGTCCTGGAAGTCAACCGACACAACCAGATTATCGGACAAATCGTAAAGACGATTGAGAGTCGTTTGAACGTGAAAATGGACCGTTCCTCACTCGATTATAAGCGCTTACTTCGGCACTTAAGGTATGCTGTTGAGCGGGTTGCGACCGGTGAGATGGTCGAAGCCCCACAAAAAATTGAAAAGGTGTTGCGCGATGAATATCCGCTATGCTATAGTACTGCTTGGGAGCTGATGGGCATCATGGAACGCGAATTAAAGCGTCCCGTCCCACGAGGTGAAGCGACATATTTGACGATGCATCTCCAGCGCCTAACAAGTAGATAAATGATACCACGTGTCTTACGTGTTACTGATTCGATCAGGCATGAGTAAGGAGTGGAACGTTATGTGATTTCTCCATTGGGGGAGGTCTACGTTCTATCCTTATTCATGCCTTTTCTATTTTTATAAACGTGATTTATGAAAACGTTTAGATACGTCGGTTGTCTGACATCTACATCGCTATCATTTGTTTATATGTACTTACAAAAAGGAGGAAATGTTGATGTTTAAGCAGATCTTTGGTGTTCTTCAAAAAGTCGGTAAAGCACTTATGCTTCCTGTTGCGATCTTGCCGGCTGCCGGTCTTCTTCTCGCATTCGGTAACGCAATGCAAAACCCGCAACTTACGACACGTGCCGAGTGGTTAACAAACGATGGTATCGTGAAATTCGCTCAATTGATGGAGCAAGCAGGTGGAGTCATCTTCTCGAACTTGGCACTCTTGTTCGCAGTCGGTGTCGCCATCGGTTTAGCAGGTGACGGGGTTGCCGGACTTGCAGCAATCGTTGGATTCTTGATCATGAACAAAGTCATGGGTGTTTGGCTCGAACTCACACCTGAAGTGTTAGCTCAAGGTGACCCATCGTACGCGAACGTACTCGGTATCCCGACACTTCAAACAGGGGTATTCGGAGGAATCATCATGGGTCTCATCGCCGCATGGGCCTATAACAAGTACTTCAATATCGAATTGCCACAATTCCTTGGTTTCTTCGCTGGTAAACGTTTCGTTCCAATCGTAACGGCAGTTGCAGCAGTTGTCGCTGGTTTCGTTATGCTCTTGATCTGGCCACCAGTACAAAACGGATTGAACACATTCTCGAACTTCATGTTAACTGAGAACCGCACATTCGCGGCGTTCATCTTCGGTTTGATCGAACGTTCATTGATTCCGTTCGGTCTTCACCACATCTTCTACTCACCGTTCTGGTTTGAATTCGGTTCATACACGGATGCGGCGGGTAACATCGTACGTGGTGACCAAGCGATCTTCTTCGCACAAATTCGTGACGGTGCTGAATTGACAGCAGGTACGTTCATGACTGGTAAATTCCCGTTCATGATGTTCGGTCTTCCTGCAGCAGCACTCGCAATGTACCATGAAGCACGTCCTGAGCGTAAAGCGGTTGTCGGTGGTCTCTTGGCTTCTGCTGCCCTTACATCGTTCTTGACTGGTATCACAGAACCAATCGAGTTCTCATTCTTGTTCGTAGCACCACTTCTCTTCGCAGTACACGCAGTATTCGCAGGGCTTTCGTTCATGACGATGCACCTCTTGAACGTTAAGATCGGGATGACGTTCTCAGGTGGTTTGATTGACTTCTTGCTCTTCGGTGTTCTTCCAGGTCGTACGGCTTGGTGGCTCGTCATTCCAGTCGGTCTCGTGTTCGCGGTTGTTTACTACTTCGGATTCCGTTTCGTTATCCGTAAGTTCAACCTTAAAACACCTGGTCGTGAAGATGAGGTTGTTGAACAATCAACAGCTACTGGTTCGGAACTTGCACAAGATATCCTTTTAGGTCTTGGTGGCTCACAAAACATCAAGCACCTCGATGCATGCATCACACGTCTTCGTGTCGAAGTAAAAGATAAAGAACAAGTTAACAAAGATGAGTTGAAACGTCTTGGCGCATCTGGTGTCCTTGAAGTGGGTAACAACATTCAAGCAATCTTCGGACCACGTTCGGATGCATTGAAATCAGAGATCCAAGCGGTCATCGCTTCAGGTAACGAAAAGAAAGCTAACTAATCGTTTACCAAGACCAATCCTAAGGGGTTGGTCTTTTTCTTTTTTATGAAACGGTTTCATCTAAAGGTCAGAGGGAAAAAGTAAGTATTCTGACAAAGGAGGGAACCATGATGTGGAAGAAAGTGTTTGGTGTCTTACAACGAGTCGGGAAAGCACTCATGCTTCCGGTTGCAATCTTACCGGCAGCCGGTCTTCTCTTGGCGTTTGGTACCGCATTCCAAAACCCGGACCTCGTTGAATTACTCCCGTTTCTGGCAAATGATTCACTTGTCCTGATTTGGCAAGTCATGACAGATGCCGGGGACATCGTCTTCGCGAACTTAGGGTTACTGTTTGCCGTCGGGGTCGCAATCGGTCTTGCGAACGGGGACGGGGTTGCTGGCCTAGCAGCGATTGTCGGTTACCTGATCATGAACAAGGTTATTAGCACGTGGAACGGTATTACCGCGGAAATCGCCCAAGGCGACCCGCAGTACGCGTCTGTTCTCGGTATCCCGACACTCCAAATGGGGGTATTCGGGGGTATTATCGCAGGTCTTGTCGCAGCTTACGCGTACAACAAATATTTCAACATCAAGTTGCCGGATTTCTTAGGATTCTTTGCCGGGAAGCGGTTCGTTCCGATTGCGACAGCTGCATTCAGTTTGATTATCGGGATCGCGCTTGCGTATATATGGCCACCGATTGGGAATGCGATTAACAACTTCTCAAGCACGGTCATCGAGGCAAACGTTGCCTTATCAGCATTCATCTTTGGATTAGTAGAACGTTCCTTGATTCCGTTCGGTCTTCACCACATCTGGTATTCTCCGTTTTGGTTCCAGTTTGGAGAATATACGAATCAGGCAGGCGATCTCGTACAAGGGGACCAACGGATCTTCTTCGCGCAACTGCGCGACGGGGTCGAGTTCACAGCCGGTACGTACATGACCGGGAAGTTTCCGTTCATGATGTTCGGCTTACCTGCTGCCTGTCTCGCCATGTTCCATACGGTTCCGAAAGAACGTCGGAAAGACGTAGAAGGACTCTACTTCTCAGCTGCCCTCACGTCATTCTTGACAGGGATCACAGAACCGGTCGAGTTCTCATTCGTCTTCGTCGCACCACTTCTCTTCGGAATTCACGCTGTCTTTGCAGGACTTTCCTTTATGACGATGCATCTACTGAACGTCAAAATTGGGATGACCTTCTCGGGCGGACTCATTGACTATCTTCTCTTTGGTGTCTTGCCGAACCGGACGGCCTGGTGGCTCGTCATTCCGGTCGGTCTCGTCTTTGCGGTCATCTATTACTTCGGATTCCGTTTCGCCATTACGAAGTTTGACCTGAAAATCCCTGGACGTGATGTTCAGACCGGCGCGAAAGGGGACAAAGCAGGCATTGGGGATGACTTGCCGTATGAAGTACTCGTCGGACTCGGAGGACCTGAAAATATCAAACACTTGGATGCTTGTATTACACGACTTCGGGTCACCGTAAACGACGTGAAACAAGTCGACAAAGACCTCCTGAAAACTCTCGGTGCTGCCGGTGTGCTTGAGGTAGGAGATAACATTCAAGCCATCTTTGGACCGAAGTCGGATACGCTCAAATCACAAATCGCAACCATCATCGAAGGTGGCGAATATAAACCGAAAGAGAAAGTGGAAAAAGCGGTCATCACGCCGGAAGCGGCCGAACAGGCAGACCATCGCTTCTTAGCTCCGATGTCGGGTGTGTTGCTCTCACTCGATGATGTGCCGGACCAAGTCTTCTCCGGTCGCATGATGGGAGAAGGGTTTGCGATTGAACCAAGCTCAGGGCAGGTCGTTTCGCCGGTGACAGGTCAAATCACGACATTCTTCCCGACGAAACATGCGATTGGCATCTTGGCTGACGATGGGCGTGAACTATTGATTCATGTCGGTCTCGATACGGTCAATCTGAAAGGGGAAGGATTCACTGCGAAAGTGGAAGAAGGTGCACGAGTTGAAGCGGGAGACGTGCTTCTCGAAGTCGATCTTGGTGCGATTCGAGATAAAGTGCCGTCACTCATCACACCGATCATTTGGACGAACGGAGACGATAAAGTCGTTGTGGTTCCGTTCGGTGAGACCGTCGTCGCTGGTGAAGCGCTCGATTTTAGAGCCGACGACAAAGGACCAGAATAACGCATCATACGAGCCACTCCATAGAGAAATGGAGTGGCTTTTTTGAGTAGTTACCTCAATGTGCCTTATTCCAGAAAATGAGAGTCTCTATTATAGTAAAGGAGAATTCTCACGAAAGAAGGGGTACAGATGGAGCAAACGATTCAACTTAATCACGGACAAAAAGCGATTCCGGCCATTGGGCTCGGCGTGTTCAAAGTAGAAGATGGAGGCGCGGTCATCGATGCGGTCGTCGAGGCGATTCGCCAAGGATACCGACATATCGATACGGCAGCTGTATATAGAAATGAAGAAGGAGTCGGTGTCGGCCTTCGTAAAGGGATGGAAATCGCAAATATTTCCCGGGATGATTTGTTCATCACATCGAAACTATGGAACGCCGATCAAGGTTATGATTCTGCCATCGCCGCGTATGAAGCTTCACTCGAACGACTTGGATTAGAAAGACTTGATTTATATTTGATTCATTGGCCGGTCGAAGACAAAATGATCGAGAGCTGGCGTGCCCTTGAGACATTATATCGAGAGGGACGTGTCGGAGCAGTCGGAGTGAGTAACTTCCAGATTCACCACCTCGAGACATTGGCTGCGAACAGTGATCTCGTTCCAGCTGTGAACCAAGTCGAGCGGCATCCGTTGCTTCGTCAATCCGAATTGGCAACGTACATGAATGAACATGGAATCGTACCGGTCGCTTGGGCGCCGCTTATGCAAGGTGGATTGTTCGAAGAGCCGACTTTACTGGAAGTCGCGAAAGAAGTGGAGCGTTCTGTCGCTCAAGTGATTTTACGCTGGCATCTACAGACGGGATGGGTCATCATTCCGAAATCGATTAAACCGCATCGAATCGAAGAAAACTTCAGCTTGTATGACTTTGAGCTGAGCGAAGAGCAAATGAATCGTATCGATACGCTCGATCGACATAAGCGTGTCGGTCCGGACCCGGACGATTTCGATTTCTAAATAAGTATGCAAGAAAGTCCTTCTCTCGCGCTTGAGAGAAGGACTTTTGACGTTATTTTTTGATGTCAAACTTTTCGCTAAGGAAGTTCACGACTTCTTCAGCTGTGTCCATATTGAGGACTTCGTTGACGATTGATTCTGTTTCTGTCTTCGTCAAGCGCTTCACGAGGCTACGTGCACGAAGGACGCTTGAAGCTGACATTGAGAATTCATCGAGTCCAAGACCGAGAAGGATTGGAATCGCGAGTTCTTCTCCAGCCATCTCGCCACACATTCCGACCCATTTGCCGGCTTTATGTGCTTCCGTGATGACGTTGTGGAGGAGGTTCAAGATGGCAGGGTTGAACGGTTGGTACAAGTAAGAAACTTTTTCGTTCATGCGGTCAGCCGCCATCGTGTATTGAATCAAGTCGTTCGTACCGACTGAGAAGAAGTCGACTTCTTTTGCGAATTGCTTCGCCATGACAGCCGTCGATGGGATCTCGACCATCATTCCTGTTTCATATTGACCGACTTCGATTCCTTCTTCTTTCAACTTCGCTTCTTCTTCAAGGAGAAGGGCTTTCGCTGCGCGGAACTCTTCGAGTGTCGCAATCATCGGGAACATGATGGCGAGGTTACCGTGAGCCGATGCGCGGAGAAGGGCGCGAAGTTGCGTCCGGAACAAGTCTGTTTCCTCAAGGCAAAGGCGAATCGCACGATAGCCGAGGAATGGGTTCATCTCTTTTGGTAGGTCAAGGTATGACAATTCTTTATCTCCACCGATGTCGAGTGTACGGATGACGACCTGCTTGCCTTCCATCCCTTCAATAACCGTTTTATATGCCGTGTATTGTTCTTCTTCTGTCGGGAACGTTTCAGAGTCCATATATAAGAACTCGGTACGGTAAAGCCCGATTGCGTCCGAACCGTTTTTCAAGACGCCCTCTAAGTCGTTCGGTGTCCCGATGTTCGCTGCAAGCTTCACTTTATGGCCGTCCGCTGTAATAGACTCTTCGTTGACGAGTTGCTTCAACTCTTCTTTGTAAGCCTCGAAGTCAGCACGTTTGCCTTCATACTCTTTGACGAGGTCTTCTGAAGGGTTGACGAACACGTCACCTTCCGTCCCGTCGATGATGACGAGGTCACCATTTTTGATTTCTTCAAGAGCCACTTTCGTCCCAACGACTGCTGGAATTTCGAGTGAACGTGACATGATGGCAGAGTGAGATGTGCGTCCACCGATGTTTGTCGCAAATCCTCTGACGTACTTACGGTTAAGTTGTGCCGTATCTGAAGGCGTCAAGTCTTCGGCGATGATGATGACTTCCTCTGAAATCGAAGCAGGTGTCACGAATGTCACCCCAAGAATATGAGCCATGACACGTTTTGTCACGTCACGAACGTCAGCTGCACGTTCGCGCATGTACTCATTATCCATCGATTCGAAAATCATGATCATCGTTTGTGCGACTTCGTCAAGCGCTTTCGCAGCGTTCATGTTTTCGCTTTCAATTTTCTCGTTCACTTGCGATACGATTTCTGGGTCCTCAACAATTAAAAGGTGAGCTGAGAAAATCTCGGCTTTGTCTGGACCAAGTTCACGAAGCGTATGTTCGCGGATTTGTTCAAGCTCAGTTTTAGACTGTGCGATTGCATCTTGGAAACGAGCCTTTTCAGCAGCGACATCTTCAATCTTGTGTGATGGGATATCGAATGAAGGTGTCTCCATGACGAATGCTTTTGCAACTGCAATCCCTGCAGATGCACCAATACCTTTAATGTGTGACATAAGCGTAGTCCCTCTTTTCAAAGAAATAGTGTACTTTCCTGTCTCGTTACTTCATACCCGAAAAGAAAAAAGAACTAACGAGAACATAGAAAGTTAAAGTAGCAACGGTCTACGACTAGGGGAAGCCTCGACCAGTCAAATTGGCCTCACTTCAGGATGAAGAGAAGCCCGATTGCGTACTTTCTTATCCTATCATAAAATAAAACAACGTCACAACGAGGAGATAGCCCATGAATTCGAAGATTTCTTGACTCTTGCGCATACTATTTCGTTATTTTGGAGAAGTTCGTTATGCTTACCATATATTATAGAAGGGAAGTGGCAACATGTATCAAATTGCCCAATTAAATTGGACAGATTCATATGAGACGATGGTCGTCGGAATCGGCGCGGCTGATTCAATCGATAAAGGACTCGACACATTGTTCGGAGGACGCGTCAAAGCGCTCATTCAGTCAGGAGACCTGTCAACAAAAACGGGAGAAGTGACATTGCTGCCGACATTCGCTGGCGAAACGGCACGAGTCTTGTTTGTCGGACTTGGTCAGCGGAACGACATGACGACAGAGAACGTTCGGAACTGGTTCGGGAAAGTGGCGAAAGTCATAAAGGGTCGTGGGTTTAAAAACGTTGCGGTAGCACTCGAAACGTTTACCGATGGTGCGGCACGTATGTTCACAGAAGCATATGAAATGGCGACGTATGAACATCCTACATACAAATCTGAGCCGAAACAAACGGTTGAAGAGCCGACGATCACACTCCTTGGTGACGTGGATCAAAAGGACATCGATGCCGGTGTCGCCTATGGAAAAGGGGTCAACGTTGCACGCGAGTTAACGATGATGCCAGCCAATATTTTGACAGCGGAGACACTGGCGGATTACGCGGTCGAGTTAGCGAAACGACATGATTTCAAATACCGCATCCTTGAAAAAGAAGAGATGGAATCCCTCGGCATGGGCGCATTGCTCGCAGTCAACCAAGGTTCGACGATTCCACCGAAATTGATTGTAATCGAGTATCGCGGTGCGGATGAAGAAGCTCCGATCGCCGTTGTCGGGAAGGGTGTCACGTTTGATACGGGCGGCTATTCAATCAAGCCGAAGGATGGCATCGTCGGGATGAAGGGGGACATGGGTGGTGCAGCTACCATCCTCGGATTATTCGAGACCCTTGGATTGACGCGACCAAAACGTAACGTGATCGGAATTATCGGTGCGACGGACAACATGATTTCAGGTGATGCGTTCAAACCGGATGATGTGATTACAGCGATGAACGGAAAGACGATCGAAGTATTGAACACCGATGCAGAAGGACGTCTCGTCTTAGCGGATGCTGTCACATTTGCCAAAACGTACGAACCGACGGCCATCATCGATGTGGCTACGTTGACAGGCGGTGTCCTTGTCGCACTCGGTACGGACGTGACGGGCTGTCTGACGAATGATGATACACTTTATCGCTCACTTGAAACAGCTAGCCGTGAGACGAATGAACTCGTGTGGCAGATGCCGTACTTTGATGTTTTCATCGACAAGGTGAGAAAATCGGAAGTTGCCGATTTGAACAACTCACCAGGTCGTTTCGGACATATGATTTTTGGTGGCGCGTTTGTCGGTGAGTTTGTCGGAGATACACCGTGGCTACATCTCGATATTGCGGGAACGAGCGAACGTGCGGCAGCGAATGACCTCGGTCCGAAGGGGCCGACTGGTGTCATGGTTCGGACACTCGCACGGATGATTGAATCGTGGGAGCGGTAAGAGCAGGTATATTAATCGGTTTGGCGATTCTGTGTGGCTCTTGCTACACGGTCTGGCCGAACCGTATTTGGTTAGGGAGCACAGTGTTTCTCGCCGTATTTGGCGTGTTGATGATGTTACAGGAGGTACGACATGGTAGGAGTAGGGATTGATGGTGCACGTGGCGGCTGGGTACGGATCACATACGACAGCATCTCGCTTTGTTTAACGATTTCGGAAACGATAGAGGAACTACTGATCGACGGTGCCATGCATTTTGTGGATATGCCGAAAGATTTAGGGACGGTTGACCATCCAAGTCGCGAATGCGATGCGTGGATGCGGAGCCGACTCAGTCAACGAAAGTCGTCCGTCTTCACCCCGCCGATTCAAGAGGTGTTGCATGAAGCGACGTATGAGGAAGCAAACGAAAGAAGTCGGGCGTTGGTTGGTAAAGGGATTAGTAAACAAGCTTGGCATCTCGTTCCGCGTATCCGTGAGTTTCAACGCGTGGAAGCAGAGAACGTCTACGAGTCGCATCCGGAAGTCTGTTTTTCGGTCATGTTGGGACAAGAGGCGGCACATCGGAAAAAGACGAGCGAGGGTCAGGAAGAGAGAATCGAGTTGCTTCGGAAGTATTCCAAAAGCTCTCCTTGGAAATGGAAGATGTCGAACGTGCAAGTGGATGATATTATCGATGCCTGCATTCTAGCAGTAGCGGCGTACGAAGCCGGGACAAGCGGTCTTTTGCTACATCCAAGTAAAACACATGAGCCCAATGTGGCTGTACCTCAAATGAAAAAAGAGCGATGAAATCAACATTTCATCGCTCTTTTGCTGTCGTCGTAGGCGGTCCAACGATGAACCGCCACATATAATGAAACACTTTGGCGTTGTATAGCGCCTTTAAGAGAACGGCAAGCACGGGTCCGACGATGAAACCTAATACACCGAATAGCTTCAAACCGACAAAAATTGAGATGAGTGCGGCCAGTGGGTTCAAGCCAATATGGGAGCCGACAATCTTCGGTTCAGCCAAGTTGCGTTGGACGATAACGACGATATACAACACAATCAACCCGATTGAAACAAACCAGTCCCCTGACACAGCGGCATAGGCTGCCCATGGAATAAGCAACGTCCCGACCCCTAAATATGGTAACAGGTCAAAGAACCCTGCAAGTAGAGCGAAGGAAAGGGGGTTGTCGATACGAAGGATGAACATGCCGACAAGTACGATTCCGAACGTGATAGAAATAAGAGTGAATTGAGCTCGTACATAGCCAAAAAGGGCGGATTTAAGATTGATCATCACTTCCTCAAATTCTTTAAAACCTTTACGTTTATTCAAACGATTAAGTGAATCGATATATGATGGCCAATCTTTTGTGATGAAGAACCAAGCGAGAACAATGACGACAACGAGTAGTAAGACGAGCGGGAGGGCAGCTAACATGCTCTGTAGGACACTTGCGACTCCTCGTGAGAGAACGCCGATCGCAGCAGCGAGTTGGACGCCGAGTTCCGTGATTCCACCTTCTAAAGATGTCGTCTGCCCGGGGTTTAGCTGTTGATAGCTCTCGTACGCATCATTGACGAGCGGCGCTATTTTCTCATTGAATACCCGTTGGATGAATTCGGTGAACGTCTCGATTTGTTCAGGGAGTCTCTCTGCAGCAATTGTTGCGTAGTGAATCAATTGAATGATAACAATGGTAATGATACCGACGACGATGCTGAGCACGATGACTAAGGAAATGAGTGTACCGAGTGCGCGTGGCATATTTGTTTTTCGTTCAAAAAAATTGACGAGCGGGACGGTCATCAAGGATAAGAGAAGGGCAAATACGAAAGGATACGTATATTCAAAAAGTATGTTCAATACCCAGGTGAACATAAATAAACCAATCACAACGAGTACGAATCGAAGCAATTGCCAAAGTCTTGCCGATGACATATAAAACCCACCCTTTCCGGACAACTGAATTGAGCATAGTATATCATGTAAGCGGTAAATAAAGCAGAAAGATAGGTGAATGAACGTGAGAGAGGTTCAACAAAAAATTGATGAGATGATTCTTCATTTAGGTGGCTATTGGAGACCTTTATCCGGTCTGGCAAGATTGTTAGAAGAAGTGGGGGAAGTGGGAGGAGCATTGCGAAGAGGTGCGATGGATGAATTAAAAGAAGAGTTGCTCGATGTCCTTGTCATCTCGACGTGTCTGGCGAATCAATATGCGATTCAACTCCGACAACCGGAAGCGAACACTGAAGGAGAGACGCAAGAACAGCTTTATTTTCAAATCGTTGAAGAAGCGGGCGAAGTGGCTCGAATTTTGAACGCTTATGAAGGAGATAAGAAGCTGAAACCGAACCGGCATGGACAGTCGCTTCAACGCCATATCGAGCAATTGCAATGTGCCGTTTTATCAATCGGTACATTGAGTAACCTCCATTTGTTCGATTCACTGTTCGACCTGATCGAAGAAAAATCGAATCGTGACTTTGGTCGCTTCGATCATACACCGGACCCCATCACGGAAGCATCCGTTCGTACTTATATGAGGCACCAATCAGGTCGCTACTGGGGTGGAATTCCGGTTCAATCATTTGAACGGTTCGACCGATATATAGAACGAGAACATCATATAGAGCGTTTCTATCGAATCGCTTCAATTGAAGGATTAGATGGATTTGTGATTCATCAAAAACGAGATGGACTTATTCGAGTCGAGGATTTTCTTGTTACAGACGGGTTCATGATAACAGTAGAAGACTATGAATCGGAGCGGTTTTTAGTCATTCGGCCGATTCAATAAAAACATTTACCTTTTTATCAAAAACATTCATCTTTTTTTCAAATATTTACTTTTTTTAAAAAAGCATTATGCTAATATGTAATTGTTGTTAGTAGGAAATGCCGCAATGAGAAAGGAATATTTTGGATGAAAATGAAACTATTGAAAGTTGCCCTCATCTTAACGGTTCTATTGTTCGGGATGCAACTTCCGTCTGTCGAAGCTGCTACTTACGATGGAGAAACGACTGTCAATTTGAACATTCGTACGAAACCTAGTCTAAGTGGAACGGTAGTGAAAACATTACCGAGAGGCACGAAAGTAGAGTATGGTACGTATAATCAATCTTGGCATAAAGTGTATGTAAACAATCGTACATATTACGCCTCGGCCCAGTACATTCGTAAACTTTCATCCACCTCAAATTCGTTGACGACCCAGTCGACAACGTCTACCGGTGTGACTACTGCGAACTTAAACATCCGCGTCACGTCCCATCGATCAGCGACGATTGTGACCACGCTTAAGAAAGGGACGGAAGTGAAGTACGCTGTTCACAATTCGTCTTGGGCAAAGGTTTATTTAAATGGTAAGACGTACTATGCCGCAAAAGCCTATATCGCACCAAAGCTCACAGAGTCGAATGTCGAACGGGTGGACGGCTATACAAATCGTGATTTGAAGTTATTCTCTGAACGAAACCAGCGTTCGAAAGTGCAGAAAGTCCTTCCGAAAAACACGGCTGTCGTCTCGAGTAAATATAACTCGAGCTGGTCGATTGTCTATCTTGGAAATGAAACGTATTACACACCGACTTGGGGAATCACACCAGGCGAATTGGATACAGGTGTGGAGAAGAAAGACGGATATGCGAATCGTGATTTGAAATTATTCTCTGAACGAAACCAACGTTCGAAAGTTCAGAAAGTCCTTCCATTAAACACGGCTGTCGTCTCGAGCAAATATAATTCGAGCTGGTCGATCGTCTATCTTGGAAATGAAACATATTACACACCGACTGCTTGGATCTCTACATCGAAAACGCCAACGGAACCACCGACGTCAACGGAGCCGAATGACGGACTCACACAAGGGTATGCGAACCGAACGGTCAACTTGTTCGGAAAAACGCACCAGAGTTCACCTATCCAGCTCGTTCTTCCAAAGTATACGGCCGTCTCCTATAAGGCCTACAACTCGAGTTGGTCGACGGTTCATATCGGCTCGAAAGTATACTACACAGCGAGTTCGTGGTTGACGAAAGGGAAAGCCCCTGCAGCACCGGAAGCTGCACCGAAAGGGACGGTATACATCAACACACCGGGCGATGTATTGAATGTGCGCTCGAAAGCAAGTCTTGATTCGAACGTGGTTGGTCAGCTCAAGCACACTACAGCTGTTTCTCACTATGGAACAGTGAACGGGTTCCATAAAATCAAATATAACGGACAAGATGCCTATATTTCTTCAGCTTTCGTTATGACAACAAAACCAAGTACATCTACTGGGACTGTCATCATTCTCGATCCTGGACATGGTGGGAAAGACCCTGGAGCACTAAATGGTTCTTTGTATGAAAAAACGATTGTTCTTGATGTCACAAAGCGTGTCGAGGCATATCTTCGTTCGAAATACGATTACAATGTGCGACTCACACGCTCAACAGATGTCTATTTAACACTTGGTGAACGCGTAGCTGCAGCTAAATCATTACGCGGTGACTTATTCGTCAGCATGCACGTCAACGCAGCGGGTTCTTCTGCCGCCAAAGGTTTAGAGACGTTCTATTCTTCACAGTCTGCGCATAGTTCTCGGAGTCGTGTACTTGCATCAAACATTCAAAGTAACTTGGCAAGTAAGATGAGCGGAATGTCTAACCGAGGGGTAAAGACGGCGAACTATTACGTGATTACGTATAATACGATGCCATCTGCACTCGTCGAATTAGGATTCATCTCTTCGCCGACAGACTTAACTTACCTTCGCAGTAATACTTCTCGTCAGCGTATGGCAGAAGGTGTGGCTGAAGGAATTGCTAAATATGTTCAAACATACTATTGACTTAACGGCCTCAGACTTTAACGTCTGGGGCTTTTTTGTTCACGCTCGGATGTTGCACTAAATCATGACGTCAAAAAACCGAACCTTTGGAAGGTTCGGTTCGCTTTTTATAAATCATCAAATCCGTTCGCGTCTGTCACTTTCGCATAAGAACGTGACTTCTGTTCGAAGAAGTCAGATTTTGTCGCATTGAGCGAGTCGTCTGAATAGGCACGGATCCATGGCATGACATCTTCGTCAAATCCTTCATACAAGTCGTTTAGGCCGATGACGCGTAAGCGTTTGTTCGCCAAGTATTTGACGTAATCACGCATTTCACTGACGTCGAGTCCATCGAGGTCGCGGAGAACATATTCACACCATTCGATCTCGAGGTCGACCGCTTCTGCCATCGTGTCGTATACGAATTGACTGAACTGTCCATCTGCATCAATCTTAGGATTTTCTGTCAATACGGCACGTAAGAGCTGACTGATGAAGTATGAATGTTGCATCTCGTCACGTTGGATGTAACTGATCATCGTCGATGTACCGACCATCTTTTGGTGACGAGCGAGATTATAGAAATAAGCGAAGCCTGAGTAGAAGTTGATTCCTTCTAGGATGACGGATGCGACGAGTGATTTCGCGAAGTTCTCTGCATTAGGCGTTTCACGGAAATCTTCGTATAGGTCCAAAATAAATTGGTTTCGTTTCATGACCATTTCGTCATCTTTAGCGATGTCGAAGATGCGATTTTGTTCAGCTAGTGGCACGAGACTTGATAAGACATAGCTATACGATTGGTTGTGTACGACTTCTTGTTGCGCAATGACCGCAAGCACTGCGTGAACCGAAGAGTCGGATGAGAACATCGAAGACTCGAGGATATAACGTGTCTGGACCGAGTCGAGAATCGATAACAGTCCGATGATTCGTTTGAATGCATCCTGTTCACGTTCGGTCAGCTGCGACCATTGTTGCATGTCTTTCGACATCGAGATCTCATCGGGAATCCAAAAGTTGGATAGCAACTGTTTGTAAATCGTATAGAACTGAGGATACGCGATGTCGTTCCAGTTGACGATTGAGCTCGTTTCACCACCGATGATGGCAGTTGCCCGGTTAGGATGTTTGGGCGACAATAATTTGATTTTCTGAATCGACATGGTGCATTACTCCTTCTTCTACATGGTGAGCCATTCGTTCTGCCCAATGTTGGACGTTGTATGGTTGGTTACGTGGTGACTGCTCGATTTTGAGTAGTTCACCGGCAAGCGGAATTCCGTATTTCGAAAGGTGGTACGCCATCTCATCGACCGCACGACAGAAGTGAACAAACATCTTGTCACCCGTTCCGAATACCGCTGCTTGCCGAATCGGCACATTTAATTCTTTCAACACGAGACGGAACGTGTCTTTCATTTCCTCTGGTAAGACGCCATCTGCCCATGTATAAGAACCAAAATAGACGAGATCGAATGTAGCGAGGGACTGAGCTTCACGATAACCGACTCGATCGGCATCATAGCGGACGACCGAGTCGCCACGGTGATGATGTGTCGCTTCGATGAGCGTTGCCACTTCTTCCGTGTTTCCACTCATCGAGTGACAAATGATTGCGATGTTCATATGGTGGACCACCTTTCATAAAAACGGACTAACTTCGTGATAATGAGACTAGTTATGAGGCACAAGACTCACATTCATCCACTTCAACGGTTGTTGAGCGCGTATAGTAAATCGATTTCATGCCGAGAGACCAGGCTTCGAGATGCATCGCGAGAAGTTCTGTCGCCTTTACATCGTTCTTGACGTACAAGTTAAAGCTGATGGCTTGGTCGATGTGGCGTTGACGCGATGCGTTCTGACGAATGCTCCATAATTGATCGACTTCGAACGCTGATTTATAGAACCAGTTCGTCTCCGGCGTCAAATCCGGAACCGTGACGGGGATCTTATAATTTTTCTTTTCTTCCGAGTAGACTTTCTTATAAACCGGGTCAATCGATGCAGTACTACCGGCGATGATTGCAGTAGAGGAGTTCGGTGCGATGGCCATCATATAGGCGTTACGGACACCGTTTTGATGAACCGCTTCTGCAAGCCCGTCCCAATCGAGGTCATCGTGTGAACGATAGTTCCGACGCTTGAAGTACTCACCCGTGTGCCACTCTGAACCTTCAAAGACACCGAACGCACCTTTTTCCTTGGCAAGTTCCATCGATGCCTGAATCGTGAGATACGCAATTTTTTCATACAGCTTTTCTGCATATTGTACGGCATCGACCGACTCCCAACGGATTCCTTCGAGTGCGAGTAAGTGATGCCAACCGAATGTACCAAGACCGACCGCACGGTATTTTTGGTTCGTGATCATCGCCTGTGGAACTTCGATCGTATTCAAGTCGATCACGTTATCGAGCATACGCATTTGAATTGGGATGAGACGTTCGAGGACGTCTGCTTTCACAGCCCGGGCGAGCGCGATTGAACTCAAGTTACAGACGACGAAATCACCAGGAGTCTTCGTGATGACGATTTTTCCGTCTTGCGTGTACTCCTCTTCAATCGTCGTAGCCGACATGTTTTGCGCGATTTCGGAACAGAGGTTTGAACTATAAATCATCCCTGCATGTTTGTTTGGGTTCGCGCGGTTCACGGCGTCGCGGAAGAACATGTACGGTGTGCCTGTCTCTAGCTGTGAACGCATATAACGTTTCACAAGGTCAATGGCAGGAACCGTCACGCGAGACAATTCTGGCGTATTGACGCATTCCATATATTTCTCTGTGAAGCTCCCACCGTTCTCAGTTTCGTCGAAGTAGTCCTCGAGGCTGTAGCCCATTACCGTACGAATTTCATGTGGGTCGAACAAGTGCCAATCCCCACGTTCTTCGACGGTACGCATGAAGAGATCTGGTAAGCAGACACCAGTAAACAAGTCATGTGTCCGAAGGCGTTCGTCTCCGTTATTCAATTTCGCATCGAGGAATTCGAAGATATCCTTATGCCAAATATCTAAATAGACGGCGATTGAGCCTTGGCGCATGCCGAGCTGGTCGACGGAGACAGCCGTGTTATTCAATTGTTTCATCCACGGAAGGGCACCGCTTGAGACGCCTTTGAATCCTTTAATGTCACTTCCACGTGAACGGATTTTCCCGAGATACACGCCGATGCCGCCGCCCCCTTTCGAGAGTGTCGCCACGTCTGTATTTGAATCGTAAATCCCCCGAAGTGAGTCGTCGACCGTATCGATGAAGCAAGAGCTGAGCTGTCCGTATGATTTGCCGGCATTTGACAAGGTCGGTGTCGCTACCGTCATGTAAAGGTTTGAAAGAGCCCAGTACGCTTCTTCGACGAGTTTCAAACGAGTCGTCTCATCTTCCTTTTGCATAAGGGTCATCGCGATGACCATGAAGCGTTCCTGTGGAAGTTCATAAAGATTCTTCACGTGGTCGCGTCCGAGGTAGCGGTCCGACAACGTTCGGAGTCCGATATATGTGAAGAGACGGTCACGGGATGGATCGATTAACGATTCAAGATGATCCATATCTTCTTTAGAGTACGTATTTAAAAGTGCTGGAGTAAAGATGCGTTTTGACGTCAACGTCTCGACTAAGTGATAGAAGTTGCCATAGCGCATTGAAGCCTCGTAGCCTCGGTTGCGTGCCGCTTCGAGATAGAGACGGTTCAAATACATCTCTGTCGCAACGAACGTCCAGTCAGGTTCTTCGGCTTTCAACATGTCGAGCGCATGCATCGTCAATAAGTCATACACTACATCTTGTGTCAGCGTCTTCGTTTCGAGCGCCCGAATCGCCCGTTCTTCATAGCGCTCCACACTTAATTGAGGATACCGCGTCTGGATAGATTGAATAAGAGAGGCGACGTCAGCGAGCGTTGGGGCCGCCGGTAGCATCGTCTCGTGATGGATAGGGGATGTCAAAATCGATCACTCCTTTAATAAATGTAGACGTTATGAAAGTATAATAAGAACTTCCTAACCTGCCACAATATTGTGTTAACGACCAAAATACCTGTTAACTATATATTGACACTTTTATCTCTTTTTAATCATAAAACATCTATATTTAGTTTTGCAATGCTTGACATTCTTGGATGTATCGACCGACCTTTTGCTTTTGCTCAAAAAGGGCTTCATGAGCCGATTTGAGACAGAGAACTGAGATGAAAAAAATTTATGTAATATGATTGCTTGTTTTTTCACAAAAAAACGAATCCGATTTCATCATCATCGCTACATTGAACATTACGTCACTTTCGGACAGAATAGATAGTGTTTGACGTTTTGTTTAAACAATTATCCCTATTCGTTCCATACTAGATATAGTGTTGTGTCAAAGTGAGACAGAGGAATCCATTTGTCAAGGCTGGTATCCTAATGAAAAGTAAGGTAGATTGATGAGGTAGGACATTGACTTCAACGAAAAGAAGGGTTTAACAAGTGCGTACAGAAGACTTATTATTGACATGGGACCCACTCGGTTATGGGACAGGTTCATACGGGCCAGAGTTCGATGAGGTGATGATGGCATTGATTGACGTCAATTCTCCTGAACAGTTAACCGAAATCATTCGGCGCACACTTCTTGACGCGTTCGATGAGTGTCCACCAGAATCAGAAATCATCGAGATGGCACAGCGACTCTTCGCATCGTCATCTTGCCAATTATAAGGAGGAATAAATATGTTACGAATTGATCCAACACCTAACCCGAATGCAATGAAAGTGACACTTCCAGAAAACGTGTTCGGTGCGAAAAGTCAGAGTGTGAAAGCAGGCGAAGCGACAGATCAACCGCTCCTCGCAAAACTTGTCGAGATTGAAGGCGTAGAAAGTGTGTTTGCATATGGTGACTTTGTGACCGTTTCGAAAGAGAACGGTGTGAGTTGGGAAGCAATCCTCCCACAAGTTGAGACGGCATATCGCGGATGAATCCGACTGTTACGATTGTCATTCCGGCTTATAAACGCGAGACGGAACTGACAGAACTGCTTGAAAGTTTAACGGTCCAAACGTTTCAACAGTTCGAAGTCTTGATTATGAATAATGAGGGGCCGCCAAAACAACATCTTTTGGCGCCTTTTTTGAATCAATTGGATGTACGTGTCATAGAAGTCGGCGAAAATCATCACGTCCGTGCCCGAAATCGTGGTGTTCTTGAAGCGAAAGGCGATGTCATCCTGTTGTTAGACGATGATGACCTCCTCATGCCGACTCATCTCGAGGACAGCTTACGGGATCTTCAACAGGCTGACCTTGTCTATACGGATGCCGAATTATTTCGGTTTGAATGGAAGCATGGACGTCGTGTCGTGACCGAATGGGAACCTTTTGCATACGAGTTCGATCAAGAGCGGATACGTCAAGATTCAACATTTATCCCGTCTGGTACAATGTATCGAAAGTCGATTCATGACACGATTGGTCTGTTCGACGAAGACGTCTATAACTACTGGGATTGGGATTTCTTATTAAGGGTCGTGGAACAATTTAGTGTGTCGCATCCTGCCCGCGCGACAGTACTTTACGCATTCAACGGGACCGATAACTTGTCGGCAAAACAAGACGAAACGAGACGTCGTTACTTTGAGCGCTTCTGTCAAAAACATGGACTGACAGACATGGAAATGAAGAACTTCCATATTGTTCAGGAAGAACGACGTTCATATGTGAGACAGACAGAGAGAACGTTTACCGGCGTGCTACCTGGTCGGACAGAAGGAGATTAAGTATGTATTCATCAAAAGAACTAGAATTGTTAGAGTTGTTAGAAGAGAAGGGCTATCTCGAAACGAAGATGTTAGCTGATTTGTTGGCACTCGATGAAGAGACGATTGAATCGATGCTTGAGAAGTTCAAACAAGACGGAATCTTACTTGGTTTTCGGGCAATGGTCAACTGGCAAAAAATAAATCGGCATGATGTCACGGCATTCATCGATGTCAAAGTCACCCCAAAACGGGGACGAGGGTTTGATGATGTGGCCGAGCGCATTTATCGCTTCCCGGAAGTGACGGCGCTTTATTTGATGTCAGGCGCATACGACCTCCAAGTCGTCATTCGTGCGAACTCACTGCAAGACGTCGCTTCATTCGTTTCGGATAAGTTGTCACCGCTAGATTCAGTATTGTCGACGACGACTCACTTCAAATTGAAGACGTACAAGCATGACGGCATTTTGTTCACCCCACAAACTGAAGACAAGCGGTTAAACATCACACCATGAAGTCTTTATCAAATCAAGTCGTCTCGATGAAGCCATCGGGCATTCGCCGTTTCTTCGATTTGGCACAGACGATGGAAAATGTTGTCTCTCTCGGGGTGGGAGAGCCGGATTTCATCACGCCATGGAACGTGCGAGAAGCGAGCTATGCTGCTCTTGAAGAAGGATATACAGCATATAGTGCCAACGCAGGACTCATCGAATTGCGAGAAGAGATTGCTAATTATATGAAGAAGCGATTTTCAGTTGAATACGATCCGACTTCGGAAGTCATCGTTACTACAGGGGCTTCACAAGCACTCGATATTGCATTTCGTTCCCTCCTCAATCCGGGAGATGAGGTTATCGTGGTCGAACCGGCATTCGTATCGTACGGTCCCCTCATCGAGATGGCGGGCGGAAAAGTGGTCCCTGTAGCATGTCGTCCGGAAAATGGTTTTCGTCTCGATCGAGATGACGTTGAACGTGTCATCACCGAACGAACGAAAGCGATTTTACTTTGCTTCCCATCCAATCCGACAGGTGCCACGATGAATGGTGAGGAACTCGCACAAATTGCTGAACTCGCGACCAAGCATGACCTATGGGTCGTCAGTGACGAGATTTATGCAGAACTTTGTTACGATGAACCGTTCGTCAGCTTTGCGACGCTCCACGACATGAGAGACCGAACGATTGTCGTGAACGGCTTCTCGAAAGCGTTCGCGATGACAGGATGGCGCCTCGGCTTCACTTGCGCACCAGAAGTCGTGACGCGGGAGATGTTGAAAGTCCATCAATATGGCATGATGTGTGCGCCGACGCTCGTTCAATTTGGTGGTCTTGAAGCACTGCGCTCTCGCCATCAACATGTGCCGAACATGGTGAAGAGCTATCGTCAACGCCGGAACTACTTTATTCAGGCGCTGAACAAGGCAGGTTTGCCGACGCATGTACCAGGTGGTGCTTTCTATGCGTTTCCTTCGATTCGGCATACCGGATTGACGAGTGAAGAATTTGCGGAACGACTCTTGATTGAAGAGCGGGTCGCCGTTGTTCCTGGTAATGCCTTCGGAGAGAGTGGAGAAGGGTTCGTTCGAGCAAGTTATGCGACATCGCTCGAACAATTGCAAGAAGCGATTCGTCGAATCGAACGTTTCATGAAGCAATTCGATATGAAGACTATCGAACAAGACTCTCAACGATGAGGGTCTTGTTCTGTTCTACAAGAATCGAATGTGTAATAACAAGAGGTGAGGTGAAAATATGGAACGTTACGATTACATAGCGGTTGGGTGTGGTCCGTATAATCTTGGTCTCATGGCTCTTGCAGAAAAGACACCACTACAAGGAATCTGTTTTGAGCAGCGGACGGAAATGATGTGGCATGAGGGTATGTTGATTGAAGGGATGACGATGCAGACACATTATTTACAAGATCTCGTCACGCTCGCGGATCCGACCAACCCAGCCAGTTTTCTGAACTATTTGAGTGATACAGGTCGTCTCCAAACATTTATCACGCAAGAACAAGATAAGATTCCTCGAACGGAGTACAATCGTTACTTGCGCTGGGTTGTAAATCAACTGTCGACGATTCGCTTCGACCATTATGTATCTGACGTTCAAGCGGAAGAAGATGGGTTCGTCGTGACAGTCGAATCAGATGGTCAATCAATACAAGTTCATACAAGACATCTCGTCCTAGGAACGGGTGCAGCACCATTCGTGCCAGATGGATTTGAACAAGTCATTCATACGAGCGATTATTTGACCTATCGGGACGTCCTCAGAGACCGATATCGTGTCGCGGTCGTTGGGAGTGGGCAGAGTGCGGCGGAAGTCTTCCTAGACTTGTTGCGTGACGCGACGGACGAGCAACGGGTCGACTGGATCACACGCTCCGATCACTTTGAGTCACTAGAGGCAGGAAAGCTAGGAGACGAAATCTTTAGTGTGGATTATGTCGATTATTTTCATGGGCTGCCATATGACGCTCGTCAAGAACTACTCGGGTCATTCGAACGTTTCCGTCATGGCGTCAACCCTGAGACGATGACCTCGATTTATGAGACCTTGTATCACCGAACGGCAGAAGGGGAAGAGAAGCTAGCTGACATGATGACACAGGTCGAAGTGGAATCGATCTCTTATGATTGGTTAACACATCGTTTGAAAGGGACGCGACGATATACGGGAGAAGTGATTGAAAAAGAGTACGATCTCGTTGTCGTGGCGACAGGGTATCGACCGGTCATGCCGAGCTGGATTGAGCGATTCCCGATTGTGTGGGAAGCAGAGGGAGAATGGGCTGTCCGGGAAACGTATGAGGTGGTCATGAGCGAGTCGTTAAAGGGAAAATTGTTCACGCATACGAATATAGAACATTCGCATGGTCCGGCCGCGACGAATCTCGGGATGGCCGTCTATCGAAATGCAATGATGTTGAACGAAATGGCAGGGGAAACCGTCTATCCAATCCGTCATCAGAAGCCTTTTACGACGTTTTGAACAAAAAAAGGGCTAGGCGAGTCGCCTAGCGGAATCAGGGGGGAATACTTGAAGTCTTGCTTGATTTGTATTTACCCCGACCTTCGACTTTAAAACATTTCAACGAGGTGAAATAATCTTTTTTACTAATTTCTACACTTTATCGAAAAAAGTATGTTATAGTAAGTTGATGAATTTAGCATAGGAGTTGTTTGTAATGGCAAAATACGAAAAAGATCAAGTTTTAAAAGGTAAAGTAACAGGAATTCAACCATTCGGTGCTTTCGTAGCACTTGACGACGAGACTCAAGGTCTTGTCCACATTTCAGAAATCTCACACGACTACGTAAAAGACGTAAACGATTACGTTCAAGTTGGTCAAGAAGTTGAAGTGAAAATCCTTGAAGTGGATGAAGCTTCTAAAAAAATCAAGCTTTCAATGAAAGCGACTCAAGAAGCTCCAAAACGTGAGAAGTCTGCGAAGACAGCTCGTCGTGCGCCACGTCGCAACGAAGCATCTTCTAACTTCAAGCAAGAAGAAGCTCCAGGATTCACAGTCCTCAAAGATAAACTTGAAGACTGGATCAAAAACACGAACTTCAAGAAGTAAGTATTTAAAGGTGACCCGTTCTATACGGGTCACCTTTTTTTGTGTTTTACAGGAATCGGCGGACCGTATGACGAAACTGTAAACCGAATAGGAGGAGATCATATGAAGATTGGCATCATCGGAACGGGCGGGATTGCCACAAGCGCCCACATTCCGAATTATGTCAAAGCAGGGGTTGATGTGGTAGCCGTCATGAATCGAACACGAGCCAACGGGGACCGTGTCGCGCGGCAATTTGGCATCCCGAACGTCTATGAGACGGTCGAAGAGATGCTTTCGTGCGAACAGCTCGATGCCGTCAGCATTTGTACACCGAACGCCTTGCATAAAGACCAAGTGATTCTAGCTCTTGAAGCAGGGTGTCACGTCCTTTGTGAGAAGCCGCCAGGGATATCGGAGAACGACGCAGTTGAGATGTTAGAAGCGGCAAAACGAGCCGGTAAAACGCTTCATTATGGATTTCACTACCGAAACCGTGCCGACACCATTCTATTAAAACGGATGATCGATGCGGGAGAGTTCGGAGATATTTATGCGGTGACGGCGCTCGCGCTTCGACGACGCGGGATTCCGGGTTGGGGTGTGTTTACAAACAAGGAACTACAAGGCGGGGGAGCACTGCTCGATGTCGGTGTCCATATGTTAGACCTTGCGCTTTACTTGATGGGCTATCCGAAGCCGAGTGAAGTCGTTGGGCACGTCGGGCAATATTTAGGAAATCGTCCGGGTGTCGGCTTGTTAGGAGAATGGGACGCAAGCTCGCTCTCAGTCGAAGATACGGCGAGGGCGATGGTCACGTTCGAAACAGGGGCATCCTTGCTGCTTGACGTCAGCTACATGGCCAATATCGAGGAGAAGGATACGATGCGTGTGGAATGTCGCGGAACGAAAGCTGGGGCCAGCTTATTTCCACTCACCCTTCATACCGAAAAATATGGAGCACTGTTTGATGAGCAACCTGCTTATTTGACTGAACACGATCCGTACGAACGGCAAATCCAGCTCTTCCTTGAAGCCTGTCGACAGGAGCCGAATTATCGTCAAGCGGAGGAAGCGGTCATCCTGCATCGGATCATCGACCGCATCTATCAGTAAGCACGATACTTTTCATTCCGTAAAAACAGGGTATATAGTGTAGGTGTTACATATTTCTATGAGGAGGATGACTTATGCACAACTTTGAATACAAAAACCCGACAAAACTAATTTTTGGGACACATCAGGTCGAAAAATTAGCTGGAGAACTCGAAGCGCTCGACGCGAAGAAAGTGATGCTCGTCTATGGTGGCGGAAGCATCAAAAAGAACGGGACGTACGATGAAGTCGTGGCCGAACTTGAAAAAGCCGGTATCTCATACGTAGACTTCTCAGGTGTTGAACCGAACCCTCGTATCGAGACGGTACGTCGTGCTGTGAAATTTGCCCGCGAAGAGAACGTAGATGCCTTACTCGCAGTCGGCGGAGGTTCCGTCATCGACTGTACGAAACTGATCTCAGCGGCAATCCCTTATGAAGGAGACGCGTGGGACATTGTCCTCCGTGAGCATATCCCGACAGAGGCGGTGCCATTCGGGACGGTCCTCACACTCGCAGCGACAGGGTCAGAGATGAACTCTGGGTCGGTCATCACGAACTGGGAGACACAAGAGAAGTTCGGTTGGGGCCATCCGCTCGTATTCCCGACGTTCTCCATCCTTGATCCACGTTACACGGTGTCGGTTCCGAAAGACCAGACGATTTACGGCATCGTCGACATGATGAGCCATTGCTTCGAACAATATTTCCACCCGAACCATGCGCCGGTACAGGAACGCATGACAGAAGGTGTTTTGAAAGCGGTCGTGGAGTCGGCTCCGAAACTCGTGAACGATTTAGAGAACGTCGACCTTCGTGCCATCATCTTGTTCTCGGGTACGATGGCATTGAACGGTGTGCTTCAGATGGGTGCTGCGGGAGACTGGGCGTCTCATAACATCGAACATGCGGTATCTGCTGTTCACGACATCCCGCACGCAGGCGGTCTCGCCATCCTCTTCCCACGATGGATGGAACACGTATTGGATGAAGACAACGCAGCACGTTTTGCACGACTTGGTGTCGAAGTGTTCGATGTCGAGCCGGGTGAACATGACTTGGAGACAGGGAAACGGACAATCCAAGCTGTTCGTGCATTCTTCGACCAACTCGGTGCGCCAAACTCGCTTCGTGACTACGAAATTGATGAGTCGACATTCGAGGCGATTCTCGATTCGGCAATGAAGCGTGGTGCATTCGGTCGTTTCCGTACACTTGAACGGGAAGATGTCTCAAAAATCTTAGAACTTAGTAAATAAGGCGAATTCTTGCCTATTTCGCAATAATGATTGAACGAATCCGACGTTTCCGTTTATGATGGGTCATGTATGGCTCTTTTACGAGCGATTTAAAGGAGGAAATGACATGTCAACTGTACGTTTCGATTATTCAAACGCGCTCTCATTCGTAGGGAAGCACGAAATCGACCAAATGCAAGAAACGGTAAAAACCCTTCACTCTGTGATTCACGAGCGAAGCGGAGCCGGAAATGATTTTCTTGGGTGGGTCGATCTTCCGACCGAATACGATCAAGATGAGTTCGCACGAATCAAAGCTGCGGCGGAACGAATTCGCGAGAATTCAGACGTTCTCGTCGTCGTCGGAATCGGAGGATCTTACCTCGGTGCCCGTGCAGCGATCGAAATGCTTCAACATTCGTTCTTCAACGTATTATCAAAAGAAGAGCGCAAGGCTCCACAAGTATTCTATGCGGGCCACAATATCTCATCGACGTATATGAGAGAATTGCTTCAAGTGCTCGAAGGAAAAGACGTCTCGGTTAACGTCATCTCGAAATCAGGGACGACGACAGAACCTGCGATTGCTTTCCGTGTCCTTAAACAGTTCATGGAAGAAAAGTACGGACAAGACGGGGCGCGTGAGCGCATCTACGCAACGACAGATCGGGCTCGCGGTGCACTCAAGACCCTCGCGGACGCGGAAGGATACGAATCGTTCGTTATTCCGGATGATGTCGGTGGACGCTTCTCTGTCCTCACACCAGTCGGTCTTCTTCCGATTGCCGCTGCCGGAATCGATATCGATGCCTTGATGGAAGGGGCACGTGACGCACAGAACGCTTACAGCTCTCCTGAATTGGCAGAGAATGAAGCATATCAATATGCGGTTGTACGAAACGCCCTTTACGCAAAAGGAAAGTCGATTGAGATGCTCGTCAACTACGAACCGGCTCTTCACTACGTGTCAGAGTGGTGGAAGCAGCTTTACGGTGAATCAGAGGGGAAAGACAATAAAGGTATTTTCCCTGCGGCTGTCGATTTCTCGACGGATCTTCACTCGATGGGGCAATACATCCAAGAAGGTCGTCGCGACTTGTTCGAGACAGTCATCCGTGTGAAAGAAGTTCGTCATTCGATGAACGTTCCAGAAGACGCACAGGACTTGGATGGCTTGAACTTCCTTGCCGGTGAAACGATTCAATTTGTGAATGACAAGGCGACAGAAGGAACACTTCTCGCACACACAGACGGCGATGTACCGAACTTAGTCGTCGAATTGCCGGAGATGACCCCGTATCACCTTGGTTACTTGTTCTATTTCTTTGAGAAAGCATGCGCGATGAGCGGTTACATCCTCGGAGTGAACCCGTTCAACCAGCCAGGCGTCGAAGCGTACAAAGCAAACATGTTCGCTTTGCTCGGTAAACCGGGATATGAAGAACAAAAAGCAGAAC
Source organism: Exiguobacterium marinum DSM 16307 (assembly GCF_000620845.1). Lineage (GTDB taxonomy): Bacteria > Bacillota > Bacilli > Exiguobacteriales > Exiguobacteriaceae > Exiguobacterium > Exiguobacterium marinum. The sequence continues at coordinate 1,334,683 of NZ_KK211189.1, forward strand.
TCGAAAAACGCTTGAATCAATAAGAAAACGAATCGGTCCGCAAGTCGGGCCGATTTTTTTGTTTGAAACTGGGTGAAGACAAGGTAAAGTGAGAGTAGACAGGGGAAAGAAAGGGATGGACTATGAAGACATTCAAGGATTACTATCATAATCAAGTTGAGCTAAGCTTCACCCATTATCCATTCTCAGACACGCCGCTCCACGTCTGGGTCGTCGCCCGTTACGAGGATAAGTGGGTATTGACGAAGCATAAACAAAGAGGGCTCGAGTTTCCGGGCGGGAAAGTCGAGCCGGGCGAGCATGAGGACGCCGCCGCAATCCGAGAAGTTTATGAAGAGACCGGTGGGATCGTGCAGACACTACGCTACTTGGGACAGTATCGGGTGCTCGGTCGAGGTGATACGGTCGTCAAAAATATTTACTTTGCTGAGATTGAGCGATTTGAGGATCATCCTGCCGTCGATGAGACGGATGGGGCCGTCTTGATTGATGCATTGCCGGGTAATTTGTTACGCAATCAACGTTATAGTTTTATGATGAAAGACCGAGTCTTACCGGAGACGATGAGGGTTCTACATGAACAACAGTTGGTTTGACCGAGTTGATGTGTTACCACCGTACGCAGGTTATCGGGTGACAAGAGGGTGGTACACGACAAATGATGGAGAAGAGGTCGTAGCGTATTCAATCGAACCAAAACGACCGAATGGGCACGTGTTGATGTACTTACGGGGAGGGACGGCACGAATCGGGGACGTCCGTTTACCGCGGCTCATGCAATTCGCATCACGCGGCTTTCATGTCGTCGCTCCCGTCTATCGTGGCAACCATGGTGGAACTGGAAAAGAGGATTTTGGTGGGGATGACTTGGAAGATGTGCTCTCGCTATACGATCGCGTTCAAACGAGCGGACGACCGGTTCACGTGCTCGGCTTTTCGCGAGGGGGCATGATGGCACTATCGCTCGCATCCGAACGACCGGTCACCACGGTCACATCCTGGGCAGGCGTGACGAACCTAGAATGGACATATGAGGAACAGCGTTCGATGCGGAAGATGTTACGTCGCATGACAGGTGGGGACCCCGAATCAGCAGAATCTGCCTATGTTGATCGTTCCCCCCTCTATAAAGAATGGATTGCCCCGACGCTCATCATCCATGGTACCGACGATGAGCAGGTTCGCTTGCGTCATGCGACAGCTGTCGCTGAGAAGTTAGGGGAGCAGGCTGAATTTTGGGTGGTCCCATTCGGACACCAACTCCCATTTTGGGATAAATGGGAGACGACAGAGCAGGCGATGGACTGGATGATACAGCAAGAAAAAAACACCGACTCATGATTGAGTCGGTGTTTTGATGTAGTTAGATGACGAGCGGACCGGCTGCGATGATTGATTCACTTGCTTTCGTGAAACGCTTGAAGTTCTCTTTAAATTTCATGGCAAGTGCTTTTGCCTCCATGTCGTAACGGGCTGAATCGTTCCATGTATCTCGTGGATTGAGAACAGTACTCGGTACACCTTCGATGGCTACTGGAATCTCGACATTGAAAATGTCATGTTTCATCGTTTCGACATCACGAAGCTGTCCATTGATTGCGGCGTTGACCATCGCGCGCGTATATGCGAGTTTCATACGTGAACCTTCACCGTATGCACCACCTGTCCAACCTGTGTTGACGAGATAGACATCGACATCGTGTTTTTCAATCAATTGACCGAGCATATCCGCGTAACGCTCAGGAGCGAGCGGGAGGAACGGTGAACCGAAGCAAGTAGAAAACGTCGCTTGTGGTTCTGTGACACCGCGCTCCGTGCCGGCAAGTTTTGACGTATAGCCAGACAAGAAGTGATACATCGCTTGCTCTTTCGTCAATTTGCTGATCGGTGGCAAGACGCCGTACGCATCTGCCGTCAAGAAAACAATTGTATTCGGATGACCTGCGCGTGATGGGAGCATCGCATTGTCGATGAACTCAATCGGATATGCCGCACGCGTGTTTTCCGTTAAAGAAATGTTTTTGTAGTCTGGTGTTCGATCATCGTTTAGCACAACGTTTTCAATCAATGAACCGAATCGAATCGCATCATAAATTTGTGGTTCGTTCTCACGTGATAAATTGATTGTCTTCGCGTAGCAACCGCCTTCAATGTTAAAGATGCCGTCTGGTGACCATCCGTGTTCATCGTCACCGATCAAGTGACGCTCAAGGTCAGCCGAAAGTGTCGTCTTCCCAGTTCCCGACAACCCGAAAAAGAGAGCCGTTTCGTTCGCATCATTGACATTTGCCGAACAGTGCATCGATAACACGTTTTGTTCAGGCAACAAGAAGTTCATGACGGAGAAGATTGATTTTTTGATTTCACCACCGTATTCTGTTCCCCCGATCAGAATTGTACGTTTGGCGAATGAAACGAGAATGAACGTCTCTGAGTTTGTCCCATCGACCGCAGGGTCTGCTTTATAACTCGGTGCATAAATGACCGTAAACGGGTCGAACGCACCTTTCGTCGGCCATTCACGTAAGAAGAGTTGTTTAGCGAATAGACTGTGCCACGCATACTCTGTGATGGCACGAACGGGTAAGGTGTAGTGTTCATCCGCGCCAGCCGCAGCTTCAAGATAGTAGAGCTTATCTTTCTTCTCTAAGTGATTGAGTACTTTTTCAAGAAGTGCTGAAAACTTCTCTTCAGCGATTGGTTGGTTGACCTTCCCCCAATCGACAAGGTTGTTGCTGACTTCATCTTGTACGACGAATTTGTCTTTCGGTGACCGTCCGGTAAAAGCACCGGTGCTGACAGATAATGCCCCGTCTTTTGTCAGTACACCTTCACCATTTTGAATGGCTTCTTCTACCAGCTCTGGAACCGTCAAGTTCCGTAACATGTCGGTACCATTAATTAATTCTTCGATTTTCAGGAGCGTTGTCGCCATCCTGAATCCCACCTTTCCCCTAAATAGATGTGGATGAAATCCGCATACTTCCGCAATCAAGATTAATTAGTATGACATTTTTAATTATATGTGACACACTAATCAAAAACAAGCATTTCTTCTCTATTAAGTAAGCGCTTTCTTACAAGGATAGTTTAACACATTCTCTTATCACAAGGTGTTAAAAAAAAGAAACGAAATAAAAAAATGGTTGACGATTCACAAACAGAAATGTTTAGCAAGTCTGTGAAAAAAATACGAATTCGTTCAATTCCCTTGACATAATCGGATGTCATTTATATGATGGTTTTCGTAACGGATACTCTTATTCTGAGCGGTGGAGGGAACAAGGCCCTACGAAGCCCAGCAACCGTCCGACATGAAGTCTTGTGCGGAAAAGGTGCTATCCTGAAGCGAAGCCATTAGCTTCGAACGATAAGAGGGTAAGGAAGAACGATTCAACCTTTCCCCATGTATGTCATCGGGGGAGGTTTTTTTCATTACCGTCCCAAAGCAACGCGTAAGGGGAACGAGTACCGTCCACATATCACCCTTATTATAGGAGGTTTTTTGAATGTCAAATTTGAACCGTCGACTTTTTACTTCAGAGTCGGTTACTGAAGGACATCCAGACAAAATTTGTGATCAGATTTCTGACTCGATTTTGGATGCCATTTTAGCGGAAGACCCGAATGCCCGTGTTGCGGCAGAAACGTCTGTCACAACAGGTCTTGTACTCGTAGCTGGTGAAATCACAACGTCAACTTACGTGGATATCCCGAAAGTTGTCCGTGAAACGATCCGTGAAATCGGATACACACGTGCGAAATATGGTTTCGATGCTGAAACATGTGCAGTCTTGACATCGATTGACGAACAATCGGTCGATATCGCGCAAGGTGTAGACCAAGCCCTTGAAGCTCGTGAAGGTCAAATGACTGAAGAGGAGCTTGATGCAATCGGGGCAGGAGACCAAGGTCTCATGTTCGGATACGCAACAAACGAGACACCTGAACTCATGCCCCTCCCAATCTCGTTGGCACACAAGTTGTCACGTCGTCTTGCGGAAGTACGTAAGAACGGTACGCTTGAATACCTCCGTCCGGATGGGAAAACACAAGTAACGGTTGAGTACGATGAGAATAACAACCCTGTTCGTATCGATACAATCGTTATCTCGACGCAGCATGCAGAAGAGATTACACTCGAGCAAATTCAAGAAGACTTGAAAAAATATGTCATCGAAGCAGTCATTCCGGCTGAACTTATCGATGCTGAAACGAAATACTTCATCAACCCGACTGGTCGCTTCGTAATCGGTGGACCACAAGGGGATGCAGGTTTGACAGGACGTAAAATCATCGTCGATACGTACGGTGGATACGCTCGTCACGGCGGTGGTGCATTCTCTGGTAAAGATCCGACAAAAGTTGACCGTTCAGCGGCATACGCAGCCCGCTATGTAGCGAAAAACATCGTTGCAGCAGGACTTGCGGATAAAGCGGAAGTACAACTCGCGTATGCGATCGGGGTTGCACACCCTGTATCAATCGCTGTCGATACATTCGGCACTGGAAAATTGAGCGAAACAGAACTCGTTGAACTCGTTCGTGAGAACTTTGACCTCCGTCCGGCAGGTATTATCAAAATGCTCGACCTTCGTCGCCCGATCTACAAACAGACAGCAGCTTACGGTCACTTCGGTCGTACAGATGTGGAACTCCCTTGGGAGCAAACAGATAAAGCAGCAGTTCTTGAAGAAGGCGCGAAGCGTTTCGCGTAATCAAAAACGACCTTTCCGCGGAAAGGTCGTTTTTTTTGGTTCATGTAGTTGGTGGTGTCTGTTTATTTTCGTCTGACTCAGAATCGTTGGAAGTTGTTTCTTGTCCGAGAGCTGTATCTTTCGCTTCGACGACCTTCTCACCGATATCTTGTAAGTCAGACTTGGCTTCTTGTGCTGTATCAACGATTTTATTGACGTCTTCTTTAACTGTATCTACTTCTCCGACGACTTTTTCATATACGTTCTGAACGTCTGTAGATACTTCCTGAATTTTGCCGGAAGCCGTCTTCACTTGTTCAATAACCTGTGAGGCTTTACCAGCAGGGTCTTGTTTCATTTCATTGACAATGCCGCCGACCGAAGATTTTGCGCTCGAGAGGGATTGTTTCGTATGATCTCGATTCGAGGAGCTAAGTAATGCGAGGAGACCACCGACAAGTGCACCGAGTAACATGCCGGTCACGACGTTGATTTTCGGACTTCCCGCGTTCATTTGGTCAAATTGACGATTTGGGTTCTCTGTTTGTTCGACTTTCGGGTCATGCTCTAATTTTGGTTCCATGTTGTTCCACTCCTTCATTTGATTGGCATTGCTAGTTTTATACCCAAGTCGAATGCTGAGATAACGTTTTACAATGAATCGTCATGAAAAAGAAATGTAGTGCAGGATAAAAACACTATGATAGGGAATGATACAAATAGATTGGCCTAAAGGGGGAAGCGATCATGAATATGCGAGAAGCAGTTCCAGAAGATGCGGCGTTAATTCGAACGATTGCACTTGCAACGATTTCAAAGAATGATTCCAATCGGACAAGAGCGATGGAGCGCGCCTATCGACAAGAAGAGATTGTACGAGCAATCAGTTCAAGTGAAGAAGCACGAGAACAATATTTTATCGTTGGCGAGTACGAAGGCCATGTCATCGGATTTTGTCATGCCATCGATCGCGGTGACATGTGGGAGATGCTTCGTCTCTATCTTCATCCCGATCACCATCGGAACGGGTACGGTGCAGATTTTTTAAGGCACCTTCAATCGAAAAAAACACAACCGATGGAAGTGTACGTTGAAAATTCGAATGATCAGGCGATTGCTTTCCTCTTGCATCAATCATTTAAAGAAGTGAATCGAATTCAAGAAGAGGTCTACGACCAACCGATGGAACTCATTCATCTAAGATATGTCCCGAGCTAAGACTCCAGACGGATTTTGTTTAAACATCAGTTGCGGCTGATGTTTTTTTGATACAATGAATATAGTCTATAAATGAGGTGACGGCAGCATGACATATGAAGAAACACAAAAAGGGGTCATCGTCATCGTTTATCCGCTACAGTTCACATCTCGGATCAGCGAGAATTTTATTCGACGACTTCAAGACGAGTACGAAGTAATTGTCGTCCGCGACCAATCGATGGGCTTGACGGCAGAAGATCATAAACAATTGATCAAACGGGCGTTACGTGAGGCCGGCGAGTATAAATTACCGATTCATGTCGTGGCGTTCAGCCTCGGGGCGCTCTTTACAAACCGGCTTCTTCAGGAGTATGATGTGCCGCTCGGGAGCCTGACTTATATCTCTCCATTGTTTGATTGGCATGCGACTCGTCAAATCGGTGGATTGAAACAAGTCGTCGCGAGTGCAGTCGATCGTTTTCGCCCAGACTTACCACTCGGAATGATGACATTCACCGGCGGCGGCGACGAATCGTCCCGATTTGGTGAAATCACATATGCCCAATATCGGGAAATCGAAGAAGAAATCGTAGAGCATCAAGAAGAAAAGAAACATTTGCCACGTCTCCCGCTCGCTTGTTTCTACGCACCTGATGATCAATTTGCAGACGTGAAGTTGACGTTGAACGTCTGCCGAAAGATTGGTGGAGATCAAGTGTATATCCGTCGATTAGAAGGATTCCCGCATTTTGGGTATGAGCGGTTGAACACCAAGTTTGCAGAAACGCTCATGACGTTTTATGAATTGATTCAAGAATAAAAGAAGGCGACTCACAGGAGCCGCCTTCTTTTATTTTGAACGTTTTTCAATCGCCACGATGAATGGAGGGTGGTTGATCTGGTTGATGAAGCCGTAACGCAGTACACCGGCCTGCTTTTGGTCAAGCGACTCCACATAGCGAAGCACATCATCCCGTTCGACCTTCCCGCTCTCATGGCCGTGGTAAATGACGATGACGATGACACCACCGATAGCCATAACCTCTAATAATTGAGACAATGCGGCAATGGTCGTATTCCCTTGTGTCGTGACGGATTTGTCACTTCCTGGTAAATAGCCCAAATTGAAGACGGCCGCGGTGATTGGTCGTGTCTCATTCGCGACGACCGTATGAACCGTATCGTGACTATCATGAATGACGGTCACCCGTTCATCGACACCTGCTTCCTGTATACGTGCACGGGTTGAAGCAACCGCTTCTGTTTGAATGTCAAATGCGTATACGTGTCCCGTTTCGCCTACGGCGTTCGCCAAGAACAACGTGTCGTGGCCGTTCCCGGCAGTCATATCGATGGCGACATGTCCTACTTCGAGGTGGTCATGTAGTAATTGTTTTGCAAATGGTAGTACTCTCATTAATCCCATCAATCTCATCCTTCTTTTTTCCTTGGAAGGAATCACGTCGCTCCAATTCCGCACGAATCTTGTTTAGCACCTGCATCTTATGACGGCTCCATAATGGACCAATCAATAAGTCAGGCGGACCGTCTCCCGTCAATCGATGGACGATCACCTCGGGTGGTATCCGTTCGAGTTGATCACAAACGAGGGAGATGTATGTGTCTTCCTCCATCAAGTCGAGCAAGCCTTTCTCATATTGACGGGCAAGTGGTGTATGTTTCAAGACGTGGAGCAAATGGATTTTGATTCCTTGTATGTCCATTTTAGCAACTTCTCGGGCTGTGTCGAGCATCATCTCTGGTGTTTCACCGGGTAGGCCGTTGATGATGTGCACGCATACGCGAATGTTGTGACGACGCAGTTTTTCAAGACCGTTCAAAAATGTTTGATAATCGTGTCCGCGATTGATTTTTTTTGCGGTCGTATCATGTACGGTCTGTAAACCGAGTTCCACCCATAAAGAAGTCCTTTCATTCAGTTCGGCTAAATAGTCGACAACGTCATCAGGCAAGCAATCTGGGCGTGTCGCAATCGAGAGACCAACGACACCTTCTTGCTGAAGCGCTGGTTCGAATAATTCGCGTAATCTTTCGACTGGCGCATAGGTATTACTGTACGCCTGAAAATAGGCGATGTAGTCGGCGTTCTTCCACTTTCGATGAAGTCGCGTTTTTACTTCTTCGAATTGAACGGGAATCGGGTCACAGGCATTTCCCGCAAAATCGCCACTTCCATCATCTGAACAGAATGTACATCCGCCTTTGGAGACGCGGCCATCACGGTTCGGACATGTGAAGCCACCATCGAGCGGCACTTTAAACACCTTGTTCCCGTATTCCCGACGATATGCCTCGTTTAATGTATGATAGCGGTTTTGACCAAATGGATTCATGGTTATCTCTCCTTCCTTGCTCATCCTATCACAAATGAAAAATGACAAAACTTCATAATGAGTAATTTTTCTTGACACTTCTTTGGCATTCGTTTAGGTTTGATAAGGAAATCTTGTCGATTCGGCCTTTTGTGCCGATTTTTTAATGTGAAGAGGGATGAAAGGAGGACTTGATGTGAACAATAAAATGCCAATCTCGGTATGGATTCTAGTCATTGCGATGGCGCTCAATACAACGGCGGCGTCTTTTTTATGGCCATTTAACACCCTGTATATTCATGATTTTTTAGGTGAGTCGATGACGCTTGCCGGAGTGGCGCTTCTCGTGAACTCCGCACTCGCAATCGTCGGTAACTACATTGGAGGGACGCTATTCGACCGAATCGGAGGAAAGGCGACGCTCGTCATCTCCGTCGGCTTGTTGCTTGCGAGTTCGCTTGGATTTTTACTGTTCCACGCCACGTTCTTCGGTTATTTGGTGTGGCTCGGTTTAATCGGGTTCTCAGGGGGACTCGTCTTTCCGACCGTTTATGCGTTTGCTGGACTCATTTGGCCAGAAGGGGGACGTCGTTCCTTCAACGCGATTTATGTCGCGCAAAATGTTGGGGTCGCCCTCGGTACAGCGATGAGCGGTCAAATCGCGCGATTGAACATCGAGTGGATTTTTTACGCAAACTTCTTCTTGTCGGTCCTATTTGTTGTGGTTCTTTTGTTTGGACTTCGCTATTTGAAGAACCCGACACGTCCTGTCGTGCAATCCCAGCTAGAAGCAGCGGCCACGACGCTCTCGAGCGCGACGATGAAGTCGATGTGGTATGTCGCTATCGGTTATGCGGTGCTTTGGTTCGTCTACGTTCAGTGGCAAGGAACGATCGCGGTTCACTCGAAAGACCTCGGTGTCACAATCAGTCAATACTCACTCCTATGGACAGTGAATGGGGCAATGATTGTTTTTGCACAGCCATTACTCAATCGGGTGTTGCGACAGTTTGAGGATGATTTGAAACGTCAATTGATCATCGGGGCATCGATTTTCCTCGGTGCTTTCTTGATCGTGCCGTTCGCTGGTGGCTTCGGTATGTTCATGGTAGGGATGGTCGTCATGACAATCGGCGAAATGTTCGTTTGGCCAGCGGTTCCAACGATTGCGGCGAAACTTGCCCCGCCTGGGAAGGCAGGTCAATATCAAGGGCTCGTCAATATTGCCGCTTCCGTCGGTCGGATGATTGGCCCAACGTTATCTGGGTTTATCTACGATGTGTTCGGGATTACGGCAGTCTTTGGTATGCTGCTCCTACTCGCCACGTTTGCCCTCAGTCTATTCGTATTCATGAAAGACATTCGCGTTACTGAAAAATCAAGTTGACGTTGAATTTCAGAATGGGCTAAAATAGACTACGATGAATAGCAAGCGATGAAGAGGATTAGTAACGAACGTTCCGTTTCAAAGAGAGTCGATGGGTGGTGTGAATCGATAAGCGGATGTTGTGAACTCGCCTTGGAGCTGTTTTCCTGAAACGAGTAAGGAAAACCGGGGTTACGCCTCGTTACCGGCGTCTCAAGTGGCAGTAATGCAACATGGGTGGTACCGCGGAGAGCTTTTAAGCCTTTCGTCCCATTTTCGGGGACGGAAGGCTTTTTATTTATGCAGAGGAGGAAGAATGTTGAGCTATTTTAAACATCAAGAAATCGAGCCGAAATGGCAAAAACGCTGGGAAGAAAAAGAAGCGTTCAAAACGACAGAAGACCCGGAGAAGGATTGTTTTTACGTCCTTGATATGTTCCCCTACCCATCAGGTGCCGGCCTTCACGTCGGTCACCCGGAAGGTTATACGGCAACGGATATCATTGCCCGGATGAAACGGATGCAAGGATATAACGTCCTTCACCCAATCGGATGGGATGCATTCGGTCTTCCTGCCGAGCAATACGCACTCGATACGGGGAACGACCCACGCGAGTTCACAGCGCGTAACATCGAGACGTTCCGTCGTCAATTGAAGGATCTTGGATTCTCATATGATTGGGACCGTGAAATCAGCACGACGGATCCGAAGTACTATAAATGGACGCAGTGGATTTTTACTCAACTTTTCGAACGTGGACTCGCCTACGTCGATGAAGTCGCGGTCAACTGGTGCCCAGCGCTCGGTACGGTCCTTGCGAACGAGGAAGTCATCGATGGCTTGTCAGAGCGTGGGAACCACCCGGTCTATCGCGTGCCGATGAAGCAATGGGTGCTTCGCATCACGGAATACGCGGAGCGTTTACTTGAAGATTTGGAAGGTCTTGACTGGCCGGAGAGCGTGAAAGAGATGCAACGCAACTGGATCGGCAAATCGGTCGGTGCCGAGGTCGACTTCAAGGTCGATGGTCACGATAAGATCGTCACCGTCTTCACGACACGTCCAGATACGCTTCACGGGGCGACTTACGTGACACTCGCACCAGAGCATCCGTTCACGAAAGTGATCACGACGCCTGAACAATCGACAGCAGTCGAAGCATACATTGAAGAAGTCTCGAAGAAAACAGACCTTGAACGTACGGATCTCGCCAAAGAGAAGACGGGTGTCTTCACGGGCGCATATGCGATCAACCCGGTGAACGGCGAGAAACTTCCGATTTGGACAGCGGACTATGTCCTCTCGACATACGGGACAGGTGCGGTCATGGCCGTCCCTGGGCACGATGAGCGCGATTATGAGTTTGCGAAAACGTTCGACCTTCCAATCCGTGAAGTCGTCAAAGGTGGGAACGTGGAAGAAGCGGCTTACGTCGAAGATGGAGAGCACGTCAACTCAGGTAGCTTGAACGGACTCAATAAAGCTGATGCCATCAAGACGATCATTGAAGAACTTGAAGCTAGTGGCACAGGTCGTGCGAAGACGACATACCGTCTTCGTGACTGGTTGTTCAGCCGTCAACGTTACTGGGGCGAGCCGATTCCGGTCGTTCATATGGAAGACGGTACGATGAAGACGGTACCGGTCGAAGAGCTTCCGCTCGAACTTCCGATCATCGATGAAATCAAACCATCGGGTACGGGCGAATCACCACTTGCGAACGCAGAAGAGTGGTTGACGTACACAGACCCTGTCACTGGGGAGAAGGGTCGTCGTGAGACAAATACGATGCCACAATGGGCCGGCAGCTGCTGGTACTACATCCGTTACATCGATCCGGATAACGAGGAGATGATTGCGGACCCTGAGAAACTCAAACGTTGGCTTCCGGTCGACTTATACATCGGTGGTACGGAGCATGCCGTCCTTCACTTGCTCTATGCGCGTTTCTGGCACAAAGTCCTCTTCGATATCGGCGTTGTCCCGACGAACGAACCGTTCCAAAAACTCTACAACCAAGGGATGATCCTCGGTGAGAACAACGAGAAGATGTCGAAATCTCGTGGGAATGTCGTCAACCCGGATGATATCGTGAAGTCACACGGTGCGGATACGCTCCGTCTTTATGAAATGTTCATGGGACCACTTGATGCAGCGATCGCATGGTCGACGAATGGGCTTGACGGGGCACGTCGCTTCCTCGACCGCGTATGGCGTTTGTTCGATCAAACGAACTTCGCGGACGTGGCACCGACTGCCGACTTTGAACGCACGTATCATCAGACCGTGAAAAAAGTGACGGAAGACTACGAGGCACTTCGCTTCAACACGGCCATCTCGCAATTGATGGTCTTCGTCAATGAAGCGAACAAACAAGAGACGTTGCCGAAGTCACAAATGATCGACTTCATCAAAATGCTCTCACCGGTCGCTCCTCACTTGTCTGAAGAGTTGTGGGAGAAGATGGGCATGACTGAAGCATTGACGTATGCGGCATGGCCGACTTACGATGAGTCAAAACTTGTGAGTGACACGATTGAAGTCGTCATTCAGGTGAATGGGAAACTTCGTGCGAAAATGCACGTTTCGCGTGACGCGTCGAAAGAAGCACTCGAAGCGGAAGCACTCGGTAACGAGCGTGTCCAAGAGTTCACAGAAGGCAAGACGGTTCGTAAAGTCATTGTCGTTCCAGGGAAACTCGTCAATATTGTAGTCGGGTAACATGAAGAATGTGTGACATTGTCGCACATTCTTTTCTTTTTAGTGGGGTCATTTTCTTTTACTGGCGGTTTTGATACACTAAAGGGCGATACTGAAGTAGAAGGGGACGACATGTCCATGAAACGTTCTTATGTGCTCTATACGACACTTTGTGCTGTCGTAGTCGGCGCGGTACTTTGCTATATCTTCGTCTTTTCAGATGAAGAGATTCAGCGACAGGTCGCTTCGACATTTGAAAAAATTGATATTCAAACAAGTCATCAAACGGCTTCACTCCCACCCGTAGAGGCGGCCCAAGATGATGACGATATTGACACGACCGATGCACTCGAACAGATTAACCAAATCGATGAAGTGTATTACAGTGACACGATTGGGGCCTATCTCGTCATAACCGAGCAGGCTGAATTCTTTGAAGTGAGTGGAAACGGAACCCGTGTCAACTCAGTACTCCAACTTGAAAACTCAGGGAAAGCCAGCCTTGATGACTTCATCGGTATGCGAATGATCAAAGAGGATTTAGTTTATGCGGTTACTGCAAATGGGACGCTTGTCACCATTGAACGGGAAGAGGGGCGCTGGGTCGAGCGGCCACGTAAACAAATCAAAGGTCTCGTGTCGGAAGACCGGATTTTTGGTCTTGGCTATGACCGTGAATCGAATCGATTGTTCATGATGAATCGGTTGGCGGACACGCCGGACCTTGAGCTCCTCTATATTGAAGAGCGGGAGATTGAACTGGAGACGCCAGTGGATGACAAGTCCCAAGAAGAGTCAACTGAAGCTGACACGAGTGCTGAAAATACAGAAGAACCATCAGAAGATACAGCGACAGAGAACGTCTCGACGAATGACAACGACTCGACCGAAACGGCTGCTTCTGAAGACGCACCTGACAATGGGCGAAACGTTCAAGAAGAGGATGAGAAAAAAGAACCCGAGACCGAATGGATGCTTGATTCGCGACAAGCGTTATCCGCCGACGGCATGAGTGCTTCCATCCAACAAAAATTCGAACGGTTCGAAGGCGTCGGGCTTGTCGAGAGGCAAGGACGTATCTATGTGCTCGATTCAGAAGAACTCGTCCTCTACACGGTCAACCCGGAAGAAGGGACGATCAACGGTCAGATGGTGACACCTCGTGTGTATGACTCGACCGGTATGTTTTTACAAGACAATGAAATCTTTGCAATCGTCCACCCGGAAGTATTCGATTTGGATGCCTTCGTCTCGGTGGACTGACAATGGGGGAACTATAGATGAGTAAACGTTATTTTTTTGAAGAAGTGAAGCAATTCCACGAAACATTCGGACATCCGGGAGCGGAATCTCCGCAACCGTTGACGCTTGATCGCGCGACGAAACGGTCGGTGTGGACGGCAGAGGAAGCGGTCGTCGAGTTTTTGCATCAATCGTCGCAATCGGAAGAGGAGTTCTTACAAGCCATCGAGCAATTCCAAGTAGGATTCCAAAAGGCCGTTCAAAAATCGTTACAAGACGCACCACCGTCAGATGATGTGGAACGTCTCGTCGGTCAAGGGGATGCATTAACGGACGCGTTGTATTTTGTCATGGGAAGTTTCGTTGAACTCGGGCTTGATCCCGTTCCATTGTTTGAAATCGTCCAGCGCGCCAATATGGCGAAACTTGGACCGGACGGGAAGCCGATTTTACGCGAGTCGGACAATAAAGTCATGAAACCTGAAGGGTGGATGCCGCCGGAGCCAGAGCTCGAAAAAGAAGTGCGTCGTCAAATCGCAGGGAAAGAATAATCACAAACGGCTTGAGCCCTCATTAGAAAGGGTTCAAGTCGTTTTTGTTGTGATGGTCGTGACGACATCCTGATATTAGATGTGATCAGAAAGGTCATGAAAGTAATTAATGGTATAATTTAACATAAGTAAGCGAGTGAGGGATATTGATCATAGAGATGGAGGTCATTCAACTGAAAAAGTTGTTCGGTATTCTATGTTGTAGTTTAGCACTTCTATTAACAGCATGTAGTGATGATGAAAAGTCGCTAGAATCTAAACGGTCAGAGCCTGACGTTTCAATGGAAACGATAAAAATTAACGAAGAGAACGAATTGACAATCGTGCCACTCTATACCCAGTACCAGCAATATTTGAACGCATCCCTTGAAACAACCGATTCGGAGGAGAGCAAACAAAACTTCAAAAAATACGTATTAGATTACATAGGGGAAATTGGAGCGGAAGAAAAACTTGATACATCCCTCATCAAAACGAACTTTTCGCTAAAGCCGACCCCTCATAAGCAACAATTGCTGAAGCAACTCGACACATTGATTGAACGGTATGACGAGATTAAAGAGATTATTGAATCGACATATGTAGATTCAAATCAAATCCTACCCAAAAAGAAGAGCACAGTGTTTATTGCACCGTATAATCCTGAATTCTTCTACGATAGTGAACCGTTGAAAGGTGTAGGCGCAGCAGCATACAAAGACGCCTTCATCTTATTTCTCGATACAGATTTTGACAAAGATGTTCTAGCCTATTCAACAGCTCATGAATACCATCACCTGATCCTTCGTGATCAAAACGAATACAATCTTAGTTCGATTCTTGAGTCTATCATCATCGAAGGGAAAGCGGACGCATTTGCTGATCGGATTGTCAAAGGGGTTTCTCCCCCATGGCATGTGCAATTAGATGATGCGACCATGGAACACATCGCGAGTCAAGTGAATGATTATGAAACATCCTTTACTGATTTTGTAGTAGGTAATAGTCAAAAAGACATTCCGCGTTGGAGTAACTATATTCTAGGGAAGGATGTGCTCCATGACTATTTGACGTCGCACCCAGAGCTATCGATTCCCGAATGGACATTCAAAGAAGGTCATGAAATTCTAGAAGAGTACAAGTATCGAGATGTGATGAAATTGGAAAATTAAGTTGAAAAGAATATCAAAAGGCTTGACCCTGTCTCGTTCAGGGATCAAGCCTTTTGATTGTTTTTAAGGGGGCTCGTCACACAACGAACTTATACCCTTATCGCTGTGTAGCCAGTTCGGCTGCGTGCGATCCGGCGCAATGACCTGTCGTGAAAGCGGCCGTGATATTGTAGCCACCCGTATATCCATGGATGTCGAGTACTTCTCCTGCGAAGAAGAGACCCGGTGCCTTCTTCGACATCATCGTCTGTGGCGCAACTTCTTTGACCGATACGCCACCACCTGTGACAAACGCCTTATCAAAGTCAAGCGTACCGATGGCATGCATCTCGAACAGTTTCAAACGCGATGCGAAGTCGATGACGGATTGCTTCTTCAACTGACTCGCGTCTTCTTCGCCAAATGTGAGCTCTTCTAGCAACAAGTCAAGTAGTCGCTCGGGGATGTAGCCTTTCCACACGTTTTTAACGGCACGCTTCGGTTGGTTCTGAACTTGATTCCATAGCTCGTGGACGAGCTCATCTCGTGACGTGTCAGGGAAGAAGTCAAGTGAAAGGAGAACGACTTGTTCTTTGCTACGTTTTCGTTCTTTGATCGTGTATTGGCTACAACGGAGAGCGATTGGACCTGAAATTCCAAAATGGGTAAAAATCATGTCGCCCTGGTGCGTCTTGATGGCCTTCCCTTTTTTACCGTGTACCGTCAGCGCGACATCACGTAACGATAGCCCTTGAAGTTGTTTCGTTCCGATGAACGAATCGTTCAATTTGATTGGCACCTCTGTCGGGAAAAGTTCGGTGATTGTATGACCGGCCTTTTGTGCCCATGGATAACCGTCCCCGGTCGAACCGGTGTGTGGGACGGACTGTCCGCCGACCGCGACGACACAAGCTTTTGCTTCAAGCATCTCGCCATCCATCAATTCGACAGCGTAAAACTCATTTTCTTCATTAAAATGCAGTGTTTTGACTTCGGCTTTTTTTCGAATCTCGACACCGAGGTCTTCAATCGCCCGAAGTAACGTGTTGACGACATCCTGTGCTTTATCCGTCACAGGGAACATGCGCCCGTTGTCTTCCTCTTTCAGCGGAATGCCGAATCCGGTGAACAGGTCGATGATGGATTGATTGTCGAACTGGGCGAGGGCGCTATATAAAAAGCGACCATTCCCTGGAATGAATTGAATCAATTCATCGATTGGTTTTCGGTTCGTGACGTTACAGCGTCCTCCACCTGATATGGCCAATTTTCGACCGAGCTTGGATCCTTTATCGATCAACAAGGTCGAAGCACCACTTTTCGCCGCTGCATACGTTGCCATGAGACCGCTCGGGCCTCCACCGATGACGATGACATCTTTCATAGGTAATCTCCTCATTTCTTCATCTATATGATTAGTAAAATTATCGTAACTTTATTATCCGTAACAGTAAGAGTATAATGAGAAGCGGTTGTTTTGTAAAACCGAACTCATTTGAATAGTTGATTTTATAGATGGAGGTGCCTCATGTCATCAAGCGCCAAACAAGATTCCGGAAGAGCCTCCTTCGTCAAAGGAACGCTTCTTTTATCGGCGGGAAACTTGACTTCCCGAATGCTAGGACTGTTGTACACGTTCCCGTTCCAAGCGATGGTCGGGATAGCCGGAGTGACGTTATATCAAGCGGCATATACGTATTACGCAATCATGATCTCGATATCGACGGCAGGTATTCCCGTTGCTGTCTCAAAATTTATCGCCAAATATAATGCGCTAGGAGAGTACGGGACAAGTCAACGATTGTTCCGTCAAGGAATGAAGCTGATGCTTGCGACCGGTGTCGTCGCTTTTTTATTACTCTTTTTTGCGGCACCATGGTTATCCGAGCTGATGGTTCGAAATTCAGAAAATAATCAGCAGTACATTGAGTCGCTCACACTCGTGACGCGAAGCGTCAGTTTTGCGTTACTGCTCATCCCGGCAATGAGTATGGTGCGTGGTTATTTCCAGGGTCATCAAGACATGGCGCCGACGGCAATTTCACAAGTCGTTGAACAAATCGTGCGCATCTTGTTCCTACTTAGTGGAACGATGCTCGTCTTATTCGTCTTTGCAGACTCTGAATTCATTCGTCCGATTGCCAATGCTCTCGGTGGGACGCAGTCGGTCGAAACGACTGAACTGAACGGATTAAAAGTCATTGCGGTCACGATTGCGACGTTCAGTGCGTTCATCGGGGCAATTGGTAGTTTTGCCGTGCTCATCATGTATTGGAAACGGCGAAAAGACATTCATCGCCAGACAGAGAATCCGGCGGGCACACCCGTCCGTTCGATGAAGTCGTTGTTGCTCGAATTGCTCAGCTACTCCATTCCAATCGTGATGGTCGGGATATCGACCCCTCTCTATCAATTGATTGATCAGCTGACGATGGTCAATACGTTACTCAGCTCAGGTGCGACGGTTTCGGAAGCGACGTCGGCTTATGGATTCTTGACCGGAAACGCGCATAAAATTGTCTTGATTCCTGTATCTGTGGCAGCGAGTGTCTCGATGGCGACGATTCCACTCGTGACCCGCTCATTCACGACAGGGGACATGCAAAAGGTGCGGAATCAAGTGAACCACATTTTCCAAGTCTCGTTCTTCGTGACGATTCCTGCTGTCATCGGTCTCGTCGCTCTTGCGGAGCCATTGTTTGGTACGTTGTTCCCGGGTGACCGTGAAGGATGGGTGTATTTGTTCCACTATGCACCGAGTGCTTTCTTCTTGGCCTATTATTCGGTCGCGGCTGCGATTTTGCAAGGAATCAATCGTCAATACTTCACCATTTTTGCTACATCGATGGGTCTGTTGGCAAAACTTGCTCTGAACGTGCCGTTCGTCTATTGGCTTGGTGGCATCGGTGCAGGTTATGCGACGATTGCTGGATACATTGTGGCAATCGTGCTCATGGTATGGATGATTCAGCGCTCTCTTCACTTCCCGTATAAGCAATTGCTCCGTCGGACCATCTTGATGTTCTTGATGGGGGCGGCGATGTTTGCGGCTGTGTATCTGTCACTTCTTATCACCTTGAATGAAGAAGTGAGTTGGGGGAACGACATCTTTGCGACTGTCGTTGGAGTGACCATCGGGATCCTCGTATACGGTTATCTCGGCTGGAGAAGCCATCTCGCAGGGAAATTATTAGGGAAACGCTTTGAATATCGGAGGAAAAAGTAATGCGAATTGATAAGTTGTTAGCGAACATGGGATACGGTTCACGAAAAGATGTAAAGATTCTATTGAAACAAGGTGCGGTAAGAGTAGATGATGCACCTGTGAAAGATGCCAAACGGCACGTCGACCCAACATCTGAGAAAGTCACGGTGCTTGGGGAAGTGGTCGAATATCGTCCATATATCTATTTCATGATGAACAAGTCGGAAGGAGTCGTCAGCGCAACGGAAGATCGAGTCGAGACGACAGTCATCGACTTGATTGATCCGGAGTATGCCCATTATGACCTCTTCCCGGTCGGACGTCTCGATAAAGATACGACAGGGCTTCTCCTCATCACAAACGATGGTGCATTCAATCATGCGCTCATGTCACCTCGCAAGCACGTCGACAAGGTGTATATCGCTGAAGTCGATGGAGAGATGACGGCAGAGGACATCAAGACGTTTGCGAACGGCGTTGAGTTAGAGGATGGGTATACGACAAAGCCGGCTCGTCTCGAGATTCTGAGCCGGAGCGAACGTCGCTCTGTCATCCGTCTTACATTGTCTGAGGGGAAATATCACCAAGTGAAACGAATGGTCGCAGCGGTCGGCAAACATGTCGAGCGATTGGAGCGTGTTCAAATCGGCGCGCTAGAACTCGATGAAACGCTTGAACTCGGGGCATATCGTGAGTTGACGGAAGAAGAAGTTCAATTGTTTCTTCAATAATTAATAATTAAAGAGGTGAGAGAGAATCTGTCCGATGGGACGGATTCTCTTTTTCATAAAAAAGAGACCTGGATGCCAGGTCTCTTGAATCTACATATACTTTTTCAATTTGCCGTCTTGAGTGTACGTTTAGACGACGTCCACGTTCCCCGGCTAGGACTCTTCACAAGGTTATTGTACTCAAGCACGTTCAAATCACGTTGCACCGTACGGGACGTGATGCCGAACTCTTCTACTAGTTCTGAAGTGGTAACGGATTCCCTTTCATTGATGAACAAATAAATGGACTTGATGCGTGTTAACATCCGATCTGTTGAGCCTTTCATTGGATAACCTCCCAATGTGTAGAATAATGTTAAACCATACCTACAGACGACAAAATGAAATATAAAATTGTTATTTTCTAAAATTACACCTTTAGTATACCGCTCTCGTGGGAAAATGCAAGTAGAAAGAACGAACAATTTGATTGTAAATATTTGATTATGAACGTAAATGTCGAATGAAGAATGTTATTTTAGATTAAAAATAAGGTTAAACACGAACGAAAAAAACTTTTCTAAATGAATGTTCGTCTTTCATACATTTGGATATACTAGTAAGGGAGAGAACATTCGCAAAAGGGGAGATGAACATGAATTGGAGACAAGAAGTCGACAATCGTAAAGATGCATTTTTGGAAGATTTAAAAGGATTATTACAAATCCCTAGTGTGCTCGATGAATCGAAAGCCGCACCGAACATGCCGTTTGGACCAGAGGTTCGAAAGGCACTCGATTACATGTTTGAGATGGGTGAGCGTGACGGATTCAGAACGAAGGATGTCGGCGGTTTCGCAGGACATTTAGAGTATGGAGATGGCGAGGAAATCGTCGGGATCTTGTGTCATCTTGATGTGGTTCCTGCAGGTGAAGGATGGACGTATGGTGCATTCAATCCGACGATCACAGACGGAAAAATTGTTGCCCGTGGAAGCAATGATGATAAAGGGCCATCGATGGCCGCTTATTACGGTTTGCGCATCGTCAAAGAACTCGGTTTACCGCTCTCTAAGCGAGTCCGCTTAATTGCAGGTTGTGATGAGGAAAGTGAGTGGCGTTGCGTTCGTGAATACTTCAAGCAAGAACAGATGCCAACGTACGGTTTCGCACCAGATGCTGACTTCCCGATTATCAATGCGGAGAAAGGATTGTATGACGGCGTATTGACGCAACTTCCGATTCAGCGCGTATCAGAATCTGCATATCATCTTATTTCGTTCTCAAGTGGGGAGCGGCCGAATATGGTCCCGGACTTTGCGAAAGCTGAATTGAAGACAGACGAGGTACTTGAAGAGAAATTCGAAGCTTATTTAGCGAAGTATGAAGCAGATGGGACGTGTATCTACGACCGTGGAACCTATACGTTCACGATGAAGGGGAAAGCAGCGCATGCGATGGAGCCGGATAACGGGATCAATGCCGCTTACGTCCTTGCCGGATTTTTATTGCACCTTCCGCTCGACATTCAAGGGGAGCGCTACATCGAACTCGTTCGTCATGTATTCGCAGACTCGCGCGGCATTTCTCTCGGGATTGAAGCGAGCGATGAGACGGGCGATTTGACAATCAACGGAGGCGTGTTCCGCTACAGTGAAGAAGAACGCACAGCAACGGTCAACATTCGCTATCCATATACAGCGAAATTCGAAGAACGTTTACAAAACCTTCGCGAAATCGCCTTGTCTCTTGGGTTCGAGTTGAAGACGCGACAACATATGCCACCGCATTATGTCGCAGAAGATCATCCACTCGTGAAGACATTGGCAGGCGTGTACGAGCGTCAAACGGGTGAGCATGCGAATTTGATGGCAATCGGAGGCGGAACGTACGCTCGTTCACTCGAAGCCGGGGTCGCGTTCGGAGCATTATTCCCAGGCGCTAAAGATGTGGCACATCAGGTCGATGAATATATGGAGATAGAAGATTTATTACGTGCTGCAGCCATCTACGCTGAAGCCATTTACGAGCTCGCTAAATAAGAAACAAGGAGAGCTGGCTGGTATAGTCGGCTCTCTGTCCTTTAGGAAGGAAGTTATCATTGGATTCGCAAAAAAGATTGTTTCAGTCAGTGTACGTCGCGATTTTCTTCGCACAAGGGGCGTTAATCCCTTACATGACCTTGTATTTTTCGCAAACTAAATTTGGACTGACACCGAGTCAGGTCGGAATCATCGTCGCTATCTTACCGATTCTCTCGATCGGGGTACAACCGCTTTGGGGCATGTTGACCGATCGTACAGGTCGGGTTCGGGCTTGGCTCATTCTCGCGATGGTAAGTGCCGCCCTTATTTCGTTCACCTTTTTAGTTGCGACCTCATACGTTTGGATTATCGTGCTCATGGTGATTTGGTCGGTGTTCCAATGTGCCCATATTCCACTCGTGGACATGATGACGCTCGATTATACGACGCGCTCAAAAGTCGATTATGGTGCGATTCGTCTATATGGGTCGGCCGGTTTCGCTATCGCTGTATTTGCTATGGGTCGAATTTCTGACACGACATGGGGACTAGCTAGTACGTTCGTCTTAAGTGCGATTCTTCTCCTCATCGGAAGTGTCTTCGTCCGAATGATTCCGGAGAAACGCTCGGTTCGTGACGTGACCTTGGCCCCCGTCTCATGGACGGCCGTGTGGAACAAGTATTTTGTGTTTTTCTTACTTGGTGGGATGCTCGTTTTCGGACCAATCTATGCGAACAACTATTACTTTGGGCTGTATGTGACAAGTAGTGGGGGTTCGACGACGTTAGTCGGAACATTATTCCTCGTTGCGGTGCTGTTTGAGATCCCGTTCATGAAAGTGGCTTCTCAGCTTATGGAACGTTACGGAAGTGTCAGTGTGTTGGTTGGTGCAGCCATCATCTCGGCTGTGCGGAACGGGATACTCGCTTTAGAACCACCGATTTGGGTCGTATGGCTCCTCGCCATCGCGCAAGGTCTCGTCGTCGGGCTTTTAATTCCGGTCGCGCTTCAGTTCGTTCGGACGCTCGTCGACCGGCAAGTTTCCTCGACGGCAATCGGAGTATACATGGCATTGACATCAGGACTTGCCACGGCAGGATTTAATATGTTGAGTGGTAAAATTATTGAACTCGATGACATTTTAGGAGTGTTTTGGATGTATACGATCGTTACGGCACTCGGGGCATTGATTTGGATTGGGATGTCACGTCGCGCTAAGAAAGGATGATCAAGATGAGTACGCATTATTTTATTGCGATTCCCATTGAGGCGACCGAACTAATTAATGTACAGCGTGCTATTTTGCCTTATTATTCGTATCGGCGTATTTATCGACCGGACGAATTTCATATGACGATTCAATTTTTAGGATACGTAGACGGAGAAGAACTGGATGAAGTGAAGGAAATCACACGTAGAATCTGTGAAGATACGCTACCGTTCACGTTGACGTTTCGTTCCATCGATCATTTTGGTAGACCAGATCGTCCACGCGTTCTGACAATCGTGCCGGATGATTCGGAGCCCCTTCAGCGGTTGGCGCACGCACTCCGTCAAGAACTTGTCGACGTGATCCCAAGATTGGATCGAAAGGCGTTTGTCCCTCATGTGACGCTCGCAAAAAAATGGGATGCCGGGGAACGCGTTCCCTACGTATCACCCGAGCTTCAAGTGACTGAATCTGTAGAAGAAGTGATTCTGTATGAAGTACAGCCGCATCATACACCTGCCTATCGGGCAATAGAAGTATTTCCGTTAAGACGGCCAGAGGAGGACATATGGCAATCCCGGTTAAAGTTTTTGACGTAATTTCAAAATATGAACGTGATGTATTAGACCAATATAATCGCTATCTGGAGTATGTGGACTCCGATACGGCACGTCTACAGCGCCTTCATGAGAACAATCGCCTAAGCCCGGTCGAAGTGCTCGAAATCGACCGACCATGGTGGAAATTTTGGGCGAAGACAGAGCGAATCGAATTGGAGCCAAAACCGCTCTCTGATTCACAATATCAAAAGATGTTACGGGAACGACGACACATTCAAAAACTTCAATTTGCCTGTGAAGGTGTACTCGAAGCTGATTTGCCGCATTTGGCATTTACTCGAGACTTTGCCTATCGGATGATGCGCTCCGAGTGGAATGAACGACACTTCTTCTTGTATCGCCCAGTCATCGAATGGAGCGGTGCGAGCGTAGAATTAAGTCATATCATCGTTGGCCCAACGCATCTCTATGTCGTGGAATGGCTCGAAGGAGACCGAAGTATCTATCACATATCAAAAGAGAAGACATGGGTTCATCAACCGTTGAAAGGGGAAAATACTCGTGTAGTGAACCCGCTCATCGCATTGACAAGAACGGAAGAACTTGTTCGACATATTTTACCGAACTATGCGGGGGTATTGCACAAAGTCGTCGTTGCGACAGATGGGTACTTCGATAACGTTCCAAACGTTCGATCGACACATTATGTGGGACGGAATGAGTATACAGAATGGATGAAACAAGTGAACGGGCGCGCGCCGATTGTTAAAGCGCAGCAAATTCGGGATGTCGCTACCTTATTAGAGGTGACAGCCAAGATGCCGTTTCGCCAATTTATGGATCAGTGATTGAGAGGAAGGGAAGCATATGCATCATACACCAGATCAAAAGACCGCCTCGCATGTAAGCATCGAGAGTGCGTCTTTCGTATCATTTGAGACAATACAACTTGAGATTTTGCGCGAATATGAATCCGTTCCAGTACAAATTGAGCAAAATGGACGCCCCATCGATTACTTAGTCGAGCACCAACATGTGACGGAGTCGGGGAGGGTCGAACAAATTCTTCGTCTAAATGAACCAATAGCTCTAGATATGATGTATACAGTGTTTCATCCGGGACAAAAAACGATGGTCATTATCCCTCGAGAAGTCGTTCGTTCGGAAGAATTCGAACGTCGATTTTCATATGACGGTCCTCTCGGTGTGTCGTTTGCGCCGAATGGGATAGAAGTGGTGGTGTGGTCGCCTGTCGCCCTCTCTATGTGGATTACAATCCATGACGACACAAACCATCGTGAAATGGAACGGTTTCGTATGAATCGCGGCTCCCGTGGCGAGTGGAATGGGGAAGTGCCGAAAGAATTCGAAGGAATGCTGTATCGTTTAGAAGTGAAGACACCGGTCGATACAAGGCAAGTCGTTGATCCTTATGCAAGAGCTGTCAGTTTGAACGGAGAGTATGGGGTGTTGTCGGACGTGGCCCAATTCGTCCGTGAACAAGTCGAACGTGTGTCCCGTCCACCGTTATGGAAAGCGACGGATGCGGTCATTTATGAATTGCATATCCGAGATTTCACTAGCCATCCTTCATCGAAGAGTCAACTGAAAGGTCTATATGGAGGGGTTACGGAACAAGGAGTTCGGACGAAAGGGGATCATAGTGCCGGACTCGACTATCTGAAAGAACTCGGGGTGACCCATGTTCAGTTGTTACCCGTCCATGATTTTGGAAGCGTCGATGAAGCGACGCGTATGCCGTACAATTGGGGATACGACCCGATTCATTGGTTCAGTTTAGAAGGAAGTTATGCTTCGAGACCGGATGTACCGATGAGTCGTGTATTCGAGTATGCGACACTCGTTTCTGACCTCCATCAAGCGGGTCTACGTGTCGTCACAGACGTCGTGATGAATCACATATACATTCGTGAACAGTCCCCGCTAGAAGCGCTCGTTCCGTATTATTATTTTAGATACGAGCATGATGGCACAGTTGCAAATGGGACCGGCGTCGGAAATGACACGGCCTCGGAACGCTATATGATGCGACGGACGATTGTGGACTTCGTGACCTATTTCGCGACAACGTATCAAGTCGATGGATTCCGCTTTGACTTGATGGGTATTCATGATGTGGAGACGATGAATCAGGTGCGGGCAGCTCTCGATAAAATCGATCCATCCATCCTTGTTTATGGGGAAGGATGGGACTTGGCCACACCGCTCGGTCAGTCATTAAAGGCAACATCACAAAATGCCGCTCAGATGCCCCGAGTTGGACATTTTAATGACATGATTCGAGATGCGCTGAAAGGTTCGACTTTCAATGACCGGGAACGTGGATTTATTTCTGGAAATGAGTGGAGGGAGTGGGAGCTACGTGAATGTCTCACCGGTGCCGTCCATATTCCGAACGTGACGGTCGGACGCTTTCCGAGCCCGACATACTCCATCAACTATGCCGAAGCCCATGATAATTACACGATTTTTGATAAATTGAAATTGTCATGCGAAGAAATCGATGAAGCGACTCGCCTCGCCATGCAACGTTTGGCTAATGCGGTGGTCATCACGTCTCAAGGGATTCCGTTTATTCACGCTGGTCAAGAATTCGGACGTACGAAGCAAGGTGTAGAAAATAGCTATAACTCACCGGACCATATCAATCACTTTGATTGGGATTTACGTGATACACGAGTCAACGAAATCGAGTATGTGAAGACGCTCCTGAAGCTGCGGCGACTCCATACGTGTTTCCGCTATGATTCGCGTCAAGAAGTAATCGATCACTTTACGTTTCTTCCTTCACCGCCTGGTGTCATCATTTATGAGTTGACGGCCGGTCATTCGTATGATGCGTGGCAACGGGTACGGGTATATGTAAATGGGACGTTTGAAAATCTATCATTCACGAGCGATGCGAAATGGAATGTCTATGTTCAAGGTGAAACGGCCAGTCTCGTCCCGCTCGTACGAAACCCTGAAAACATTCAAGTCAAGTCGTTGTCAATGACGATTCTCGCATGTTAAGATGTTGATTGTATCTCTTTAATTTCAAGTAAGATTTGAGCGTGATGAATATGTATTCAGATATAGTCGGTGCGCTCGGTAAAGAGTGGACAGTCGCTTCAGCCGGAGGAATTACCGGAGAAGCGTATGTAGCGACGACGCGCCAACAGAAGATTTTTGTGAAACGGAATTCTTCTCCGTTCTTGGCGATTCTTTCAGCAGAAGGAATTGTTCCAAAACTTCTTTGGACAAAACGAATGTTTAACGGGGATGTGTTAAGTGCCCAACAGTTTATTGAAGGTCGTGAACTTTCGCCAGACGATATGAAGCGACCAGATGTCGCGGCACAGCTCGGAAAGATTCATGATTCGAAAGAGCTATTATTCATGTTACAACAATTAAATCACACACCAGTGACGCCGCACTTATTGCTCCGTCAGTGTGAAGCATATGAACAAGATGAGACGGACCCGACGATTGGAGAGGCTGTACAATGGTTAAAGCACCATTTGCCAAAAGTCGATGAGCAAGAGTTCGTCGTGTGTCATTCCGACTTAAACCATAATAATTGGATTGAAGATGAGAGCGGTCTTCTCTACCTAACAGATTGGGATGATGCCATCATCGCGGACCGCGCGTTTGATTTGGCGATGGTTGTCTACAGTTATGTCGATGAAACGGAATGGGAGCGTTGGTTTTCGCATTATGGAGTATGTGTCTCGAACAAGCTTCATAATCGTATGCATTGGTATGCGATCGCCCAAACGATTTTGACGATTTATGGGGAAGAGAACGATTCTGCGCGAACAGAAGGCTTTCATGTGTTACGTGAGTTGATGGACGAGGCGTATGAGCGAATCAACTAAAAGGGATGGCTGAGCGCCACCCCTTTTTGAATGTGTTAAATGTCGTCTGGATTCATGAAGAAAGCCCAAACGAACGTTGCGATGACACCAGCGAAAAACGTGAGTGGAGCTGCGTAAAAAATTAGGAATTGATCTAATGTACTCATCTTATATAACCTCCTTGTGAAGGATGATTCACGTTCATTAAACTATGATTTCGTGTATAATCGCAAGAGGACTGCTCGTTCGAAACGTGCATCCCCCCATTAAACTTGAACATTTGATGAACGAAAGGTAGGATTTTCATGCGTTTAAGACATAAGCCTTGGGCAAAAGAATATATGGAAGCCCAAGAACACGTATTTATTCAACACCCTGATCAGCTGAAAGGAAAGTGGGAAACCGAGTTCGGGAATGACCACCCTCTCTTTATTGAAGTTGGTTCAGGCAAAGGACAATTCATTTTAGGGATGGCAAGCCAACATCCGGATGTGAACTTCATCGCAATTGAATTATTTGAGAGTGTAGCCGTCTCAATCGTTCAAAAATTAGTCGAATCACCGATGCCGAACGTGAGAGTTTTGACGGTCGATGCGAAGCATCTCACCGACTATTTTGAAGCGGGCGAAGTCGATCGCGTATACTTAAACTTCTCGGATCCATGGCCAAAAACGCGCCATGCGAAACGTCGCTTAACGTATAAGACGTTTTTAGCGACATATGAGGCGATTCTTCCGAAAGCAGGAGAGATTCATTTTAAGACGGACAACCGTGGACTGTTTGAATATTCGCTTCAAAGCATGAGCCAATACGGAATGTTCTTCACAGATATTTCACTTGATTTACACGTGAGTGAACCAGAAGATAATATTCGAACAGAGTATGAAGAGCGTTTCAGTGCGCTCGGTCAACCTATCTATCGTATGGAAGCCGTCTTTCGTCCGAAAAATTGACACGCTTTTTTCTTATTTTAATAGTATTTTCTTCACACTTTTTTCTTTCTTCTTGGTACAATAAGAATGACGCTAAACTGGAATAAGAGAAGGGGGAACATGGGGATGTTGAAAAAAGCATGGGCAAGCCTGCTTGCAGTAATCTTCATTCTAACAATCGCACCAATGAATACCTCAGCGAATGAAGCGTTCTTGGACGCACTCGAAGAGGATTTGAAAGCGACGCATTACGACTATAAAGAAGGAACGGCTGAAATCATCAAAGAAGAGACACTTCGCCATTCAAATGGGAATGAAGTGATTGCGGCTGTCGTAGAACTCGATACGATTCGTGATGGCATCTTCATCACTCGTAAAACGGAGTATCATTACTTTGATGCGACAGACAACAAAATCCTTTCATCAGCAGACCTCGTAGAAGTTGAAGGAGCAGCTGAATTCGCAGATACGAACATCGACATGCTCGGTCAACAAATTGTCTACTGGTTGCCAGTATTGGTATTGCTTCTATTGATTGCGATTCCAGCACTTATTTTGTTCTTGGTCGTACCACGTTTCTATTCAACTAGTCCATATATGAATCCTGTATATGAAAAGAATGACAACCCACGTTAACACATAAAAGCACCCCGTTCTCATGAACGGGGTGCTTTTATGTTTACTGTTGTTTCAATTGTTCTACGATGTCAGACAATGACATGTCGTTTCCTGAGGAGACGGATGCGATGAAGGCGCTCTCGACAATGGGACCGTCGAAAAATGCGACTTCTTTGTCTCCTTCGTACATGTCGATTGCGAGTTCAGCATTCATCGTAGCCGAGCCGATATCACTGAGGAGAAGTGCTTCTCCTTTGACTTCGTTCAGTGCTGTCAAAATGCGGTTGACGTCCGTTCCGATTGCCCCGTCTTCGAGACCTCCGGCTAAATGAATAGGGACAATCGGCGCCATCTCCTTCATGAGATCTTGAATACCTTCCGCAATTTTAGAGCTGTGTGAGACGATAATCAGTTCAACGATGTCAATCGACCTCCTTCATGATGGCGGCTAACAGGATTGAACTTGAGAGGGCGCCAGGGTCGACCGTCCCCCGTGAGTTTTCGCCAAAATATGAGGCTCTGCCTTTTGTTGCCACCATATCTTCTGTTTTTTGTACGAGTTCGTCTAATTGCTGTTTGTAGTCGTTCCCTTGCTTTACATGCTCAAGGAATGGATCCCAAACATCAACCATCGTTTTTTGACCGACCTCAGACTTTCCTCGTGCTTTAATTGAATTCGAACCTTCTTGGAGTGCTTCTATGAGCAAGTTGAAATCAGCTTCAGTCGCATCTCCGAACTTGGTAGCCATCTTCACAAAAGCGGAACCATACAGCGGTCCGGCAGCGCCACCTACTTTCGACATAAGCGTCATACCAACTTTTTTACTTATCGCTCCGAGAGAGTCATAATCTTCGTCTAGAATGGAAGAGACAGCATCGAACCCACGAGACATATTGATCCCATGATCGCCGTCACCGATAGCCCGGTCTAAATCTGTCAACGTGTCTTTTTGTTCTTCGATTCCAATTTGTGTGTCGCGTAACGCCTGCTTCATCCGTTCAATCGTCAACATAAACCAAACACCCCATTCATCAAATTTTAAATCCAAGTGCCGCAGATGGGGCATCTAAATAGGACGTCATCTCATCATCGAGCGGTAATAATGTAATCGAGAAACCATGCATCTCAAGTGACGTCATATAGTTGCCGACGTATTTTCGTTTCAAAGTATATCCAGCGGCTTCAAGTTTTTCTGCAACGAAGTGATACGTCACGTATAACTCAGATAGTGGAGTTCCGCCCATCCCGTTGACCATGACAGCGACTTCGCCAGGTTCGACTTCTTTTTTCAAATGACTGAGTAAATCATCGACGATTTGGTCGACATCGCTCGTCGGTTTACGTTCGACACCACGCTCCCCGTGAATTCCAATCCCAATCTCCATCTCTTCCTCGTTCAAGTCGAAACCGGGCTTGGCGCTAACTGGCATATAACAAGGTTCTACAGCCATTCCCATCGAACGAACATGAGAGGCTACTTTTTCAGCAATTGCTTTGACTTCTTCGAGTGATTTCCCGCTTGCCGCAGCAGCGCCCGCGATTTTATGAACGAAGACAGTCCCAGCAACGCCTCGACGATCTTCTTTATTCGAAATGGCGACATCATCCGCGACAACGACGTGGTCGACTTTGATGCCGTCCCCTTCGGCCAGTTCCGCAGCAAGTTCGAAGTTCATTACATCCCCCGAATAGTTTTTCACAATCAACAGGACGCCGTTTCCGCCATCGGCCGCTTTGATTCCTTCGAGCACCATGTCCGGAGTAGGGGATGTAAATACTTCCCCGCAAACTGCGGCATCGAGCATACCGTCCCCGACATATCCGGCGTGTGCCGGCTCGTGACCACTACCGCCACCAGAGACGAGTCCTACTTTTCCAGACTTAGCTCCACTGGCCCGACAGATGACATTGACATCGTCGACACGACCATACAATTCAGGATGGGCATGGACCATACCTTCTACCATTTGTGTTACGAGTTCACTTGCTTCACCGATTAGCTTTTTCACGCGAGATCACTCCTTTTTTAAATTGAAAACTACCATTTTCAATTTTCCACTCTTTCACTAGAACTAAACAAAAAACCGACGAATGATTCGTCGGTTTTTTTTGTCATGCATATTCGAGTAAAGCGCCAGTCTCAGAGTCGACTGTGAACTCGTACGTTTTTTCTTCGTCGTTCTCAAGAACCGAGATTCCACCTTTGTAGACGTCGTATTCACGACCATCATATGTGTAAATCTCAGGTGATGCAGAAATCCATGCCCCTTGGACATGACCTTTAGCTGAGAAAGCACGTTTTGTGTACTCTAACGCGTTTTCTGCAGATAAGCTACGTTCATCTAAAGCTTTTTTCGTCATAAGTGCGGCAATGACGGCCACCCCGATTCCAATAAACCAATACCTTTTTTTCATATGACTACCTCCCCTTGAACTATGGCTATCATGTACATCGTACCAAAACCTGTACCCGAATGGAATGAAAAGCATTCGCATCCTATCAAAACTTTTGTATATAATGAGACAAGAACGGTTAGGAAAGGATGATGAAAAATGGATCAGAAGACGAGAGATTTATTTAAGACGTTAACAGAATTACCAGGTGCACCGGGGTTTGAGTCAGAAGTCCGTCAGTTCGTACGTGAACGGATCGAACCACATTCGGATGAAATTGTAACGGATGGCATCGGGTCGATTTTTGGGAAGCGTGTTGGAGACGAGACAGGCCCGAAAGTCATGGTAGCGGGTCACATGGATGAGGTTGCCTTCATGGTGACGCGCATCACTGAAAACGGAATGCTTTACATACAACCGCTCGGTGGATGGTGGAGTCAAGTGCTTATGGCACAACGGTTTGATATCATCACATCGAACGGTAAAATTCCGGGTGTCGTCGCTTCGACACCGCCTCATTTATTAGGTCCAGATGCGATGAGTAAGCCGATGGACATCAAGCAGATGTTTATCGATATCGGGGCAGATTCAAAAGAGGAAGCAGAGTCTTGGGGAGTGCGTCCGGGTGTTCCTGCGGTGCCGACGAGCGCGTTCACACCACTTCATCACCCTAAAAAAATTATGGCGAAAGCATGGGATAACCGTTATGGTGTTGGTCTTGCTGTCGAACTACTAGAAGAAACGACAAAAGTCGATCATCCAAACATTTTGTTCTCTGGGGCCACGGTACAGGAAGAAGTGGGATTGCGTGGAGCGCAAACGGCATCTGAATTGATAGAGCCGGATGTGGCACTCGTTCTTGACGCATCACCGGCGAACGATGCATCGGGAAGCAAGACGGAGTTCGGACAGCTCGGTGAGGGTGCCTTGATTCGAATCTTAGATCGGGTCATGGTCATGTCACCCGAAATGCGTGACTTCTTGCTCGATACTGCCTCAGACGAAAACATCAAGACACAGTATTTTGTCTCTCCAGGTGGTACCGATGCGGGTCGTGTGCACATGAGCGGTGAAGGTGTACCGACAGCCGTAATCGGTGTCGCATCACGCTATATTCATACACATGCCTCTATTCTTCATACAGATGACTACGATGCGGCGAAAGCGTTACTGAAAGCGTTGGTCAAACGACTTGACCGTTCGACGCTCGAAACGCTCCGTCCGTCTCGCTAAGTGCACGTGCCGTTCACTCATGATTTTGAGTGAACGGTTTTTTTATACGGCTGTTCTTGCTATTTCAGGTAAAAACTTTATACTGATAGAGGTGTTTATACATTATTTTTACTTATGACAAGACACCTATAAAAGTTTAAGGAGGATGTCCTGTGTTAAAGAAAAAAGGAATTTCACTCAGCCCGTCTCTCTATTTTGTGACGGCACTAAGTTATATGGCACTTGGTTTATTCAGTACGTTGATTATCGGTCTGATCATGAAGACGATCGGGGGGCAACTCGATGGTACTGCACTCGCAGGAGTGAGCGGCACATTTATACAAATAGGTGAGGTGGCTATGAGTCTGACAGGTCCGGCCATCGGGATTGCGATTGCATATGCTCTTGAGGCACCACCGCTTATTCTATTTTCAGCTCTCGTCGTTGGAGCGTTCGGATATGAATTTGGACCTGCGGGTAGTTACGTCGCCACAATTCTAGCCGTCGAATCTTCAAAACTCGTTTCAAAATCAACGAAGTTGGATATTTTAGTGACGCCGTTTACGACAATTGCAGTCGGATTCTTCACCGCGACGTACATTGGGAAATATGTCGGAATGTTCATGACACAGCTCGGAAGTTGGATTGAATGGGGAACGGAGCAGCAACCGTTATTCATGGGTATCGTTGTAGCAACATTGATGGGGGTGGCCTTGACCGCCCCGATTTCAAGTGCAGCCATCGCACTGATGCTCGGTTTAAATGGCGTTGCAGCGGGTGCTGCGACAGTTGGCTGTGCCGCTCAAATGATTGGATTTGCCATCACGAGTTATCGAGATAATGGAGTTGGTGGAGCACTTGCCCAAGGGATTGGAACCTCGATGCTTCAAGTTGGGAACATCGTGAAAAACCCTTGGATTCTTCTTCCTCCAACAATAGCCGGGGCTGTACTGGCACCCATCGCGATTCTGTTATTTGAATTGGAAAGTGTAGCTGCAGGGGCAGGCATGGGAACAAGTGGACTCGTAGGTCCAATCGTCATGCTCGAAACGATGGGGTTTAGTTGGTACACGTTGATTGTCGTTCTTGGTTTCTTAATTGTTGGACCAGCCTTGTTGAGTTACGCGATCTATGCAGTATTGCGGAGAACCGGAAGAATTCAACCGAATGATTTAAAGATTGATTATTAAAAAAGAGCGTCGTTTCAACGAAACGATGCTCTTTTTTCATCCAATCCCGAACCACATTTTAACCGACTCTACCGTTTCCCGAGGGACACGAAAGCTAATAAGGAATAGCGTGAGGACAATCACGTAGATTGGAAGTAGAAAACGTTTTCGTACGATTGGCAAACGTCGGACCAGTTGTTTTAACCATTTTTCGAGAACATAAATGATGGCGAATCCGACAACGAGCCAAATTAAAATTTCCAATCTCGTTTTATCGGTGTCAATAAATAAATATCCGTATCGCAAAATGGCAAGCATTCCGAAAACACCGACCATTTGTTCAAGGGGGTGTTTCATTTCGGGATTTAATTTTGTACGCGTTAACTTCATTTGATTTCACCTGTTTCAACTAGTTTCGGTTTTGATTATAACAAACAGGAGAGCAGAATGTGCGACTTGACTTATGCTATTATAAGTGAGGAAAACACGGACAGGAGTGGTCAATTATGAAACAATTATCAACAACGACAGAATATATGGAAGCAAAAGAATCGAAAAGCATTTTCATGTTCTCAGCAAAATGGTGTGGGGATTGCCGATTCCTCGACCCATTCATGCCAGACATCGAGAAAAAGTTCGAGACATGGACGTTTTATTATGTAGACCGTGACGAGTTTATGGAACTTGCGCAAGAACTTGATATTTTCGGGATCCCAAGCTTTGTTGCGTTTGAGAACGGCAAAGAAATCGATCGATATGTCGGTCGAGAACGAAAGACACCCGAACAGGTCGAAGATTTCTTGAACGGGTTAGGGTGAGGATATATGGAACGGAATGAGTTGAGACGTTATTTAGAATCAAACTTCAAAGCGGATTACCGTACTTCTTATGACCGTGAGAATGAAGTGTTGCGCGTCGAAAGAAGGTCAGATCGCTTCGGTGTGAATATTCGTCTCGCACCAATTGTGGCAAAAGCAAAAACTCGTGGAAAAGTGGCGGTCGATGAGGTGATCGAATATATCGAATCGGCGATGAAGGCAGATGATCAAATCTCACTCTCAGGAAATATGGATGCTATTTATCCAGTTATTCGTTCGAACTCGTTCGCGAAAACCACAAAAAATGGAGAGTCTCTTGTGTTCACTCCGCATACGGCAGAAACTGCTATCTTCTATGCGTTGGATCGAGGGAACGGCTATCGATTGATTGAAGAAAGGCACCTTTCGGAAGATTTGGACGCCTCATTAATTGAACGAACAGCTCGAGAGAATATTAAAAAATTGCCGACTGAGATGAAGCAAGATGAGGTCGCAGGTAATCCATTCTACTTTCTTTCTACCCGAGATGGGTACGAAGCGTCTCGTATTTTAAATGATGACTTTCTTCGGATGATGGAGCGTCGGGTCGAAGGGGATATGCTCGTTGGTGTTCCGCACCAAGATGTGATGATCATAGCGGATATACGAAATGATCAAGGATATGATGCGATGCAACAACTGATGTTTGATTTCTTCACAAATGGTCGTATCCCAGTGACTGCACTTGCCTTTCATTATGAAGCAGGGCAACTTGAACCGATTTTTATTGTCGGAAAAAAGACCCCGCCATCGAACACATAATCTGATAAAATAAGTGAGATGAGTTTGAAAGAAGGGACGTATGAACGTATGCAAATGAATGTGTTTTATAACCGAGAAGGAATCGGCGATGTACTCATGGTGTTGTTAAAAGAAGGAGAACGGCACCATCAATCTGTCGAGCGGGTGAGAGATGTCGCTATTATCAAATCCGTAGACGGAGAAGTAAATGGGTATAATCTATTCGAAGCAAGTCAACATTTTGACGTCTCGGAGTGGAATGGTCCGGTTGATTTGACAGCCGAATTGGTTGAACAATTGCGTGCCGTCTTGAGCGATAATGGCATCGAGGAGGACTTCTCTTGGGCAGATGTGACTCCTAAATTCGTCATAGGCTATGTCGAAAGCGCGGAAAAACATCCGGATGCCGACAAATTATCGATATGCCAAGTACAAATCGATCAGGGCACTGTGCAAATCGTGTGTGGTGCACCGAATGTAGCGACAGGACAGAAAGTGGTCGTAGCGAAACCCGGTGCAGTCATGCCGACAGGGTTAATTATCCGACCATCCGCACTCCGTGGAGAGAGTTCGCACGGGATGATTTGTTCTGCCCGTGAATTAAACCTTCCGAATGCTCCACAGGAAAAAGGAATTTTAGTGTTAGATGACGAATATGAAGTAGGTACAGCATTTGAAATCGGTCGCTAAACTCGACCGATTTTTTGTTAAATATGGATTGAGCGAAAAAGCGAGGAATCAAGTATGGATGCATATGAACGTTCAATGAAACGACAAGCAGAACGAATTAAAAGAGAGCTATCGAAAGAAGGACAGACAGTATCTCATCCACCTAAGGTAGAGGTCACCGATGAACTTGTCCCCACAGACGTCCCATCGCCAATTTACGGGTATGCGCGCCCAAAGCCGAAGATTGTACTTCCAGCCGAACATTCTCCTGAGACGAGAGAGGCGATTGAGACGATTATGGAATCCGAGCCATCACAATCAGCAGATTCGACCCGGGATGTAGCGTGTGAGTCTAAAGTTGAGCATCACTTGAGTGAAGAACAGACCGAATCGATTTCCGAGGAAATGATTGTTGAAGAAAAATCAATACTTGGTGAAGTCTCTATAACGGATAACGGTTTTTCTTCAGTCTTTATGCAATCAACAGATTTATCCCATTCGAATAAAGAAACAATCGTGGAAGCTTTACATGATGTTGCAACACATGACAATTTAAATATCGACGGCTCTGCAGAGAAGGTCAGACCATCAATTGAACAGATTGCAGAGAGATTACAAACACCATCTGAGCAACAAGAAATGCCAACGAATACAGATTTGACACCTGCAGTTCAAGTATCGTTCAAAGCTGATCAACCCCCTGTAAATGTAATGATGACGCCAAAAGATCGCATGGCCATGTATCGTAACCGACGACTTGCACAAAAAAACAATAATCTGTAATAGCATGACTTCATGAGTTTTGCTATAATGACAAAGGTTTGTCGCATTTTGACGAGCCGCAATGAATTAGGGGGGCTATTTACAGATGAACCGTTATCACTTCGTCGGAATTAAAGGAACGGGCATGAGTCCTTTAGCTCAAATTTTATTTGATATGAACAATGAAGTCCGTGGATCGGACGTTGAAAAAGCATTTTTTACAGAAGAAGCATTGAAACGAAAAGGGATTGAAATTTTGCCATTCGATCCTGAAAATATTTCTGAAGACCAAATCATCGTACAAGGAAATGCGTTCAGTGATGATCACCCAGAAATCGTCCGAGCACGCGAACTTGGCTTGACGATTTATAAGTATTATGAATTTTTAGGTGAACTCGCTGACCATTATACAAGTGTGGCGATTACAGGATCGCACGGTAAAACGTCAACAACCGGTTTACTCGCACACGTAATGCGTGGCATCGAGCCGACATCATTTTTAATCGGTGACGGAACGGGCGAAGGTGTTGCAGGTTCAAAGAATTTTGTATTCGAAGCTTGTGAATATAAGCGTCATTTCTTATACTATCGTCCAGACTATGCCATTATGACGAATATCGACTTTGATCATTCGGACTATTTTTCTGGTCTAAACGATGTCATCGATGCGTTCCAAGAAATGGCGAAGCAAGTGAAGAAAGGAATCATTGCCTGTGGTGATGACGAGAATCTTCAACAAATTCAAGCAAACGTTCCACTCGTCTATTATGGATTTGGGGATCATAACGATTTTCGTGTAGAAAATGTTGATTCGACTGAAAACGGAACAACATTTGATGTCTTCTTACGCGATGATTTTTATGGGACGTTCCGCATTCCTGGATACGGAGATCATAGTGTGCTGAATGCACTTGCAGTCATTGCGACATGTGACTATGAGAACTTATCGAAAGAGTTAGTGAAAGAGCGCCTTGAAACATTCAACGGTGTGAAACGTCGGTTTAGTGAATCGGTGTTAAATGATCAAGTGCTCGTCGATGACTATGCGCATCATCCGCGTGAAATTAGTGCGACGATTGAAGCAGCA
This sequence comes from Exiguobacterium marinum DSM 16307, assembly GCF_000620845.1. GTDB lineage: Bacteria > Bacillota > Bacilli > Exiguobacteriales > Exiguobacteriaceae > Exiguobacterium > Exiguobacterium marinum. Next base: position 1,371,911 of record NZ_KK211189.1, read on the forward strand.
CGCAAAAAGTATGGGGAACGAGAAGTCGTGGCGATTTTCCAACCGCATACGTACACGCGCTTAAAATCATTCATGGATGATTTTGCAACGGCATTGGCTGAAGCAGATACAGTATATCTTTGTGATATTTTCGGTTCAGCACGTGAACAAGAAGGAACCGTCACAATCGAGGACCTTCAGTCACGAATCGAGGGTGCACATATTTTAAAGCGTGGCGGTACGAGCGTCTTACGTGATCATAATGAAGCAGTGCTACTATTCATGGGTGCGGGCGACATTCAAACGTATCAACGTGAATATGAAGAAGTTGTGAAACTTGAAGCATGAGATTGAGGGGGAGACGAATGTTTCTCCTTTTTTTATGTTTAGCTATTCAAAATCTCGGTAATAGTAGTATCGATTGAATTTTGCAAAGGAGATGTTTTGAATGGCTAGTCAAGGTGCACTCAATACGTTAAACAAAGAAGTGGCGAACTATGGGCTGTTATTTGTGAAGCTCCATAATTATCATTGGTATATCAATGGTCCTCACTTCTTTACGTATCATGAGAAACTAGAAGAGCTCTACAACCTAGTGGCAGAGCTTTACGATGACGTAGCAGAGCGACTTCTCATGAACGACGGGGAACCGTTTGCGACGATGAAAGAGTATTTAGAACACTCAACGCTAAAAGAGGGCGATCGTCACGCTGAAACAGAACAGATGATCAAAGACATCATCAACGACTTCAAACAAATCCGTCAAGAGATGCAGGATTCGATGGAGAAATTTGAAGATGGAGATGAAGCGATTGAAGATACATTCGTTTCTCATATCGAACGACTCGAAAAAGAGATTTGGATGATGTCTGCCGCACTCGGCAAAAAAACGAAGCTGTAACATAAAAATGGTGCGCCTACGTTAGGCACACCATTTTTTTATTTTAAGTTTTCTGGATTCAGTGGAAGTAAAGCATCGATGACGAAGCGACCGTCTTTCCGAATGAGTTGATCGTCGAACCAAATTTCACCGCCGCCATAATCTGGGCGCTGGATGTTGACAAGGTCCCAGTGGACGGACGAGTTGTTGCCGTTATAGGCATCATCGTACGCTTGACCTGGGGTGAAGTGGAAGCTTCCGTCAATTTTCTCATCGAATAGAATATCTTTCATCGGGTGCTGGATGTATGGGTTCACACCGATTGCGAACTCACCGACATAACGAGCGCCTTCATCTGTGTTGAACACTTCGTTGATGCGTTCTGTGTTATTGGCTGTCGCATCCACAATCTTACCATCTTTGAATGTCAGTTTCACATTTTCAAACGTGAATCCTTGATATGGAGATGGTGTGTTATAAGTAATGACCCCGTTAACCGAATCTTTTACCGGAGCCGTGAATACTTCACCGTCAGGGATGTTCATTTGGCCAGAACACTTGATGGCGGGGATGTCTTGGATTGAGAATGAAAGGTCTGTACCAGGTCCAATTAACGTGACGCGGTCTGTCTTGTTCATCAACTCGACCAATGCATCCATCGCTCGGTCCATTTTTCCGTAATCTAATGTACACACATTAAAATAGAAGTCCTCGAACGCTTCCGTCGATTTTCCTGCAAGTTGTGCCATTGATGGGGATGGATAGCGTAACACGACCCATTTTGTTCCTTTGACGCGGTCTTCGGTATGCATTTTCCCGAGTGTGGCACCAACGAGTTTTTGTTGCTCACTCGGCACGTCAGAGAGTTCGTTGATGTTATCACCAGCACGTAAGCCGATATAGGCATCCATTGCCTGCATCTGTTTACGCTCGATGTCGGCCATAAGTTCGAGTTGCTCTCGGCTTGCGCCCGTATATAACTTACGTAAGATACGGCTCTCTTTCAACAAGACGAACGGATGTCCTCCTGCTTCATAAGCTTTTTCGACGAGCGCCTCAACAAGCGCCTCCTCCACTCCGAAATTCTCGATCAGTACCTTTTCCCCCTGCTGAAGCTGGACAGAATAATTGATTAAACCGTCCGCTAATTGTGTAATTCTTGGATCTCTCACACGATCACCCCTAATTATTTTTATGAATTTCTATTTTAGTGTAATCGAAAACATAAAAACGGGTAAAGGAATAATCAGACCGAATGGCGAAAACGGTTGTAGCAAATCTTTTCAGTCATAATGGTGCTATAATGAAACAAGAAACGATTGAATAGGAGGAATGAATTGAATGGAAATCACATTAGGAGGCATTGCTGGCCTAATTGCGGCACTCGCATTTGTCGTACTCGTCATTTTCTTGGCGCGTGTTTTATCAAATGTAAACCGTACCCTTGGAAGCGTCGCCAATACGACCGAAAATTTAGAACGCCAGCTCGATGGAATCACAATGGAAGTGACGGCGCTCTTACATAAGACGAACCGTCTCGTGGATAATGTGGAAGAGAAGACTGAATTGCTCGCTCCTGTTGCCCACGCTCTTGACGAACTAGGGACATCACTGAACGAGGTTACTGAGTCAGTTCGTACTGTGTCGACTTCTGTTCACTCGGCAGCTGACGAAAATAAGGAGCAGATTGCTCAAGCCGTTCGATGGGGATCGGTTGCGGTTGAACTATTTAAAAAGAATAAACCGGAATCGTCAACTTCAAAAGAACGTCCACGACGTCGTACACGTCGTGAAAAGAAAGAAGAAACACCTGTATCACCTGATATGATTAATACAGATGATACGATTAAATAAACATCAGGGAGGAACTCACACATGATAGACCAAAAGCAACCAACAGAACAGAATCATTCAAGCGGTGGATTTTTGACGGGTGTCATTCTCGGAGGGATTGTCGGGGCTGCAGTCGCTTTATTGACGTCACCGAAAAGCGGCCGGGAAGTAAGAACGTACCTTGACGAAAAGACGTCGACATCACGCGAAAGGTTGACTGTCAAATCGAAAGAGATGCGTGAAAAAGCAGAGCCGGTCGTTGGGGAATGGATCAAAGTAGCTAGCGACAAGGCGGCACCAGTCCTTAATATCGTAAAAGATAAGGCACGTGAAGCAGCCGAACTAAAGCAACAGATGAATGAGGAAGACCTTTCGATTGAAGAGGCGATGGAAAAAGCGGATCAACTCGTCGCAGAAGCGGAATCAGAAGTGAAAGAACAGATGGACCGCGCGACCGAGGAAGAGACGACGAACACATCAGATCAGTCTGCATCAGACGATTCTCTTGAAGCGCCGGTCAGGGAGTTGCTTGACGATGAGGCAAAAGAAGAACTTGCTGACTTGAAGAAAGACCTCAAAAAAGAAGAGTGACACGTAAGGGCCGAATGCGTTCGGTCCTTTTTTGGTGATTTTGTGACGTAAAACGTTTCCTTATGACAAAGCGCACAAAGTTCGATATAATTAGGAATCTGGAAAGAACGGCTTAGGAATGAGAGGGAAAATATGAGTCCACAAGATCAATTGAATCGATTACGTCGAGAAATGGATGAATTGAACCATGAAATGCTCGACTTGCTTAGTCGGCGTGGTGCACTTGCCGTAGAAATCGGAAAAATTAAACGTCTTCAAGGCGTTGAACGATATGATCCGGTCCGGGAACGTGAGATGCTTGATTTCATTGCTTCTTCCAACCAAGGACCGTTTGAAACGTCACGTCTCCAACATATCTTTAAAGAAGTATTCAAAGCGTCTGCTGAATTACAAGGTGAAGACCGTGACAAAACGTTACTCGTTTCTCGTAAACGTCAACCGGAAGATACGTTGGTCCATGTGAAGGACGTGACCATTGGGAACGGGCGTCCACAGTTAATTGCGGGACCTTGTGCTGTTGAATCGTTTGAACAAGTGAATGCGGTCGCTGAGAAGCTCGCGTTGTCCGGAGTGAAGGTGATGCGGGGTGGTGCTTATAAACCTCGAACTTCACCGTACGACTTCCAAGGATTGGGTTTTGAAGGGTTGAAATTGTTGAAGACAGCGGCTGACCGACATGATTTACGAGTAATCACAGAAATTATGACACCAGGTGCGGTTGAATCAGCATTGCCCTATGTCGACATCATTCAAGTCGGCGCGCGGAACATGCAAAATTTCGATTTGCTAAAAGAAGTCGGGAAGACGGACAAACCAGTCTTGTTGAAGCGTGGATTATCCGCTACAATCGAAGAGTTCATTTACGCGGCAGAGTACATTATGTCTAGTGGAAACAGTCAGGTCATTTTGTGCGAGCGGGGCATTCGAACGTATGAGCGCGCTACTCGCAATACGTTAGACATTACAGCGGTACCGATTTTGAAACAAGAGACGCATTTACCTGTCATGGTAGATGTGACGCATTCAACAGGTCGTCGTGATTTGTTGTTGCCGGCTGCAAAAGCAGCACTTGCCATCGGGGCAGACGGTGTGATGGTAGAGGTACACCCAAATCCTGCGATTGCGTTATCGGATGCGCAACAACAATTGGACTTCGATCAATTTGATCAATTTGTGGAAGGACTGACTGTCCAGTTTCCTCAACTTGATTTGGTGAAAAAGTAAGCTTTCCAAATGGAAACGTTTTATATCGCATGAAGACAGGGTAAACTGATGACAGATACCTGTCTTCCTTTTTTAAGATGTTTTATGAAAACTTTTTGAAAATCAGGACTTGTAGGAGGAGTAATTTATGAATAGTAATAACGTAACAATTTATGATGTTGCACGAGAAGCCGGGGTGTCGATGGCCACCGTCTCACGTGTCGTCAACGGAAACCCGAATGTCAAACCAACGACACGCAAGAAGGTACAAGATGCAATCGATCGTCTCGGATATCGTCCGAATGCTGTCGCGCGTGGACTTGCGAGTAAGAAAACCACAACGGTCGGTGTCATCGTACCGGACATTTCGAATATTTTCTTTGCCGATTTGGCACGAGGGATTGAAGATGTTGCAACGATGTATAAATACAACATCATCCTTGGTAACTCGGATTCAAGTCGTGACAAGGAAATCCATTTACTGAACACGTTGTTAGGGAAGCAAGTCGATGGCATCATCTTCATGGGTGGGCGTTTGCACGAGGACCTCGTTGAAGAGTTCAAAAAATCACCGGTCCCAATTGTTCTCGCAGCGACGTTAAATCAAGGATATGACCTTCCTGCGGTCAACATCGATTATGAGCAGGCCGCATATGATGCAACCCAAATGTTAATTAACCACGGACATGATCGTGTCGGATTCATTACGGGACCGCTTGAGCAACAAATCAATGGCGAAAAGAAATTTGCCGGGTACCGTCGTGCGCTTGAAGATGAGGGTCTTCCATTCCATGAGAATGATATGATTCTTGGGAATTACACATACGCATCAGGACTTGAAGCGATGCAAAAAATGTTGCAGCGCGATGATTGCCCGAAGGCGATTTTTGCCGGGACAGACGAGATGGCTCTTGGAGTCATCCATGCGATTCAAGATGCCGGCTACTCGGTTCCGAACGACTTTGAAGTCGTTGGTCACGATAACACGCGCCTTGCGACCATGATTCGTCCGAAGTTAACGACAGTCGTACAACCGATGTATGATATCGGAGCTGTAGCGATGCGTCTCTTGACGAAAATTTTAAATGCGGAAGAGATTGAGGAGAAAAACGTCGTTCTCCCTCACCGAATCGAACGCCGTGACTCGCTTCGACAAGACTAACAGAGAGCCTCCCCAATCATCACGTGATGATTGGGGAGGCTCTTTTCATAAATAAATAGATTTGCGGTCATTCGAAATGAATGGCCAAAACGCACGTTTTGTGACTTCCCAATTTTTCTCTTCGATTTGTTGCCGTCTCGGGATATGGTCGAACGCGTAAAGTGAATCGTCCCACCGCGAGGGCAAGGGTTGACCGGCAACACCGGACCAATGTTCAATCCATTCATCAGGAAGTTCTCCAGTATATGGTGCCTCTCTCGTCAATCCGGCCCATACTTGAGCCCAGGCGCGCGGTACGGCACGATACCAGTCGTATCCGCCACCACCGAGCGCGACGAGGCGCCCATCTGTATATTCGTCTGCCATACGAGAAGCGATTTGTGGAATTTGTTCGAACGTTCGAATCGTTGATGCCAAATGCGTAAGAGGGTCAAAGGCATGAGCATCCGCGCCATTTTGGGTCAGAATGATATCCGGTTTGAACCATTCGCATGCCTCTCGTAAGACGGTCTCATAGCATTTTAAAAATGAGTCGTCTTCTGTGAATGCATCGACCGGTACGTTCCAACTATAGCCGTACCCTTTCCCGTTCCCTCGTTCCGTCACAGTTCCGGTACCTGGAAAGAGGTAGCGCCCCGTCTCATGAATGGATAACGTCATCACATCATCATCGTCATAAAAGAGCCACTGGACCCCGTCTCCATGATGCGCATCCGTATCAACATAGAGAACGCGTGACCCATATTGTTTCCTGACATGCGCAATGGCGACAGCGGCGTCGTTATAGACGCAAAACCCGGAAGCTTTACGCCGCATACCGTGATGTAATCCGCCTCCGATATGAAAGGCGCGCTCTCTTTTTCCGCTCGCCACGAGGTCGAGTGCATGAATCGTCCCTCCGACTAGACGAGCGGCCCCTTCATGAATCGTTGGGAAGATTGGTGTATCTTCCGTTCCGAGACCAAACTTATTCGCTTTCAAGGATGAAAGTTCCCCGGCTGCTGCTGTTTGAACAGCTTCAATGTAGTCTAAATCATGAACAAGTGCTAACTCTTCGACCGAAGCGATTGGGGGATTGACACACTCTGATTTTGAGAGCTTCCCAGAAGCAAGCAGAAGAGATGTTGTCAATTCAAGTCGTAATGGATTGAACGGATGATCCTCGTGAAAACGATAGGATGTTTCGTCTTCTCCGAATATGTAAATCGGTCTCATCGCGACATCTCCGGTCCGAGTACTTCATAACCTTCTCGTTTCAAGCGTTCAATAATGCGTAATGGATTCATCGTCTGGATGCGGAAAGAGACAATCCGTTTATAGGGATCACTCGTGGGGTGGACGAAAACGTTAATGATGTTGACGTTTGTCTTGGCGAGTAGTCGGGTCACTTTTTCGAGCGTGCCGGTCGTGTTCTCAACCAAGATTTCGATTTGTGAGCTCGGTTCGAGTGCACCAGTCAATTGTACGAAATAACGTAATAAATCTGTCTCGGTCAGCACTCCGACGAGTTTTCCTTGTTCGACAATCGGAAGACAAGTTAGTCGATTTTCATAAAATAAGGCAGCGGCATCTTCAAAAAAATCGAAGGGATGTGCTGTAGGAGCCTCGGAGCGCATGATGCTCGATATCGGATTTTGAAAGTCGGCATTTTCACTTTCTGGATGAAATACACTCGTCGCCCCGCTCATCTCGAATTGTCCAACAATTCCGACTACTTGTCTTGCCGGATTTGTCACAATCAAATGTCTGACACGATGTTCCCGCATCAGTTTAGCGGCGTGAGCAATTGTATTAGTCGGTTGAATCGTCACGACATGTCGATTCATCATCTGTTCGATTAACATGAAATCCCCTCCTTAGTCGTACATGAATCGTCGGCGTAGCCGAAGCGAATCAAAATGATCGATTGATTCTTGTCTCACGTTCTTCCCGATTCGTGCCATTAAGCAGTTGGCAGGGTGAGAGGCGATTTCAGGGTCGTCTGTAGGGAAGAATACGAGTCCGCCATGGTTCATCATTTTCTCCATGACTTTTCGATAATCCCAAATCGAAAGTCCACTGCCCTTTAGATCCCAATGCCAATAATATTCAGTCGTTAAAATTAAGAAATCATCCATATGCGGGTCCATCATAGATACTTCAAGTAATTGCTTGCCAATCCGTTGACCACGAAAGCGTGGGCTCACCTCAATCGCACCGAGTTCAAGGATATACGGGTCGTTTCCTTCACTCCAACGCTCGTACGGGTCAGGATAGAGAAATGTCACGTAGCCGATGACGAGGTCATTTTGTCGAGCGACAATGATGCGTCCCTCTTTTAAGTCAGCAATACCGACAAGCGCTTCGTGCTGATCTTCCGGTTCGCGAAAAGCTGTTAATCCTTCATCGAGACGATACGTCTGCAACACATCAGCTGCCACCGGACCGTCAATCGTCACTTCGCCTTGTGAGGTCTGCCACAGTTTTGAGTGATATTGTTTTTCCATTGGGTCACCACCTTTTCCATCTTATATTATAGCGCTTTCATTGCGTATGAATCACCCGTTTTGATGAATTTGGAAATTCGTTGATTTGTCATAATTTTAACACTATACTGAAAGTGGTTATACCAATCTTTACAGGGGAGGCGAATCTTTAACGATGGAAAAATTGAAAGCGTTAACAGGGGAGCATCAATTAGCGTCGTATGAAGAGGCTTGTCAGTCGTTTGAATGGACACAAGCAGAAACATTATTTTCTTGGAATTTGACGGGGAAAGTCAATTTGGCATATGAAGCAATCGATCGCCATGCAGAGAGTGAATTGGCGAAAAAAGTGGCATTGCTTTATTTCGATGGGGGTCGGGAAGAGCGCTACACGTATGCGGATATGAAGAGAGAGAGTAATCGTTCTGGTAATGTTCTGAAGTCGATTGGTGTGGAGAAAGGCGACCGCGTCTTTATCTTTATGCCACGTCAGCCAGAACTTTATTTTATTTTACTCGGAGCAATCAAACTCGGAGCCATCGTAGGGCCACTGTTTGAGGCATTCATGGAACAGGCGGTTCACGACCGGTTACTCGACTCGGAAGCGAAAGTGATTGTGACGACGAAAGAACTATTGCCACGTGTCCCAGTCGACCAATTGCCACATCTTGAGACGATTTTACTCGTCGGTGACGATGTCGAGGAATCGGGAAAAGCACTCGATTACCGTAAACTCGCGAACGATGCGACAACAGATTTAGAGTTGACGTGGGTCGATCGTGAGGATGGTTTAATTTTACACTATACCTCTGGTTCGACTGGGAAGCCGAAAGGTGTTCTCCACGTCCACAACGCCATGATCCAGCATATGATGACAGGCAAATGGGTACTCGACCTTCAACCTGACGATGTTTACTGGTGTACAGCTGACCCGGGGTGGGTGACTGGGACGAGTTATGGGATTTTTGCACCGTTTTTGAATGGCGCGACGAACGTCATCGTCGGCGGACGCTTCAATCCAGAGTTTTGGTACTCGGTTATTGAACGATTCGGCGTGACAGTGTGGTATAGTGCACCGACAGCGTTCCGAATGCTCATGGGTGCCGGGAACGAAGCGTTTGAGAAATATGACCTGTCTTCCTTACGACACATTTTATCGGTTGGTGAGCCGTTGAACCCTGAAGTGATTCGTTGGGGTTACGAGGCGTTTGACCTTCGAATCCATGACACGTGGTGGATGACGGAAACGGGTGGGATGATGATTTGTAACTACCCGACAATGGATATCAAACCAGGGTCGATGGGGAAACCGATTCCTGGATGCGAAGCGGCCATTTTGGACGACCGTGGCAAACCGCTCCCGCCGCATCGAATGGGGAACTTGGCACTCAAGACACCTTGGCCATCGATGATGCGGAAGATTTGGAAGAACGATGCGAAGTATGAGAGCTATTTCTGGGGAGATTGGTACGTATCTGGTGACTCGGCTTACATGGATGAAGACGGATACTTCTGGTTCCAAGGACGTGTCGACGATGTCATCATGACAGCGGGAGAACGAGTAGGACCGTTTGAAGTCGAAAGCCGACTCGTCGAACATCCGGCTGTCGCTGAGGCGGGCGTCATCGGAAAACCAGATCCAATTCGAGGTGAAATCATCAAAGCGTTCATCGCGCTTCGGAAAGGCTATGAGCCGTCGGATGAGTTAAAGCAAGAAATTCAGCAATTCGTCAAAGAAGGATTGGCTGCTCACGCGGCACCACGCGAAATAGAATTCAAAGACAAGCTGCCAAAAACGCGGAGTGGTAAGATTATGCGTCGCGTCTTGAAAGCTTGGGAGTTGAATCTCGAGGCCGGTGACTTATCGACGATGGAAGACTGAAGCAAAAAAGGCCGACACGAAATGTGTCGACCTTTTTTTCATTCACCATCCGAATCGGCGTTATCTTCAGCTGGTTGATCGGCTTCTTGTTGGGCCTCTTCTTCAGCTTGAGCCTCTTCCTCAGCTTTTTTCTTCGCTTCTTCTTCCGCTTTTTTCTTGGCAGCAGCATCAGCTTCAGCTTTTCGTTTAGCTTCTTCTTCGGCTTTTTTCTTCGCTGCAGCATCGTCAGCAGCTTCTTGTTTCTTCTCTTCAGCTTCTTTCTTAGCTTCCTCAGCCTTTTTCTTGGCTTCTTCTTCTTTTTTCTTCTCTTCCTCTTCTTTTTCTTTCTCTTCTATTTTCTTCTTCTCAGAGAATGAACCAGAATCTGTGAAGTCTTTTGCAGAGACGCTTGAAGGTTGCGAGAAGCGTGCGCTGACGTTTAGTGCTTTAGGGTTATCTGCATATACACGATTCATCGTTTGTGACCAAATGCGTTGCGTTCGCTGATAGTAACGCCCATATTCCCAGCTGTCTAGCATCGAGGCAAGTTGTGAATCATAACCAGACCAGACAGCGAGTGTGACGTTCGGGTTCGATCCAACTAAATAAGAGTCGCGTTGAGCGTTCGTTGTACCGGTTTTACCCATCCAGTCGCCAGGGACGTTGAGTAAGGATTGTGCGTATGTCGCAGTACCTGACGTGTAAACATCACGCAACATATCGAGCACGAGATAAGAGGTACGTTCCGTGAAAATACGAGTTTTCTTCGGTTTCGCTTCGTAAATCACTTCACCTTGATATTCGATTTCTTGGATGAAGTAAGGCTCTACATGCTCACCGTAGTTAGCGAGCATCGCATACGACGCTGCCAAATCGATTGGCTTTACTTCTCCTGTACCGAGGGCCATTGCTGATGCGTAACGATTTCCTTCGGATACAGGAATCCCCATATCCACTAGCTTCTGTGTATCGGCAGGTTTTTGATTACGTTCCTCATAAATTTTAACGGCCGGAACGTTCAATGAAAGCTTGAGTGCATCGCGCACTGTGACGATTCCGCGATACGTCTTCCCTTCGTTTTGAACTTGTTTTTTCGGTTGTCCCGGACCAGTGAACTGATAGTAATATTCTTCGTCAATAATTTGAGTGGCTGGCGTGATCATGCCAGCTTCGATTGCGTTTGAATAGACGAGAATTGGTTTTGCAGTCGATCCGATTTGACGTTCAGCCCAGAAAGCACGGTTCAAGTCATCCGTCTTACCGTTGATATATCGACCTCCGACGAATCCAAGTACTTTCCCAGTTTTGTTTTCAATCATAACCGAAGAGGTTTGTTCAGGAAGTGTACGGTCCTCTTCTTCGACATATTGATTCGGACCAAAGTTTCCGGCATTTTTAGCCGGTTGTTGCATCGCTTCGTGCACTTCTTTATCGAGTGTCAAACGGATGTTGAAACCACCTTGACGCAACATGTTATGCGCACGCTTGGCATAAGTGGATTGAACAGAGTCTTTTTCTTTAGAACTCAATTCATCAATTTCAATTCCATCTTGCTCCAATAAATAGTCTGTCACAATCTGACGTGCTTGTAGTTCCGCTTCATCAACAACATACGGATATTTGTCACGGGGCTTCGTCTGAGTCTGCATGAAGTCTTGCGTAATGTCATAGTTGTAAGCAGCATCATACTCTTCTTGCGTAATCTTCCCGGCGACGTACATCCGGTTCAATACTGTTTTCATTCGGTTGACTGCACCCGATACATCTTCTTTAATGACACCACCTTGATAGTAGGGTGTATAGAAGAACGGGTTTTTCGGAATCCCGGCAAGAAAGGCGGCTTGAGGGAGCGTTAACTTCTCTGCCGAAGTATTGAATACACCACGAGAAGCTGCTTCAATTCCGGAGATATTGCGTCCCATCGAGTTACGACCGAAAGAGACAACGTTTAAATAAGCGTTCAAAATTTCATCTTTATCCATCGCTTTTTCAAGTCGTAGGGCAAGTAAAATTTCTTTTGCTTTTCGTTCGAACGAAACTTCATTCGTCAACATTTGGTTTTTGATCAATTGCTGGGTGAGGGTTGAACCACCCGTACGATCTTCTGATCCGGTTGCTTCTTGTAAAATCGCGCGTAATGTTGCTTTCGGAACGACTCCGTCGTGCTCGTAGAACTCGACATCCTCTGTCGCGAGAAGCGCGTCGACGACGTAAGGGGATACTTTCTCTACCGGAATCGGGATTCGGACTTCATCGGTCGTATAGTTCCCGATGCGTTCCCCGCTCCCGAAGAAAATATTTGAGGTCGATGTGTACGTATTGATTTGTGACGTCATCGTCTTGTATGCAGGGGTAGGCATATCTTTGACAAGGGATGCGAAATATCCGACACCGATTCCAGCACCTAAAAACCCGATTAACATAACAGAAATGATGGTCAGAAGCAGAACGTTCCACGACACATCATACATAACATTTGCATAGCGACGTACTTTCAATGACGTCGGATTATTCCATAAGTCTCGAATCTTCTGCAGCATGACAGCCTCCTTAAATATGGTGTAAAACTATTTTAGACAGTAATATATTCGATTATAGCACAATTCAACCTACACCTTACCGTGAAACCGATGTCGCGTGCAAGTTTCGATATGGGAGTTGACAAGTCGAAATCGATGCTTATAAAATGAATAGCATAGTCAACAATATCATGACGCCTTGAAGAAAGCGAAGTAGTCGGTCGGCCTCTTGTCCAGAAAGCTAGTGGTTGCTGTGAACTAGCCAACGCCAAACGATGAATTACACTTTCAGAGCGTGCCATTAGGCCGGTTCGAGACCGTTATCTCTCGCTCAAAGCGGTCGCATCATATTGCGACAAGTAGGGTGGTACCGCGGAATCTCCGTCCCTTCTCATATTGAGAAGGGACGTTTTTTTATGTCAATTGAAGGAGTGGAACAAATGGAACTATTAAAAGATTTAGAGTTTAGAGGGCTTGTCAACCAAATGACAGACGAAGAAGGATTGAAGGAACAACTCAAGGGTCCGACGACGTTGTACACGGGATTTGATCCGACAGCGGATTCGCTTCATATCGGGCACTTACTGCCGATTTTGACGTTAAAACGTTTCCAACAGGCAGGTCATCAGGTCATCGCGCTTGTCGGTGGGGCGACAGGTATGATTGGAGATCCGTCCGGGCGTTCAGACGAGCGTTCTCTTAACACATTGGATACGGTCAAACTCTTTTCGGATCGTATCAAAGACCAGTTAAGTCGATTCCTCCCGCTTGAAGGAGAGAATCCGATCACAATCCGTAACAACTACGAATGGACAGAAGAGATGTCGATTATCGACTTCCTTCGCGATATCGGTAAACATTTCCCGATCAGTTACATGTTAGCGAAAGATTCGGTGGACTCGCGTATGGAGAACGGGATCTCTTACACTGAATTTTCATACATGTTGCTGCAATCATACGATTTCTTGAAATTATATGAGACTGAAAAATGTCGTCTTCAAGTCGGAGGCAGTGACCAGTGGGGAAACATCACAGCAGGTCTTGAATTGATCCGTCGCTTCGGCCATTCGGAAAAAGCGTTCGGACTCACGGTGCCGCTCGTCACGAAGTCGGATGGTCAGAAATTTGGGAAGACGGCCGGCGGTGCAGTTTGGTTGGATGCTGACAAGACTTCACCGTACGAGTTCTACCAGTTTTGGATTAACGTCGACGATGCCGATGTCATCAAGTTCATCAAATACTTCACGTTCATGTCTCATGAAGAAATCGAAGCACTTGCAGCTGAAGTGACGGAAGCACCGGAAAAACGTGTGGCACAGCGACGTCTCGCAGAAGAGATGACGAAGCTCGTCCACAGTGAAGCAGGGCTTGAGCAAGCTGAACGCATCACGAGAGCATTCTTCAGTGGTGATCTGACATCACTTCAACCGGAAGACATGGAGGACGCATTCAAAGGAATGCCGCAATTTGAACTTGACGGGGAACGTAACCTTGTCGACCTCCTCGTCGAAGCGAAGATTTCACCATCGAAACGTCAGGCACGAGAAGACGTGACGAACGGGGCGATTTACTTGAACGGCGAGCGTGAACAGGCACTTGATAAAGTCATCACGCGTGCTGACACACTCGGCGAATTTACAATCATTCGTCGTGGTAAGAAAAAATACTTTGTGATTCGTCACGTATAATCATCATGTCCGTCCGTTCCTTTTTTGTTGAGGAATGGACTTTTTTAACCCTTTTTCAGCTATGGTGATTTGATAAAATGATGAGGTAGGAGGGATGATAATGGAAATAGAAGAGTTTTTCGGTGATCAGTTCCATCAATGGCGCGAACATTTTCGATACTATGAGATGGCCATCACAGAACTTGAGAGCGACCTCGGGATCATCGACTTAGATTGGCAGACGCGACTCGGGTATTCACCGATTGAACATGTGAAGACGAGGATGAAGACGTTGCCGTCCATCGTACGCAAGATGAGGCGCAAAGAATTGCCGTTAGAAATCGAGGCGCTTTGGGAACATGTGCATGATGTAGCGGGAATACGGATTGTTACGAGCTTCCGAGATGATATATATGCGATTTTACGTCATTTAGAGGCGCGGGATGATTTGGAGATTATCGAAGTCAAAGATTATATCGAGCATCCGAAGCCAAGCGGGTATCGCAGCTTACATCTCATTGTGAAGACAAAAGTCTATTTGGCCGAACGAATTATCTGGGTGCCGGCCGAGATTCAGATTCGGACGCTCGCCATGGATTTTTGGGCAGCGACGGAACATAAGCTTCAATACAAATATCAGCATGCGATACCGGAATCGTCCAAAGAAGAGCTCATTGAGGCTTCTTTTATGGCCGATGCCCTCGACACACAGATGGGACGTATTCGACAAGAAATCTTAAAGAAATAAAAAAATCCCCTTCTCGAAGAAGGGGATTAAAAGCATTAACGTGAGTAGTACTCGACGATGAGTTGCTCTTTGATTTGGTCGTTAAGTTCAGCGCGTTCTGGGAGACGTACGAATGTACCTTCGAGTTTCTCAGCGTCAAACGATACGAAGTCTTTTGTAGCTGGTGCTACTTCAAGAGCTTCAGCGATTGCTTTAACGTTTTTCGATTTTTCGCGAACTGCAATAACTTGACCAGGTTTTACGCGGTAAGACGCGATGTCTACGCGTGATCCGTCAACTGTGATGTGACCGTGGTTGACGAGTTGGCGTGCTCCACGACGTGTGCGAGCGAGACCGAAACGGTAAACGAGGTTGTCAAGGCGTGATTCGAGCAAGAACATGAAGTTCTCACCGTGGATGCCTGGCATTTTACCAGCATCGTTGAAGATGCGGTTGAATTGCTTCTCGTTCACTCCGTACATGTGACGAAGTGCTTGCTTCGCTTGAAGTTGAAGACCGTATTCTGAGATTTTCTTACGACCATTTCCGTGTTGACCTGGTGCGTAAGGACGTTTTACTAATTCTTTACCCGTTTCGCTAAGCGAGATGCCTAAGCGACGCGAGAGTTTCCAAGCTGGACCTGTGTAACGAGCCATGTTTGGACTCCTCCTTGTTGTTCATGTATTTTGCACAAAAGAACAACGGTGTCAAAGACGAGTAACGCCCCTTTCAAGGTGCAAGCACCTTCACTTGATAGCGAAGCTACGAGATGCCCCTCCGACTAAGTCGAGGCCCGAAAGGTGGATACGTTTGTCAGTGACTGCTATCGTCATTTCATGCACAAAGATGAGTATACGATGAAACGTGATGCTTGTCAATCAAATATAGTGAAGTAATGTCTCACAAAAATGTTCGAGTCCTTGACGATCGACTTCGGAGAATCGATTAAATTCAGGGCTGTCGATATCGAGGACGCCGATTGTTTTACCGTCGCGCACGAGAGGGACAACGATTTCCGAGTTTGAAGCTGCATCACAAGCGATATGTCCCGGGAATTGATGGACATCGGCCACAAGCTGAGTTTTTTGTGTAGACGCTGCCGTTCCACAAACGCCTTTTCCAAATGCGATGTGCACACAGGCCGGTAGCCCTTGGAAAGGACCTAAGATGAGACTATCCTCAGAATTTGTCACATAAAATCCAACCCAGTTGATGCGATCTAAAAATTGATTCAGTAAAGCACTCGCATTAGCTAGGTTAGCCACTTCATTTGTCTCACCTTCTAATAGTGCAGCGAGTTGCTTATTTAATAGTTCATAACCTGCAGCTAAATCACCTGAATACGATGTCGTTTGGAACATAGCAAATCCCCTCCGTCTTTCATGTTTTTAGAATTTAGCATTATGGTACACGCAAATTAGTGATTTGTCTTGCGGAAAAGTTCTGAAAAAATGAACAATCTCCATTGAAACCATTGGAAAACCTATGCAAATCATTGGTTCTATAATATGATTAAGTATATCTATTCTTATAAAATACTTCTTTTTAATATAAGGTACATAAGTCCACGAAAGCGGCTTGGAGGTTGTGACAAAGATGGATTACGGAATTTATGGATTGATCATTGGAATCATCGTCGTCGTATTAGGCGGTATGTTGGGCAGTATGCTCATTCGAAGGAACTTTTATCAAAAAATTGATGACTTGGATATGAGGAAACAAAGTGTGCTCAGTGCGAGCGTACCTGTTGAACTCCAAAAGTTCAAACAATGGCCGATGGAAGGGGAAACAAAGGAAAAGTTTGATCGTTGGCATCAGTCTTGGGATGAGCTGGTCAGTGTGCATACAGGTCAAATTGATGAAGCGTTATATGGAGCTGAAGAAGATCTTGATAAATATCGCTTTATGAAAGTGAAGACCGACTTAAATGCAACAGAGCAACTCATCGAAGAACTCGAGGCGATGGTACACGCCATGCTCGATGAGATGGATGAGTTTACAACACACCACACGTCGCTAATGGATATTGTGAAGCAAGATGAGAAAGAACTGTATCAGTTCCGCAAAACATTGAACTCTCAAAACCATGCATTCGGACCGACCTATGATCTTGTCGAACAAGAGATTGCAACCGCTGAGGCGAAGCGAAGTGAGATGATCAACTTAAAGCAAGTCGGTCAAGTATCTGAAGCATTTGAAACCGGACAAGCACTTTCGGACAAAGTCGGACATATCCGTGAGTTGATTCGAATCATTCCTCAATTTGTACGAACGGTTCAAGTTGAGTTAAAACAACAACTCCAACAGTTGCGGGCTGGACATAAAGAAATGCAAATGGACGGATATGCGCTCGAACCGCTCGGACTGATGGATGAAATCGACCAAGCGGAAGAACGTCGTGAGGAACTGATGACTCGAATCGAGCGATTGGAATTCGATCATTTCGAAGAGGACATGCAACAATTGAGTTCGGATATCGACCAACTATTTGAAGCATTCCGAACGGAAGTCGATGCTCGTCAATACGTGAAAAAAGAATTTGCAGCGATTCAGGAACGAGAACGTCAATCCACTGAAATCATGAACAACCTACAAACTGAAATGTCTCGACTCGTCAGTAATTATGAAATCAATGCCCGCGTCGGTGAAGAGTTTGAACAACTAGAACGTGAACTGACGGAGCTTACGGCCAACGTCCTTGACATCGAACAAGCTCTTGTCGCTCAAATGTTGCCGTTTAGCATGATTAAATCTAAAGTGCAGGAAGCGAAACGATCACTCGACCAATTCAATGCGATGCACGAACGGTTCATTGAAGACACGAATTCATTAAGAAAAGAAGAACTTGAAGTACGACACAAGTTAGAGACGTGGAAGAAAGAATTGTCTGGCCACCGACGACTTTTGGCAAAAAGTGCGATGCCGGTTGTACCGAGCGACTTGTCGAACGACTTACGTCAACTTCAAAAAGGTGTCCAGTCGTTAGATGAACAGTTCGATAAGGCGCCGTTCAATATGACATACATCGTAGGGCTCAGCCATGACGTGGAAGAAATGATGGACCATTTCCGTGACCGTGTACATGCCCTCATTCGTCAAGTGACGTATGCCGAACAGTTATTACAGTATGCGAACCGTTTCCGTCGTCGTGACAACGAAGTGCACATTGCTCTGACGCTTGCAGAAAATAAATTTTTGCATGGTGAGTACGGTACTGCCGTTGAAATCGGTGAGCGGGTGCTTGGGCGATTTGAAGAAAACGGGGCGCATGAAATTCGTCAACGTGTGGATAAAGGGTTAGAGCAACAAGAGTTACTAAAAAAATAATCGATGCATGAAGATTGACGGAAACGGGAAAAACGTAGACGTCAATCTTTTTTCAATCAAGGAGGAATCGTCAGATGGGTACGTTATGGGTCAATGGGAACATCTATACGTTAAATAAACCAGGTGAGATGATGCGAGCCATGTTTGTAGAGCATGGTCGGGTCTTAAAAATGGGAGAAGAAGGGCATCTCCGTCGTACATACGCCGGTCGGATTGAAGAGATTGTGAACTTGGAAGGGAAAAGTGTATATCCAGCCTTCACTGACTCACATATCCATCTCGTCGGCTACGGAGAAGCGTTAGAACGTGTCGATGCAAGCGAAGCGACCAACCTTCGAGAATTACTTGAGACGATGAAACAACAAGGGTCTGGGGACGAATGGATTGTAGCCGAAGGGTTTGATGATCGTTTGCTTGGCGAAATGCCGACAAGGGAGATGATTGATGAAGTGATTGGTGATCGTCCTGTCGTCTTGAAGCGTGTCTGTCGTCATGTGGCGGTTGTGAACTCGAAAGGACTTGAACGCCTCGGTTTGATTCATCATACGGTCATCGAAGGTGGGAAACTCGGCCGAGACGAGGAAGGAAAGTTGAACGGCGTCTTATATGATGCTGCCTTAGACCTTCTTTATAAAGAACTGAGTGGGAATCGAAAGAAAAATGCTACCTCGCTCCGTCGCGCAATCGATTCATTATTCTCGCATGGCATCGTGGGTGCTCACACCGAAGACTTATTTTATCATGGAGACCCACTTGAGACGATTCAAGCGTACGAGGATGTTTTAGAAGACCTCCCGTTTCAGGCGCATCTTCTCGTTCATGAGCAGGTGGTGGACCGTATTATTCAACAGGATGCGATGACAAAGCGAAAACGGTTTGATTTTGGGGCGATGAAGTTGTTTGTGGACGGTTCGTTCGGTGGACGCACCGCTCTTTTATCCGTTCCTTATGCGGATGATCAAAGTCAGCGCGGAATCGAAGTGCATCGACCGGACCATCTCGAAGCGCTCGTGAAAAAAGCGCGGACGTACGGAATGAATGTGGCGGCACATGTGATCGGGGATGCGGCGGTCGAACAGTTTGTCGGTTTACTCGAAAAATATCCTGCTAAAAAAGGAACGAGAGATCGAATTATTCACGCTTCGCTATTAAATGATTCACTCATCAACCGCATCAAATCGCTACCCGTGTTGATTGACGCACAACCTGTATTTTTATCGGATGATTTAGATATGTTATTCGAACGGTTAGGGAATGAACGCGTTCATGATGTGTATCGGTTCAAATCATTACTAGATACGGGGGCCCTCTTATTAGGAGGAAGTGATGCTCCGATTTCATCCGTCGATGTTCGAAAGGGGTTGTTCGGTGCAGTGACGAGACAGTCGTTCAAAGGGTCGAGCACGCTAAATCCAAACGAACGCCTATCGATGTATGAAGCACTCCGTAGCTTCACTTATTCACCTCATGTTGCAACCGGTACACATGGTAGGAATGGGCTGTTGATTCAAAGTTACAATGCCAATTTCACAGTATGGGATGAGGATTTCTTTAAATTAAGCGGAGAAGACATTCTTCATAATCGTCTCGTCATGACGGTCGTCGAAGGAAAACCGGTATACGAGGCAGAAGTCATCACATCGTAAACTATTAAAGAGGAGTCGATTCATCCAGGTCGGATGAATCGACTCCTCTTGTTTATTAGAAGAATGAACGTTGTACTTTGTGCCAAAACGAGTTGGTCCGGAGTTTGACGGTCTTGATGACTTGGTCTGAAAGCTCGATATCAATTCGGTCTGTATATTTTAAACTAAGTGCCTCGTTATCCATACCGATGATCGGATAGTCATTTCCGTCTTCGACGATACGAAGCGATAGCTTACGTGAGTCGTGGACGATGAAAGAAGAGCCAAGCGTACGGTACCGATTATTGTTGACCGATGCGATTTCGCTCACTTGCATGCAAGGGATGAGTGGATCGACGACCGCACCGCTCAAGGATTTGTTATAGGCAGTCGAACCGGTCGGAGTCGAGACCACCATTCCGTCCCCACGGAATGTTTCGAAATGTAAGTCGTCGATATATACCTCGATGGCGAGTGATTTGATGATACTAGATTTAATCGAAGCTTCATTTAAACAGAGAAGCGGTGTCGATTCGTTGATTGATGAAGAGAGAAGCGGATACTTCCGTACTTCGATGCCTTCTTCGATCCGTGTCGAGTTGTCTGAGAAGAGTCGGTCAACTTCATCGAGTTTATGTATATCAAAATCACAATAAAACTCGTTCAATCCGCGTCCGAATCCGACATAAATGGCATCTTGACGGAAACCGGTGTAACGAACAGCCTGCAAGAATGCGCCGTCCCCGCCGACTGCTGCGATAATGTTCGCGTCCTCAGGTTGATTCACGATGTTAAATCCGTGTTTTTCCCCAATTTCTTTTAACTTTTTCACTTCTTTAGTGAATTCGTTGACGTTACGATGGTACAAATAGACGTTGTTTCTCATCTGAGTCATCCCCTTTGTCAATGGTGTCTCCTTTATTATAACGTGTTTCTTCTGACCAATATAGGGAAAACTGAAACAGAGCCAAAAGCAGGAAGTTTGTCAAAGGCTCGAATTCATCGATATGATGAACAAGTAACTACAACAAAGGGGATGAGTTTATGCCAACATTTAAAGGGAACAACGTGACATTACAAGGGAATCCAGTGAAAGTGGGAGACGAAGCTCCTGATTTCCGTGTTTTAACGACCGCTTTAGAAGAAGTGACATTAGCAAGTTACCCGGGTAAAAAACTGATCAGCGTCATTCCTTCGATTGATACAGGCGTATGTGACGCACAAACGCGTGAATTCAATGAGAAAGCTTCTTCACTTGGCGGAACGGTCTTGACCGTGTCGAACGACTTACCATTCGCACAGCGCCGTTGGTGTTCAGCATCTGGTCTAGATAACGTGGTCACACTCTCCGACCACCGCGACCTTTCATTCGCGAAAGCGTACGGAGTCTTAATTGAAGAAATGCGTCTTCTCGCACGTTCTGTGTTCGTCGTCGATTCAAATGGAACTGTGAAGTATGTTCAATACATGGATGAAATGACAGATGAAGTCGATTTTGAAGCGGCATTACAAGCGTTCGAACAAGCGAATTGATTCGTTTGGCGAAATTGATTAAAATAGCTTACACTAGTATGTGAACCGACCGGTCCTCTTATGGGGGCCGGTTTTGTATGGAAAGGATGAACGAAAAATGGAACGTTTTGAACAACTGTATCGTGATTGGAAAACAGAAGCGAAAAAGCTCGTCAACGACTTAGATGTATTACCGATTGAGGCGCTTGTACAAGTGTTTGACCACGTCGAAATTGAAAAAGAAAAAATGGATGATGTGCGCAAAGCCATCAGCTTGCTCGTGCTTGAAGAAACGACACAACTTCCGCCGAACAATCAACCGACACCAGATGCGGTCAGTTTGTTCATAGGCTACTTGGCAACAAAGCTACTTAAGGACGAGGCGACAATCCTTGATCTTGGTAGCGGAACGGGTACACTATCGCATGCCGTCCTTTCCCAGTTGAAAGATGCGACAGCGCAAGCAGTCGAAGTCGATGAATTGTTACTCCGCCTTTCCTATTCTATAAGTAACTTATTAGGGGAGCCGGTATCGTACTTCCATCAAGACGCCCTCGCTCCTCTATTAGTCGAGCCGAGCGATCTTTCGATTGCCGACTTACCGATCGGGTATTATCCGAACGATGAAGTCGCCGCCGAATATGATATGGAGCGAGAAGAAGGTCATTCGTACTCTCATTTTCTTATGATGGAACAAGCGATTCGTCATACGAAACCGGGTGGTCATGGATTGTTTGTCATTCCGAACAATTTGTTTGAACAGGATGATGAAGGGAAATTAAAACAATGGATGGACCGCGAGGCCGTCGTCAAAGGGGTCATCCAGCTCCCGACGACGATGTTTAAAGATGAACGTTATGCGAAAAGTTTGTTGCTCCTTCAAAAAGTAGGGGAAGGCGTCACGCGTCCGAAACAAGCACTATTTGTTGAACTTCCATCGTTCACAGATGTAAGAGCAGTTGCCAATGTGGTGAAACAGATTGACGAATGGTTCAAAACAACACAAAAATAATGGACAAAATACTTGAAAAAGGTATGCAAAATCAAGTATCTTCATTATGATACAGTTATCAGTTTTAAATTGAACAGATAAATAAAAGCGTTTAAAACGAAAGTTAAGAGGTGTATGACATGACGAAAATTATGGCAGTCAATGCTGGTAGTTCATCGCTCAAGTTCCAGTTACTCGAGATGCCTTCTGAAGAGTTGCTCGCAGTCGGACTTGTTGAGCGTGTAGGGAAAGAAGATGCAATTTTTACAATCAAGTATGGTGAAGGACAGAAGTTCAACGTGGTCACGCCACTTCACACACATAAAGAAGCGGTTGAATTGGCGTTGGAGAAATTAATCGAACTCGATATCATCCAATCGTTCGACGAGATTTCTGGCGTAGGTCACCGTGTGTTACACGGAAAAGAGTTGTATGCTGATTCGGTCGTCATCGACGAAGAAGTGATGAAGAATATCGAGTCTTTCACAGAGCTCGGACCACTTCACATCCCGCCGAACTTGACTGGGATTCGTGCTTTCCAAACAATCTTGCCAAATGTTTCACAAGTTGCAGTGTTCGATACGGCATTCCACCAGTCGATGCCAGAAGAGAACTTCTTGTACAGTCTTCCGTATGAATACTACACAGAACACGGTGTTCGAAAGTATGGTTTCCACGGTACTAGCCACAAGTATGTCACACAACGTGCGGCAGAACTTCTCGGCCGTCCGCTCGAAGATTTACGTTTAATCTCATGTCACCTAGGTAGCGGTGCATCAATCGCAGCCGTCGCAGGTGGTCGTTCAATCGATACAACAATGGGCTTCACACCACTAGAAGGAATTACAATGGGAACTCGTTCAGGTTCATTGGACCCTGCGCTCATTCCCTTCTTGATGCAAAAAACAGGGAAGTCTGCTGAAGATGTGTTGAATGTCATGAATAAAGAGTCCGGTGTTTATGGTCTTTCTGGTATTTCAAGTGACTTGCGTGACATCGAGCAAGCTGCTGCAGAAGGTAACCATCGTGCAGAAGTTTCATTGAAAATCTTCTCGAACCGCATTCATGGTTATATCGGACAATATGCCGCTGAAATGAATGGTGTCGACGCCATTATCTTCACAGCAGGTGTCGGTGAGAACTCTGACGTCATCCGTGAGCGTATCCTTCGTGGTCTTGAATTTATGGGAGTGTACTGGGATCCTTCACTTAACAGCGGTGCACGTGGTAAAGAATTGTTCATCAACTATCCACACTCACCAGTTAAGGTCATCATCATCCCGACAAACGAAGAATTGGTTATCGCACGGGACACGGTTCGCATCGCGAACCTCGTCGAAGAACACGCATAAAATAAATCTGCCCCACGTTACTTCAAGTAATGTGGGGATTTTTTTAGGTCTTTTTTCCTAATTAAACGAAGCGTGAATAGGAAAAAGGATTTTTTGTATGTAACATAAGGCGTATTATTTTGATTGTTTTGTAATGTTTGAGTCATGAACGAACCATTTATTGGATGTTAATTATATAAAAATCTCTCTTTCGTTACAGACGGTCGGTTCAACGTAACAAATCGTTCGTTTTGACATCAATTTGTAATGTTCGTGTCACTCAAATGAACAGGAAGTGTAACGGCACTAACGGATATTTCATCATATAGTTATTTGGACGAAATATTCATTAGAACATAAAGTTCATCTGTCATATAAGTGATGATATCGAATCTTAAACAAATTGACGAAGAGAGGACGAAAAACGTATGTTGAAAAAAATCATGACGCTATTACTTCTCGCCATCGCCGTGTTTGCATTTGCCTTACCAACTTCACCAGTGGAAGCAGCTACAAAAAAAGTATATGTTGCAACGAAATCAGGATCGAAATTGGTATATGCAGAGGGGAAATCGAATGCACGAGTGATTGGGAAGATTAAGGCGAGTGATCGTCTTCAACGAACGGGCTCTCGAGGTGCTTGGATTCGCGTGAACTATAATGGGAAGGCCGGATGGATCCCGACAAAAAACTTACGTACGGTGAGTGCTCCAAAACCAATCAAACCAGCAAGCGTTAAAACATATACGATGAAAGCATCAGCATATACTCCGTATTGCAGGGGATGTTCTGGTAAAACGGCACTCGGTTGGAATGTCCGCACTCAAAAGCGTAACGTCATCGCAGTGGACCCTCGTGTCATTCCACTCGGTACTAAAGTTCAAGTATACGTGGGAAGCAAGTTGTTAGGCACATATACAGCGGCTGACACAGGCGGCGCGATTAAAGGGAATAAAATCGATATCTTAATGTACTCACACAGTGCTGCGATTCAATTTGGTCGCAAAACGGTTACCGTTAAGGTGCTATAATTCCACATCAAAAGGGTCTTGCGATTGCGCAAGACCCTTTTTAAAATAAATGAACAGTTATTGGCGGACGATGAGAACGTCACACTTCGCATAACGGACGATGCTCTCAGATACGCTTCCGATAAAGAATCGTTCGACCGCGTTCAAACCGGTCGCGCCACAAATAATAAGGTCAATATCATGGTTAGGCGCAATCTTTTTAGAGATAGTTACTTTAGGGGAACCATATTCTATTACGGTTTCAACTTCTTTTACACCACGTTCTTTAGCTCGATTCACATAGTCTTCAAGCAATTCTCTGGCATATGTCTCAGCGCGTTCAGTGATTGTCCGATCGTATGCTTCGACAGTCGCAAACGTTCGTGTATCAATGACGTGACCGACGTACAGTTTTCCTTCGTTACGAATCGCGACATCGATTGCTGTCTCAAATGCGCGTTCCGCCTCTTTAGAGCCGTCAACGGCAGATAAAATGTGTTTGTATACAATTGCCATGTGAATCCCAACCTTTCGCTCGAAATATACGTTCGGCTTACATATATAGTATACCACTTCTTTCAGTTTTCACGCTTTTTCGTTATGAAAATGAGTGAATTTTTTCATGATGTCGTTCACGACATGTCCAAGTTTGGAATTCGTGTGTTAGAACGGGTAAAATAAGGCGGAGGAGGTAAGGCGATGAAACATGTGATGATTACATCTGGTGCGAAAGGAATCGGTCGCGTCGTGACAGAACGTCTTATACAAGATGGTTGGTACGTCAGCATCTTGCAACGAAACCCAATCGACTGGGAGCACGAACATATACATATTATCGAGGCGGGATTGACGGACCGCGAACAACTGCTCTCGGCCTATGAGGAAGCGGTCGAACGCTTTGGTGAACCGGACGCCTTGATTTTAAATGCAGGTCCATACATCTTTGAGCGCAAGCCGCTCGTTGAGTTGACGGATGAAGAGTGGGACGAAGTGCTCACCGGCAACCTATCTGCCTCATTTTGGTTGATGCGACGTGCGATTCCTTCAATGCGAACGAATCGGTTCGGACGCATCATCTCTTATGGTTTTCCGGAGAGTGGGTCGGCACCTGGTTGGATTCATCGTTCTGCGTTCGCTGCTGCAAAGACGGCGCTCGTCAGCTTGACGAAATCGGTCGCGTTAGAAGAGGCCCCGTTCGGAATTACGGCGAA
The DNA here is from genome assembly GCF_000620845.1 of Exiguobacterium marinum DSM 16307. Classification (GTDB taxonomy): domain Bacteria; phylum Bacillota; class Bacilli; order Exiguobacteriales; family Exiguobacteriaceae; genus Exiguobacterium; species Exiguobacterium marinum. The sequence continues at coordinate 1,397,805 of NZ_KK211189.1, forward strand.
CATGGTCAACCCGGGAAATATCGTCGGGTCTCAAAAAGAGATGCGAATCGAGGAAGCTGAAGTGGATGAAGGAACGCCAGTAGGCCGGCACGGTACGGGAGAAGATATCGCCCGTCTGATTTCCTTCTTGTTACAAGAAGAATCGGATATGATCACTGGTGCCGTCATCGATGTGACAGGCGGGGTCAACGTCGTGCATCAGTATCGGAAGTGAGGGGTAGAAGGATGAAGATTGGGATTGTGACGGATGTTCACGGAAATCTAGAAGCGTTACAGGCGGTGCTTCACGCAATGGATGCACAACGAGTTGACGTCGTTTGGTCACTTGGTGATATGATTGCGATGGGGCCGGACTCCAATGCGGTTATGGAGCGATTGCTGGATCGGGGAGCGCATATGATTTCTGGAAATCATGACGAAGCAGTCATCTCGCTTTTGGCTGGACACGGTCACCCAGACAGTTACGCCCATACGCGTCCTCATCATGAGTGGGTCGCGCGTCACCTTGATACGAACTATGTGGATGTATTGGAGTCGCTACCTCGAACGATCACTACCGAGTTAGCTGGGCAAACGGCATTCGGTATCCACTACCACATCCCTAATGAGAAGTGGGAAGCCACGATCGTCGAAGAACCATTTCACGATATTCTTGAACCAACACTTGAAAATATGCAACGACTATACGGTGAATACGCTGGAGATGTCATCTTATTCGGACATCACCATCCCGTTCATTTGTTTGAAGATGATACGAAATGCTATGTCAATCCCGGTGCGCTCGGTGTTGCGCGGGATGAACTTGCTCGCTTTGCTATATTGTCAGAGGGAGAGACCGGAATCCGACTTGATTTAAAAGCAGTCCCCTACGATAAACGTACATTTTTAGAAAAGATGGAACGCCATGAGGTTCCTCAACGAGATGTCATGATGCGCTTATTCTATTAAAAGAAGTCATGTAAAAAAGTGCGATCCTTGAATGGACCGCACTTTTTGTCATTCAATCTCTTGCAGTGTTTTGGGATAGCTCGTCAATGTGATCGGACCGCTCTCGGTCATAACGAGGTCATCTTCGATGCGGACCCCGCCGACTCCTGGTAAATAGATCCCTGGTTCGACTGTGAAAGTCATACCGACTTGGGCGGTCGTGTCATTGTTCGCTGCCATCGATGGGTGTTCATGCACTTCGATTCCGATTCCGTGGCCAATTCGATGGGTGAAGTATTCGCCATATCCGGCAGATGTAATGACTTGACGGGCTGCAATATCGATTGCACCGAGTGTCGTTCCGACATTCGCCATCTCGATTGCTGCTTCTTCAGCTTGTAGAACCGTTTCATAAAGTTCACGTTGTTTCTTACTCGCTTCGCCGAAAACGACTGTACGTGTGATATCAGAGCAATATCCTTGCCAGACGACACCGAGGTCAAACAATGCGAAATCTCCTTTTTTCAAACGGTTATTGCCCGGCACACCATGAGGGTCAGCGCTATTCTCGCCGAACAATACGAGCGTATCGAATGACATTTCACGAACCCCTTGCTGTTTCATGGCGTACTCGATGTCGGCGATGACTTCGAGCTCAGTCACGCCTTCGCGCAGGGAGCGAATCCCAGCTTCGATTGCCATATCTGCTAGCTCGGCGGCCCGTTTCATAACGCGAACTTCATCTGGTGATTTGATCATACGTAACGCTTGAAGTTCGTCAGTCAAATCAATGATAGACAAGCCGGCAAAACCGGCACGGAGTTGTTCGACTCGATTGAATGTCAAATGCTCCCCTTCGATACCGATTCGTTCAGGAACGATTTGGTTGTCGAGGAATAACTTGACGATTTTGTCCCATGGATTCTCATGATCCATATACGTCACGATCTCACCTGACCAGTCACTCGCTTCGACGATCCCTTTTTCAAGAGCAGGGCAGATAATGGCAGTTGTCCCGTTCTTTAAGACCAAGACGGCGATTAATCGTTCATGGGCTTCCGCATATACACCCGAGAAATAAAATACGGACGCTTTCGATGTAATAAATGCCGCATCTAAGCCTTTTGTTGCTAGAGATTGTGCAATTTGATTGGTGCGTTGATTCAAGATGAATCCCTTCCCTTCTACCTCTTACGTTGACTTCTCGTCTATTATAGCTGTTTCGAAAACAGAAAGGAAATGTTCCAATTTTATTGGTACAGTTTGAACATGTTTGACTGATACAGTATAATGAACATAGTAGAAAATGTATTGAGAGAAGGGACTCCGCGTATGACCACAAAACATGAACAGATCATAGCACATATCGAATCACTCGATGTTGGGTCAAAAATATCGGTCCGTCAAATTGCAAAAGAATTGGCTGTGTCTGAAGGTACGGCTTACCGGGCCATCAAAGAAGCTGAGAACCTGGGCTTCGTTTCTACCATTGAACGTGTGGGGACGATTCGAATCAAGCGTAAACAAAAAGAGAATATCGAGAAACTCACATTTGCTGAAGTCGTTAATATCGTGGATGGACAAGTGTTAGGTGGACGGAACGGATTGCACAAGACGCTATCAAAATTTGTTATCGGTGCTATGAAGCTTGAGGCGATGATGCGATATATCGATGTCGACTCGCTTGTCATCATCGGGAACCGAGAAAAAGCGCATGAACTTGTCTTACAATCAGGCGGGGCTGTGTTGATCACGGGTGGGTTTGATACGACGGACGAAGTGAAGCGAATGGCAGATAAGTACGACATGCCTGTGATTTCTACATCGTATGACAGTTTTACCGTCGCTACGATGATCAACCGCGCCATTTACGACCGACTGATCAAGAAAGAGATTTTACTTGTTTCGGACATTGTCATCCCACTCCATGACACGTTTTATTTGAAGGCTGATGACACTTTGAAACGTTGGCATGAATTGAACGAACGGACGAAGCATAATCGTTATCCGGTCATCGATGAACAGATGAAAGTGGTCGGTGTGATTACTGCGAAGGATGTGATTGACAAATCACATGATCATGATATCGAGAAGGTCATGACAAAAAGTCCGATTACGGTCGGGGTGCAGACTAGTGTGACCAATGCGGCGCACCAGATGGTTTGGGAAGGGATTGAGATGCTTCCTGTCGTCGATAACTATGGGCGCCTCCTCGGCATCATCAGTCGTCAGGATGTACTGAAGGCGTTGCAGCTGGCGAACCGTCAACCGCAAGTCGGCGAAACGTTCGATAATATGATCACGAATCAACTAAAGGAAGACCCTGCATCGAACGGAACGGCCTTCACGGTTGAAGTCGCACCACAAATGACGAGTCATATGGGAACCGCCTCTTCCGGTGTGTTGACGACTTTGTTGGTAGAAGGGGCGACGCGTAGTCTGCGTCACATGAAAAAAGGGGACCTGGTGGTGGAGAACATCACAGTTTATTTCATGAAACCAATTCAGATTGAAAGTCAGATTCGGGTGTCTGCGAACGTCTTCGACCTTGGGCGAAAGTTCGGGAAAGTCGACGTAGAAATGACACAAGGTACACAACTTGTTGCCAAGGCACTCGTCACGGCACAATTGATTGATCGTTAACGAAAAGAGCACCTGCTACATTTGTAGCGGTGCTCTTTTTATGAAGGTGTATTCGTAGGTTCTTCCGCGGCGTGCGGATAGATTTTTCGGTAACGTATAAATCCGACAATCGCATTACCCAAGCCAACGACCAACATGACGATACTGACAATCCAACCGACAGTCGAATTCAATCCGAATCCACCAACCATTTGGTTCGCAGCGAATAACGCAAGGAATAAACTTAACCAGATTAAAGCTTGTGTGTTGAACAAAGCTTTACGGTTTGGCGTCTTTGTCAAAAAAGCACGGCGCTTGAAGACAAGGTACGCTCCGAGCGCGAACAAAATGAGTCCAATCATGACAAGTTGCAAGTGAAGGAACCCCTTTCTATCTCATAATCTGTTATCATCATACCATAATAGTGTGTAGGAAAGTGAGGAATCATCATGACGCAATGGCATGAAGCGGATACAATCAAATCCGAAATAGAGAAGGCAAACACCATTTTCATTCACCGCCACGTCCGACCGGATCCTGATGCATTAGGGAGCCAGCTTGGGTTACAGCGTATTTTAAAATCGGTTCATCCGGAAAAACAAATTTATGCGGTCGGTGGTATGGTTCCTGACCTCGAGTTTTTAGGGAAGATGGAGCACGTCGAGGAAGAGATGTACCGGGACGCGCTCGTCCTCATTTTGGATACGGCAAATCAAGAGCGAATTGATGGACCTTTTGCGTTGAATGGTAAGTCGATCATCAAAATAGACCACCACCCTGATGAAGACCCATATGCGATGACACAAATTGTAGACACATCGGTCAGCTCAACGTCTGAAATGATTGTGGAGCTTGCCAATCTTTGGGGTTATCCAATCGATCAAGAAGCGGCATTTTTACTTTATGCCGGAATCGTGGGCGACACGGGGCGCTTCCAGTTCCGAAATGCAACGGCGCGAACGTTTGAAATTGCTTCGTCGCTCATTGCAAAAGACATCGACACAAACAAGTTGTATCGCCAAATGTATAAGACCAACTTAGCGACTCTTCAATTACAAGGTTACGTGCTACAGCATGTCAACGTCACTGATGAAGGTGTCGGTTATGTGAAGATTGACAAGGATGTACTAAGGGCGTTTCACGCTTCCCCAGAAGCGGCGTCTCAACTCGTCAATAGTTTTTCGGGTCTTGAAGGATTGAAATGTTGGGTCATGTTCGTAGAGAACAAAGAAGAGATTCGTGTTCGGATTCGTTCTAAAGGCCCTGTCATCAACGAAGTGGCTAAACGATACCGTGGAGGTGGCCATCCGATGGCGGCTGGAGCTACGGTTGATACGTGGGAAGAGATGGATGACGTCATTGCTGCTCTGAATGAAGTAGCGGACAGATTCACGTTTGAAGAAAATGAAGAGGGCTGACCGCGGTCAGCTCTCTTCATTTGTCTCCATTTTCTTTTGGAATGAACCATGTGCCGCGGTCGGTCACGTCTTCGACGACATCGAGTTGATACTCTGTAATATACTTTCGAAGCCGGTCGATGATTTCCGGACTGTCCGCAAAAACGGTTTGGCCGTTCTGTAATTTCTCTAACTTATCGCGTGCAATCTGTCCCCGATTGATAATCATACGCTTTTACCCCCTTTTGTCGTGAGTTTTGTCTATAATTATTGTATCAGAGAAGTGATGAATTGAGTTTGACAATTCAATTAATATAGAAAGGAGGACAACGATGATTCATCTGAATGTCAGAACTGCTTATAGCTTACTACAAAGTACAATTCGACTAGAACAATACGTCTTGCAGATGACCGAGCGTGGAAGTCGTTCAGTTGCGATTGCAGATGATGCCTTTTATGGTGTCCCGACATTTTTATCCTATTGTAAACGATATGGGGTGAAACCGCTCATTGGACTGAGGACAATCCTCCGTTTAGACGGACTAGATGTTTCGGTGCTTGCATATGCGTCGAACGAAGCAGAGCTTCAGGAACAATATCGAATCATCAAAACGGGAGGAATTGAAGACCGAACGACGATGCCGCTCATTATCCTTCCTGAAAATTGGAAGGCGAATGATCCGGTTCATCGGCGTCGCCTTTATCATCAAATGCTCTCCTATGTAGATGAAGATAAGCTCTGGCTCGGACTCCCAGCACCTCAGACGACTGAGCAAGTGCAAGTGTTGAAGCAACTTCGTCTCATGCGCGAAGAGCTTGCTGTTCAATTGATTCCTGCCCCTGAAACAAGGTATATGCGACCAGAGGATATAGAAGGGTTTCGAGCCGTCTCTGCCATTCGTGAGGGGGATGTGATGTCGAATGAAGACGTGCGACAAAAAGGGTTACATGTCCGTCTTCCGAGCGAGATGAACGACTGGTTCACAACAGAAGAGTTAGCGGAACTCAATCGATTTGAATCACGTATTCAACTCGATCAACTTCCTCATGCGGAAGGGGCGATTCCAGAACTGCCTGATGCTGACCAAAATTTGAAACGACTCGTGGGTGAACGCCTGAAATCGATGGAACTCTTAAAGGAACCTTATATCGAGCGAGCAAAGTTCGAACTGGATGTCATTGCAAAGACCGGATTTTCTTCCTATTTTTTGATTGTCGAAGACATCATTCGATTCGCCCGAGAATCTGGTATTGAAGTGGGACCGGGTCGGGGATCGGCGGCAGGTTCACTCGTTAGTTTTGCCCTCCATATTACAGAAGTCGACCCGGTTCATTACGGATTGTTATTTGAACGATTTTTAAATCCTGAACGCGTGTCGATGCCAGATATTGATTTAGACTTTGAAGATGAGCGTCGAGAAGAAGTCGTATCGTACGTGTTGTCAAAATACGGGGAAACGCATGCGGCACAAATCGGGACGCTCGCGACGTTTGGAGCAAAGGCAGCGATTCGAGACGTCGCCAGAGCGCTCGGCATGACATTAGAAGAAGGACAGGCTGCAAGTAAACAAGTGAAATCGGGTGGGTTAGACGAATTGATGTCGAACCCGAAACAGATGAAATGGTTCGTTGGTAGTCAAAAGCGGCAGCAATTGTTACAAATTGCGAAGCAGTTAGAAGGTTTGCCTCGCCAATCATCGGTTCACGCGGCCGGTATCGTTCTTAGTCGCCAACCGATTGAAGAAGTGACGCCGCTCCAACCTGGAATAGAAGAGTATGTAACACAATATAATATGAAGGATTTGGAAGAGGTCGGGCTGCTGAAAATCGATTTACTCGGGTTGCGGAACTTGAGTCGCTTACGAAAGATGGAAGATTTGATTCGAGAAAGTGATGCCCTGTTCTCACTGAAAACCATTCCGTTACACGATGCCCGGACATATCGTTTGTTAGCTAGAGGAGAGACAAATGGCATCTTCCAGTTCGAGTCGACTGGGATGAAACAAGCGCTTCGGCAAGTGAAGCCAACTGAGTTTGAAGATATCGTTGTGACGATGTCACTCTATCGCCCGGGACCAATGCAGTTCATCGAAACGTATGCCAAACGAAAGCATGGTTTGCCTTACCAACAAATTCATCCAGCCGTAGAAGACGTCATGAAACCTACGTATGGGGTACTCGTTTATCAAGAACAGGTCATGAGACTACTTCGAAAGCTTGGAGGTTATTCATACGCTGAGGCGGATTTGGTCAGACGAGCGATTGCTAAAAAAGATATTGGCACGATTGAGCGAGAACGGGAACGATTTTTAAAACAGGCAGAAAAGAATAACCGGGATGTGTTGACGCAAATCTTTTCTTGGATTGAAAAGTTCGCGGGATATGGATTCAACCGATCCCACGCTGTCGCCTACAGTTTGATCAGCTATCGGTTGGCTTATGTCAAAGCACATTTCCCTCGTGTCTTTCATGTGGTGACATCGGAAAAGACGAGTGAACTCGTCAGATTGTTGCGAAAAGATCAAATTCCGGTGTATCCACCAGACGTCTTACACGGTCACGCCGAGGCGACGCTTGAAGGACCTGGCGTCCGACTCGGGTTAAAAGCAATCCAAGGCTTGACCAAACGTGATGTCGAACGTCTGATTGAGCTGAATGGGCAATTGAAAGATGTCAGAACTCTTCAAGAAGCTATGGAGTGGAAGAATAAAGACCAGTTTAAATTACGTCGTTTACTTGGTGCGGGCGCGCTCGACCGGATGTATCACGGCGACCGGACAAGTGCTTTTGAAGCAGTCGAACGTTTGCGAGAAGAGGCAGGAACGCATTTTTTGCCCGACGAACTGTCATCGCTTGGACTCAAACAGAAGAAAGTAAAAGAACCAAATTGGTCTGAAGAAGAGAGAGAAGCGCTCGGAACATGGGTGGTGCACTCTCCACTGACCGCTATTTCGAATGTTGGGATTGAACCGTCTACAATTGACAACATCATAAACGGGACGAATGGTTACCTTATCGTTTACGTAGATGACGTGCGTACATTTCTAACGAAAAAGCAGGAACGAATGGGAATCATCATGGTTGACGATGGTATGACACAAGAAGAAGTCGTCGTATTTCCACGAACATTTAGTCAATTCGGACGCTCCCTTTATGTCGGTAATATTTTATTACTTGAGGTTCATACGAATGAACGAGATGGACGAAAACAACTGATTGTCGAACGGATACGTCCGTTGCATGGGCAGGCATTGTTTGTAAGGCTTACATTAGATCGATTCCCCGAACTCGAAGATTGGATACAACGTGCTCAGGGAGATGTCCCGGTTGTCTGTCGATTCACGGATTCAAAGGAAGTGAAACAGTTGGCGTCAGCTTACTCAATCAACCCGAATGAGGAGTACGTGGCTGAGGCGAAGAAAAAATTCGGCGAAGAAAATGTTGTGTTAAAACGAATCGATACGAAAATGGATGGTCCGAAAACTAGTACCAAGTCCTAAAAAGTGATATAATCGTACTAATTGGTCTGACCACTTGAGTGTGATAAGTGATTCAAAAAGGGAGTTGAACGGTCAGATGCATGAAAAATACGCATCCTCATTTCACGAAAATATTTCAAAAATACGAATGTTAATCGTTCAATCGTCTTTAGTTCCAGGTGATCGGCTTCCGTCCGAACGTGAACTCGCCGAAACACTGTCGATTAGCCGTGCTTCTGTTCGCGAAGCGTTACGAGCATTGAGCTTTTTAGGCATCGTGGAGACGAGACGTGGTGGTGGCACATTTTTATGTGAACAAGACCGACACCGTTACATTGAGATTTTATCAGAGTTCATTGTGACCAAACAGACGAAAGAGTCCGATATTATCGAGATGCTTCGCTTGTTGGAACGAATGGCGTTTTCAGAAGTTGAACCGACAATGGAACGGCTGACTCAATTAGAAGCCGTGATTGATAATGATCGATCGTTTCGTCAGCAAATCATCTTTCAATTAAAGAATGAATTGTTTATTCGAATTTGGAGCGAACTCAATCGATTTTTTGACGGACTAGACGCTGGAGATCTATATACCCTCGAGGAACGAAAACGATTTCTCGAGATGTGGCGTGGAATGGGGATGCCGGAATGAACGAGGGGGAAGCGATGACTGCTTTTTTCAAGAAACCAAAACGATACATGCCATTGCGTCAAAGAGAGCCAAAGATTGACGCACCACAGGGATTAATGACGAAATGTCCATCTTGTAAATATATGCACTATACAAAACAGTTAAATGAAAATCATAAAGTATGTGACTGTGGTTATCATTTTCCGCTTCATGCACAAGAACGGATTGATATGCTTGTCGACAAAGGGTCGTTTGAACGTTTTGCAGGACCTTCTGTCAAAACGAATCCGCTCAATTTTCCTGACTATGAAGAAAAGTTAAATAAAGACCGAGAACGGACCGGAATTGAGGAGGCAGTCATTTGTGGAAGGGCGACGATTGATGGACTGCCGCTTGTCATCTGCGTAATGGATGCCAGATTCAGAATGGGGTCAATGGGGGCTTACGTGGGAGAAGCAATCGCTTCCGCTGTCCGTAAAGCAACATCTCTCGGTCTACCGGTTGTCTTATTCACGGCATCAGGCGGAGCTAGGATGCAAGAAGGAATGGTTAGCTTGATGCAAATGGCGAATACATCCATTGCATTAAAAGAACATGATGAGGCCGGACTTCTATATATCGCGTATTTGACACATCCGACGACAGGTGGCGTCTCAGCAAGTTTCGCGATGCTCGGCGATTTGAACGTCGCAGAACCAGGAGCGCTGATCGGGTTTGCAGGACGCCGAATCATCGAACAGACGATTCGGGAAAAACTCCCGGAGAACTTCCAGACAGCAGAATTTCTACTCGAGTCGGGGCAACTAGATGCGGTTATTCATCGCGAACAGATGCGTTCGTTCTTGCTGAAAATGATTGGATTACACGATGGGGGTGTTCGTCATGTTTGACCCAATCAAAGAAGTGACTGAACAATTAAATAAACTACGTGAAACGGCCGAAACAAAAGGTATCGATCTGTCCCGTGAGATTCGCCATCTCGAGTTAAAGCTCGACCGATTAGAAAAAGATATTTATGGGAATATGAAACCGTGGGACCGCGTTCAACTGGCTCGAAACCCGAAACGACCGACAACGCTCGATTATATTCAGCATCTGTTCCCTGATTTTTTGGAACTCCATGGAGACCGGCATGGGTATGACGATGCAGCGATTGTTTCGGGACTTGCGACATTTGAAGGGGTGCCGGTTACGGTCATCGGTCACCAGCGTGGTCGGAATACGAAAGAGAACATGAGGCGGAACTTTGGGATGCCACATCCGGAAGGATACCGAAAAGCATTGCGTTTCATGAAGCAAGCTGAGAAGTTCAATCGCCCGATTTTAACATTTATCGATACGAAAGGGGCTTACCCCGGAAAAGCCGCTGAAGAACGCGGTCAAAGCGAAGCAATTGCTCGAAACTTGTTTGAGATGGCGACCCTGAAAGTGCCGATCGTGTCCGTCGTCATTGGAGAAGGTGGTTCTGGAGGCGCACTTGGAATTGGCGTTTGCGATCGTTTATTGATGCTTGAGAATAGTACGTATTCGGTCATCTCGCCAGAAGGTGCAGCGGCACTTCTATGGAAAGATGCGAAGCAAGCGGAACGCGCGGCAGAAACGATGAAAATTACGGCGCGAGATTTGCTCAACTTAGGGATTGTAGATGAGGTTGTGGGAGAAGTGTATGGGGGTGCACATGTTGATGTGTCATTACAGTCATCGCTCTTAAAGACTGTATTATTACAGCATATGAATGAGTTGCTCGGTCAGTCGACTTCTCAACTGATTCAAGGGCGGGCGACCAAATATCATCAAATTGGCACAATTAGTGAGTGAAAACGGTATCAATGGCTTTGAATATGGCTTTATTCATTCATGAAGTGACTGCTTTATAACATACCCTATGCATTTTTTTCACATACTTGTGTTGTAAAACAAAGGTCAGACATGGTATTTTATTTTCAGATTTCGTTAAAACACATAAGAGGTGAGTGACGTGAATTTAAAACGTATTGCGGTATTAACAAGCGGAGGAGACGCTCCTGGAATGAACGCAGCTGTCCGTGCAGTGACTCGAAAAGCGATTTTCGAAGGTCTTGAAGTATATGGTGTATATAACGGCTATCAAGGATTAATCGAAGGTGATCTAGTCGAGTTAAACCTTGGATCAGTCGGCGACATCATTCAACGTGGAGGTACGTTCCTTCGCTCTGCACGCTGTCCTGAGTTCAGAACAGAAGAAGGTCGAGCAAAAGCAGTTGAACAGTTGAAGAAATTCAACATCGATGCTCTCGTGGTCATCGGTGGAGATGGCTCTTATCGTGGAGCTCAAAAATTAACAGATCTTGGATTCCCAACAATCGGCCTTCCGGGTACAATCGATAACGATATCCCGGGAACGGATGCGACAATCGGTTTTGATACAGCGCTCAACACAGCGCTTGATGCGATTGACAAAATTCGTGACACGGCTTCATCTCATGAACGTACGTATGTCATTGAAGTGATGGGTCGCGATGCTGGTGATATCGCACTCTATTCTGGTCTTGCTGGTGGTGCAGAGTCGATTCTCGTTCCAGAACGTCCAGAAGATTTGAGCGCAATCGTGGAACGAATTAACCACGGAATTGCACGCGGTAAGAAGCACTCAATCGTCATCGTTGCTGAAGGTGCGGGAAGTGCGGAAGAAATCGGTAAATTGATTGCCGAGAAGACGAACTCAGAAACACGCGTCACGATTCTTGGACACATTCAACGTGGTGGTTCCCCAACTGCTGCTGACCGTGTACTTGCAAGTCGTATGGGCGCATACGCTGTTGAGATTTTACTTGAAGGAAAAGCGGGCCGGGTCGTCGGAATCCGTAACAACAAGATGATGGATCTTGACATCGATGAGGCGCTCGACAACAACAAGCACACGATTGATATGCAACTGATCGACCTTGTCAATCAGTTGTCGATTTAAACGATTCACCATGTAGGGAGACGGGAACCGGTCAAAGGCTCCCCGTTTTCCATATGTAAGTTGCACCATATCCCCTAGGAGGTTTTTATATTATGCGTAGAACGAAAATTGTATGTACGATTGGACCCGCTTCAGAGAAGCGTCTTCCTGAAATGATTGAAGCTGGAATGAACGTTGCCCGTCTCAACTTCTCACACGGTGACTACGAAGAGCACGGCGCACGTATCCGTGACATCCGTGAAGCTGCAAAAACTGCTGGTAAAGTGGTAACAGTCCTTCTTGATACAAAAGGTCCAGAAATCCGTACTCATACGTTTGAAGATGGAAAAGCCCTTCTCGAAAAAGGAAAAGAAGTCACAATCGTCTCAACTGAAGAAATCGTCGGAACGAAAGATCGTTTCTCTGTGACGTATGAAGGACTTTACGATGATGTAGAAATCGGTTCGCACATCATGCTCGACGACGGTCTCATCGGACTCCGTGTCGTTGAAAAGCTTGAAAACCGTGACCTCCGCTGCGTCATCGAAAACGAAGGAATCATCAAGACGAAGAAAGGTGTAAACTTGCCAAACGTCAAGGTAAACCTTCCTGCCCTTACAGATAAAGATATCGCGGACATCGAGTTCGGGATCTCACAAGATATCGACGTCATCGCAGCATCGTTCGTACGTCGTGCATCAGACGTGGTAGAAATCCGTCAACTTCTTGAAAAACATAATGCATCACACATCAAGATTTACCCGAAAATCGAGAACCAAGAAGGTGTTGACAACATCGACGAAATCTTGGCAATCTCTGACGGTTTGATGGTTGCCCGTGGTGACCTCGGAATCGAGATCCCGACGGAAGAAGTAACACCGGTTCAAAAAGAACTCATCAAGAAGTGTAACGACCTTGGTAAACCTGTTATCACAGCGACGCAAATGCTCGATTCGATGCAACGTAACCCGCGTCCAACGCGTGCGGAAGCATCAGACGTAGCAAACGCAATCTTGGATGGTACAGATGCGGTCATGCTTTCTGGTGAGACAGCAGCAGGTGACTACCCAATCGAGTCAGTTCAAATGCAAGCGGCCATCGCTGAGCGTACAGAACGCATGCTCGACTACAAAAACTTGTTGAAAGATCGTCAGAAACGCAGTGAGCACACGGTGACGGATGCAATCTCACAAGCGGTTGCCCACACAGCAATCAACTTGAACGCAAAAGCAATCTTGACGCCGACACAATCAGGCTACACGGCTGCTCGTACGGCGAAGTATCGTCCTGAAGCGAACATCATTGCGGTAACTGAATCTGAGCGCGTAGCACGTCAATTGAACCTCGTATGGGGCGTATACCCAATCGTGGCTGAGACGATGCCAAACAACACGGATGAAATGTTGGTTCAAGCATCTGAAGCAGCTCGTCACGAAGGATTTGTTACTGACGGTGACCTCGTTGTCATCTCAGCCGGAATTCCTGCGGCAACAGCTGGTACGACGAACATGATGAAAGTCCACATCGTCGGTCATGCTCTTGCTGACGGACGTGGTATTGGCGAGCGCGGTGTGGTCGGTGAAGTCGTGGTCGCGAATAATGCGGATGAAGCAAACGCAAAAGCGAAAGACGGAATGATTCTCGTCGCACCATTCACAGATAAAGAAATGATGCCTGCAATCGAAAAAGCGGCTGGAATCATCACAGAAGACGGTGGATTGACGAGCCATGCAGGTATCGTTGGACCATCACTCCGTAAACCGGTCATCGTAGGTGTAGAGGCAGCAACATCTTCACTTCGTGACGGTCAAATGATTTCAATCGACCCACTTACAGGTAAAATCTACAACGCATAATTGAACGACAATCGAACCGGCCTTCTTCAAAGGTCGGTTTTTTTTCCGTTCAAAGAAAGGAAACATAATGAGTGCTTATCTTTTTTTATTGATGCTCGTATTAATCGGTGTCATTTCAAATAATCAATCGGTTATTATCGCAAGTAGTGTTTTGCTAATTATTAAAGCGATCGGTTTCGGAGATCAATTATTCCCCACACTCGCATCCAAAGGAATCAGTTGGGGCGTGACCATCATAACGATTGCTGTCCTTGTTCCGATTGCAACCGGAGACATCGGGTTTAAAGAATTGTGGAATAGTATTAAAGGGCCGGTCGGAATCGTGGCATTTGCTTCAGGAATGTTCGTCGCCATTGCAGCGGGACAAGGTGTGCAGTTGATGCGTGTCGACCCTGTCGTTACGACAGCCCTCCTCGCAGGTACGATTCTAGCGGTTGGATTCATGAAAGGGATACCGGTCGGACCGCTTGTCGGAGCTGGGATTGCAGCATTGATTTTAGGTGGATATCAAATCATTGAAAAATGGTTTTGATATTTTCTGACAACTGAAGCCGCTTACATTTCTTTTTTGCAATAAATTGTTTATACTATATAAAGGACAGGGTAAACGGAGACTGGGCGAATGAAGGGGAAAGGCCCATCCCGTATCCTTATTCCCTACAAACAGACTGTTTTTACGGTCGATCACTTTTAAACAAGACTGAGGGGGAGTTATGAATGTCAACGACAAAAGGGTTAGAAGGTATTGTGGCAGCAGCCTCAAAAGTCAGCTCAATTATTGACGGTCAATTGACTTATGGAGGATACACCATTGATGATTTAGCGGACCACGCCACATTTGAAGAAGTAGTTTTCTTATTGTGGAACGACCGCTTACCAAATGCAGAGGAATTGACAGCGCTATCAGAATCGCTTGTAAAAGAAGCGACATTACCTGAAGAGGTGATTGATACGTTAAAACGTGCACCGAAATCAGCCAATGCGATGGCGACGATTCGTACAGCACTCTCACAACTCGCTCTATATGATGAAGAATCTGAAGACATGAGTGACGAGGCGAACATGCGTAAAGCGATTCGTCTGCAAGCTCAAGTTGCGACAATCGTGACAGCTTTCGCTCGTCTTCGTAAAGGGGAACAACCGGTTGCCCCCAAACAAGGTCTTTCTTATGCGGGTAACTTCTTGTATATGCTAAACGGGGAAGAGCCGAACGAAGTAGCAGAAAAAACGATTGATAAGGCACTCATTTTACATGCAGACCATGAATTGAACGCCTCGACATTCACAGCACGCGTTTGTGTGGCGACACTATCAGACATGTACTCTGGCGTCACGGCGGCGATGGGAGCACTCAAAGGACCACTTCACGGTGGGGCGAACGAAGCAGTTATGAAAATGCTTCACGAGATTGACTCGGTTGATCGAGTTGAAGAATATGTTCGTGGTAAATTCGAGCGCAAAGAAAAAATCATGGGCTTCGGTCACCGTGTTTATAAGGACGGCGACCCGCGCGCGAAGCATTTGAAAGAAATGAGTCGCCAATTGACTGCTCAAATCGGCGAACCGAAATGGTATGAGATGTCTGAGAAAATCGATCATCTCGTCGAAACAGAAAAAGGATTGAAGCCGAATGTCGATTTCTATTCAGCTTCGACGTATTATGCGCTCGGTCTTGAAGAAGATTTATTCACACCAATCTTCGCTGTATCTCGTATGTCTGGATGGATCGCACATATCCTTGAGCAATACGCGGACAACCGTTTGATTCGTCCACGTGCGGAATATGTCGGTGAAACGAGCCGTAAATATGTTTCTGTGAACGAACGTTAATTCGGGACACATTTTAGACAAAAGTTTGGTAAACTAACAAGTGACGTAGGTCGGCGCACGCGTCGACCTACAGTAATGTACTTAGGGGGATTCATTATGTTGACACAAGGACAAAAGATTACAGTTGAAAACGGTGTATTGAACGTACCAAACGTACCGACCGTACCATTTATTATCGGTGACGGCACGGGCCCTGACATTTGGAATGCGGCTGTTCGTGTATTTGACGCTGCAGTTGAAAAAGCATACGGCGGCGACAAGAAAATCGAATGGATGGAAGTATACGCTGGTGAGAAAGCATATAACGAAAAAGGCGAATGGCTTCCGACAGAGACACTCGATCAAATCCGCGAGTACTTGATTGCGATCAAAGGACCACTCACGACACCAGTCGGTGGTGGGATTCGGTCATTGAACGTTGCGCTTCGTCAAGAACTTGACTTGTATACTTGCCTTCGTCCAGTTCGTTACTTCACAGGTGTTCCATCACCAGTAAAACGTCCTGAAGATACAGACATGGTCATCTTCCGTGAGAACACAGAAGATATTTACGCGGGAATCGAATACGCTTCAGGAAGCGATGAAGTGAAAAAGCTCATCAACTTCTTGCAAGATGAGATGAACGTCAATAAAATTCGTTTCCCAGAGACATCAGGGATTGGCATCAAGCCGGTTTCTTCTGAAGGAACAGAACGTTTAGTCCGTGCTGCAATCGAGTATGCGATTGCGAACGACCGTAAATCCGTTACACTCGTTCACAAAGGGAACATCATGAAGTTCACAGAAGGCGCATTTAAAAACTGGGGCTATGCTCTTGCTGAAGCGGAGTACGGCGACAAAGTCTTCACATGGGCACAATACGACCGCATTAAAGAAGAGTCTGGTGAAGCGGCTGCGAACGAAGCACAATCAAAAGCAGAAGCTGAAGGGAAAATCATCGTCAAAGATTCAATCGCTGATATCTTCCTTCAACAAATCTTGACACGACCACGTGAGTTCGATGTCGTTGCGACGATGAACTTGAACGGTGACTACATTTCAGATGCCCTTGCTGCACAAGTGGGTGGAATCGGGATTGCACCTGGTGCGAATATCAACTACATCACAGGACATGCAATCTTCGAAGCGACACATGGTACGGCTCCGAAATATGCAGGTCTTGATAAAGTAAACCCATCGTCAGTCATCCTTTCTGGTGAGATGATGCTCCGTCACATGAACTGGAACGAGGCGGCTGATCTCATCACCCGTTCGATGGAGAAAACAATTGCTTCGAAAGTCGTCACGTATGATTTTGCTCGTCTCATGGACGGAGCGACAGAAGTGAAGTGTTCTGAGTTCGCTGATGAATTAATCAAAAACATGTAAGTCATTCGAAAGAGTCAATTGAGGGGGAGAGCTCATGATTCGTCGTAACAAAATTTCTGTAATTGGAAGTGGCTTCACCGGTGCTACTACTGCACTGTACTTGGCTCAGCGCGAGCTAGGGAATGTCGTTCTGCTCGATATGGAAGAAAAAGTTGGACCGACGAAAGGAAAAGCGCTCGACATGCAAGAAACGGCTCCGATTCAAGGGTTTGATGCTTGGGTCACAGGGACATCAGATTACGCCGATACGGCCGATTCAGACGTGGTCGTGATTACTGCAGGGATTGCCCGCAAACCAGGGATGAGCCGGGACGACCTCGTCGCAACGAACGCAAACGTCATGCGCTCGGTTGTGAAAGAGATTGCCATCCATTCTCCAGAAGCCATTCTGATTGTTCTGACCAATCCCGTCGATGCGATGACGTATGCTGCGTTTAAAGAGTCGGGGTTCCCGAAAGAACGTGTCATCGGACAATCTGGGGTTCTGGATACGGCTCGTTTCCGTACATTTGTAGCACAAGAGTTAAACGTATCCGTCAAAGATGTATCGGGGTTCGTTCTCGGAGGACATGGGGACGATATGGTTCCTCTTGTACGCTACTCATACGCTGGGGGAATCCCGCTCGAAAAACTCATCTCAGATGAACGAATCGAGCAAATTGTGGAGCGAACGCGCAAAGGCGGTGGCGAGATCGTCCAACTATTGGGGGATGGCTCGGCGTATTATGCGCCAGCTGCTGCTATCGTGGAGATGGTCGAAGCGATTGTGAAAGATCAGCGTCGGATTTTACCTGCCATAGCATACCTTGAAGGGGAGTACGGATTCAATGACTTGTATCTTGGTGTCCCGACGATTCTTGGTAAACATGGAATTGAGCAAGTGCTTGAGCTCGAATTGACAGATGAAGAAAAAGCAGCACTTTCGAAGTCTGCTGACTCTGTCCGCTCGGTATTAGGCGTCTTATAAGAGGGAGATGCTTCCTGCAAATATGCAGGAAGCATCTTTTTTTGCGTTTTGTATCTTGTAGGGCATGCTACACTGAAAGTGGATTTGTTTTGTTTTTGTAAAGATTTGCTTTGAGGTTGGTCGTATCAAGGTTTGATTTGTAAAATAGAGAGTGACATTTGATGGATCAAGAGGAGGAAGAAGTGTGGCTGATAAAGTAATTGTTGTCGACGATGAAGTATCAATCGCGACGTTATTAAAATTTAATTTAGAACAAGCTGGCTTTGAAGTAGAAACGGCACATGATGGAAAAACCGGGTTGGAACTGGCTGAAAAAAAGGACGCCGTGCTCATTGTGCTCGATTTGATGCTCCCAGAAATGGACGGACTTGAAGTTTGCAAGCGACTTCGACAACAAAAAGTCAATACACCTATTTTGATGCTGACGGCAAAGGACGATGAATTTGATAAAGTCCTCGGTCTTGAGCTTGGCGCAGACGATTATTTAACAAAACCGTTTAGCCCACGTGAAGTGGTCGCCCGTGTCAAAGCGATTTTACGACGTTCAGGCCCACAAGAGGCGGTTGTTGAAGAGGATGTCATCCAAATCGGTGACGTTAAAATCGTAGCTTCAAACTACGAAGTGTTCAAACAAGGAGAACGACTCGAATTGACGCCGAAAGAGTTTGAACTGTTAGCCTATCTGGCAAAAAACAAGGGTCGTGTGCTGACACGGGACCAATTACTATCGGCCATTTGGAATTATGACTTTGTCGGTGACACGCGGATCGTCGACGTCCATATTAGTCACCTTCGTGAAAAAATTGAACCAGTGACCAAGAAACCAACCTACATTAAAACGATTCGCGGACTCGGGTATAAGATGGAGGAGCCGATTTCGGAATGAAGACGTATCGTTCTAGATTCATGACGACACTTATTCTGCTCGTCACGGGCGTCCTTCTTATGCTCGGCATCGTGCTCGGACAACTGTTCAAAGACTTCTATTTAGATTCCGAACGAGACCGATTGAAAGAGGACGCTCAGCTAGCAGCCCTTTATCTAGAAGACGGAGAACTGGATGAAATACGTGAGTATGTCGGTCAAATCGATGATGGGAGTAGTTTTGATATTTTACTCCTTAACAGCAGGATGGAAGTAATTGCAGGAACACCGTTTCGTGTCGGTACAATCGATTATCAAATTGATCCGAATTTAGTACCGGATGACGGAACATTTGGTGAGGCGGACGAAGATGCATTGATTCAATTCACGAAACCGATCGATCTCGCTACAGGTGATACCGTATACCTGACATTTATCCGTTATGTGTCTGACCTAGAAGGGGTATATGATCGGATTTGGTTGACGATTGCGCTCGCGCTCGTCTTCTCGTTCTTCATCATCTTGTTCGTCCTACAGCATTTGACGAACCAATTCATTCGACCGATTGACGAGGCGACCATCGTCTTACGAGAGTTAGCGGATGGGAATTATCGCGCTCGTGTGTATGAACTGCGAAATGATGAGGAGACTGGCAGTCTGGCAGGTTCCATTAACGTCCTTGCCCGAAGTTTAGAGTCTATCTCCCTTGGAGAATCGGTTCAACGGGCGAGACTTGAGTCGCTCATCGAATATATGGGAGCGGGGCTTCTTCTAGTTGACGAACGCGGCATCGTCACATTAGTCAACCGATCGTATCGGGAGATGTTCCAATACGATGATTTATCAATTGGACAATTTTATCATGGGATATTGCCGAGTCCTGATGTCGAATCGCTCATTGAGGATGTCTATCTGACAGAAGAGGTTAACCGTCGTCAATTGTCGATTCGAACAGGTTTCAATCAGAAAACGTATATGGTGTCCGCTGCACCGATATTCAGTGACACAGGGATGCTTCGCGGGACAACGTTACTATTCAACGACATCACAGAGCTAAAGCGGCTCGAGAAGATGCGGAAAGATTTTGTGGCGAACGTCAGTCATGAACTGAAGACACCCCTTACGTCCATTCGTGGATTTAGCGAAACGCTTCTTGACGGGGCTAAAGAAGTACCTGAACTTCGTGACCAGTTCTTAGACATCATTCAAAAAGAAGCGACGCGAATGCAGATGCTTGTCGAAGATCTCCTTGAACTTTCGAGATTGGAGCGAGATGATTTCCAAATGGAGCTGGTGTCCGTCGATTTGAATCAACTCGTCGACGAAGTATGTCTCCTACTCAGTCAAAAGGCGAACAAGAAGTCGATTCATCTAGAGACACAACACAATGGAGAAGTTGTATTGCAGGCTGATTTGAACCGAATGAAACAAGTGATCATGAATTTGGTCGCCAACGCGATCAACTATTCACCGGAAGGAAGTCGCGTTGAGATTTCTGTAGAGGCGAATCCGGATTCATACAAACTTCGAGTGCGAGACAACGGAATCGGAATTGCCGAAAAAGAAGTGAGTCGAATCTTTGAGCGCTTCTATCGTGTCGATAAGGCGAGAAGTCGCAACTCCGGTGGAACCGGGCTCGGGCTTGCCATCGTGAAGCACATCATCGATTTGCATCATGCGACCATCGATGTCGATAGCGTTGAGGGCAAAGGAACGACGTTCACCATCACGTTTCCGCGGGTTTAACGATTCCTTTATCGTTCATTCATATTTACTTTACAAAACCTTGCTATTCTATGAGTGAGACCTCTTCATCATCTCGTGACTCGATCGGTGCTCATCTCCACTGGGTCGAGAATTTGGCCCTTTTCTATTCGTAGAAAAGGGCCTTTTTTTTCGAACGCATGTACCCGTATGGTATGATGGACGAAGAGAAGAATGGAGGTCGATTGAATGAATAAACTACTAATCCTGGATGGGAATTCCTTAACATATCGTGCATTTTTCGCACTGCCTCCGATGTCGGACGCGTCGGGTCGGAATACGAATGCGGTGTATGGCTTTACGATGATGTTGTTAAAATTGATGGAGGACGAACAACCTACGCATTTCGCTGTTGCGTTCGATGCGTCGAAAAAGACGTTTCGTCATGATACGTTTGCTGAGTATAAAGGTGGACGTCAAAAAACTCCTGGAGAATTACGAGAACAGTTCCCGCTCGTACGTGACGTCTGTCGCGCGTTCGGCATCTCTGTCCTTGAGCTTGAACAATATGAGGCGGATGATATCATCGGGACACTCTCGAAAGATACATCATTTGATCAAGTGACGATTGTGACGGGAGATAAAGATTTACTACAGCTCATCAATGAGCGAGTGACCGTTTATTTGACGAAGCGGGGCATCACGGATGTCGAGAAAATGAACGAGGCGGCTTTCCAAGAGCGATATGAAGGTCTACAGCCGATTCAGATGATTGACTTGAAAGGATTAATGGGCGATAAGTCCGATAATATTCCCGGTATTCCAGGTGTAGGGGAGAAGACGGCGTTGAAGTTGATTTCAACGTATGGCACGGTCGAAGCCCTTTACGAACATACGGATGAGCTAAAAGGGAAACAAAAAGAAAAAGTTGAGGCGAACGAGCGAGAAGCAAAAATGTCAAAACAGTTGGCAACGATTTATACGGACGTTCCATTGAATGTGTCTGTAGACGATCTCGTCTTTAAATCGTATGACGCTTCCGTCGTGAAGCCTTTATTCATGGAACTCCAATTCAAATCGTTAATCGGAAAACTGTCGGACAGCGCTACAGAAGAAACGGTCGAAAAAAAAGCGCGGCCGACAATCGACCTTTCTGAACAAGATTTGTCTCGAGCGGTCCTGTTTCTTGAGCAACTGCACGATGATTATTTCGAAGAAGAAATTGTCGGGGTGGCGATTGCATCAGAACGTGGGGTGACGATTGGTGACGTGACTTTGTTACAAGAAGAGCCGGTCAAGGAATGGATTGAAGATGAATCTAGGGCGACGGTTTGTCTCGATTCCAAACAGACAATCATTCAGTTGAAACGTCAACAGCTATCGCTTCAAGGGTACGAGGATTTACTCGTTGCCGGATACTTACTAAATCTATCTGGTGGAACGTCACTTAGTTCGATCGCTTCTCATTTCGCCTATCATCTTGAAGAAGATGAAATGGTTTATGGGAAAGGTGCAAAAATTAAAGTTCCTGAGGAAGATGCGTTCCATTCACATCTCGCTGAAAAAGCACATGCGATTTATACGTTATTTGAACGTGTCCTCTCCGAGTTGAAGGATAATGAACAGACAGAACTGTATGAGGCACTCGAAAAACCGCTCGTGTCTGTTTTAGCAGAAATGGAATGGGCAGGCATACATGTTAATATCGAAACGCTTCAACATATGGAGGCGGACCTTCGAGAACGTCTTAGTACGCTTGAAGTGACGATTCATGAGTTGGCCGGAGAACCATTCAACATCAATTCACCAAAGCAACTAGGGGTCATCTTGTTCGAAAAATTAGCGCTTCCTCCCGTGAAAAAAACGAAGACGGGATACTCGACAGCGGCTGATGTGCTTGAAAAGTTAGCGCCGCTCCACCCGATCATCGAGAAAATCATGCATTATCGAGAACTTGGTAAATTGCAGTCGACCTATGTCGAGGGATTACAGAAAGTCGTGAAGGAAGACGGCAAGATCCACACCCGATACACACAGACGTTGACGCAAACTGGACGACTCTCGTCGGTCAACCCGAATCTTCAAAACATCCCGATTCGATTAGAAGAAGGACGACGCATCCGCAAGGCGTTCACTGCAAGTGAACCAGACTGGGTACTCTATGCGGTCGATTATTCGCAAATCGAACTTCGCATCATGGCGCACATGTCTCAAGATGAAAAAATGATTGCGGCATTCTTACACGACGAGGACATCCATACATCGACGGCGGCGAACGTCTTTAAAGTCTCGAAAGAAGAAGTGACTTCGCTTATGCGTCGTCAGGCGAAAGCAGTTAACTTTGGAATCATCTATGGAATCAGTGATTATGGACTTTCGCAAAATCTTGGAATTACACGTAAAGAAGCACAAACGTTTATTGATACGTATTTCGAACAGTTCCCTGGTGTAAAAACATTCATGGATGCGGCTATTGAACGTGCTCGAGAACACGGATTTGTTGAAACGATGTTAAAACGCCGTCGAAACATACCGGATATTCACTCTCGTAATTTCAACTTGCGTGGATTTGCTGAACGTACTGCCATCAATACCCCGATTCAAGGAACGGCAGCCGATATTATCAAAAAAGCGATGATTGATGTCAATCATGCCCTCAAAACGTCGCACCTTCAGTCAAAACTATTGTTACAAGTACACGATGAATTGATTTTTGAGGGTCCTGCTGAAGAGATGGAAGCATTAGAAAAACTGGTGACCGAAGCGATGGAACATACGGTTACACTCGATGTACCATTACGCGCTGACGGTGCAGTAGGAGCCACTTGGTTCGATACGAAATAAGAGGATAGGAAGGTAGTAAGTATGCCAGAATTACCAGAGGTTGAAACAGTCTGTCGTCGACTGCGACCTGTCGTTTCAGGAAAGACGATTCAGGCTGTCGATGTGCTCGACTCTAAAATTATTCGTGGACTCGATGCAGAAGAGTGGGTTCACCACTTGGTTGGAGAGACCATTATGGATGTAGAAAGGCGAGGGAAATTCATCTTGTTTAAATTAACGAACGGGTACCTCGTCTCACATCTACGCATGGAGGGGAAATTCTTTCCGTACGAGACATTCACAGAACCGGTGAAACATACACATATCGTCATCACATTCACTGACCAATCTACCCTGCATTATAATGATGTACGTAAGTTTGGTACGATGGAGTTGCGGACAAACGAAACGATTCATACAACACCGCCACTTTCATTGCTTGCTTATGAACCGTTTGACGAGCGTGTGACCGGAGAGGCACTACATCAGCGTTTAGGGCGGATGAAGTCCCGTGCCATCAAGACCGCCCTCCTCGATCAATCGATTTTTGTTGGATTGGGTAATATTTATGTAGACGAAACGCTATTTCGTGCTGGTATTCATCCGATACGAACGGCCGCGAGTCTATCAGGTGAAGAAGTAGAGCGTGTACGGGTAGAAGCGGTCGCCGTCCTAACAGAGGCAATCGAGCGTGGGGGAAGTACGATACGTAGTTATACGAACCCCGACGGTGTGACTGGAACGTTCCAAGAGAGGCTGTATGTATACGGGCGAGCCGGTGAGCCGTGTCGTCGTTGTGGTCATGAAATTGAAAAGATGAAACTAGGCGGGCGTGGTACGCATTTTTGTCCGAACTGTCAACAACGTTAAGGGGTGGGCGAATATGTTGAAAATTGGATTAACGGGTGGGATTGCAACCGGAAAGTCCACAGTGTCTCGACTGTTTCGAGAGCGAGGGATTCCGATTATCGATGCTGATTTGATTGCGAGAAAGGTCATTGAGCCTGAGGGAAAGGCAATCGAAGGTGTAAAGGCGGCATTCCCGAAATGTTTTGATGGTGATCTATTGAATCGCCCTGCATTAGGACGTGAAATCTTTCATGATGAAACGAAGCGTCAGCAATTAAACCAACTAATGCATCCTGCGATTCGTGAAGAGATGAAAGAACAGATGCGAACACACGAGACAGCCGGTGAACCGGTCGTCATTTTTGACATTCCCCTTTTATTCGAAGGAACAATGCTTGACCTCGTCGACTATTCTGTTGTCGTCTATTGTCGCGAAGAAATTCAATTGATGCGTCTCATGGAACGGAATGGGTTGACAAAAGAAGAGGCGCTCGCACGCATCCATTCTCAAATTCCGATTGAAGATAAAAAGCATCAGGCTGATTATCTTGTGAATAACAACGGGGCATTGGGGGAGTTACCTTCCCAAATTGACCGCTTAGTCGAACAATTTAAAGCTATACAAAAAAAGGCGAATGATTGAAGGCACTGAAAAATCCTAAATGATTCTAAACAGAGGAGCGTCGTCCCAATCAGGGATGACGCTCCTCTGTATTCCTTGCTTTTTCTCTGTTCCTGTAAGGCAAGAGCAGAGGTTTTTCAGTGCCATCGAATGATCGCCTTCTTTTTAATTCAAAGGGTCGGATTCAGGCGATCCTTTTTTCCATGTATCATAAATCGCTCGGCCGTCACTTGGGTGACCACTTGAATAATAAATTGGATAGAGAGAGAAAAAGATATAGTAGAACGAGAAATAGGCGAATTGATACGTATAAAGAGTAGGCTCGATTTCTTGTTGAAGAATAAATCCATTTAAAATGAGGATGCTCGCCAAGTTAAAAATTGCGCC
Organism: Exiguobacterium marinum DSM 16307; assembly: GCF_000620845.1. Classification (GTDB taxonomy): domain Bacteria; phylum Bacillota; class Bacilli; order Exiguobacteriales; family Exiguobacteriaceae; genus Exiguobacterium; species Exiguobacterium marinum. The sequence continues at coordinate 1,423,057 of NZ_KK211189.1, forward strand.
CCCACCGTAAACGAGAGAGCGAGTAACTTTATTGCTCCACTTCAAATCTGAAAACTGACACCATGCATCATAAAAGTAAACACGATTCACTTGTAGATGCCCTATTTTGAACAATTTTTTTCCGGTCCCGATTTGCATATCGAGAGTGCCTCCGAATAATCTTGCGAAGAAATAATGTCCTAACTCGTGAATCAACGTCACAATCGGTAAAATGATGAAGAACGAAATGAAAAATTTATCGATATCTCCCCAATCAAACATCACGACGCCTCCTTTCTCTTTTGCTTTACGAGAAGAAATTTCCCTCATTTTCAAAAAATAAACAAAGAAAAGTGAAAGAAATGTGACGATTCATAGTGAAAACGCTTACAAGTATCCGTTATAATGAAACCGTAATGTAGAAAAAGGGGGATCTAGCATGGGGACAAAAGTGGCGATTAATGGATTTGGTCGAATTGGGAGAATGGTATTTCGGAAATTGATGATCGAGGGGCGTCATGAAGTGGTGGCGATTAACGCAAGTTATCCGGCGGAAACACTCGCGCATCTCATCAAACATGATTCTATACATGGACCATTTGAATTGACCGTTCGCGCGCATGGGGATACGCTCGAAGTCGATGGGAAACGAATTGAACTGATTTCAGAACGCGATCCGTCATGTTTGCCTTGGGCGGACCTTGAAATCGATATCGTGGTTGAAGCGACAGGGAAGTTCAACTCTGATGTCGGAGCTAGACTTCATCTGGACGCAGGGGCAAAAAAAGTGATTTTGACTGCGCCGGGTAAAGGAGATTTGCGTACGATCGTGATGGGGGTCAATGATCGTGATTATCGTCCTGAAGAAGACCATATTATTTCAAACGCATCGTGTACGACGAACTGTCTCGGACCGGTCGTGAAAGTCTTGCATTCGACGTTCGGTATTGAGACGGGACTAATCACGACCGTACACGCCTATACGAATGACCAAAACAATATTGATAACCCGCATAAAGACTTACGGCGGGCGCGTGCTTGTGGTAATTCGATTATCCCGACATCGACGGGAGCGGCGAAAGCGATTGGGCTCGTATTGCCCGAACTTCAAGGGAAATTGAACGGAATGGCGCTCCGTGTTCCGACACCTAACGTGTCACTCGTCGACTTAGTCGTGGAACTCCACCGAGATGTAACAATCGATGAAGTCAATAAAGCGTTCGAACGGGCATCGTTCGGAGAAATGACAGGCATTTTAGGCATTTCCCAAGAACCGCTCGTGTCGATTGATTTTAACGGGGACGATCGTTCTTCGATTATCGATATGGGTTCGACAATGGTCCTCGGAGGAAACCATGTTAAAGTGCTCGCTTGGTATGATAATGAGTGGGGGTATTCATGCCGTGTCGTGGACTTATTAGACATGGTGGCTAGCTATCTACAAATTGGACAACGAGAAACACACGTATAAAAAATATTACGAAGAAAAAAATATTTCTGATTTTTTTAATCAAATGTCTTGTAACGATGTCCTAAACACGTTACACTCAGTTTCGTGAACTTCAATTGGTCTGACAAACGCAACTTAAAGGGTTAGGACCTCTTAGGACTAACTTTCCCCCGTGGTTGTGGGCGATTCAGGCACAAAGTGAGTGATCATCAACTACTTTGAGACCATTGATGTAAAGGGGGATCCACTAATATGGATACTATGGGACGTCACATTATTACAGAACTTTGGGAGTGCAATCCCGACAAATTAAATGATATCGACTACATCGAGCGTTTGTTCGTCGATGCTGCTCTTCGTTCGGGCGCTGAAGTCCGCGAAGTCGCATTCCACAAATTTGCGCCGCACGGCGTGAGTGGAGTCGTCATCATTTCAGAATCACACTTAACGATTCACAGTTTCCCTGAACATGGGTACGCGTCAGTTGACGTGTTCACATGTGGAGATCGAATCGATCCGGCTACGGCATCGCAGTATATCGCCGAAGGCTTGGATGCAAAAGTACGTGAAGATGTTAAACTTGAACGTGGAATGGGACCAATTCGTGTTCCTGAAGCACAAGTTGCATTAACTAAATAATTCTGAAGAACCTTTTGAGGCTGGCCGTTTAACGGTCAGCCCTTTTAAATGTTTTGTTGTCGCCTTAATTTTGATATGCTTAACGTATATAACTCAAGCGTTGAGGTGAATTATGGGACTGTTAGATAAGTTACAAACACATATTGAAACGAAAGACACTCATAAAAACGAGTCATTACAGACACGCTACTATGCGGCATCTCCGAATGCCATCATACAGTGGCTAGAAGAACTCATTCAATCAAAAGGTCAGTCGGTACGTCGAATCGATACGAACCGTGGAGAACTTTCATTCATCGGAGAAGGATGGGATGGACTCGTCACAATCGTACAAGTTGACGGGGGGCGTACAGCGGTTGACTTCACACTGAATCGTGAACAGCGCCTCGGTGTAGACCTTGCACAAATTGTATCTCACTACTACGAGGCACTCTCACAGCAATTCCCGCTACGTGCTATAGGAAATAAAACTGTCGAACGATAAGGAGGCTTGAGCATGCGTTGTCCGAAATGTGATCACAATGGAACGAGAGTGCTCGATTCCCGACCGGTGCAAGACCATTATTCGATTCGGCGTCGTCGTGAATGTGAAAAGTGCGGCTATCGGTTTACGACATTTGAGACAGTCGAACAGACACCTCTCATTATTGTAAAGAAAGATGGAAATCGTGAAGAGTTCAGTCGTGAAAAAGTACTCCGCGGGATCATTCGGGCGTGTGAAAAACGACCGGTTACCTTAGAGCAACTTGAAGGAGTTGTGACAAAAGTAGAACAGCAACTTCGAGCCCTCGCGCAGTCGGAGATTCCGAGTGAGCAAGTGGGGGAGCTGGTGATGAATGAACTGGCGCGTGTAGATGAAGTCGCATATGTTCGATTTGCCTCAGTTTATCGCCAATTTAAAGACATCACGGTGTTCTTTAAAGAACTTGAAGATTTAATGAAGCAAGAAAATTCGACCAACTAAAGGGCGGCCTGCTGGTCGCCCTTTTTCAAGGGAGAGAGCCATGGAGAAAGAACGTACAATTTTTGGGACAGACGAACTATTGATTATGAGTACAGGTCTTGTCGACCGTGAATCGTATCAGTCCCTCTATCACCTATATCAACCGGTTATCGGGGTGAAGGCGCTCGCGCTTTATCAGACGCTATGGAGCGAATTGAAGCCCGGTAAAATGAAATCGAACTATATGTCACACAGTGCATTGTGTGAGATGTTAGAGTACTCAATCAATGAATTGACCGATAGTTTATTTCGGCTAGAAGCAATCGGATTAGTACGTACCTACAAAACGAAAGATGCCCGATTAACTCAATACGTTTATCAGTTGCGAGTTCCGCTCGCACCGCACACGTTTTTAAATGATGGGCTGTTATCAAGCTTCCTTTTTTATAAAGTTGGAGAAGTGCGTTTTAAGCAACTGCAAGGACGTTTTACAATCGACCCATTGCCGGCCGGTATCGTCGAAGTAACGAAAGACTTCAATGAAGTGTTCGACGTCAAAGGAGTCAATCACCGGGCGTTCACTCAAAAGAATTACGAAAAACCGGATCGTGCGAAGATTGAAATTAACTATTCGTTCGATATGGGCATTGTGAAAAAACTGACGAATTTCCCAGTTGGCTTTTTTACAAAAAAATTAGATGAAACAATTACGAAACTTGCGTATGTTTCTCAACTCGATGAAGAGACGATGGCCGAGATGTTGAAAGAATATTTTGTCCACGAAGCATATCTTCCGCTCAGTGAACAAGAAAAACGGGACGGCTGTCGTCAAATGGTATTGCAGCTGAAGAAGAAACAGACCCGTCACCGAAAAGAGAAAACGGTGGAACTTGAGGAGACGAAGCTTGGGGATCTTCATGACCCAGAGGTGATGGAGTCCGCGCACCCTCATCAATACGTGTCTACTTTACGAAAGACGCCACAACTCTCTAAAAGTGATGAGCAGTTAGTCATCGAACTTGTCGATACACTCGGTCTCGCTCCGGGTGTCATCAACGCGCTCTTCTATTATTGCATTGAAGTGAAGAAGCAGACTCGTCTGAACGAGAACTACGTCCTTCGCATTGCGACAAGCTGGAAGACAGCAGGCTATACGAATGCGAAAGAAGCGCTAGAGCGTGAAGAGACACAAGATGCACTGATTGAGAAGAAACAGCAAAAACGAGAAAATGGGCAACGAACGACTGTTGGGTCACGTCGTAAGAACCAACAAGGAGACATGCCGAAGTGGCTCGAGGATGAAGCGAAACAACAACGTTCTTACGATCAGGCAAGGAAGAAGGAACTCGAATCGTCCGTCCCAGATGATGCGGAGCTTGTGAAACTATTGAATGAATTGAAAGAGAAGGGGTGAGGGGATGGAACGAATCAACCAAGCGCTGTCTCAGTTGATGAATCGAAAAGAAGTGCGTGAGGCGTATGAGTCGATTCGCAAACGAACTTTAAATCACCCGGGTGTGATTGCTTTTTTAAACGCTCATCCTGAGTTAGAGGAGAAAGCGATTGAAATCGGATTCACGAAACTGAGTGAGTATGCTGAACAGATGGATGGCAAAACGTTCATCGACGAACAGGCTGTCATCCCGGGTCATCAACCTGTGCTTTATGTCGATTTAGGGCAGATCGCGATTCGTTACGAAGAAACGGTCGCCCATCGGCAAGCAAGACGACAAAAGGAGATGGACCGGAAGTTTAAGAGTTTATTTTTGCCGGAGGAAGTGCGCGAGGCGAGCTTCGAATCATTTGATTGGGCAGATGATGCACGTAAAATCGCACTTCGTGAAGCCATGCGCTTCGTAACGGGAATGAAGTCGGGACAAAAAGTGAACGGCCTCTATCTACATGGTAGCTTCGGCGTAGGAAAAACGTATCTACTCGCAGCAATCGCCAACGAGTTGAAAGTGGCGGATGTCGAGACGATTTTGGTCCACGCCCCTGGCTTTGTATCAGAAGCGAAACGGAAAATCCGCACAGACTCGTTCGATTCGTTTTTAACATCGTTTCAACATGTTCCTGTTTTGTTGATTGATGATATCGGGGCTGAGGCGATTAGTCCTTGGGTACGTGATGAGCTGTTTGGGATCATTCTTCAATATCGAATGATGCATCGATTACCGACGCTCTATAGTTCGAATTTTAGTGGAGAAGAACTTGAAACACATTTTTCAATCGATGGGTCCGCGCAAAATAAAATGAAGGCGCAGCGTCTCATGCAACGGATTTCAACGACGACGACCCAAATTGAACTAAAGGGTGAAAATCGCCGTCGGTAAAGGATTGTATTTATTGGCCGAGTTGACTATACTAAGAACCATATAAGTGATGCATAGAAGAGGATATGAATCATTGAGACGAGTTTTAGCGAGGGAAGGGCGGTGCAAGCTTCCTAACGACGACGATGTATTTACTCCCTCCGAGCACCGTACGGGCTAATCGTGCGGCGATTCACACTCGTTATCGTGTGTTCGAGCCAAGCATATTGCTTGGGAACGAGGGTGGTACCACGAGAATCAAAGCTCGTCCCTTTTTGAGGGATGGGCTTTTTTTATATTCTTTTTTGAGAGGGGACAAGATGTACATGATTCAATTAGCATTTCCAGATGGCGCCGTAAAGGAGTTTGAGGCCGGTATCACAGCAGAAGACGTCGCAGGCTCAATCAGCCCGGGACTTCGTAAAAAAGCAATCGCAGCAAAGATTGACGGGAAACTCATTGATTACCGTCGCCCGATTGAACATGACGGAAAAATCGAACTCGTCATGCCAGATTCAGAAGATGGGCTCGATTTGATGCGTCACTCTTCAGCACACTTGATGGCACAGGCAATCAAGCGTCTGTATGGGGAAGACAACAATATCTATTTTGGAATCGGTCCAACAATTGAGAACGGATTCTATTACGATATCGAAATGGACCGTCGAATCAACGAGGAAGACCTTCCTGAGATTGAAAAAATGATGAAACGCATCGTCGATGAAAACTTAGAGATTACACGTGAAGTTGTCTCTCGCGATGAGGCGCTCGCTCGTTATAAAGAGCTCGGAGATCCACTTAAGATCGAATTGATTGAAGACATTCCAGCTGAGGAGACACTCACAATTTATCATCAAGGTGAATTCTTCGACCTTTGCCGAGGGCCACACGTCCCATCGACTTCGAAGTTGAAAATCTTTAAATTGATGAGCGTGGCCGGTGCATACTGGCGTGGTGACTCTGACAACAAGATGCTACAGCGTATTTATGGAACGGCTTGGGCGACGAAAGAACAACTCGCAGAACACTTGCGTCTTCTTGAAGAAGCGAAAGAGCGCGATCATCGTAAACTCGGAAAGGAACTCGACCTTTTCTTCGTCTCACAAGAAGTAGGTCAAGGTCTTCCAATGTGGCTTCCGAAAGGAGCAGCGATTCGCCGTACGGTTGAACGCTATATCGTCGATAAAGAACTTGAACTCGGATATCAACACGTGTACACGCCGGTTCTCGGTTCGGTAGACTTGTATAAGACTTCTGGGCACTGGGACCACTACCAAGATGACATGTTCCCGAAAATGGAGATGGACAACGAAGAACTCGTCCTTCGTCCGATGAACTGCCCGCATCATATGACGATCTACAAACACGAGCCACGTTCGTACCGTGAACTCCCACTCCGTATCGCTGAGCTCGGGGGAATGCACCGTTATGAGATGTCTGGAGCACTCACAGGATTACAACGTGTCCGTTACATGGTCTTGAATGATGGGCATACGTTTGTCACACCAGAACAGATGAAACAGGAGTTTAAAGACATCGTTCATTTGATTCAAGAAGTATATGCTGATTTCGGTATTAAAGATTATCGTTTCCGTCTCTCGTATCGCGATCCCGCCGATAAAGAGAAGTACTTCGATAACGATGCGATTTGGGAGATGGCGCAGAGCCAATTGAAAGAGACGATGGACGAGCTTGAGCTTCCGTACTTCGAGGCAGAAGGAGAAGCGGCATTCTACGGACCGAAACTTGATGTACAAGTACGTACGGCGCTCGGGAAGGAAGAGACACTCTCGACTGTCCAACTCGACTTCTTACTTCCAGAACGTTTTGATTTAACGTACACTGGTCCGGACGGGAAAGACCACCGTCCGATCGTATTGCACCGGGGTGTCGTCTCGACGATGGAACGTTTTGTTGCATACTTGATTGAAGAATACAAAGGTGCATTCCCAACGTGGCTCGCACCGGTTCAAGTGAAATTGATTCCTGTCTCGCATGTTCACGACGAATACGTCGCTGAAGTGAAGGCAGAACTCGTCAAACGTGGTGTCCGTGTCGAAACGGATCTCCGTGACGAAAAACTCGGCTATAAGATTCGCGAAGCACAAATGAAGAAGATTCCGATGACGCTCGTTCTTGGAGACAAAGAGCGTGATGAACGTGCGGTCAACATTCGCCGCTACGGTCAGCAGGAACAAGTTTCTGCGTCACTTGATGAATTCATCGCATCGCTCACAGAAGAGATTGCGAATCGTTCACGCTAAGTGAGGGACCACCTTTCCAACCAGAAAGGTGGTTTTTTTCGGTCTATAGACGGATGTGTATTTGGTCATCTACACGTATCGTAAACATAAGGAGTGATAATTGATGAATTATATGAAGCCGGTATTGGCACTTACCATCGGGACCATCGTCTTTACGGGTGCGCTTCCGAAAGTCGGGGCGGAAGCGATCGTCAACGACACGATTGTGACGCTTGGTGAATCTTTATCTTCAGAACAAGAGAAATGGGTACTTGAGCGCATGGAAGCACCAGAAGGAATCGAACCGATTATCGCGACTGCCGCGGATGAAGAGAAATATTTAGGAGACTCCGTCCCACAGGCGCAACGTGGGGGCGGCATGTATTCTTCGGCCCGAATCAAATTGACAGATGGGACCGGCCTCGATATTCAAACGGAGAATGTGACGTGGGTCACGAAAGATATGTATGCGAACGCCCTCGTCACAGCTGGTGTAACGGATGCGGATATTTATATCACGTCGCCAATTAACGTGACGGGTACGTCCGCATTGACAGGAATCATGAAGGCGTATGACCAAACTGCGGCCGAAACGGGGATCAAACTGTCTGATGAACGAAAAGAGCTCGCGCAAGAAGAACTTGCGGTCACGTCTGAAATCGGTAAGACGGTCGGTCAAGAAGATGTGGCAGGTCTCATGAACGAGATTAAGGCTGAAATCGCGAATCAGATGCCGGAGACCAATGTTGAGATTCGTGACATCGTCATTCAAGTATTGAATCAAAATAACGTTCAGCTATCTGAAGGGCAGCTCGATCAATTGACAACCCTGTTCGAGAATATGCAACAAGCAAATTTAGATTGGTCATCAATCAGTAATGGATTAAAAGATGCGGGACAAGACGTTCAGGCTTTCCTCGAGCAAGAAGAAGTAAAAGGATTCTTTGCTCGTTTGTTTGAGGCAATCAGTAACTTCTTCAAATCGCTCACGAACTAAAGGGTATTAAAAAAAGGGCGTTGCCCTTTTTTAATACCACCGTTTATGAATATAATTTTGTGCTGACTCGTGATCATCGACGATTTTCAATGTGATACGATTCATTTCTTCTAATAAGTCCGTTAATACAGCTTGCAATTTTTCGTCCTCTAAGCCGTGTGCTTGCATTGTTTTACTGACAATCTGCTGAACTTGCTCGTGATAGTCATGTTCTCGCGAGACGTCTTTTCGCCAATTCATGTAAATCCCTCCTTTGATATTTGATTATTCCCTTTGAAAAGGTATTGCGAAACGAGAGAATGACTGGTATCATCATAAAAGTGTGAGCTACCAATTATTCATGCGCGACATCTTGACATCTTTTCCTGCTAGTGCTAAGATGACATAGTGATTAAAAACAACAAAGTAGAAGCACCCGCTTTTCACCTCGTCTGAGAGTCATCAGGCAGGTCCATCAAGTTCTTGGTTCATTCGGCGTCGTGTGCCGTTTTATGACCTCAACTGATGTGTGGGTGGGAAACTGCCGACGCTTTTTTTATTGCCATGTTGTCTTGTCAATCTAAATCTCGTGCAATTGCACGATGGAGGTGCTAACCATTAGCAAAGAGCTCTTTATCAACGAAAACATTCGTGCCCGTGAAGTACGTCTCATTGGCGCAGACGGTGCACAACTCGGTGTACAATCACGTAACGATGCGTTACGTTTAGCTGAAGAAGCGGAACTAGACTTGGTCTTAGTCGCGGATAAAGCAAACCCACCGGTCGCTAAAATTATGGATTACGGGAAGTACCGTTTCGAACTCCAGAAAAAGGAGAAAGAAGCGCGTAAAAACCAAAAAGTTATCCAAATGAAAGAAGTACGTCTCAGTCCAACAATCGAGGACAACGATTTCCAAACAAAATTGCGTAACGCACGCAAGTTCCTTGAAAAAGGAAATAAAGTGAAGGCTTCGATTCGTTTCCGCGGACGTGCCATCACACACTCGGAAATCGGGAAACGTGTTTTGGACAAAATGGCAGTGGAATGTGCCGATTTGGCAACAGTTGAACAAAAGCCGAAGATGGAAGGACGCAGCATGTTCTTAGTGCTGGCTCCGAACAAAGAAGATTAATCATCGATTCTCAGTGGGGAGGAAATACTCATGCCGAAAATGAAATCGCACCGCGGTGCTTCAAAACGTTTCAAACGTACAGCATCAGGTAAACTCAAGCGTTCACACGCTTACACTAGTCACTTGTTCGCGAACAAATCGACTAAAGCGAAACGTAAGCTCCGTAAAGGCGCTATCGTATCAGCTGGAGACTTCAAACGCATTCGCAACATGATCGCGAAGTAATACAGAAACAATTTAGGAGGGAATCCATATGCCACGCGTAAAAGGCGGTTATACGACTCGTCAACGTCGTAAAAAGCAAATTAAACTTGCCAAAGGATACTTTGGTTCGAAACACATTCTATTTAAAGTAGCAAAACAACAGGTCATGAAGTCACTCATGTACGCTTACCGTGACCGTCGTCAAAAGAAACGTGATTTCCGTCGTCTTTGGATCACACGTATCAATGCGGCAGCACGTACAAACGGTCTCTCATACAGCCGTATGATGCACGGCCTCAAGCTTGCAGGAATCGACATTAACCGTAAGATGCTTGCTGAGCTTGCTGTGACAGATGCACAGGCATTCGCGTCACTCGCTGAAACAGCTAAATCAAAATTGAACGCGTAATCGTTCAATCGACAGCGCCGAGACACTCTCTCGGCGCTTTCTTTTTTCTTAAAAATTTTTTAGAATGAAGAGAAGGAGGAACGTTTATGAATCAATCGATTGTGGCAATCGTTGCACTTGCGCTCATCGTCTTGAACATATACACCTATATCCAAGCCAAACGGTATACGCACGGCAATGGCGATTTCAACGTACTATACGCTTATGCGGGAGGAGCCATTGGTGCCTTGTTCGGTCTTCATTTGACTCGCAAAAAGACTGTTCATGCCCCAAAATTGCTCCAATTACAAGTATTGATTTTAGCGGTGGGCTGGTCTTTAATGATTTTAGTACTGCTATAAGTTGAAATAGAGGAGGAACATCCGGTGAACTGGACAACATTGTTTGATCGACAGCGCGAATTAGACGAGCGGATCAAAGAACAACATGGATTAACCGGTAATCAATTCGATGAACGGTTACTGGCGCTGCTTGTCGAGCTCGGTGAACTGGCTAACGAAACACGTAGCTTTAAGTTTTGGTCGAAGAAAGGACCGTCGCCTCAAGATGTGATCTTAGAAGAATATGTGGACGGTATTCATTTCTTATTATCACTTGGACTTGCGCTCGGATATGAACGAGACGTCTTTCCTACAGGAAGCTCATATCTTGATGCGACTGATGCTTTTTTAGATATTTATCGAAAAGTGACGAACTTTGGTCTTTCGAAAACAGAAGCCATGTACGAGACGCTGATGGCAGCTTATCTTGAACTTGGTTATACACTCGGTTTTAATGAGCAACTCATATTAATGGCGTACATGAATAAAAACGAAGTAAACCATGAGCGACAAAATCAAGGATATTAATATAAAGGAGCGGATGGGTATGAATGAATCGTTACATATGTTAAAGCGTTTGACGGATGCGACGGGAGTCCCGGGAAATGAGGGGGAAGTCCGTCAATTGATGCGTGAATACCTCGAGCCGCATGTCGAGTCGTTTGAACAGGATGGGCTCGGCAGTCTGTTTGGACAAGTGACAGGAGACGCTGAAGGTCCGCGCGTCATGATTGCGGGTCATATGGATGAAGTCGGCTTTATGGTGACGCGTGTGGAAGAAGGCGGTTTCCTTCGTTTCCAGGCGCTCGGTGGCTGGTGGAACCAAGTTCTCTTAGCACAGCGAATGAATGTCGTGACACGTGCTGGTGAAAAAATTCCAGGAGTGATCGGTGCGAAACCACCGCATGTGCTTCCGCCTGAAGCACGTAAAAAGCCGGTTGAAATCAAAGATATGTTCTTAGACATCGGAGCAACGTCTAAAGACGAAGTAGCTGAATGGGGAATTCGTCCGGGTGACACAGTCGTTCCACATTGTGAATTCACAGTCATGAAAAATGAAAACTTCTTGATGGCAAAAGCATGGGATAACCGCATTGGATGCGCGATTGCCATTGAAGCTGCGAAACGGTTGAAAGAAGAATCGTTCCCAGGTGTCGTCTATACAGGGGCAACCGTACAAGAAGAAGTCGGATTACGTGGAGCCATAACGGCGGCTAACTTGATTCAACCAGATGTAGCAATCGCAGTCGATACGGGCATTCCGAGTGATACGCCGGGAATGACTCCGGCAGAAGGACTGTCAAAGCTTGGCGACGGGGTTCAGGTCATCTTCTTTGATGCGACGACGGTTACGAATCCACGGCTTGTCGATTTAATCGTTGACGTGGCCAAAGAGCAAGACATTAAGTATCAATTGGACTTAACGCCAGGTGGCGGAACGGATGCTGGGCGATTCCACCTTTCTGGAATCGGGATGCCAGCCATCGCATTGACAGTGCCGGTCCGCTATTTACACACGAACGTGTCAATCATCCATCAAGATGATTACGAGGCAGCCGTACAACTCGTCGTCGCATTGACGAAACGTTTAGACCACGAGACGGTCCAATGGTTGAAAGAGGGATAATATGACGAAGATTACGTCTACGAAGAGCGAGACGATTAAGCGATTAAAACGACTCATGACAAAAAAGGGTCGTCAAGAAACGGGTCAATTCCTTGTAGAAGGAGAACATTTAGTAGATGAGGCCATTCGTGCCGGTCGACTCGTTCAACTCATCATGGCTGAGTCGTATGCACCAAAAGGAACGTGGCGACTAGAAGATATGCCGGTTCTCGAGTTATCCGATCACGTCGCCGACCTTCTTTCAGAAACGGAGAAGACACAAGGTGTGTTTGCCGTTGTCAAGATGACACCGGTTGAACGGAAGATGAAGAAAGTACTCGTATTAGACCGAGTACAAGACCCGGGTAATCTCGGTACGATGATTCGGACGGCAGATGCTGCCGGGTTCGATACGGTGTTACTCGGGAAAGGGACGGTCGATCCGTTCAACGCTAAAGTTGTACGCGCCACACAAGGGTCCTTGTTTCACGTGAACGTGACCTCGGTCGACTTGCTTGAAAAATTGCCCGAGCTGAAAGAGGATGGATTCCACGTATATGGGACAGCCCTCTCAAAAGCGACATCGTATGAACAAGTTGCATTCGAAGACAAGGTGGCCCTAGTCATCGGGAACGAGGCGCAAGGTGTGCACAATGATGTGTTGTCACTCTGTGACACCCGTGTGCATATTCCGGTGCTCGGTGACGCAGAATCGCTCAATGCAGCGGTCGCTGCCGGTATTTTAATGTATCGCATCGCGTTACAATAATCTTGTCAGCGCGTGAAAAACGTGATAGGTTAAACACATCGATGAATAGGATATGACGTTGAAAGAACATAGTAAGCGAATGACCGATTCCGTTCAGGGAGCAATGGCCGTGACTGAGAGCCTTTGCCGGATTCGTCGCTGAATTCACTCTGGAGTCGTGTTGGAGACAACACCGGTTTGGCATCACGATATCGATGCTGTTCAAGTGGGCCATGAATTGGCCAAGTAGGGTGGTACCGCGATGATTCGTCCCTTCAGTCAACGACTGAAGGGACTTTTTTATGTAGAGGAGGAAGCAAACACATGAAAGAACAATTAGAACAGTTACAGGTGGAAGCGTTAGAAGAAATCAAACAGGCATCCACACAAAAATCATTAAATGATGTCCGTATCAAGTATTTAGGTAAAAAAGGACCGATGACTGAGGTACTTCGTGGTATGGGCAAGTTATCTGCTGAGGAACGTCCTGTCATCGGTGAGTTGGCCAATACAGTTCGTACAGCGATTCAAAGCACACTAGATGCTCGAATTGAAGAAGTGAAGGCGATTGAACTCGAAGAAAAACTAAAAGCGGAAACGCTTGACGTAACACTTCCAGGGCGTACATCGACTCCTGGACAAAGTCATCTCTTACAACAAATCATCGACGAAATGGAAGACTTGTTCGTTGGACTCGGGTATACAATCGCAGAAGGTCCTGAAGTCGAGACAGATCTTTACAATTTTGAAATGCTCAATTTACCAAAAGACCACCCGGCACGAGACATGCAAGACTCGTTCTACATCACCGAAGAGACGTTGCTCCGTACCCATACGTCACCTGTGCAGGCTCGGACGATGTTAGAGGCGAACGGGAAGCCAATTCGTATCATTTGCCCAGGCAAAGTGTATCGTCGTGATGAGGACGATGCGACGCATTCGCATCAGTTCATGCAAATCGAAGGACTCGTTGTCGATGAATCCATCTCGATGGCAGATTTAAAAGGGACGCTTGAAGTATTCGTGAAGCAGTTATTCGGTGAAGCGCGCGAGATTCGTCTCCGTCCGAGCTTCTTCCCGTTCACGGAACCATCGGTCGAAGTGGATATCTCTTGCTTCAAATGTGGTGGAAAAGGCTGTAACGTCTGTAAAGGAACCGGATGGATTGAAATTCTTGGAGGCGGGATGGTCCACCCACATGTACTAGAGATGGCCGGCTATGACTCATCAATTGTGTCAGGATTCGCATTCGGAATCGGGGTTGAGCGTATGGCGATGCTCAAACACGGTGTCGATGACATCCGCCATTTCTACACAAATGACTTACGTTTTATCGAGCAATTCTAAGGAGGAAGACAGATGTTACTTTCAAAAAAATGGTTGAATCAATATATTGATGTATCCGATTTAAGCGGAGAAGCGCTCGGTGACTTGATCACGAAGAACGGGATTGAAGTCGAAAGTGTGACGAATCGCGGAGAGGGACTTTCTGGTATCGTCGTCGGTCGTGTCCTTTCATGTGAGAAACATCCAGAAGCAGATAAATTAAATGTGACGAAAGTAGACATCGGGGAATGTGACCCTGTTCAAATCGTCTGCGGTGCACCGAACGTACGCGAAGAGCAACATGTGATCGTGGCCAAAATTGGCGCGCGCTTACCAGGACTTAAAATAAAAAAAGCCAAACTTCGTGGAGTTGAATCACAAGGGATGATTTGTTCACTCGAGGAGCTTGGATTCGAGAAGAAACAAATTCGGGAAGACGAGCAGGACGGGATCCACACATTCCGTGAATCTGTACAAGTCGGTGCAGATGTACTCGATTTACTAGACTTGAACGATGAGGTCATCGAACTCGGTTTGACTCCGAACCGTTCAGATTGCTTGAGCCTGTATGGAATCATTCATGAGGTTGCGGCCATCTTGGAACGTCCATACACGTTGCCGACAGCAGATGTCACATCGTCATCACCATCTGATGTGTCCATCGAACTCGCTACACCGAACTGTCCGTACTATGCAGCGCGTGAAGTAAAAGGGGTAACAATTTCAGAATCACCACAATGGCTAAAAAACATCTTGATTGCAGAAGGTGTCCGTCCAATCAACAACATTGTCGATGTGACGAACTATGTGATGCTTGAAATCGGACAGCCACTTCACGCATTCGATGCGAAAAAACTCGGCAACTCGATTGTGGTCCGTCAAGCTGAAAATGGAGAAGAGATAATCACACTTGACGACGTGACACGCACGCTTGATTCATCAATGATGGTCATCACGGACGGGCAAGCCCCGGTCGCAATCGCGGGCGTCATGGGTGGTGCCAACACAGAAGTGGATGCCAGAACGACAGATATCGTCATAGAGTCAGCATACTTTGATCCGGCATCCGTTCGTAAGACAAGCCGTACGCTCGGTCTTCGTTCAGATTCAAGTGCTCGCTTCGAAAAAGGGATAGACCCAGAACGTGTCATGCTCGCGCTTGACCGCGCTGCGCAATTGATTGTGGAACTCAGTGGAGGGACCGTTCAAGATGCGGTACGTTCGGGTGAAGCAGAATCACGTGCCCGCCAAATCGAAGTGTCGATTGACTATATCAATAAGCGCTTAGGAATGTCACTCGATCGTCAGACGATTGTTCAAATCCTGGAGCGTCTCGGTCTCACGACAGAAGGGGATGACGTGCTGACGGTTCATATTCCTTCACGTCGTCCGGACTTAGAACTTCCGGCTGACATTACAGAAGAAGTGGCGCGTCTATACGGATATGATAGTCTCCCGTCGACGTTACCTGCCTCTCAATCGAAAGGTTACTTGCCAGCAATCAACGGATTGCGCAGACAGACACGTCGCTTGTTGCAAGGTGTCGGCTTATCACAAGCCATCACTTACTCGTTAACGAGTGAGGCACATGCGACACGCTTCGGAGGAGAAGCCAGTCAGCTTGTTCGTCTGGCGATGCCGATGAGTGAAGAGCGCTCTGTCCTTCGTACGTCGCTCGTTCCAGGGTTGTTGGAGACGGCACGTTATAACACGGCGCGTCAACAATCGAACGTCGCACTGTACGAGACGGGACGCGTCTACACGGAGCATGGCGATACGTTACCGCGTGAAAAAGAAAGAGTGGCTGGCGTTGTCACAGGTCTTTGGATGGACCATCGTTCGCAAGGAACACGGGTCCCGGTTGACTATTTCGTCGCAAAAGGGATTGTCGATACGTTAGTCCAAACGCTTCGCCTTGATGTCACGTATGAGGCCGTAGCGATGCCCGATATGCACCCAGGCCGTACGGCGAACATCTTGATGAACGGAGAGGTCATCGGATATGTTGGACAAGTACATCCAGGAACTTCGAAAGACGTCTACGGTATGAAAGAAGTGTATGTATTCGAACTCGACCTGTTAGCACTTCGCGGGGACGAAACGCTTCTTTATCAAGACGTACCACGGTATCCATCGATTTCACGAGACTTGGCACTCGTCTTACCACGTGCGATTCCGGCTGGGACAGTGGAACAAACGATCCGCCAAGCGGCTGGGCCACTCTTGATTGACCTCGTCTTGTTTGACGTTTATACAGGTGAGAATGTTGGAGAGGATGAGAAGTCGATTGCCTTCTCACTCAAGTTCCAAGACCCGTCAAGAACGTTACAAGACGAAGAAGTAACGGCAACATATGAAACGATCGTTGAGGCAGTACGTGCTGAGCACGGGGCTGAACTACGAGCATAAAAAATAAGGAGCGTTGTCCACATGTGACAACGCTCCTTATTTTATTGGATTTCGAGTGCGAGGTTACCGAACTTCGTCCAGATTAGCTCATTTTTAACGAGAGTGCTTGAATCTGATCATCGATAAAGTTCATCGACAATGTATTGAATTGGTCGGGCTGATCTACGTTTACGACATGTCCAGAATCTGTGACAATCTCAACATTTGCCGTAGGCTGATGTTTTGCCGTTCGTTCGACAGCTTCGAGGAACATATAGTCCTCGTCCCCCATTATATACAGAATCGGTACGTTCGTTTGTATCGATGTGAACTGATTCAATAATGGGTTGATATTTTCCGTCATCTTGAACCAACGGATAAATTCACGCTGACACAAGTTCGCTGCGTCGCGAACGAACATCATCCGTGATTTTTTATGACGTTTTTTAGGAAGTAAAATCCACGCAAATAACTTGTATAACCACATATAAGGGACGAAATTTTGGACGAGACTGCCGAGACGGATGAGCATCGTGGAGCGGACATTGAATTTGACGATCGCTCCTCCGAGGATGACTGATGCGATGCGATCCGGATAATGTTCGAACATCGCTTGAATCACAATCGTCCCTAAAGAGAGACCGACCATGTGACCTTTCTCGATATCTAAGTGGTCCATGACTTCGATTACATCTTTTGCAACGACATCAAATGTATAGGCGTTCAAGGGTTGATTAAGCGATTGTTCCTCATCATAAGAACCACCATGACCACGCAAATCGACGAGTAACACATTATATTTTTTACGGAATGGGCGAAGTTGACGATACCAATGTGACAAACTTCCACCGGCGCCGTGTATGAAGATGACCCAAGGATGGTCATCACTAATCGTATAGGTTTTATAATGCAACATGAACGCTATCCTCCAAAAATTTTAAGTTCATTTAACCGTAAAATGAGTATATCATATTTGATGCTGTACCTCTACAAGCGACGTTCGTTCAAGTTGATTGCTTTTTTTGTATTTGCAAAATGGACTTTGGCAATCTTTTGTAAATAGTCTTGGCCATGACGTTGGATGATTTTTGCGGCCACTTGATCGACTTTGGCGCCTGCTCCTTTGGGGAGAGTGACACCGACTTGTTTACTTAACTTGTCCATCTCTTTTAAGAAGAATGCACGAGCTAAAATCGAAGCGGCTGCGACCGAGACGTGAAGACCTTCAGCTTTCGTTGAAAAGTAAACATCATCGCGAACGACATCGCGCTCTGATCGCAGGTGTTGATAGTAAACCGGTTTTTCAGCAAACTGGTCGATTAAAATGGCATCAGGTTTTTGTTCGAGTTTTTCAATCAATGCATGAAGCGCAGCATTGTGGGCAATTGCGGTTATCTTCCCTTGCGTCATTGTCCGTTGCATCTTGTTGTAGGTTGAATTATGAAGCGTAGCTTTCTGATAAGGAATCGTGGCGTGCAAATCTCTGGCGATGCGGATAATTTCCGGGTCAGATAACTGTTTCGAGTCTTTGACACCGAGTTCTTTGACGAGAGCGATTTGATTGCGTGAGACAAATGCTGACACGACCACGAGCGGTCCGAAATAATCTCCTTTTCCGACTTCATCGCTTCCGATGACTGACCAATCTGAAAATCCTTCAGGCAATATCGTGTTTGGTGCGGATGCTTTTTTCTTCTCGGCTGGCGTTCCCCATTTGACTGCCTCGGTCTCAGCATCTTTTCCTTGGAACATCACTTTACCCGATTGGTAAATCGTCACAACAAATCCGGGTGTCTTTGCACTGAATGTCGCATATGGTGGTGGCGTGACAGCATACTTATGATACAGATTTTTTAATTTTTCTTGTGATGCGGTTGATAGTTTAATGACTTGGTTGCCCAAAATGAGCACTTCCTTTCTTCCTGGCAAATTCATTTTACATTTTTTTATGTTTTTTTGAAACCGAAGATGAAGTTTTATCGTATATGAAAGTGATTAGAGAAAAGTGAGGTGAGGTGGACGTGTGGTGGCGCGATGACACGCATCAAGATGAGGTAGAGGAATTATACAAGCACATTCTCGAACTCGAGGCGAGGATTGCTAAATTAGTGGCTCATCAAGTGAGAGTGCGTCGGCTACTGATGCAAGATTCTTCTGAGGACGTGACGGAACAAGTTATTCAAGTTCAAAAAGAAGTTGAATATTTTTTAAACATGATGCGACTTGAACGTCAAGAACTTGTCGACCTTTACAATCGACGACGTATTGAACGGTCCATCGGTCGGGCTCGGGAAGCGAACGACTTATCCACGTCACCGCTTTCAGAATGGGATGCGATTGAAGATAAGCTCGCACTAGAAGTCGAACAACTTCGGCGTGTGTTGATGATGGAACGAAGACGTCGACAGGAGGAGTGGTAATGGAAGCAATCGATCAACTGTATTGGTGGGTGTTGATCATCGCTGGTTTTGGAACCTTTATTTACATGTTGTTCTCCGATGCGTTCGATATGTTTGAGGGATGGTTTAACCCTGCGGTTATCTTATCTTTCTTGGCGCTTGGAGCAGGAATCGGACTTATTTTAAATGCTTTGGCGCATGTCTCTCCGATGATTGGACTCGCTGTCGCGTTAGTTGGATCTTTCGCATTGACAACGCTGCTTTACTTGTTTGTCCTGTTACCACTATCAAATGCTGAAGAATCAATCGGTTTGACGGATGAGGCATTAATTGGACGAGTCGGTCGACTGACTGTCCCTATTCCTGAAGGGGGATACGGCGAAGTCATGATTGAGACGGTGACCGGATCTCTTTTGAAGACAGCCCAAAGTATGGACGGGACAACGATTTCGACTGATCATCGAGTAGTCATCATTGAAGTGAAAGGCAATATTGCAATCGTCATGATATATGACGAACCTACGATTCGAGAGGAGAAATAACACATGAATACGGCTATTTTAGTCAGCATCATCGTCGGGGTCATCATCCTCGCACTCGTGTTTGTATTCGTATTGAAATATCGCACAGTCGGACCTGATGAAGCTTTGATTGTAACAGGTAGTTATTTAGGCAAAAAAAATGTACATAGTGACGCATCCGGAAATCGTGTCAAAATTATTCGCGGTGGCGGTACTTTCGTCCTTCCCGTATTCCAACAAGCAGAACCACTCAGCTTGCTCTCGAGCAAATTAGAAGTCACGACACCTGAAGTATACACAGAACAAGGTGTACCGGTCATGGCGGATGGGACAGCCATCATTAAAATCGGCGGTTCAATCAGTGAAATTGCGACAGCGGCTGAACAGTTCCTCGGTAAACCTAAAATTGAACGTGAGAACGAAGCACGAGAAGTACTTGAAGGACATTTACGTTCGATTTTAGGGTCAATGACGGTCGAAGAGATTTATAAAAATCGTGACAAGTTCTCTCAAGAAGTGCAACGCGTTGCATCACAAGATTTGGCGAAGATGGGATTGATCATCGTATCGTTTACCATCAAAGATGTTCGAGATAAGAACGGTTATTTAGAATCACTCGGAAAGCCTCGTATTGCACAAGTAAAGCGTGATGCCGATATCGCGACAGCGGAAGCGGACAAAGAGACGCGTATCAAACAGGCGGAAGCCATGAAAGATGCGAAGAAGGCAGAGCTCGAGCGCGCGTCTGAAATTGCTGAGGCAGAAAAAGAAAACCAGCTCCGGATTGCGGCTTACCGTCGTGAACAAGACGTCGCCAAAGCTCGGGCCGACCAGGCGTATGAGCTTGAAGAAGCACGTGCGAAACAAGAAGTTACTGAACAACAGATGCAAGTTCAAATCATCGAGCGTCAAAAACAAATCGAGCTCGAAGAGAAGGAAATTATGCGTCGTGAGAAGCAATACGATTCAGAAGTGAAGAAAAAAGCCGATGCGGACCGTTACTCGATCGAACAATCAGCAGCTGCGGATAAAGCGCGTCAAATCGCAGGCGCAGATGCAGAAAAATATCGCATTGAAGCCCAAGCGAAAGCGGACGCTGAACGTGTTCGGTTGGCCGGTCTTGCTGAAGCCGATTCGGAACGTGCGAAAGGTGAAGCGGAAGCTGAAATTATTCGCTTGACCGGTCTTGCTGAAGCGGAAGCGAAAGAGAAAATTGCAGAAGCCTTCTCTCAATACGGACAAGCTGCAATCCTCGATATGGTCGTCAAGATGCTTCCTGACTATGCGAAGGAGATTGCTGCGCCACTTGGTAACATCGATCAAATCACAGTCGTCGATACAGGCGGTGGTCAGAATGGTGGTGCTGGGAAAGTGACAGGATATGCTACCGATCTTATGGCATCGCTACAACAAACATTAAAAGCATCATCGGGCATCGATATGAAAGACTTGCTCGAAAACTTTGCCGGAAAAGGGAACGTTGCGAAGACACCAGTATCTGAGCAAGGGTTAGTCGATTCAACAGTCGCTGCATCAAAAGAATAAACAACATGAGTCATGGACAATGTCTATGGCTCATTTTTATTCCCACAACTTTTAAAAAAAAGCATGGAGAACAAAGCCCTCTCGGTCGATATAAGAGTTGTCAGACCAATAGAGAGGGAGAATTGAATACATGAAGAAAAACATAATGTTTAGTACGATCATGGCGAGTGCACTGTGGTTATCCGGCTGTCAGTCGGTAATTGACGACCCGAATGCCACTGTAGAGGAACGTCAGTCGATGGGTGTCGTCTTATCTGATGTGGGTCTCGGGGACCAATCATTCAGTGATGCTGCGATGCGTGGTATGGGCGAGTTACGTGAAACGGGCGGTTGGTTCGTTGATTATCGTGAATTATCAGAGACAGAGACGTATCAAGTCGGGTTCGAAGAGCTGGTAAAAGAAGGACATGATGTGATCGTCGGTCTTGGCTTTGCTTGTCAGGAAGAGCTAGAAACGGTAGCGGCAGAGCATCCGAATCAACAATTTGCTCTCATCGATGGCGTGTCAGCACTTCCGAACGTCTTGAACATCACATTTGAAGAAGGTGAAGGCAGTACGCTTGCCGGCGCAGTTGCTGGTCTTGAGACAGAGTCTGAGACAATTGGTTTTATCGGTGGGATGGATATTGAACTCATTCAGAAATTTGAAGCAGGATTTGAACGTGGGGCGAAATCTGTGAACGAGGACGTTGAGATACTCGTTGATTTCTCAAATGATTTTGCTTCACCAGAACTCGGTCGTGAACTTGCCGAGAAACAGATTGAAGAAGGAGCAGACGTGCTCTATGCTGCGGCCGGGTTGACAGGTGTTGGCGTACTCGAGACAGCTGAAAAATATGGGGTTAAAGCAATCGGGGTCGATAGTGACCAATCCATGATTGCCCCCGATGCGGTCGTCACTTCGATGTTAAAGCAAGTCGATTTGGCGATTGTAGAAATCGCTGGTCGTGTTACCGAAAAACCATTTAATGACCATATCATTCTTGGGATTGAAGAAGGCGGCGTCGGATTAGCCCCACTTCGCCGCATTCAGTGGGATGAGAAAGAGGCATCCGAGTATGAATCGATAGAACGTCAGTTGAAGGAGGGGACACTGTAATGAGTTTGCGTAAACGATTTATCTTTTCAACCGTGTTCACTGTCGTCTTGATCATACTTATGATGACTTATGTCTTGTCGACCTTGAACCGTTTACAGACTTACAATGAACAGTATGGAAGTCAAATGATTGAATTGTCCCAGCTAGAGACGTCGCTCTTACAGGAACAGTCGCTCTGGACGTCACTCGGCGAGCAATCGAATCAATCTACACTTACACAACTTGAACGCATCCGTGTGACGAACGCGGAGACGTTTGAAGACTTGAAACAATCTTACTTGATTCCGGCATTTTCGAATCATTTAGACCGTGCAACCATGAAGTATGAGAAAGCGAACGAAGATGTCGAATCTGCCCTTGAAGGGGGCATCGCTGCCCGAATTCAGGCAGCAAAATTGGAAGGCTTATTAAATGATGTGAATACGTTGATCGCGAAGAACGGTTCATTTTATGAAGCACTTCAAGTTGAAGCAGCAGATGAGACTGAACGTCTATTGTTGATTTCTGTTCTCCTGACAATCCTTGTCATCTTAACGCTCGGGATTTACAACTTCTTCTTTGCTCGTTCGATCACTCGACCGCTCAAGCGTAACGTGAAAGTGGCGGAAGCCATCGCAGCGGGACGTCTCGTCACGTTGCCGGAGTCTACTCGCAATGATGAAATTGGACGTCTAGAGCGTGCGATGCGCGACATGACGGCGTCACTTCAAACGGTAATCGGCTCAATTCGTGTCACGTCTATGAAAGTGAATGGCATGACAGAAACAGCAGCTTCTGAAAATGAAGCGGTCGTCAGTACGACCTCGAACATTACAAACGCGGTTGATGAAATGGCACACGGTGCGCAATCCATCGCCAATGAATTGCAGGAAACGCTCAGTTCAGTTCACACGATGGCGACTTCGTTTGAGACGAGTTTGAATCAAACGAAACAGACGACTGAAGAAACGTCAGAAATGACACGTGAAGTAGCGACGGGGATTGATACATTAACCGATCAAGAACAGATCTTAGACCGTTCAAGTGAACGAAATGAAGTGCTTGTCACGCGTATGGATCACTTTGCAAGACAAACAGCAGAGATTGAAGCGATGGCGAAGCTTGTCGAAGATGTCGCGGCTCAGACGAACTTACTTGCCCTCAACGCGGCAATTGAAGCGGCCCGTGCAGGTGAAGCGGGACGAGGGTTTGCTGTTGTAGCAAGTGAAGTGAAGAAGTTGGCAGAAGAGAGTAATAAGGCGACCCGTTCGATTTTCCATGTCGTTGAGACGATTCAACAAGAAGTTGTTCGTTTGACAGAGACGGTGAATGAGTCGAAGCGTGAGCAGGAAGCGCAACTCGAAGCGTTTGGGTTGACGAAAGAAGCGTTCAATCGCATCCATGAGCGTACAGATCATGTCGCTTCATTTGTCCGTACGATTGAACAAGAGATGCTCACATCAAGTAACGAAGTAAACAATGTCTTACGTCGTGTCGAAGAAGTATCTGGCGTGACGGAAGAATTGGCGGCTGGTAACGAAGAAGTGGCGGCCTCGATGAAAGAGCAACAAGCGAGCTTCGATCAAATCTTTACGTTAATGCAGGAGTTAGAAGGACAAGCAGCAGCACTCGCTGACCAGGTTCAGCATTTCGAAGAAGAATAATCATCCGTATGCAGAAGGACCGAAGACCACTCATTGGTTTTCGGTTTTTTGTTGTTTCGAATGTTTCGGGGCCCTTAATCTATTGTAGTAAGAAAATGGATGATTATCTTTCAGATTGTATGAAGGTCGGGTACATAGCAGGCAGTCAAACGACTTTGTTGAGAATAGATTAATATCGAGAACGGGAAAAGTGTAGTCACTCTGGATTCGGCATACTAGATTCAATAGTCGAAACAGGGGGAGAATCGTCTTGGAAAAGTGGAAGCAGGTCATCATCGGTGTTGTCGTCGTCCTGTTTTTAGGTGTTGGTTATTTATTTTATAATAAAGAATCAGAAGAACGTGTCGTCGATGAATTCGTTGTAGAATCAGAAGAAGTGGTTCCGTCTGAGACAGTAGAGCGATTAGAAATCGTCGTCTATGTCACAGGCGCGGTCGAGTCTCCGAACGTCTATACCGTGCCAGAAGGCGCAAGAGTCGGGGATGTTCTCTCATTGGCAGTATTAACAGATGAAGCTGACCCGGAACAGTTAAACTTGGCGCAACTACTCGTGGACGGGGTGAAAATCATCGTACCGAAAAAAGGGGATGCCCCTGTTGCGCAAGAGGTACCAAGCACAGAGCTGGAACCAAATGGGGTACACGTGAATAGTGCCACGAAAGACGAGTTAATGTCGGTCCCTGGAATTGGTCCTGCTAAAGCAGACGCGATTCTGAACCACCTGAAAGAGAATGGTCCATTTAAATCATACGAGGACTTAGGTAATGTGAAAGGATTTGGAGAGAAGACATTAGAAAGTATGAAATCTTACTTATTGGTACCATGAGATGCCGTTATTTCCACTATTTGCGGTATTGATGGTGACCGGAGTGACTGAAGGAGTCTACATCGTCACAATCGTCTCCGGTGTGTTATACGTTGCGTCACGAGGCGGACAACAGCTGTACGCGAAACTCGGTGTTATTCTCTTCGTCCTGATTGCATGGCGGCACGCCGATACAGCGGAATGGACACCGACAGACACAGTGGCGTTTTCGATTGAGAGTCGTAAAGAGAACGGGAAAACGGCCCGATTATATGGAAACGTGGCGACTCATCAAGGTGTGTTGCGGGGGAAAGAGCTTTCTATAGGTAGACCTGGTGAGACTTGTCTTGTAGAAATTGAACACGAACCGTTTCAGCCGTTACGGAACATCGGGGGATTTGACGAACAGAAATGGGCGGCAAGCGCGAACTTATCCTTTAAAGGAAAGATCAAGCGAATCGACGAATGCCGTCCGACAGCAGGGATGGACGGTTGGATGCTGAGGTGGAAAGAAAGACGTCTCCAACAGATTGAGCAACAATATCGCGGCGATGTCGCACTATACATAGAGGCCTTATTGTTCGGTGAGAGTCGGATGCTTGATGAACAAACCTCTTTTTCATATCGAGTGACGGGTCTCCTGCATCTTCTCGTCATATCAGGTTCACATATTGCCCTGCTGATTGTTGCCCTTCAAACAATGTTTCGACCAATCCCGATTCGACGAGAGACGAAGACGATGTTGATTCTATTGACGATTACGGCGTTCGGATGGCTAACAGGCTTCTCACCACCGGTCGCACGAGCTGTCCTCGTGGCAGATGTGTTGCTAATCCTTTCTTTATTTGGTGTATCGGTAAGGGACCCGATTCGCCTGCTAAGTTGGTGCGCGACCGCCATGCTTGCCTTTCAACCACACCTTCTCTCAAACTTAGGGTTTCAATTAACGGTAGGCATGACTTTTTTCTTATTAGTCACGAGAAAAATCTGGACTGGGTTGTTGGAATTGTCTGTATTCGCGCAGTTGTTTGGTTTATTGGTCCTCTGGCAAGTTCAACCGATTTTATCTATCGTTGCACCGTTATTAAATATCGTGATGGCTTTTTGTATATCATGGGTGATGATACCACTGGCTCTCGTCAGCTGGGTGGTTCCGAAGATCGCCCCTTTGTTCATGAGTGTTTTGGATGCGATAAACGGGATTTTCTCAATCCATAATGTTGGTCGACTATGGACGCCGTTGCACGAACTCACATTCCCGTACCAAGTCGTTTTATGGGTTGGGATATGGATAAGCTTCATTATCATCGAACAAAAACGGCGCATTGGATGGGTAGTGGCGATTATGACGTGTGGATTAGTCGCTGGATGGTCCGACTGGTCAGAGTCTCCACGGGTGACATTTTTAGATGTCGGTCAAGGCGATGCGATTGTTGTAGAATCAGGGGAAACAATCGGTGTAATTGATGTCGGTGGAGTATTCCAAGACCCGAATGAACAAAAGCGAACGGTATATGACCCAGGGGCAGACGTTGTAGCTCCTTATATATGGAAGCGAGGAGAGCGGTCACTCGATTTCGTCATGCTTACCCATGCAGACCATGATCACATCGGTGGTTTAGAAGGGTTATTAAAGTTCGTCCATATTAAGGAAATATGGTTATCGAAAGAAGTGGTGAATACAGAGAAACGTGAAGAGATTCTTCGGTTAGCGGCAAACTATGGATCGTCCATCCGCTATCTCGAGGCAGGAGATCGACCAATGTCTTGGATGTGGATTGTTGCACCGGATAAACCTCATGAAGATGAAAACAGTCATTCGATCAGCCTTTATATGAACGTAGGGGGCATGAAATATCTATTGACAGGTGATTTGCCGATAGAGGAAGAGGAAGCACTACCGAAACTCGACGTCGATGTATTTAAGTTAGGGCATCATGGGTCGAATACGTCTTCAGGCGAAGCGTTGCTTGCACGCACCAATCCGGAATGGGTAATCGCGAGCGTCGGGGCAAACAATCGCTATGGCCATCCACATGAGGAGACGTTACAAAGGCTTGCGGGACGACGTTTATTACGAACTGACACAAATGGGATGATCGTCTGTGAAAAAAAGATGTGTCGTGGGATCATCGAGTAGCATGTGATTAAATGTGATACACTAAAAAACGATTGCTCCCCCGGGGCAATCGTTTGAAAACTTATAGGCTTAAGAATTTGATGATGACACCGATGAAGAAAATCGTAAAGAAAAAGCCAAACGGGACGATGAAGCCGATCGCAGAGTCGATGGCGTCGTTACGTTTGCATTGAACGTCATTTTCAAACGGGTTTTCACTCGGTGGGCGAACTGAGTTAATTTGCATATTAGGTCCCTCCTTATCATACTTCCTTTATAAGTATAGCGAATCATGGGAAGATAATCTATGTTTAGATGAGAATAAATTGTGAAAGTGGTGTGTGTTTTGAATGAACCGTGGTTACATAATGGAAAACTGGCGAGCGTCTATGTTCTCCATGGCACCGAAAAATATTTGTTAGAGACGTGGGAACGTGAAATCGTGAAGGCAGCCAATCCATCCGGTGATCAATTTGATGTCATGCAATTAGATCTTCAAGAGACGTCACTCGATACGGCACTTGATGAAGCGGAGACGGTCCCTTTCTTTAGTGAATATCGCACGGTTATCGTGAAAAATGCCCAGTTCTTGACGGGTACGAAAGAGAAGCAAAAGCAAAATGTTGATCGGCTGGCGGAATATGTTGTGCAACCGGCGACCTACTCAGTTCTTGTCTTGATCATCGAGTCGGAAAAACTCGATGAACGGAAGAAAATCGTGAAGCGTCTGAAAGAACGTGCCATCGTATTAGAAGCGAAAAAGCCGAGCCAAGCTGAATTGATGCGATACGTGAACGATGCTTTGAGTCGTGAACAACAAAAAATGGAGCGCGCGACAATGGAGCGACTTTTATTTTTATGTCAGGATGACTGGGGAAAATTAGTCCGAGAATTAGAGAAGCTACAATTGTATGCAGGGCCAGGAGCCATGATTCCGATTGATATCGTGAATGATTTGGTGCCAAGAACGCTAGAGGATAACGTGTTTCAGTTATCGGAGCTTCTCGTCAAACGTCGTGCCGATGCAGCACTTCGGTTAGTACGTGACTTAGAGAAGCAAGGGCAAGAATTGATTGGACTTCTCGGTTTGTTGGCAAGACAATATCGAAACATGTACTTGGCGAAGCAGTTGACGGAAGCGGGGTACGGAGAGAAACAGATCGCATCAAAAATCGGTGCTCACCCGTACACCATCAAACTGGCGACACAAGCGAGCCGCGGCTTTTCTGAAGCGCAACTCGCCCAAGCCTTGACCTTGATCGCAGATGCGGACGAAGCGATGAAGACGGGTCGCGGCGACAAGCAAATCGTGTTCGATACGCTTGTTTGTAAGTTGGCTTTATTGTGAGGTGAGAAGATGGGATTCAAACAAGTAGCCATTGAGGATGTGATTCCGCTTCGGCATGTTGTGCTCAGACCAGGTAAAGGGATTGAGGCTTGTTATTTTGAAGGGGATGAAGCTTCGACGACTCGACATTTTGCTTGGGTGGTCGAAGGGCATGTACAGTCTGTTGCGACTGTCATGACGTCACCGAGACAAATTGATGGCGAATCGGTGCCGCTCCAGCTTCGCGGAATGGCGACAGATCCGTGTCTGGCAGGGCAAGGCATTGGCTCTCGTTTTTTACACGCTTTGCATGAAGAGTTAGATGACTCATGGTGGTGTAACGCCCGTGAAGTGGCCGTTCGTTTCTATGAGCGGAACGGTCTTGTGCGAATCGGAGAGGCGTTCGACATCCCTGGAATCGGTACACATTACGTCATGGTGTACAAAAAAACAGCCGGCTCCGGATAGGAGGCGGCTGTTTCGTGTGGTCTCTAATTAGAGAGCAGCGATACGAGCTGCGAGGCGTGATTTATCACGACCTGCTTTGTTTTTGTGGATAAGGCCTTTTGATGCAGCCTTGTCGAGCTTCTTCGTAGCGAGGACGAAAGCTTCTTGAGCAGCTTCTTTGTTTCCTTCGAGTACGAGAGCATCAACACGTTTTACTGCTGTACGCATTGCCGCTTTCTCATGTGAGTTTGCAACACGACGCTTTTCAGAAGTTTTTGCACGTTTGATTGCTGATTTGATGTTTGCCATTGTTTGTCACCTCCTGAAACAAGAAAGTGTATGTTCTTATTACTTCAAGTAATCATTCAACAGAACAAGCACAATTGTAGCAAACGGTTATATGAAAAGCAACCACTTGATGATTATTCTGAAAACTATCTGTGGTATTGTTGTAGTAGGTCGTACACATTACTTTAGGATTTTGATATAATGACACGGTATGTATGAGAAGGATAGGTGAACCCATATATGAACAAACAAGAATTAGAGAATCGTCAGAAGAAGATTCGTAACTTTTCCATCATCGCGCACATCGATCATGGAAAGTCGACACTCGCTGACCGTATTCTTGAGAAAACTGGTGCACTCACAGCTCGTGAGATGAAAGAGCAGACACTCGACGCAATGGATTTAGAGCGCGAGCGAGGTATTACGATTAAACTGAACGCCGTCAAATTGAACTATACCGCAAAAGATGGAGAAGAGTATATCCTTCATTTGATTGACACGCCAGGACACGTCGACTTCACGTATGAAGTGTCACGTTCGCTTGCGGCATGTGAAGGTGCGATTCTCGTCGTCGATGCTGCACAAGGTATTGAAGCACAAACACTTGCGAACGTTTACCTAGCACTCGATAACGACCTTGAAATCATTCCGGTCATCAATAAAATCGACTTGCCATCAGCGGATGTGGAGCGCGTTCGTCAAGAAATTGAAGATGTTATCGGACTTGACGCGAGTGATGCCGTCCCGACTTCTGCAAAAGCAGGAATCGGAATCGAAGAAATCCTTGAACAAATCGTCGAACTTGTTCCACCTCCAACGGGTGACCCGTCAGAACCGTTACAAGCATTGATCTTCGACTCATACTATGATGCCTACCGTGGTGTTGTCGCTTCGATTCGAATCGTCAATGGCTCAGTCAAAGTAGGAGATAAAGTTCAAATGATGGCGACAGGGAAAACGTTCGAAGTGACTGACCTCGGTGTGTCGACGCCTAAGCCGGTCTCGGTCAAAGAATTGAATGTCGGTGATGTTGGTACGCTCTCAGCATCCATCAAAACGGTCGGGGATGTTCGGGTCGGAGATACGATTACACTGGCGAAGAACCCGTCAACCGAACAACTTCCTGGTTACCGTAAGATGAATCCGATGGTGTACTGCGGATTGTATCCGATCGATGCAGCCAACTACAACGACCTACGTGAGGCGCTCGAAAAGCTTCAACTTTCCGATGCGGCCCTCGAGTTTGAGCCTGAGACGTCACAAGCGCTCGGATTCGGTTTCCGTTGTGGGTTCCTCGGAATGCTCCACATGGAAATCATTCAGGAACGGATTGAGCGTGAATTTGGAATTGACTTGATTACGACGGCACCATCGGTTATCTATCACGTGACGACGACTTCAGGCGAAGTCATCCATGTCGATAACCCATCAAAAATGCCGGAACAACAAAAAGTTGAATCGATTGAAGAACCATACGTCAAGGCAGCGGTCATGACACCGAATGACTATGTTGGTGCCATCATGGAGCTTTGTCAGAAGAAACGCGGGACGTTCATCGATATGCAATACATCGATACGACACGTGTTAAAATCACTTATGAGATTCCACTTAGTGAAATCGTTTATGACTTCTTCGATCAGTTGAAATCTAGCACGAAAGGCTATGCGTCTCTCGATTATGAATTGATCGGCTATCGTCAATCGCGTCTCGTGAAGATGGACATCTTGCTCAATAACGAAGTTGTCGATGCCCTCAGCTTCATCGTTCACCGCGACTTCGCTTACGAGCGTGGGAAGGTCATCGTTGAGAAGCTCAAGGCACTTATCCCGCGGATGCAGTTCGAAGTTCCGGTTCAAGCTGCCGTCGGTACAAAAATCGTGGCCCGTTCTACGATTAAAGCCCTTCGTAAAAACGTTTTGGCTAAATGTTACGGAGGAGATATCTCGCGTAAGCGGAAACTCCTCGAGAAGCAAAAAGAAGGTAAGAAACGCATGAAGATGGTCGGGTCGGTCGAAGTCCCACAAGAAGCGTTCATGTCTGTACTTTCCATGGACGAAGAATGATTATAGCCAGTCGCCTTGATCTCCGGATCAGGGCGTTTTTTTGTTTTAGGCAGGAAATAGCACTTCATTTAAGGAAGGTTACACCCTTAGACAGTCTATAGAGGAGGTAACACTGTGTCGACGTATACATATTCCGCGGGCCCAGGCATGCTACCAAAAGAAGTGATGCAAGAGGTGCAACAACATCTACTGACGTTTGAGCACGAAGGAATTTCGATTATTGAAACGAGTCATCGCTCCGAGTCATTTCAACAAATAGTCGACTCGCTTGAAGAGAGACTCAGAAGAGTCATGAAAATTCCTGAGAATTATGCGGTCTTATGGCTTCAAGGTGGGGCGACCCTTCAGTTTTCAATGATTCCGATGAACTTGCGGAAGCGAAATCGATTTGCCTATGTCGATACAGGCATCTGGTCTAAAAAAGCGATTAAAGATGCTCGACTCTTCGGACAGGTCGATCTCCTCTATCCACGTATAGACGAAACGGGTGAGATGTCATTTGACCAAAGTCTGGTTCAAGAGGTGGATTATCTTCATGTGACACTCAATAATACGATTGAAGGAACCCGGTTCACCGACATTCCGGAAACGAACGTCCCGCTCATCGCAGATGCGTCATCCAATATTCTCGCCGAACAGATCGACGTCGAACGTTTTGGCATCATATATGCCGGAGCCCAGAAGAATATCGGACCTGCAGGACTGACGGTCGTTATTATACGTCGAGATTTGATTCAATCCGCTGAATTACCAAGCTATCTTCATTATGCGTCGCATGTCGATACGTTATTTAATACACCGTCGACGTTCAGTATGTATGTGGCCGAACGTGTGTTGAAGTGGATAGAGGACTGTGGAGGCGTTGAAGCGATGGAACGGTTGAACCGTAAAAAAAGCGAGACGCTCTATACGTTCCTTGAGCAATCGAATCTGTTTTCTTCTCTTGTGTCGGGGAAGCGTCGTTCGTTGACGAACGTCCCGTTCACGACAAGTGACAGTGAAAGTGATCGACGTTTCGAGCAATTTGCACGGGAACGTGGATTGCATGAACTGGGTGGGCACCGTTCCGTCGGTGGACTGCGCGCGAGTTTATATAACGCGATGCCAATCGAAGGTGTAGATCGCCTTGTCGAAGTCATGAAAGCTTTTGAGGAGGAGACGTATGTATCACATCAAAACATTTAACCAAATCGCTGCTGCCGGTCTGAAGCGTTTTGGGTCGAGTGAGTATGTCATCAACGCATCAGATCAAGCAGATGCCTGGGTGTTGAGAAGTCATAATGTACACGATGAAACCATTCCACCTCACTTGCTTGCCATCGCAAGGGCCGGGGCAGGTGTGAACAATCTTCCACTCGACCGACTCGCAAAACAAGGCATCGTCGCTTTTCATACACCAGGAGCGAATGCGAATGCCGTGAAGGAACTCGTCCTTGCTAGCATGGTTCTCTCAGTACGTCCCATTCTTAAGGGATTTACTTGGGTGAACGAACAAGTATCAGAGTCGCAATCTCAATTAGAGGAAGCGATGGAACGACAAAAGCGACAGTTCCTCGGAGCAGAGTTGAGGGGGAAAAAAGTAGGCATCATCGGTCTCGGAGCTATCGGTGCGTCACTTGCCAACGATCTTCTCCAACTTGGGGTCGATGTCATCGGATATGATCCCCATCTCTCGGTCGATGCCGCTTGGAATATCTCAAAACATGTAACACGTGCCAAACATTTGAGTGAGGTGCTCGGAGCGGTCGACTTGTTATCGATTCATATGCCATTGACAGAGGAGACGCGGTACAGCATTGATTTAAGTTGGTTTGAACGGATGAAACCAGGCATGACCGTCTTAAACTTTGCGCGTGGTGAGCTCGTGAAAGATGATGATCTACTAAAGGCGTTTCATCACCATGTCGGATTGTATGTGACCGACTTCCCGCGTCATGCGCTCATCGGTCATCCGCAAGTGATGGCACTGCCTCATCTTGGCGCATCGACAAGGGAATCAGAAGTTAACTGTGCAATTCAAGCCGCCGAAACGCTAAAATTGTATCTTGAGACAGGGAACATTCGATCATCTGCCAATTTCCCGAACGTTGAACTTCCGTATACTGGAAAACGTCGCCTTGGAATTTTACACCGGAATGTCCCGAATATGGTCGGTCAAATCACAGGTGAGCTCGCATCACACGGAGTGAATATTGATAATATGGTCAATCGCAGCCGTGGGGAAATGGCATATACGTTAATCGATTTAGACAACTTCGAACATGAACCGTTATCGATTCACGCACTGTACGAAATCAAGGGCGTCATTCGCGTCCGAGAATTTTAAGGAGGAAACTATGGTCGTATTTAAACCGTTCAGCCCATACATGCCAAAACATCCAGAAAATGTCGCCGCAGACCCGTATGATGTCGTATCGATGGAAGAGGCACAAGCAATCCTTTCAAAAAACCGTGACTCATTTTTAGCTGTCGATAAGCCGGAAGCACTCCAGTCAGACCTTCCACTTGATGAATGGGGAAAACTTGCACGAGAAGAGTTAGAACGCTTGTATGAACACGAATTAACAGATCACCCAAACGGATTTTATGTGTATCGGCTGACATCAGAGCAGCATCAACAGACCGGGTTGGTCGCCACGTTTTCAGTGATGGACTACGAAGCGGGTCGAATCAAGATTCATGAACATACCCGTGAGACGAAGGAGCGGGAACGAATCGAGCATGTCCAGACGACAAAAGCACACACTGGACCAATTTTACTCAGCCATCCCTCTCACGCGATCCTGAAACAGATTTTACATGGTGCGACAGAGGGTCCCCCGCTCTTTTCATTTACGGATGAGCGTGGTGTAAAACACGAAGGCTTCATGATTCCGAACCGCGAACTTGCGCGAGTCATGATGATTGGAG
The DNA here is from genome assembly GCF_000620845.1 of Exiguobacterium marinum DSM 16307. Taxonomy (GTDB): domain Bacteria; phylum Bacillota; class Bacilli; order Exiguobacteriales; family Exiguobacteriaceae; genus Exiguobacterium; species Exiguobacterium marinum. The sequence goes on from NZ_KK211189.1 coordinate 1,456,900, forward strand.
CGACGATTCCGTCCGTCTATATTGCAGATGGACATCATCGTGCCAAAGCAGCGGCAGTCGTGGCGGGGATAAATAAAGACGATGCGCAAAAAAACGAGCGGTCGCATTTCTTGGGTGTGCTGTTTCCGAGCGATGAGTTGATGATTTTGCCTTATCATCGACTGTTGTCGCATATTGCCCCAGAAGAAGTAGAGCATATGCTAGAAGGACTGTCATTTTCTTACGAGGTGAAGCCCGAGGATAGCCTTGTCCTTCCAAAGGAACACGGAGTATTTGGAGCTGCATATCGAGGGAAATTTTACAGGATAACGAAACGAAAAGAGGATGCGGCTCTCGATGTCGCAATCTTACAGCGTGATATCCTCACTCCATATTTCAACGTCGCAGATATTCGTACTGATGCCAGAGTCGACTTCGTTGGGGGGAACCGATCGATAACAGAGCTGGAGCAATTGGTGAAGTCACCAGATCGCTTACTCCTTACGTGTCATGAAACGACGATGTCTCAGCTGATGCGTGTGGCTGATGACGGGGGACAGATGCCTCCAAAATCGACTTGGTTCGAACCGAAATTGAAGAGCGGTCTGTTCATTCACCGATTCGATTGATGGTGCAGGCTGGAAAGAATGAACGAAAAGCGTTATAAATGGAATGAGAAGAAAGGGGTGGCCGTATTGGCTAAAGCCGTATATCTTCACATTCCATTTTGTGAACATATTTGTTATTACTGTGATTTCAACAAGGTGTTTTTGAAAAACCAACCTGTTGAGGAATATTTAGATGCATTAGAACGAGAAATGATGTTAACACTTGAAGCGTTTCCGACAGAGCGAATCGATACGATTTTCATCGGAGGCGGGACACCGACCGCACTTAACGAAGCGCAGATGGTCCGGCTCATGGACATGGTCCGTCGACACCTGCTACCGCTCGCGTCGGATGACCTTGAATATTCGGTGGAAGCGAACCCGAATTTCGTAAGCGCGGAAAAACTTGATGCGATGAAAGCCGGGGGAGTCAATCGGCTTAGCTTCGGGGTGCAAACATTCGATGATGGTGGACTAGAACGAATCGGTCGAACACATCGGGCGGAAGATGTGTTTGAAACCGTGAACGAGGCGGCGAAACGCTTTGAGAATATCTCGATTGACCTCATGTTCGGCTTACCGGAACAGACGCTCGAGCAGATTGACCGCGATTTGACGTTAGCCCTTCAACTGCCGATTCAACATGTATCCTCTTATTCTTTGATTCTCGAGCCACATACCGTGTTTGCGATACAAGACCGAAAAGGCAAGCTCCGTTTACCGGGGGAAGACGTCGAAGTAGAGATGTATCTAAAGGTGATGGAGACGCTTGAGCGTCATGGGCTCAAGCAGTATGAGATTTCGAATTATAGTCTGCCTGATCGGGAGAGCCGTCACAACCAGGTCTATTGGCGAAACGAAGAGTACTACGGATTCGGTGCAGGCGCGCACAGCTACTTGAACGGGACGCGGCGTGCCAATATTGCCCCGATCCCTCACTATATTAAAGCAGAGGGAATCCCGGTGAAGCGGGCGAATGAGCTTGAAGAAGTGGAAAAAATGGAAGAAGAACTATTCCTTGGACTACGCATGCGCTCTGGAGTCTCGCTTCAGACGTTCGCCGAGAAATATGGTCGAACACTCGATGATGTGTTTGGTCACGTAATCGATGATTTAGTGAATAAAGCACTGATTGAGCGTACGGATTCACACATCCGTTTGACGGCGTCTGGTCTCCCGCTCGCCAATGAGGCATTCGCTGCCTTTATCGGGGAAGCGAAACTCGATCACGCCACTTCATAAAAAATGGACAAGTCCCTTATTTAAGAGGAACTTGTCCATTTTATTGTAGAATTATAAGACAAGGTCGCGATAGAGCGGTGTGAGTCGACCGAACGTATCTTCGACCAACGCAAGAAATGCATCCTCATTTTGAAGAATCGATGCATCGGCCGGTAGTTGTCGCCCGATTAAGAAATCAGCCTTTTTGACGTTTCCGAATCGTTCTAGTAATGCTTGAACGTCTTCATTTGACGTATCTTCAACGAGGAACGCCTCTTTTTTCATATGGTCTCCCGCGATGTGGAAATCGGGGAAAGTTGATTTAATATCAATCTGCTGTAATCGCTTCGCAATCGCGTTTTTATTCGGCATCTCATAGATAAACGCGAGCCAGATGAACACACGATCGTCGAAGAGGCCGACTTGTAGGTGAGGATGCTTCTTGTAGCCGCGCTTATCATGGCAGATTGCCATCCATGTATCTTTTGGTGGATTCACAGTCCTGCGCGCATGTTTTGCGACATGCAAATAAAGAGGGATACCGATATCCGCCTCAAGCTCTGGCCCGACCTCGTCATAAATCCTGTGGAAAAGCGGTTGAATATCAGAACGAATTCCTGACATCCTCGAATCGAGTCCTTCACGCTTAAATACTTCAAATTGTTTTGTTGTAAACATTTTATCACCTCATATTCTATCATAACGAAACGGTTCTTCTTTTTCAGGTTTGCAGTCCAGAAAAAAGTGAAAAAATCGGAGTGTATGAATTGACAAATAGTGAGAACATGATAATATTTGAAGTGTGATTAGCACTCGTTAAATATGAGTGCTAATAAATCGAGGTAACTTTTATCAGAGAGGAGTGATGTTGTGCTGACAGATCGCCAATTGCTCATTCTTCGAGCAATTATTGACGATTACATTCAGACGGCTCAACCAGTCGGTTCACGTACATTGTCGAAACGAGACGACTTAACGTTTAGCTCAGCGACGATTCGGAACGATATGGCCGATTTGGAAGACATGGGGTTGATTGAAAAACCGCATACTTCTGCAGGTCGTATCCCGTCTGAAGTCGGATATCGATATTATGTGGACCATCTTGTTGAGAAGCGGATTATCGACGAGCGGGAGACTGGTCGTTTAGAAGAACGTTTAAAACAATCTTCAAAAGAGTCTGAGATTCTGATTCGCCAAGCTGCAGACCTCCTTTCTGATTTGACCAGTTACACAACGGTCGCCCTCGGTCCAAATAGCCAAATGGAGAGGTTGGCACGTGTGGACTTTATGCCATTAGATGAGCGACGAGGTGTCGTTCTCATTGTCACGGACCAAGGCCATGTCGAACATCGAACGGTCATATTTGAATCACGTGTAGCTCCTGAAGTCATCGAGGAAACGATTCGATTATTAAATGATCGTCTCGTCGGAACGTCGATTGGACAATTGAAAGTCCGAATCGGGGAAGAAGTTGCGAAATTGCAACTCGCTCAGCGACAACAATACGAAAATATGATGCAACTGATTCAATCAACCGTCGGTATTCAAACGCCGTCCTCGCTTTATCTCGGAGGCAAAAAGAATATCTTTAACCAGCCTGAATTCCAAACCATTGACACGTTACGACCGTTTCTGGAATGGATAGATGAGCAGGAACGGCTGACCCACTGGCTCGAATCGTTGCCAAATCGCGAGATTTATGTGAGCATTGGGAGCGAGAATGGAATTGTCGCCCTTCAGAATTGCAGTGTCATCACTTCGGATTACACACTCGACGGAAAAACATTCGGAACGATTGCTATGATCGGTCCGACTCGAATGGATTATCGTCATGGGGTCCAAATGATGGGGCAAATCATCGAAGCGTTGCGACGAACGAAACTAGATGAGTGACGGAAAGGAGTTTTACTATGACAGCAGATCATCAAAACGGGCGCGAGCAAGAAGACGTGCTTGAAGAAAAATCTGTAGACCCGACACAAACAGAAGAGAACGGGTCAACTGAATCAACGGAAGACGAGGTTTTAAATGCTGAGATTGTGGAAGAAAGTTCTGAGGGGACGGACTTACAAAAAGAAATCGAAGCGTTGAAAGCGAGCGAGCTCCGAATTCGCGCCGACTTTGACAACTTCCGTCGTCGGACGAACGAAGAGAACGCCAAGCGCGTCAAATTTGCTTCACAGTCTGTCATTGAAAAATTGATTCCGCTTATTGATAACTTTGAGCGAGCACTTCAAGTAGAGGCAACTTCAGAAGATGCGAAGCAACTTCAAGCGGGCGTTGACATGGTTCATCGTCAATTACTCGACGTCTTGAACGTTGAGCAAGTCGAAGCAATCGAGGCGGTCGGACAGCCGTTCGACCCAAACTACCATCAAGCAGTCATGCAAGAGCCTAGTGATAAGTACGAATCAGGCATCGTGACGATGGAGCTTCAAAAAGGATACACGATGCACGGTCGAGTTATTCGTCCGAGTATGGTAAAAGTTGCAGAATAACATTACTTAACGAGATGGAGGAATGAACGATGGGTAAAATTATCGGTATTGACTTAGGGACTACAAACTCATGTGTGGCAGTAATGGAAGGTGGCGAAGCGGTCGTCATCTCAAACGCAGAAGGGAACCGTACGACGCCTTCTGTTGTCGCGTTCAAAGGTGAAGAGCGCCAGGTAGGTGAGGTCGCAAAACGTCAGGCCATCACAAACCCGAACACGATCCAATCAATCAAGCGTCATATGGGAACATCACACACGGTTGACGTAGACGATAAGAAATTCACACCACAAGAAATCTCAGCAATCATCTTGCAAAAGTTGAAGAAAGATGCTGAAGACTATCTCGGTGAAACGGTAACGGAAGCAGTCATCACAGTTCCTGCATACTTCAATGATGCAGAACGCCAAGCGACAAAAGATGCAGGTAAAATCGCTGGTCTCGATGTAAAACGTATTATCAACGAACCGACAGCGGCTGCGCTCGCATACGGTTTAGATAAAGGTGAAGATCACACGATTTTGATTTATGACCTCGGTGGCGGTACGTTCGACGTGTCAATTCTTGAACTTGGTGACGGTGTATTCGAAGTTGTCGCAACAGCAGGTGACAATCGTCTCGGTGGAGATGACTTCGACCAAAAAATCATCGACTACCTCGTTGCAGAATTCAAAAAAGAGAACGGAATCGACCTCGGAAAAGATAAGATGGCGCTTCAGCGTTTGAAAGATGCGGCTGAAAAGGCGAAGAAAGACCTTTCAGGTGTCACAAGTGCGCACATCAGTCTTCCGTTCATCACAGCTGGTGAAGCAGGTCCTCTCCACTTGGAGATGACACTCACGCGTGCGAAGTTTGAAGAGTTGACGGCCGATCTTGTCGAACGCACGATGGAACCGACTCGCCGTGCTTTGAAGGACTCAGGACTCACACCATCTGATCTTGACAAGATCATTCTTGTCGGTGGTTCGACACGTATTCCTGCCGTTCAAAAAGCAATCCACGACTTTACGAAGAAAGAGCCGTTCAAAGGGGTTAACCCGGATGAAGTTGTTGCACTCGGTGCAGCCATCCAAGGTGGGGTTCTTGCAGGTGACGTGAAAGATGTCGTTCTTCTTGATGTGACGCCACTCTCACTCGGTATTGAAACAATGGGCGGCGTGATGACGAAATTGATTGATCGTAATACGACAATCCCAACATCAAAATCACAAGTCTTCTCGACTGCAGCGGATAACCAACCAGCTGTTGATATCCACGTCCTTCAAGGGGAACGTCCGATGGCGCCTGATAACAAGACGCTCGGTCGCTTCCAATTGACGGACATCCCGCCGGCACCACGCGGTGTGCCGCAAGTCGAAGTTAAATTCGACATCGATGCTAACGGAATTGTTCACGTATCGGCAAAAGACCTTGGTACGAACAAAGAACAATCGATTACGATTCAATCATCTTCAGGTATCGATGAAGCGGAAATCGAGCGCATGGTGAAAGAAGCGGAAGCGAACGCGGAAGCTGATAACCAACGTAAAGAAGAAGCTGAGCTCCGCAACGAAGCAGACCAACTCGTCTTTGCGACTGACAAGGCAATCAAAGACCTTGGCGAGCAAGTCGAAGAGGCAGATAAAGAAAAAGCGGAAGCTGCGAAAGAAAAAACGAAAACGGCTCTCGAAGGTTCAGACCTTGAGGAAATCCGGACAGCCAAAGACGAATTATCAGCTGTCGTTCAAGAGTTGACACAAAAAGTATATGCTAAAATGGCTGAACAGCAAGGTGCTGAAGGTGCAGAACCACAAACAGAAGCGAAACAGGACGATGATGTCGTGGACGCAGAGTTTGAGGATCTCGACGACCGTAAATAACCAGCCATTGTAAAGGAGAGCGCCAAAGCAGGTTTCTGCTTTGGCTCTTTCCATGTTAAGGTAGAATCGGTAAAATCGATACGAAGTTAGTGAGGATAGGAGCGAGAAAAGTGGCGAAACGAGATTATTATGAAGTGCTAGGGCTCGACAAGTCGGCCTCAGCACAAGAAATCAAGCGGGCATACCGTAAGTTGGCCCGTCAATATCATCCAGACATCAACCAAGAGGCAGATGCTGCTGAAAAGTTCAAAGAAATCGGTGAAGCGTATGAGGTGCTTTCTGATGAACAGAAACGGGCTCAATATGACCGATTCGGTTTTGAAGGAGCTAATCAATTCGGAGGCGGTGGCGATTTCCAAGGCGGATTCGGAGATATTTTTGATATGTTCTTCGGAGGCGGCGGACGCCGTCAAGACCCAAACGCACCTCGAAGAGGAGAAGACTATCAGTACGTGGTCGATCTTGATTTCATGGAGAGTGTGACCGGGAAGACTGAGACGATTGAACTCGAAATCGAAGTCGAATGTGATACGTGTATGGGAAGTGGGGCAAAACCCGGAACAAAACCAGAAACGTGTAACCGATGTGGCGGCAGTGGAGTCGAAACAGTCGAACAAAATACGGTTCTTGGTCGTATGGTCAATCAACGTCCTTGTAGTCAATGTCATGGTACAGGTAAGACGATTAAAGAAAAATGTTCGACTTGCCATGGTTCAGGTCATGTGAAGAAGAAGCAATCGGTTGAAGTTAAAATTCCTGCTGGTATCGATAACGGTCAGCAGATTCGTTTATCTGGAAAAGGCGGCCCGGGTGTGAATGGTGGACCAGCGGGAGACTTATACGTTGTTATTCGTGTAAGAGCCCACGAAATTTTTGACCGTGTCGACCAACACATTTCAATGGAAATGCCGGTCACGTTCGCCCAGGCGGCTCTCGGTGCAGAAATCGAAGTCCCGACTGTTCATGGGAACGTGAGTTTGAAAGTACCTGCGGGAACACAAACCGGTTCAAAATTCCGTTTACGTGGAAAAGGGATGCCGAGCCTACGCGGAGGCGCAAACGGCGACCAATTTGTCAGTGTCATCGTGATGACACCGAAACATATGACAGATCGTCAAAAAGAATTGCTTCGTGAATTTGAAGAAATTAGCGGTGAGTCTGGGGTAGAAGAGGAACATGGTATGTTCCAAAAAATGAAAAAGTTCTTTAGTCACTAAAAAAGGAGTGTGCAATCGATGAAATGGTCTGAAATTTGTGTCCACACGACACAACTTGCGGTAGAAGCCGTATCAAATTTACTACACGAAGTGGGGGCACAAGGTGTCGTCATCGAGGACGTCGAAGATTTTGACCGAATGATGGCCGAAGACCATTTCGGAGAGATTTGGGACGTTTCAGATCGTGAAACATATCCTACTTCTGGTGTACACGTCAAAGCATATGTGCCAGCTTCAAGTGATTTTCAAGATGTGCTTTCGAACTTGAGAAAAGAAATCGAACGACTTCGCAGTATGCTTGATATTGGTTCAGGTGAAGTCACGGTCGCTGAAATCGACGAAGAGGACTGGGCGCACTCTTGGAAACAATACTATAAGCCAGTCAAGATTTCACAACAGTTGACGATCGTCCCTCTATGGGAAGAGTATACACCGCAACCGGAAGAGAACGTGATTCTCCTCGATCCGGGAATGGCGTTTGGAACTGGAACACATCCGACGACAATGCTCTGCATCCAGGCAATCGAGAACTATATCCAAGAGGGTGACCATGTCATCGATGTTGGAACAGGTTCAGGAGTATTGTCGATTGCGGCTGCTAAACTTGGAGCAACGAGTGTAAAGGCGCTCGACTTGGATTCAGTCGCAGTAGAAGCGGCTCGTCAAAATGTAGAGACGAACGGTGCCGAACAGCTCGTTCAAGTGACGACGGGAGATCTATTAAAAGGTGTAGAAGGAGAGTACGATTTGGTCGTTGCGAATATTCTCGCCGACGTCATCCTTCTCTTCATCGAAGATGCTTACGCGCGTACGAAATCTGGTGGGCACTTCATCACTTCTGGAATTATCGGAGAGAAACGAGCTGAAGTAACGAACGCCTTGGTCGCTGCAGGCTTTGAGATTGAAGAGACACGCGTGATGGAAGATTGGGTCGCGATTATCGCTAAGAAGGGGTAAATCATGCAACGTTACTTTTTGACACGAGAATCATTTGCAGGTGAAACGGTGAGGCTTCCTCCAGATGTGGTTCATCATATCGGTACCGTCCTAAGGCAAGGTCCCGGATATGAGATGGTCCTTTTGGACGGTGCGGGGAATGAATATGCGTGTGTCGTGACATCGCTTGAGGGGAAATCTGGAGAAGCGAAGGTTCTATCGACACGACAGGCGACGACTGAGTTACCAATTGAGGTTACGCTCGCCTACGCGCTTCCTAAAGGTGATAAGGTCGAACTTGTCGCTCAAAAAGCGACCGAACTTGGCGTTCACCATCTTTTGTTGTTCGAATCGACCCGTTCTGTCGCCAAGTGGGACGGGAAAAAAGCTCCGAAAAAAGTGGAACGGATTCAAAAGATTATGCAAGAAGCGGCTGAACAATCATATCGTGCCGTGGTACCGACTTGCGCGTACATCTCTCCTAAAGAGCTCAATCAGAAAATCGATGGCTATGATGTCGTCATCATCGCTTATGAAGAGTCGGCAAAAGAAGGTGAACAGTCTGCGTTCGCGCAATTATTAAATCAACTGAAACCGAAACAACGCCTTCTCGTCATCACGGGACCTGAAGGTGGATTCGATGTGACAGAAATCAAGCAATTGATTGATGCGGGAGCGACAGCCTGTGCTTTCGGTCCACGCATTCTTCGGTCTGAAACGGCGCCGCTCTATGCATTGTCTGCAATCTCTTTCGCGCTTGAACTAAACAAATGACACTAAAACGGATGACCCGATTGAGGTCATCCGTTTTTTGGTGTCGCTTATTTTTTGTTGATCGTAATCACTTTCTTCGTGACGTTCCCACCAAGGTCGGTCACTTCAAATGTGAAGGTATTTGTTCCTTTTGTTGTCACAGGGAGTGTGATTGTTCCAGTTCGTGAGGAAGCTCTCATCGCATATGGTTCTTTCATGGATTGGCTCCATTGCAAGTCACCATTGACACGAAGTTTAATTTCATCAAAATTGTCAGTCACTTTGACTTTGACTTTTACAGAGTTCTGCTTAGCCGAAACGTTCTTCGGCACGTTTGTCACGGATAATTTTGCTTTCGTCGAATCGACAAAGATTGGACGGACGAAGTTTGTCATGTTTCCTGCAGTATCTTCTGCGATGAAGCGAACTTTATGGAATCCATCTTTATATGTTCGAGTCGTATTGAACGTGTATTGTTCTGATGTCGCATCATATTTGAGTGGCACTTCGACTCCGTCTACTGTAAACGAGGCGATTTCAGAGGCATCCTTGATTTGACCGATTAACGGTACAATTGATGTACCATATGGAGACAAGGCGAGTGGTGCATCGACAAAGACTCCAGGTTTGGCCGCATCATTTTCTGTAGAAACATTTCGAGTGATCACATTTCCAGCATTATCCGATACACGAACAGCGAGTTGGTCTGTTGATTCGATTGGAGTATCGAGTGTGAAGGTAGCTGTATCGTCCGCTTCTTTCTCAACGACTTCACCGTTAAGAAGGAATTCAATCCCATTGATTCCCGCAAAGTCATCCGATGCTTTGACGCTTGCTACGTTATCGTCCCAACGAAGGGTGAAGCGTGGGTCTGTGTAATCCACTTTGACAGGGATGCGCAATGTTTGAGCCTGTTTCTTCATGTAATCAATGCTTGCTTCAATCTCATAGTAATATGTGCCTTTTGGCGCCATCTTTCCATTCAATTTTCCATCCCAAGCGTTATCCGCTGCGTAATAGTAATAATCGCCACTTCCACCGTCGAAGTAATTCTTTCTCAATTCGTCTTCCATCTTGAGGGTGCGAAGGACGTTCCCTTTCTCATCTACGACCCGATATTTGATGTCTTTCGCATTACGTAATAGCGAGAAGACTGGAGTTGCAGTGTCTTTCGATCCGTCTCCATCTGGTGAGATGGCAACCGCTTCACCAGCCACAGATTCATCTAGCTTTTCACCTAAGTAGTTTCCTTCTGCATCGACCAATCCAGAGACGCCGTAGAATGCGCCTTCCCCATAAATCGTATCGTCAAAGATCGGTGCTTTTCCCCAGTCTCCTTCGAATCCAACGAACGGAACGACGAGTGATGGATGACCGTCTGTCCCACGTGGGTCTGTCAAACGAAGGAATCCATCAACGAAATAGCCGTTCTCAAAGACGGATTTAGCAGATACGGCTCCGTCCAATGTTTCAGGGTTGAGTACTTTTGCTTTCGATACATCGATTGAGACTGTAATCTCTTTCTTCTGTTTTGCTTTCAACGTGACTTTACTCGTGTTGGCACCGTTGATTTTAATGATCGCTTGTTGAAGAGCCTGGGCTTCCATTGCATTTTGGATGACCCCGTCTTTGTTTTTGACAGCGAGATCAGTTTGCAGAGATGCTGCCACATCATACGTCAATGATTCGTTTGACATATTCTCAACGACGATTTTGAATGAGGCTTTACTCTTCGATAATTCTTTTAAAGCAACTTTTGCTTCTTTCGTCTTCTTCTCATACGCGACAGCTGGGGACGTGACGGCCGCATGAAGTTGCATGAGACCGGCTCCGGCACGACGTGGTGAGTACGGAAGAGACTGTTTCAATTCCTGGTTATATGGTCCGATATCCGTGACAGGCTTTGATGTGTTGAGTAACAAGTTCTTTGCCATCGTGACACGATTTTTTCCACTCAACTTGAAGTCGCGGTCCACACGCTCAAGAACGAGGGCTGCCCCTCCGGCAACGTGCGGTGCTGCCATTGATGTTCCACTCATCAACCCATATTGGTTGTCGTTGAACGTAGAGAAAATTTGACCGCCTGGTGCAGAAAGTTCTGGCTTGAAGTCAAGGTTTGGTGTGACACCCCATGAGGTGAAATCAGACATCGCACCGGCTGAACGGTTGTTGACACTGATCCGGTCACCGGCAAACGTCACTTGAAGTGGACCTTCGGCTAATTTGTCTTTAAGTTCATTCCCATCCTGAATGCTGAGTGAAGCCATTGGGATTTGAGGTTGATCGAGTGCCATCGATACATAATCACCATGTGAGACAGCGCCTCGAACGATGACACCTGCTGCGCCTTGTTCCTCAGCAGTTTTTTGAATCTTCGAATAGAAGTATCCGCCGTCACGCACGGCGAGGACGAGTTTTCCTTTTACGTCTTTCCCTTCATAATTTTCCGATTGTCCGTCTCCGACATATACGATGTCATATGTACCTTCCTTGAAAGCAGGACCGTCTTGCTTCTTCCATCCGATTTTTTCATTCCCGACGCGAAATGCATCCAATTGAATTTGATCGTTCTCAAGAGACGCAACCGATGTTGACGCTTGACTGACACTTGGTGCCCCAACGACGCCCGTATCTGGGTTTGAAGCGGTTGGCAAGTCGAATCCGTGACCGAAGTATGCGGAGTTCCCTGCGGAAATCGACATGAAGATTCCGTTGTCGACGGCGCGTTGAACGGCTTGTTGCTCTGGAGAATCAGCATTCACAAATCCAGCGGTAGAACCAAGGCTCATGTTGATGACGTCCGCTCCGAGCTTGATTGCATCATCAATCGCTTTAATATAAATATCACCATATGTAGATGCGTAATTTGGATCGTTACTAAATACTTTCAAACCTAAGATTTGTGCTTCTGGAGCGACACCTTTGATGCCTCCATTTTCCAAGTCACCATTCGCGGCAACCGTTCCTGAGACGTGTTGACCGTGCATCGATGCGCCTGGAGAATCATCCTTAATATCATCGTTCTCATCGTAATAGTTATAAGCGTATGGAACTTTCTCGTTCACATAAGCTCCAGGTAAATCGAATGATGCAATTGCCTGATTGACTTCTGATTTCGTCAATTCTGCCGTTTTTGCGTCTGTGATTCGGTAGTCACGATGCTCAGCGTCAATTCCTGAGTCGATGACAGCGACGACTGTCCCTTCGCCTGCAAATCCATAATCGCCCCATGTTTGCTCGGCTTGGACCATCCCGTTACTCGTGATCATATCTGGCTTCACTTCTGGACGCTCATATTCGTTGACGATGTGAACGGTCGCGACTTCAGGTAACGCTTCGACTTTAGCAATTTCACTTGTTGACAGGAACGTTGAGAAGCCGTTAAAGACAGTTGTGAACTCTTCAATCGGAGAAGCGGTCACCCCTTGTTTCTTGAGAGCAGACTTGGCCCGTTTTTGTTCGGACTCCACAGATTCTTGAGCCTTGTTTTGTTCCGATTTTGTTAATTCATTAAATTTTTTTCCTTTTTGAGCAGCTTCTGCAATCGCTGGGTCTCCTACGAGTTCAACCACGACCCTTACTTTTTTCTGCTTCTTTTCGAGCACAAGTTTTGGTTTTACGGATGCTTCTGCTGAAACAGATGATGTACCAGCTTGAATCAGTGCTGGTGATAATGCGATACATGTGGCGAGTGATGCGTTCAGATAGATTTTTTTACGTGACAACGTGTTAGCCCCCTGTAATTTGTTATTATCTGTAAAAAAAGCGATTCCTAACATTGAAGACTATCATAACGCTATTTAACATAATAGCAGTGGATTTTTTTGTAAAATAGGGGAGTGTTTTTGCACAAATTTTAATGTTCTGACAATTACTAAAGACCTAACACATAAGACCTATATCCTTTATAGATAGAATAAAAAATCTAGCTAATGACTTGAAACGAGTAAAAAAACCTGGTAATCTAGCGTTAATGTTAAATGCCGATAATACATATCAAATTAGTAAGAATAAAGATTGGGGTGGCGCTATGAACTTACCATTCATGGACATCTTTAAAGATTGGGCAAAAGATTACGATACGGCTGTCGAAGGTCATGACGAGCAATATCATGAGGTGTTTGTTGAGTATGAACAAATGTTGGATGAAGTTGCGCTACACGTTGAAGGAACGGTGCTTGAGTTCGGTGTAGGGACGGGTAACCTGAGTAGTCGCATTTTAAAAGGACATCCGTTGATCGCGATTGAACCGTCTCCGGAGATGCGGCAGATTGCGATTGACAAATTAGGTATTGAAGTTCAGGAAGGCGATTTTCTCCGATATCCAGACTTTTCACAAGTCGATACGGTCGTGTCGTCGTATGCTTTTCATCATTTGAAGGATTCTGAAAAGGAGACGGCGATTCGTCAATATGTCGGAGAATGGGGACATCCGAAGTTCGTGTTGCTCGACACGATGTTTGAATCTCCGGTATCCCGTCAGGACATCATCGATTGGGCGAAGGCTAACAGTTACTCAGACCTAGTTGAAGACTTGAATCGTGAATACTATCCATATACGACAACGATTCGTTCTATGTTAGAAGCGAATGGTTATAACGTGATGATGACGCAAAAAAATAAGTTCGTATGGCTCGTAGTAGCCACTAAGTATCGAGGAGGAATTACACATGAAAACATATAACGTTGAAAGTTTTAACTTAGATCATACGAAAGTTCAGGCTCCGTATGTTCGTCTGGCTGGCGTGAAAGAGGGGTCAGCTGACACGATCTATAAATATGATATTCGTTTCATTCAACCGAACGAAGGCCTCATGCCAATGCGTGCGGTTCACTCACTCGAACATTTGATTGCGGAAAACAGTCGTAATCATTCAAATGATATCGTTGATGTTTCACCTATGGGATGCCAGACAGGATTCTATTGGACGATGTTGAATGACGGGGATTATGACCGAATGCTCGATTTGGTGGAAGCCACTTTACGCGATGCGATGAACGCAGAGGAATTGCCGGCACAAAACCCCGTACAATGTGGAAGCGCAAACCATCATGATTTTGAAGGAGCAAAGAAGTTAGCTTCAGATATGCTCGCAAAGCGAGACGAGTGGCATATTATCTTTAAGGACGAAGCGTAAGATGATTGTCCGTGACGTCTACGAGCTCATCGGGGATACACCGCTCATTGAACTCCATTCACTTCCCGTACCCGCAAATGTCAAAGTGTACGGAAAGCTCGAGATGATGAATCCGGGTGGAAGTGTGAAAGACCGACTCGGCATGAATTTGATTGAACGAGCAATTGAGCGCGGAGATGTCGCACCAGGTGGCACGGTGATCGAACCGACAGCCGGGAACACCGGGATTGGTCTCGCCCTTGCTTGCCAACGGTTCGGGATTCGTCTTTTTACCGTAACCCCTGAAAAGTTTAGTCAAGAGAAACAAGCGCTCATGCGACTCTTGGGGGCCACGGTCGTCAACACGCCGACAGAACTTGGGATGAAAGGCGCAATCCATCACGCGGTCGAATTGGCGAAAGAGCATGACGCCTATGTCCCGGAACAGTTCTCAAACCGGGACAACCCGGACGCATACGTTGACATTCTATCTCGTGAACTTCTAAACGACCTGCCTCGGATTGACGTGTTCATAGCCGGAGCTGGTTCGGGAGGAACGTTCACTGGTGTCGCGCAAACGCTGAAACCTCTCGGTACGAAAACTGTCGTTGTGGAGCCGGTCGGATCGGTTTTAAACGGTGGTGAACCGGGCCCTCATAAAACGGAAGGAATCGGCGTTGAGAAATGGCCACCATTTTTGGAGCGGTCTTATGTGGATGCGATCCATACGATCACGGATGAAGAAGCGTTCTACTATGTGGCACATTTGGCGAAACAGGAAGGACTGCTCATCGGTAGTTCATCAGGTGCCGCCATCGCAGCGTGTGTAAAGGAAGCAAATCAATTGACGGAAGGCACGATTGTGACAATCTTGCCGGACAGTGCAGAGCGATATTTAAGTCAAGGAATTGTCAAGGAGGCAGAACATGCGTACAAAGACAGCACTCATTCACGGCGGTAAGACGACGGATCCATTGACAGGAGCCGTCACACCACCGATTTATCAAACGAGCACATACAAGCAAGACGGGATCGGGAACTTACGAGAAGGATACGAGTATTCTCGGTCGGCAAACCCGACGCGAACAGCGCTCGAGACACTCATTGCCGACATTGAAGGCGGTGTACAAGGCTTTGCATTTGGTTCTGGGATGGCAGCCATCTCGACGGTGCTCATGCTACTAAAATCAGGAGACCACGTCATCGTCGGATCTGACGTGTATGGAGGAACATACCGTGTATTCAATCGAGTATTTCAGTCACGAGGCTTGGAAGCAACTTTTGTCGATACATCCGATGAAACAGCGGTTCGGAATGCGCTTCAAACGAACACGAAAATGATTTATGTCGAAACACCGACCAACCCGCTTCTAAATGTGACGGACATTCGCGCGATGCGCACGATTGCAGATGAGGCAGACGTCCTACTCGTCGTGGATAACACGTTCATGACGCCTTATTTCCAAAATCCAATCGATCTTGGAGCAGACTATGTCCTCCACAGTGCAACGAAGTACTTGGGTGGACATAGTGACGTCGTGGCGGGACTAGTTGTCGCTCGTACGGAAGAACAAGGCGAGGCTTTGGCCTTCCTTCAAAACTCTGTTGGGGCAGTACTCGGACCACAAGACAGCTTCCTTGTTGTTCGAGGCATCAAGACGCTGGCCGTCCGGATGGAGGAAATTGAATCAAATGCTCGTGCATTGGTCGAATTTTTACAATCTAAAAAGAGCGTGTCCCGTGTGCTCCACCCAAGTGTTTCAAGTGAAGAAGCGAAACGTATACATTTATCTCAAGCGCGCGGGTTCGGTGGGATGATTGCATTCGATGTTGGTTCAGCGGAAGCGGCGGAAATGATGGTCGCGAAGACGAAATACTTTACGCTTGCTGAGAGCTTAGGTGCAGTAGAGAGCTTGATCAGTGTTCCGGCCCGCATGACACATGCGTCGATTCCGGCTGAACGTCGAGCGGAACTCGGAATCACCGATGGGCTCGTCCGTATTTCGGTCGGACTCGAAGACATTGATGACTTGATGGAAGATTTGGCGCAAGCTTTGTCGGCGATCGAGCAAGTGAAGCAATAAACAGTCAGGGCGCGTTTTCGCGTCCTTTTTTCATGAGAAAAAAGTCTTGTATCGGAAGTCTTTCATCGACTAAACTGTTTTTAACTTGAAAGAGAGCGGGTGAACGTGTGAATAAGGGAGTGTTGACGACAATCGGGGCCTACGTCATGTGGGGCGTCCTTCCGATTTATTGGAAATTTTTACAAGAAGTGCCGAGCGGTCAAATTTTGGCGCATCGAATCGTTTGGTCATTTTTATTTATCTTACTCGTCCTGAGATGGACAAATCAGTGGAAAGAGTTCGGTTACGCCCTTCGACATCGTGCTACGCGAAACGCATTCATGTTAAACGGATTCATCGTTAGCGCAAACTGGTTTGTGTACATATGGGCAGTCAATCACGGATATATTATCGAAGCGTCTCTTGGGTATTACATAAATCCACTTGTCAGTATGGTGTTAGGGGTGCTCGTATTTCGGGAATCATTAAACCGAGTCCAATGGATAGCTGTCGGAATTGCCTCGGTTGGGGTACTCGTATTGACGTTAGGATACGGCTCGTTCCCTTGGATCTCATTCGTTTTAGCGAGTACGTTCGGATTTTATGGGATGGTGAAAAAACGACGCCCCCTTGCCTCGACAGTCAGCCTAGGGATTGAAACGTTAGCAGTCGTCCCTGTGGCGCTGCTCTTCCTCGGGAATCAAGTCGTCACCGACAACATCGCTTTTGATGTGTCTCCTGTGATTTGGGTTGCGCTCCTCGGGACGGGCGTAGTCACGGCGTTACCACTTCTTTTGTTCGGGTATGGGGCACAACAGATTCCATTCACTCTCGTCGGGTTTCTTCAATTTATCGCACCGACACTTAGCTTGATTATCGGGGTCGTCATGTACCATGAACCGTTTACGTCGTATCATATCTTTGCCTTCACCTGCATTTGGCTCGCTATTTTCTTCTTCAGTTGGAACAGTTGGGTCGTTGCCCGTAAACGTCGTCAGTTAATTTGAATTTGAAAGCTGTTACATCTCAAAAAAACATGGTAATATGTTAGATGTCAGACTTATATGTCAGAGGAGGAAATGAATAATGGAATTAGCCCGTTATATCGATCACACAGCATTGAAAGCTGAAACAACAAAAGACCAGGTTACAAAACTATGTGCAGAGGCGCTCGAGTACAAATTCGCGAGTGTTTGTGTCAACCCGACTTGGGTCAAGTATGCTGCGCAAGAGCTCAAATCAGATGATGACGTCAAAGTATGCACGGTCATCGGTTTTCCGCTTGGAGCGAACACACCTGAGGTGAAAGCGTTCGAAACAAAAGACGCGATCGCAAATGGTGCAGATGAGGTTGACATGGTCATCAACATCGCAGCACTCAAAGACGGCGACTACGATCTCGTAGAGCGTGACATCCGTGCGGTTGTTGAAGCGGCAAACGGTACACTTGTCAAAGTCATCTTTGAAACATGCATGCTTACTAAAGAAGAAATCAAGAAAGCTGCTGAACTTTCAGTTAAGGCTGGAGCAGATTTCGTGAAAACATCAACTGGTTTCTCAACTGGTGGAGCAACTGTCGAAGACATTCGCCTCATGCGCGAAACAGTTGGACCAGACCTCGGCGTAAAAGCTTCAGGTGGTGTTCGTGACTTCGAAGGTGCAAAGGCGATGATTGATGCTGGAGCTACACGAATCGGTGCATCAGCAGGTATTGCGATTGTCACTGGTGGACGTTCAGACAGCGACTATTAATAAGTGGTTGACCACACGACTTAATTTCACTATAATATGATATGACGTGTGAAACACGTTTCCTTAGTCGTGTAATTCGGAGGGAGGGAAAACTAGTGGAAACTCGTGTCCGTAAAAACGAATCGCTTGAAGACGCTCTTCGTCGTTTCAAACGCGGTGTTTCGAAAGATGGCACACTTGCCGAAGTTCGTAAACGTCGTCACTACGAAAAGCCAAGCGTAAAACGTAAATTGAAATCAGAAGCTGCGCGTAAGCGTAAGAAATTCTGATTCCAGTTTCATTTGTAGAGAGGGTGTTGGCTCATGAGTCTTCAAGAACGCTTGACGGACGACATGAAGCAAGCCATGCGCGCTAAACAAAAAGATCGTCTTACGACGATCCGAATGGTGAAAGCGTCGCTCCAAAATGAGGCTATCAAACTAGGCCGTCAAGATCTTACCGAGGAAGAGGAACTCACGGTGCTCAACCGAGAGATGAAACAGCGCAGAGACTCCCTCCGAGAATTCGAAAGCGCTGGTCGTGAAGACCTTGCTTCCAAAGTAGCAGAAGAAATTGTCGTCCTAGAAGCCTATATGCCTGAACAACTCTCAGAAGATGAAGTGACTAAGATCGTCCAAGCAGCAATTGCTCAAACGAACGCATCTGCTCCATCGGATATGGGTAAGGTGATGGGCGTCGTCATGCCGCAAGTAAAAGGCAAGGCAGACGGTGGTCTTGTGAACCGAATCGTCAAACAACAGTTGACGAATTGATGAAAAAGCAGAAACTTTTTGGGAAACCGAAAGTTTCTGCTTTTTTTGCGTATTCTGAAACCACATTCAATCTTGTTTCGTATACACTAGAGATAGGAGATAGCTTTGAATTTGGAAGGGGGTAGCAAGACGATGACATTTGGTCTCGGAGTGATTCTGACAGTCTTTTTCGTCGGAGTCGTCCTTCTTGGAATTGAAGTGTTCGTAGCAGGCTTTGGATTGTTCGGTTTGCTTGGTATTGGGGCGGTTGTTGCCAGTTTGATTATGGCTGGTGCGACAATTGGTCAGCTGTGGCTTTCGGTTGGTCTGGCGGCAGCGGTGCTCACAGGACTTGGATTTTGGGCGTATCGCCGCTTGAGTACGAATCGTCCGCTCATTTATAAAGGGTTGATCTTAACCGATTCGACATCTACCGAAAAAGGTTACCTGTCCCATGAAGACCGAAAACAACTTCTCGGAAAGGTGGGTGTCACCTTGACCCCACTTCGCCCAGCAGGTACTGCTGAGATTGACGGAGAACGAATCGACGTCGTGACAGAAGGTAGCTATCTCGATCAGCAGACAAAAATTCAGGTATATAAAGTGGACTCAGGGCGAATTGTCGTTCGAAACTTTGTAGAACCGAAGGAGGATGTAACAGAATGACACCAGAATTACTGACGACGTTACTCATTACAGGTGGAGGATTAATTGCACTTGCCATATTCTTCACGTTCGTACCAGTTGGATTATGGATCAGTTCGTTTGCTGCAGGCGTTCATGTCTCAATCTTCACATTGATTGGGATGCGCCTTCGTCGCGTCGTTCCATCAAAGATTGTCAACCCGTTGATTAAAGCGGTCAAGGCGGGAATCGAGTTAAACACAAATCAGCTAGAGAGTCACTTCTTGGCAGGTGGTAACGTCGACCGCGTAGTGAACGCGTTGATTGCCGCACACCGTGCAAATATCGAATTATCATTTGAGCGCGCTGCAGCCATCGATTTGGCAGGTCGGAACGTACTTGAAGCCGTACAAATGTCGGTTAACCCAAAAGTCATTGAAACACCATTTATCGCAGGTGTAGCGATGGACGGGATTGAAGTGAAGGCAAAAGCACGCATTACGGTACGGGCCAACATCGACCGTCTCGTCGGTGGTGCAGGGGAAGAAACGATTATCGCCCGTGTCGGAGAAGGTGTCGTATCGACGATTGGTTCTCAAAACAATCATAAACATGTATTAGAGAATCCAGATTTGATTTCGCGTACCGTTCTTACAAAAGGATTAGATTCGGGGACAGCGTTTGAAATACTATCGATTGACATTGCAGACATCGACATCGGTAAGAATATCGGTGCGGTTTTACAAACTGACCAAGCCGAAGCGGACAAAAAGATTGCGCAAGCGAAGGCGGAAGAACGCCGTGCGATGGCGATTGCCCGCGAACAGGAAATGAAATCTTCTGTTGAAGAGATGCGCGCGAAGGTCGTCAGTGCGGAAGCAGAAGTCCCGCTCGCGATGGCCGAAGCATTGCGTCACGGAAAGCTAGGCGTCATGGATTACGTAAATTACTTGAACGTTCAAGCGGATACAGAAATGCGAAAAGCGATTGGATCACCTGTCGATTCTGAATCAGATAGCGAGTGATTGATATGGATGGACTTTGGGTACTTTTGTTAGCCGCCTTCGGTATTGCCTCGGCAGTGATGAAGCGGCTTGAAAAGTCATCGTCCTCTGACGACCGTCCTCAAAGCAGTGAACTGAAACGCTACTTGGATTCGGTCGGGGACGTGATGAAAGAAATTGAATCGTCGTTTGATGACTCCGAATCAGAGAAGAAGCCTGTATCACAAAAGGTGAGACGACGAGTGGCGCGAACGGAAGAGCGACAACTTCCTCGTGAACGTCAAGTCGAGATGCCGAAAGTGAGTGCTCAGTTCGAGCAAGCGGTTAAAATCCCACCGATTCCACAGGAAATAAAACCGAGAAAAACGAAAATTTCGAAAAAACGGATGCGGGAAGCTGTCATTTGGAGTGAGGTTTTACAACCTCCAGTCTCGAAACGAAAAAAGTAACAGGAAGGCAGTGACGTGATGTTACTGCCTTTTGCATGTGGAAATTACGCGGTCTTTCTTTCACGATAGGCGTGATAGTGCTAAAGTAAAAGAGGAATATCTGATTTTATGAGGGGGCAATGCATCCATTGATTATGACTGATAAAATACCATTCGTAATGGAACAAGCGAATGAAGCGCAAGCTTTACTCGGACCAAAAGATGAAGTGTTCCAGGCGGTTGAAACAGAATTAAAAGTAGCGCTCATCCCTAGAGGTGAGGAGTTGATTATCCAAGCCGATTCGAGTGAAGCGTTAGAGGTGACGAAACAAGTTATTCTTACTTTGCAAAAATTGGTGAAAAAAGGTGCGCGTCTAAATGAAAGTGACGCCATTAGTGTCATCCAACATATCCAAGTCGGAAAAGGGGATGAACTGCTCGAACATTATGAGCGGGTCGTCTTCACGACGAACAAAGGGAAACCGATTCGTGCTAAAACTGTTGGGCAAAGTCGGTATGTTCGTGCGATTGAACGACGGGACCTTGTTTTTGGAATCGGACCTGCCGGGACAGGGAAAACGTATTTGGCGGTCGTTCTAGCCGCTCGAGCGTTAAAAGAAGGCCAAGTCAAACGAATCATCCTGACACGCCCTGCCGTTGAAGCTGGTGAAAACCTAGGTTTTTTACCAGGAGACTTAAAAGAAAAAGTAGATCCATATCTTCGTCCATTATATGATGCCTTATTTGATGTATACGGGGTTGAACAGACGAACCGTCTGTTAGAACGAGGAACGATTGAAGTGGCTCCTCTCGCTTATATGCGTGGACGGACGCTAGAAGATGCGTTCGTTATCTTAGATGAGGCTCAGAATACGACAAAAGAACAAATGAAGATGTTTTTGACACGACTTGGTTTTGGATCAAAAATGGTGGTCACAGGGGATTTGACACAAGTCGATTTACCAAAAGGGAAGGCGTCGGGATTACAAGAAGCACTACACCTCTTAGAAGGCGTGGACGGGATTCATTTCGAACACTTCAGTGCCTCGGACGTAGTTCGCCATCCACTCGTCAAGAAAATTATCAATGCTTATAGTACAGATATCACATAAGCAGACAAAAGAGGTCATAAATCGTGAAAGGGGGGGCACGAATGCAGCAAGCTAAAAACTGGACCGTCGCGACCATCTCGCTTATTTTCTTCCTACTATTAGGTGCCATTCTTTATTTCACAGTGCGACCATCCATCATCAGTGTGGAACCGCTAGGGATTGCCGAACAAGATATTCGGTCTCCTATCACTGTCGAGGATCGAGTGGCGACCGAACGGTTGAAGCAGGAAGTGACGAACGGTGTGGGGAGCCAGTTCTCGCTGAGACGGGAATTCGCTGATCAACAAATTGCAAAAGTCGAGCAATTGTTCGCAGCTTTTGACAAAACCGATGACGAGACGGAACTTGCAGATATTAAGAATCGTCTGAATTCTACTGAGGCAAATGGGGCTCTCGCTGATGAAGAATTAAATTCGCTTCTTGAAGCCGACAAAAATACCCGTCAAACGGTCGAGGATGTGACGGTGACCGCACTACAGCAAGTGATGGACGATCGGATTGAAACGAGTTCCGAGGCGGTTGCCGAGGCTCGGGACCGAGCGGCTGCGATTATCGATCAATCGCCGCTCTCGTTTGAATTCCGGGCCATCTCAAAAACATTAAGCGATGAACTCATCGTGCCAAACTATGTATTCGATTCCGAGGCGACCCGTCAAAAGGAACAGGAAGCCGTCGATGCGGTCGATCCAGTCATCATTCAGGAAGGGCAACTTCTCGTAAACCAAGGAGAAGTCGTTACGCGAGAGGTGTATCGAAAGCTTGAACTCTCTGGAGCGATTGATCCGAACCGTTCGCTTGCACCGTTATTTGGGTCATTCTTACTCAGTGCGTTGTTGACCGGTGGATTTTTGTTTATGCTCATCCGTTCAAAGATTAAAGATCTATTGCTGAGTCCAAAAATCTTAGTAACGGTTTATGGGCTATTACTCTTACAACTCGGCATTTTCTTTGGTGTCGGATACATCGGGGTCGACTATACGACATACGCATATATCTTGGCACCGACCGCATTCGTCGTATTATTGTTGCGGATTCTCATCGATGAACGAGTGGCGCTCGCATCGGCATTTATAACGATGATTGCCGGGAGTATCGTTGTCACTTTTGGACAAAGTACGAATTTCATGACCTTGGTGTACGTTGCGACAGGAAGTTTCTTAGCTGTCTTTTTGGTCGAACCTAAAATTCAGCGGAAGCGTTTGTTCTTGTCAGGTGTGTTGCTCGGTCTCGTGAACATCATCATGGTGATTGCCTTGCTCTTGTTGCGGAACGTGCAAATCTCATGGGAAATGGCGATGTATCTATCGGGATTTGCCGTAATCAGCGCCCTTTTATCCATTGTCTTGACGTTCGGGTTCTTACCTTTTCTAGAGCCGTGGTTTGGGGTCTTATCGTCTGGTCGACTCATCGAGTTGATGAGCCCGACGCATCCATTATTACGAAAATTATTAATGGAAGCACCGGGCACGTATCATCATAGTATGATGGTGGCGAACTTGGCGGAATCTGCCTGTGAAGCAATTGGAGCAGATGGCTTGCTCGCGAGGGTCGCAAGTTATTATCACGACCTCGGGAAGACGGAGCGACCGCTTCACTTCATTGAAAACCAGCAAGGTGGAGGAAATCCGCATGACCGGCTGACACCTGAAGAATCTGCGGATATCATCATGGCTCACCCTTACGATGGGGCCGATTTGTTGCGGCGCTATAAGTTACCGAAAGAAATTATCGATATTGCTGAACAGCATCATGGAACATCTTTATTGAAATACTTCTATGTGAAGGCGAAAGAAGATCAAGAGAAGGACGTTTCGGAGTCTCGCTTCCGTTACCCTGGTCCGAAACCTCAAACTCGTGAAGCGGCAGTCGTCATGATTGTCGACTCGATTGAGGCAGCCGTCCGTTCGCAAAAACAGCCGACACCGGAGAAAATTCGGATGCTCGTCCGATCCATCATCCGTGATAAGTTAGCGGATGGACAATTTGAAGAATGCGAGTTAACGACAAAGGAGATTTGGCTTGTCGGAGAAAGTGCGTGTGAGACATTGACCGGTTTGTTCCATGAACGAA
The DNA here is from genome assembly GCF_000620845.1 of Exiguobacterium marinum DSM 16307. Lineage (GTDB taxonomy): Bacteria > Bacillota > Bacilli > Exiguobacteriales > Exiguobacteriaceae > Exiguobacterium > Exiguobacterium marinum. The sequence goes on from NZ_KK211189.1 coordinate 1,480,869, forward strand.
TTGAATATCCAGAATTAAAGAAAGAGGGAGAACTACATGCAAATCATCTCGAACGATGAACATGAACTGTTAACAACATCTCAAATTGAGCTCGTTGAATCGATTTTACAACATGCCGCTCAATTAGAAGAGGTGGAAGAGCCGAGCGAATTATCGGTCACTTACTTAACAAATGCGGAAATTCATGAGGTGAACCGGGAATGGAGAGGGAAAGATGCCCCGACCGACGTCATTAGCTTTGCCTTTGATGAGATGGGCGAAGATGAGTTGGACTTCACACTCGACGAAGACGAGCCGCACCTCCTTGGTGATTTGGTCATCTCGGTAGAACGTTGCCGGGAGCAAGCCGCTGACTATGGTCATTCGTTCGAGCGAGAGCTAGGCTTCTTGGCTATCCATGGATTCCTTCATCTATTAGGTTACGATCATATGACACCGGAGGATGAAGCGGAGATGACTGCAAGGCAAGAGGCAGTCCTCACTCACTTCGAATTGAAGCGGGGCAACGTGTGAGACCGTTCCGAGTGGCGTGCGAAGGAATTCTGCATGCCGTTCGCGCAGAACGGAATATGCGTCTTCATCTCATATCGGCCCTACTCGTATTCACCTTTGCGATATGGCTACAAACGTCGGTGCGTGAAAATTTGATTCTGCTCGGTTGGGTGGTCGCAGTCATTAGTTTAGAGCTGATGAATACATCCATCGAGCGTGCGGTCGATCTCGTCACGAAAGATGTCCATCCGCTCGCGAAGCAAGCGAAAGATGTTGCCGCAGGAGCCGTACTAGTCGCCTCTATAGGTGCTGCCGTAACGGCACTCATTATATTCGGTCCAAGGCTATGGAACGTGCTATACTAAGAGTTCTGAAATTGAGAAAGCAGGTGCACTATGTATCAAGAAGATTTTAAATCTGGATTCGTGTCGATCATTGGCCGACCGAACGTTGGAAAATCCACATTCCTCAATCACGTGATTGGTCAAAAGATTGCCATCATGTCTGATAAACCGCAAACGACACGAAATAAAGTACAAGGCGTATACACGACGGATGATTCACAAATCATATTCATCGATACTCCGGGAATCCATAAACCGAAACATCGTCTCGGTGACTTCATGATGAAAGTAGCAACGAATGCCCTTCGCGAAGTCGATGCGATTCTTTTCATGGTGAATGTGACTGAACCTCGTGGTGCCGGGGACGATTTTATCATTGAGAAGCTTAAAGGGCTCGATACACCAATCATCTTGGTTATGAACAAGATTGATTTAATTCATCCCGACGAACTACCAAAGGTGATTGAACAGTATACGAATGAACTGGATTTTGCAGCGTACGTCCCGATTTCGGCGCTACAAGGCAATAACGTCGAACCGCTCTTAGGTGAAATCAAAAAGTTATTGCCGGAAGGACCGATGTATTATCCTGCCGATCAAGTGACCGACCATCCGGAGCGTTTTATTATCTCTGAGATGATTCGTGAGAAAGTGTTGCATAAGACACGCGATGAAGTGCCACACTCAATCGCTGTGGCCATCGAATCGATTAAGAAACGTGAAAACTCCGAGATGATCGACGTCGAAGCCGTGATCATGGTGGAACGGGATTCTCAAAAAGGGATCATTATCGGGAAAAAAGGGACGATGCTTCGCGAAATCGGAACAGATGCCCGCCACGATATCGAGGCTCTTCTCGGTACGAAAGTGTATTTGAACCTTTGGGTCAAAGTTCAGAAAGACTGGCGTAACAAGATGGGTCAGCTACGTGACCTCGGTTTCCGCGACGACGAGTATTAAGCCATGTTACAAAAAGTCACGGGAGTCGTCATTCGTACCGTCAATTATGGTGAATCGAATAAAGTCGTGACATTGTTTACAGAAGAACTCGGCAAAGTTGCGATTATGGCACGAGGCGCAAAGAAACCGGGCAGCCGATTTCACGCTTCGAGTCAGCCGTTCGTAGAAGGTATATATATTTTTCCGTCTAGCCGGGGACTGGCTCAGTTAAAATCGTCCGATGTCGTCACCTCCTACCCGGAGATTCGAAAAGATGTTGTGCGGATGTCGTACGCGATGTATTGGTTAGAGCTTGTCGACCGCTCTGTGGAAGATCGGGTGCAGAATCGTCCACTGTTTCGAATTTTACAAGATGCTCTCCAAGCGTTGAATGCGGGGATGGATGCAGACGTAATCACCCATCATATTGAATTACGCATTTTACATCTGTTAGGTGTTTCCCCTGTATTAACGGGTTGTGTGCGATGCGGGGACGTAACGGACCCGATGTACTTCTCTGTTGCATCTGGTGGCTTTTTATGTGCAAGGCATCAAGAAGAAGGAACGATTCGGCTGTCGGAACGACTGGCGAAACTTCTCTATTTGATGAGTAAGCACAATCTATCAGAATTTCGAAACGTACCGCTATCAGACGAGTCAAGAATTCTTTTACGTCAGCTATTTGATGCATATATGGAATCGTATAGTGGGTTGCGATTGAAGACAAAGCGTGTACTCGACCAAATGATTCGACTTCATCTGAATGAGGATTGACTTTTTATAGTGAATTCGATACGATGAGTTACGATTAGACAAATGAAATAGCGTGCGCGATGAAGGAAAAAAGTAACTCTTCCTGTCATGAGTTAAGCGAGTTCGGGATAGTGTGAGCCGAACGTCATGAGAAGGGTGAACGGCGATTCCAGAGCGCCCACATCTTTAAGAGTGGCCCCGATGTTGGGGCAAGTAGGGTGGAACCGCGGGAATCAATCCCGTCCCTATGTGCTAGGCACATAGGGGCGTTTTTTGTCGTTTCAATACTATTGGAGGTGTCATTTATGAAGCATATGACTATGCAAGAAATCATTCTCACGCTACAAAACTTTTGGGCATCAAAAGGTTGTTTGACGATGCAAGCGTACGATGTTGAAAAAGGGGCAGGAACGCTGAACCCAATGACTACGTTAAGAACTCTAGGTCCAGAACCTTGGAACGTTTGTTACACAGAACCATCACGCCGTCCGGCTGATGGACGTTATGGTGAGAACCCTAACCGTCTGTATCAACACCATCAGTTCCAGGTGATCATGAAACCTTCTCCAAGCAACATTCAAGAACTTTACTTAGAAAGTCTCGAGTTGATTGGAATCAATCCGCTTGAGCACGACATTCGTTTCGTTGAAGATAATTGGGAAAACCCGACATTCGGAGCAGCTGGTCTCGGTTGGGAAGTCTGGCTAAACGGGATGGAAATCACGCAATTCACGTATTTCCAACAAGTCGGTGGAATCGAGTGTGACCCGATTGCCGTAGAAATCACGTACGGACTCGAACGTCTCGCCTCTTACATTCAAGAAGTGGAGAGTGTATTCGATCTCGTATGGACAGACGGCTTCAAATACGGTGATATTTTCTACCAACCTGAATTCGAACACTCGAAATATACGTTTGAATTATCGGATGTCGACATGCTGTTCACGTTATTCGACACATATGAGAAAGAAGCGAAACGTGCTCTTGAAGAGAATCTCGTCTTCCCTGCGTACGATTACATTCTGAAATGTTCGCACACATTCAATTTGTTGGATGCAAAAGGCGCCATTTCGGTGACGGAACGTACCGGATTCATTCAACGCGTACGTAACATGTCACGTACATGTGCTGCTAAATTTATTGAAGAACGGGAACGCCTTGGTTTCCCACTTTTGAAACAAGAGAAAGCAGGTGACTTGAATGCGTGACCTTTTACTAGAGATTGGATTAGAAGAGCTACCGGCTCAATACGTCTTGCGTTCAGAGAAACAATTGGCAGAACGTGTTGATGCGTTTTTAAAAGAAGCTCGTGTTGAATTTGGGTCGATTGAGGTTTATTCTACACCGCGTCGCTTGTCCGTCATCGTTCGTGATGTAGCCGAAACGCAACAGGATTTGAAAGAAACACTCCGTGGACCTGCTAAGAAGATTGCTCAGGACGCGGAAGGGAACTGGTCAAAAGCGGCGCAAGGATTTGCTCGCGGTCGTGGATTGACAGTCGAGGACCTGTACTTCGCAGAAGAAAAAGGGGTCGAGTATGTCTTCGCAGAACGTCATGAAGAAGGTCAGGAAACAAGCTCATTGTTAAACGGTCTCGAAGACGTCGTTCGTAGCCTGACGTTCCCAAAAAACATGAAGTGGGGAACGAGTAGTTTACGCTACATGCGTCCGATTCGTTGGTTGATTGCTCTATTTGGTAAGGACATCATCGATTTTACAATCGAAGGCGTGAAAACCGGCAACGTGACGCGTGGTCATCGCTTCCTCAGTAAAGGAGACGTTGTCGTCGAATCACCAGCAGCGTATGTAGAGACATTAGAGTCTGCGTTTGTCATGGCAAACTACGAGACTCGTAAAGCTGAAATCGAACGTCAAATTAAGGAACTTGCCACAAAACAAGGATGGACAGTTCCGCTTGATGCTGACTTACTCGAAGAGGTCACAAACTTAGTCGAATGGCCGACTGCCCTCTTCGGAGAATTTGAGGAGGCGTATCTCGACCTCCCTGAGGAAGTACTCATCACAACGATGAAAGAGCATCAACGTTACTTCCCAGTTTATATCGACGAAACGTTGAAAAACTACTTTGTCACGGTCCGAAATGGAAATGCAGAGCACCTAGAAAACGTGGCGCGCGGGAATGAAAAAGTCATCCGTGCTCGTCTTGCAGATGCCGTCTTCTTCTATGAGGAGGACAAAAAGACAAAGATTGATGACCAACTCGCTCGTCTCGATCGCATCGTATTCCATGAAAAATTGGGGACGACTGGAGCGAAAGCACGTCGCGTGACTGAAATTGCGCAGATGCTCGCACCTTTATTTGACGCAGATATCGAAAAAGTCAGCCGTGCCGGTGCAATTCATAAATTCGACCTGGTGAGTCAGATGGTATACGAGTTCACTGAGCTTCAAGGAATCATGGGTGAGAAGTACGCGCTTCAGCAAGGTGAGGATCAGGAAGTGGCGGCAGCTGTTCGTGAGCATTATATGCCACGCTTCGCAGGAGATCAGTCCCCGGAGACGGCAACAGGTGCTGTACTTGCTCTAGCGGACAAGCTTGATTCGATTGTAGCATTCTTCGGAATCGGCATGATTCCAAGTGGTTCGCAAGACCCGTTCGCCCTACGTCGTCAAGCTCAAGGGGTCGTTCAAATTCTTGGAGATTGGAAAATTGATCTCTCACTCGACAAGCTGCTTTCAAAAATTGTCGAATTACAGCTGAAGGCAGGACTCTTTGAAGCCGATAAAGAACAAGTCAAGGATCAGCTGGTGGACTTCTTCAAACTCCGGTTGAAATACCGTCTACAAGAACAGAAGGTCCGCTACGATGTGATTGACGCGGTATTGACGACGACATTGACGATCAATCGCCTTGATGCTCGTGCACAAGCAATTCAACACTTCGTATCGACGAATGCAAAATCTTTGATTGAGCAATTGTCGCGCGTCGTCAACATTTCGAAAAAAGGTGAGCCAGGAGATGTCGACCCTTCATTGTTTGAAAATGATGAAGAGATTGCCTTACATGAAGCGATTGAACGAATAGCTCCTGAAACGAACAACGCTGTTCAGGCGGGAGATTATCAAAAAGCGTTAGAGCTCCTTCAAATGCTTGAATCACCAATTATGATGTACTTTGAACATACAATGGTCATGAGTGAGGACGAGGCAGTACGCCAAAACCGTCTCCATGAAATGAACCGACTTGCTACGACGATTAAGAGTGTCGCAGACTTCAACGCGCTCGTACTCTAAACAAACTAGAGGGGGTTGGCTATGCAACTGAATGAACGCCAACAAAAGATTGCTGAGATTGTGAAGGAGAACGGACCGATTACAGGGGAACAAATCGCGCAAGAATTGTCATTGACGCGCGCAACCCTGCGACCCGACCTCGCCATCTTGACGATGACAGGAATACTTGAAGCTAGACCTCGTGTCGGCTACACGTTCGTTGGCAAACGAAACTCGTCAATGCTCCGAGAAAAGCTAGATTCCTTGACTGTAGGGGACTTCATGTCATCTGCAAAAGTCGTTCGGGATGAAATGACAGTATATGATGCAATTGTCACACTATTTTTGGAAGATGTTGGGTCCTTGTTCGTAGTTGGACGTGATCGAGAGTTGGTCGGTGTATTATCTCGTAAAGACCTTCTCCGTGCTGCGATTGGAAATCAGGATTTGGACCAATTACCGGTCAACGTCATCATGACGCGTATGCCGAATATTACAGTATGTGAGAAGGGTGAAACGTTAATTCGGGCAGGTATGAAATTGATTGAAAAACAAATTGATGCCATGCCTGTCGTTGAAGAGAAGGATGGAAAATTGATTGTTCTCGGTCGAATGACGAAAACTAACATGACGAAGGTGCTCATTGCGTTAGCGAACGATGAGTCAATCTGAGGAGGAAATCGATTTGACTATGAAACAACTCGTGTTCGTTGTAAGTGACTCGGTCGGAGAAACATGTGAACTCGTCGTCCGAGCAGCGAGTATCCAATTTCACGAGAATGCAATTGAGACACTTCGCATCCCGTTCGTTGAAGATGAACAGACAATCATCGATGTGGTCACACAAGCGAGGGCTCAACAGGCGATTATCGCGTATACGCTCGTCAATGAGGAACACAGGGCTCTTCTCATGAGACTCGGAAAAGAGCATCAAGTAAAGACGGTCGACTTGCTCGGTGATTTACTCGACGTATTATCAGGACAATTGAAAGAAGCCCCGCGAGAGAAACCGGGGCTCATCTATCGGTTAGATGACGACTACTTCCGAAAAATCGAAGCGATGGAATTTGCCGTCAAGTATGATGATGGTCGGGATCCACGCGGGCTGAAAAAAGCCGATATCGTGCTTGTCGGGGTTTCCCGGACGTCAAAGACACCGTTATCTCAATATTTAGCACTCAAACGATATAAAGTCGCAAACGTGCCTCTCGTCCCGGAATCACGACCACCTGAGGAATTGTTTGATTTACCTGCAGAACGATGTATCGGATTGATCATCTCGCCAGAAAAGTTGATTTCAATTCGAATGGAACGCCTAAAGTCACTCGGGTTGAAGCCGGAAGCGGATTATGCACAACTCGAGCGAATCAATCGTGAGCTCGAGTATGCACGCGGGATTTATGAACGAGTCGGTTGTGAAGTCATCGACGTGACAAACAAGGCTGTCGAAGAGACTGCGGGAATCATTCTGCGTCACCTCGAACAATCTAAAGACGTCTGAAGTAAATAAGTGTTTCAATTAGTATTCGTTGCTTCGAGAGGGTATAATAGAGTATTGACAGTACAGTGAAACGGAACGTGATGAGCGTTCCGTTTCGTTGCGAGATTGGAAACAGGGAGTGGTCAAGATGCCACGGATACCAGATGAAGTTATCGCAGAAGTGAAACAGGCAACCGATATCGTGGAGTTGATTGGCGAACGTGTCGAATTAAAGAAACAGGGACATCGATTGGTCGGATTATGTCCCTTCCATTCCGAGAACTCTCCGTCCTTCTCCGTTTCGCCCGAAAAAGGGATGTATCACTGCTTCGGTTGTGGTGCCGGAGGAAATGTATTTACATTTGTGATGGAGACCGAAGGGTTATCCTTTCCCGAAACGGTCGAGCGCCTAGCAACGCGCGCGAGCATTTCAGTAGACGGCATCCAAGGTGACGAAGAATTGACACGTGAACAAGTATGGCGCAAACAGATGCGGGATGCGCATCGACTCGTTGCTGACTTGTATCATGAAGTATTGATGAAAACGGAAGCTGGCGAAGTGGGATTGTCATATTTGCGAAATCGCGAGTTAAACGAAGAGACGATTGCGCAATATAAGATTGGTTTTGCCCCAGACCAACGACGCTTTACTGTCGAGTTGTTGGAGCGACGAGGGTTCGATTTAGAAGTGATGGTTGAAGCAGGTTTGATTTCGAAGTCTAAATCCGGTGAATATTTTGACCGATTTGAAGGACGGGTCGTCTTTCCGATTGCGGATCGAGACGGCACCATCGTGGGCTTCAGTGGCCGTGCGATTGATGATCGACAGCCAAAGTACGTGAATACGGCTGAAACACCGTTATTCAATAAAAGTGAACTGTTATTCGGTTTCTCCCAGGCGAGGGCATTGATGCGAAAGAAAAAACGTGTCTTCCTCGTCGAAGGAAACGTTGACGTTTTGCAAGTGGCACAAGCGGGGACAAAAGAAGTCGTGGCATCACTCGGTACCGCATTTTCTCCACAACATGCAAGAGCCCTGTCTCGTATCGTGGAAGAAGTGGTCATCTGTTATGATGGGGACCACGCGGGACAAGAAGCGACTCAAAAAGTCATTCGCCTATTAGAAACGTCTCCACTTGATGTACAAGTTTTGCCGCTACCAGAAAAGACCGATCCGGACGATTATATCCGTCAACATGGGGCAACTCACTGGCAACAGTTTGTCGAAACTGAACAATTGAGTGTTCTTGATTTTATGAATCGGATGCTCAGGCGAGGGAAAAACTTGAATCGAGAAGGAGAACGGATTCGCTTTATTGAATCTATGCTTGAAGAGATTGGTAAGACGAATGATTCGATTCGAAGAGATATGTATGTGAAAAAGCTGTCGGATGAGTTTGAAATTCCGCTAGAGACGCTTCGTTCGAGAATTCCTCATCCGACGTCAAGCGAATCAAATCCAACTCGCACAGTTGACGCTGTGGAACCGATACGAAAACGTTCGAGTAAAACAGGTGAGCCTCGTTGGATGAAAGCTGAAAAGAACTTGTTGCGCGCGATGTTGACGGGACCGGAGCAGGTTCGTTTCGTACGTGACCGCTTAGGGCTTCGTTATCAAGATGAAATCCATCGTATGCTTGGCTCTGCATTGTATGAAGTTGTATCCGAAACGATGACACAAGATGAATTTGATCAAGTTACGCTTCCTTTTATGGAGCGTTATTGTGATCAACGCCCCGATTATGCGATGCGCTTTGCGGAAATTCGCCTGATGGCTGGACCGGATGAACTGTCTGAAGAGGTTTTAGACGAATACATTCGGGTCATAAACAGTTATGAGGAGCAACGTCAAATCGAGCGTGCAAAAAGGGAAATCGCTCAAGACGCCGAAAGTATAGTAGACCAGGCGTCCAAGCTACAAGAATTGATTGCCCGTAGTCGTCGTCTTCGAGAACGATGATCGTGGATGAAGTTTGGAAGGAGTTGAACTGCTAGATGGCAGAGAAGAAGAAAGAGGATTTATTTAACGCCATAGAAGAGCTTGAAAAGTTAGGAAAGAAAAAGGGCGTCGTCTCAATGCAAGCGATTCAAGATCGCCTCAGTCATTTTGAGGTGGATTCGGATTTCATCGATAACTTCATCGAAGATTTAGAAGCGAAAGATATCCGTGTCACAGAAGATGCAGCTGACGCAGAAGAAACCCCTGCGAAAAAAGAGGATGAGGAAGTTGATTTAAACGATTTGTCAGTACCACCTGGGATTAAAATCAACGATCCGGTTCGCATGTATCTGAAAGAAATCGGTCGTGTCGATCTTCTGAGCGCGAAAGATGAGACAGAGCTTGCTAAGCGAATCGAACAAGGAGACGAAGAGGCGAAGAAACGTCTCGCAGAAGCAAACTTACGCCTTGTCGTATCGATTGCGAAACGCTACGTCGGTCGTGGGATGCTCTTCCTTGATTTGATTCAAGAAGGAAACATGGGACTCATTAAAGCAGTCGAAAAGTTCGACTATATGAAAGGGTTCAAGTTCTCGACGTACGCAACGTGGTGGATTCGTCAAGCCATTACCCGTGCGATTGCTGACCAAGCCCGGACGATCCGTATTCCGGTACACATGGTCGAGACAATCAACAAGTTGATTCGTGTTCAACGTCAATTGCTTCAAGATCTCGGTCGTGAACCAGCTCCAGAAGAAATTGCCAAAGAGATGGAGCTCACACCTGAAAAAGTTCGTGAGATTTTAAAAATTGCTCAAGAACCAGTTTCACTTGAAACACCGATTGGGGAAGAGGACGATTCACATCTCGGGGACTTCATTGAAGACCAGGACGCGATGGCACCACAAGATGCAGCTGCATATGAATTGTTGAAAGAGCAATTAGAAGATGTCCTCGATACGTTGACAGACCGGGAAGAAAATGTCCTTCGCCTTCGTTTCGGGTTAGATGATGGTCGCACACGTACACTTGAAGAAGTCGGAAAAGTATTCGGCGTCACACGTGAGCGGATTCGTCAAATCGAAGCGAAAGCTCTTCGTAAATTACGTCACCCTAGTCGTTCCAAACGCTTGAAAGACTTCCTCGATTAATTTCATATTTGTATAAAGTGTGAAGTTTTAGAAGAAAGGAAGGAAAATGAGTGATTTTCCTTCCTTCTTTATTATTTTTTGAGTAAAATAGTGTTGGATAGAAATTTGGAATGAACATGAGGGGGAACTACAATGCGTAATCCATTGTTACCGTTTGCGGCAATCGCAATCGTCGCAATTATTGCCATGGTATCATTATCGTATTTTGGTGTGAATCAGGCGCAACAAGCGGCTGAAGGTCCAGCAGTCACTGAAATGAACCCAGAAGAGTTATACGCAGCGAAGGGTTGCACAGGTTGCCACGGCGGAAACCTTGAAGGTGGCGTAGGTCCAGCGCTTACTGGAGTAGGTGATCGCCTTTCACCAGAAGAAATCGCAAACATCATCGTCAATGGACAAGGATCGATGCCAGCAGGTCTTGCATCGGCTGAAGAAGCAGAAGTGCTTGCGAACTGGTTGATTGAACAATAAGAGGTTGCGCACTCCATAATGGGGTGCGTTTTTTGTTGTCGAAGTGCGGAGAATTCGATACGCTAAAGAAGAAGTAGAACAAAGGAGTTGTCTTGAATGCAAGAACGTATCATCTTAGACCGCCGCTTGAAGCAGGTTGTCGATTATATCCCTAAAGGAAGTGTGCTCGCCGATATCGGGTCGGATCATGCATACGTACCATGTTATGCCCTTCAACAAGGAATCATTTCAAAAGGAATCGCAGGAGAAGTGAATGTAGGTCCGATGGAGGCTGCAAGAGCACAAGTGGACCTGATTGAATCCCTTGATGCAATCGATGTGCGACTTGGTGATGGTCTCGCAGTATTGAAAGAGGATGAGGCAACTTGTATCTCGATTTGCGGGATGGGAGGGAGTTTGATTCGTTCCATCCTTGAAGCAGGTAAAGAGAAATTGGGTGCGGTCGAACGTCTCATTCTTCAACCTAACGTCGACGGGCAGCACGTTCGAAGCTGGTTGCTTGAGAATGGCTATGTCCTCGTCGAAGAGGCGATTGTGGAAGAGAACGATAAGGTATATGAGATTCTTGTGGGCGAAAAAGGGATAGAAACGATTTACAGTGAAGAAGTGAATGAACGGAATTGGCAATTGTTATTCGGTCCCTTTCTCATTCAGGAACGACCAGAACCATTCAAGCTCAAATGGAGTCGAGAAGCAGATAAGTTGGAGTACGTTCTCGGTCAAATGGCAGACGGGATTCAGTCAGAGGCACTGATTCAAAAACAAGTCGAATTTAAGAAAATGCGTGACAAGATGAGAGAGGTGAGTCAGTAATGGCGAATGGCAATCAAGTGATTCAATTATTTGAAGAGTTTGCACCGAAACATCTGGCAGTCGAAGGTGATAAAATTGGTTTGCAAATCGGTACGCTAAATAAAGAGGTTAAGCGGGTTATGGTGACACTCGATGTTCTCGAATCGGTCGTTGACGAAGCGATTGAGAACGAAATCGATTTGATTATTGCGCACCACCCCCCGATTTTTAGCCCGTTATCTCAAGTTAATGATCGCTCCACGGCAGGAAAAATTACGATGAAGTGCATTCAGCATAACATTGCGGTCTACGTCGCACATACGAACTTAGACGTGTGTGTCGGTGGTGTCAATGACTGGATGAGTGAAGCAATCGGGTTGCGTGACACGAAAGTGCTCGTTCCGACGTATGAAGAGCCGGTCTATAAACTATCTGTATTCGTGCCAGAAACACACGCCCAGGACGTCTCCCGTGCCCTAGGAAAGGCAGGGGCAGGACATATCCGAGACTATGCGGATTGTCAGTTTCAGGTTTCGGGGACAGGACAATTTACTCCGCTTGATGAAGCGACCCCGTTCATTGGGCGTCCGCATGAAACCGAGCAAGTGAATGAGATGAAAATTGAAACAGTCGTTCGCGAAAGTCAGAAAAAGCGTGTCTTGAAAGCGATGAAAGATGCACATCCTTATGAAGAAGTCGCGTATGACTTGGTCCGTGATGAGATTGACGGACATGTGTATGGTCTAGGACGAATCGGACGACTCGAACGAGCGCTGACACTCGAAAAGTTCGCTGATCATGTAAAGACAAGCTTTGGCGTAGAAGGCGTGCGAGTCGTTGGTGATTTAGAGCGGTCAATTGAAAAAGTAGCCGTATTAGGTGGGGATGGGAATAAATATGTATCAGCAGCTCATTTTAGAGGAGCGGATGCATATGTGACAGGTGACTTATACTTCCATGTGGCCCATGATGCGATGGCTTTAGGGCTTGCGGTAGTAGATCCAGGTCATCATGTCGAGAGTGTCATGAAACGAGGAGTCGTCGATATGCTTAGCGAGAAATTTTTGAAGGCAAAAATTGATGTCGACTTGATGATTTCCGAAGTAAACACGAACCCGTTTAAGTTTAGATAACCTAAAATCCCCCATCCTCATATAAGAGAATGGGGGATTCCTTCACTTCCGCAATGCTTTAACTTTTGGTAAGATACTTCGAAGCTCGAGATACGGCGTTTTATCGTGCGTGCTCAAATCTTCAGGTTCGTACTGTGACAAGAAGTCGATCACTTTTTTAGTAATTGGAGTAGGTGTAGAGGCACCGGACGTCACGGCAACGGTCTCCACACCTTCGAGCCAATCCATATCCAGTTCGCTCAAGTCACCGATGCGATACGCATTCGTACCGGCGATTTCTTTTGATACTTGTGCCAAGCGATTCGAGTTATTTGATTTAGGATCTCCGACGACAATTAGTAAATCGCAGTCACCAGCCTGTTCAGCAACGGCTTCCTGACGTACTTGTGTCGCGTTACAAATTTCGTTATGCACTTCAATATGCGGATAACGTGCCTGGATTTTTTCAATCAATGTGGAAACGTCCCATTGACTCATCGTCGTCTGGTTTGTCACAAGAATTTTTCGTTCAAACAATCGACTCGGTAACTGATCGATTTCATGTTCGTATTGAATCAAGTGAACATGGTCAGGTGCAACCCCGATTGCGCCTTCCGGTTCTGGATGTCCATGTTTTCCGATGTAAATGACATCATATCCTTCTGCTGTTTTTTCACGAATCAAATCGTGTGTGACAAGTACGTCTGGACACGAGGCATCAACAATCGTCAACCCTTTCTCGATGGCCCGTTTGCGAACGAGTGGTGAAATTCCGTGTGCCGTGAAGACGACCGTACCACAATCAATTGTTTCGAGTGCCTGCATCCGATCATCACCATCGACCGTTTTGACACCGAGATCCTCAAATGCCTGTGTGACGTGACGATTATGAACAATCATTCCAAGTATATGAATCGGGCGTGGCAAATCTGGATTTGCGACCGCCTCATTTGCGAGTTTCATGGCATCGACGACACCATAGCAATATCCGCGTGGACTAATTTTTTTAACTTTCATATGAAGACGAAGGCTCCTTTCGAAGTGCTTTCATACGTATTAGTCTAACATTGTTTCGAAAATACGAAAAGATTTGCGTGTATTCATGCTATAATTTTTAGGTTAGAAAGGAGGGACGCCGTGAATCGCATGAAACAATTGCATGAGCTTAGAAAATCTTACTTTTTCCAAATCACGTTCATTATTATCATTATTTTAGCACTTGTCATTTCATCGCTTGCCTTTTCTGCTGATCGCGTCACGGTGTCTCGAGCAGAAGAACTTGCAAAAGAACAATTTGATTATGCGATTGATGACAGTATTGAAAATATTGAGTCCCGAATCGGAAAATTGTATGAAGATTTAGTTTACCTTGGTGCTTATGTAGGAAACGAACCATGGATTGAAGAACGAATCCGAACAGGTTATTTGAATCAACGGACGAGTTTTACATCAATCTTTTATTATGATGCTAGGCAAGATTCGTTTAAATGGTACTCCGAACGGCAGGTCTCTTCATCTATTATTAAACGCGATCCTAAATTCATGGAAGTGTTGACTGCTAGTGGAAGAGAATTATATATGAGTGACCCCATCATGATCAGTGGAGATATGGGAACTTTCTTATATGTTCCTGTCATCGAAGACAATCGACCGGTCGGAATCTTTGGCGGGAGTATCAGTGTCTTGAACTCTGATTTGTATCGTCGTTCGTTAGAATCTGCTAATGATGATATGATCTTATACTTGTTAGACAATCAAGGCGAAGTATTGACTACCTCATTCAATCTGGTCACAGATGCGGAGCGTCGTGTTTCGCGTGAAGTCATTGACGAAACGTTAGGACGAAACACGCGGACCATTCTAAGTACGGATGAAGACACGTTGATGTATGAACCAGATGCCCGTGTCAGTGGATGGAGCATGCTCGCAAAACATCAGAATGATTCGGTGTACGAGACAGTGTATGATACGCGTTGGCAATACTTGATGATCGCACTCGTCACATTTTTCTTGAGTATTCTCGTTGGGTTGTTACTCTCCCGTACATTGACAAACCCCCTTGTCGAGCTGGTCAATCGCATCAAAAAGCAACAATCCCTCGGAACGATCTCATTGGAACGAACTGGTTCAAAAGAAGTGGAAACGTTACTCGACACATATAACGATTATGCGCAGCGGATGGAAACATCTCGACGTGAACAGTTGAGCCAGCAACAGCTAATCTTACATCAAGAAAAATTAGCTTCACTTGGTCAACTGGCCGCGGGGATTGCGCATGAAATTCGAAACCCTTTGACCCCAGTGCACATCACGTTACAAATGGTACGAGAAGGACAGGGCAGCAAGGATATGGTCGACGTTGCCATTAAGGAGTTAGAGCGGGCAAACAGTTTAATTTCGACGATGTTGACGCTCGCTAAGCCAGATCAGGCGGGGAAGTATGAAGAATGGATTAATATGATAGACTTTACGAAGCGTCTCGAATTTTTAATGGATGCTGAATGTTATAAGCGCCCGACTAAATGGGAATTACTTGTACCGAACGACATGCCACCATTTTATGCGTCATTTGATATGCTCGTTCAAATCATTTATAACCTATTCAAAAACGCTGTTGATGCCGTGGAAACGGAGGGTGCAAAGGGAAGTGTGGTTGTTACGATTCTCTTTACGGAACAGGAGTATCGTTTCTTAATTGAAGACAATGGGGTTGGCATGAGTGAGGAACAACTTAAGATGTTCGGTTCCGCTTTCCATACAACGAAAGAGAGTGGGAACGGTCTTGGCATTTACATGATTCAAGAGTACTTGAAAAGTGTGAACGGTATGATGGAGATTGATAGTTCGTTAGGCAAGGGGACGGCGATTTTAATCAAAATCCCAAGGAGACAACCATCATGAAGGGACTTAAACATTATTGGCTCTGGTTGCCGATTATTTGGGCGATGACTATTCTTCTCATTACATCGATACAGTTACCGGAGAAAAAAATAAGGGAAAAAGAAGTTGGGTTCGTGTTTGTCAGTGATAAGCATGAACATGCGAACAAATTATTAGACTCATTTGTGCATACGGCCAATCAAAAAGGGTTTACTCCGATTCCGACGACGAGTGAGGACTCACGTGTCCTTGAAAAAGAAAAGCTAGATTCTTTGATTGACCGAGGTGTCGAGGCAATCTTTTTAACGACGCTAGATGATACGTTTATTCAACCTTCATTAGAACGCGCTAAACGTGAAAACATTCCAATTATTGCAATTGATCGTATGATTGATCATTCGAGTGTCTTGACATCGGTCGTATCTGACAATGTCGATATCGGACGAATGGCAGCAGAACAGATTGCTGCGAAGTATAGTGATCTCGAACGACCGATTCGCGTGGTAGAGGTAAGGGGAACCCCGAAAGTCCGCTCCACGATGGACCGCAGCCTCGGGATTCGCGAATATGAGAAGGCAAATGCCGATCATTTTCAAATCATCGCATCGATCACTGGGAATTACGATACGTTTCAAGCAGAAATTGAGATGTCTCGTTGGCTAGAAGAAGATATCCCTTTTGATGCCGTCTTTTCGCACAATGACGATAATACGTTCGGTGTCGTCCGAGCTTTAGAAAGTCACGGTTTGACGGACAAGACCATCGTATCGGTGGACGGCATCTCAGATATCTATCCCCTCATTCAAAATGGGAAAGTCAATGCGACTGTCGTGCAGTCACCGAATGAGATGATGGAAGTCGGATTCAAAGCGCTCGAACTACATTTAAATGGAAAGAAAATTGCCAAACACTATTATTCAGCAAGTTATTTATACGAAGGTGTGGCAAAAGATTGATTGACAAATCATTTGATTCCGCTATGCTAGGAAAAGTGGAAAGAAACAGGAGGTGTATCGATTGAACAGCTTCCAACAGTTCAAATTGCTACCGTTTATGATTGATGCCTTAACAGAAAAGCGCATCACAAAACCGACCGATATACAAGCACGGATTATTCCGGCTGCATTAAATGGTCGAGATATTATTGGAAAATCACAGACAGGAACGGGTAAAACACTTGCGTTCTTGTTACCGATCGTCGAAGCGATCAACCCAGAAGAAGCATCAGTTCAAGCTATCGTAGTCGCCCCGACACGTGAACTCGCTTGGCAGATTCATGAAGAATTGAAATCGATTCTTATTAAAAATCCGGATTATATCAAATCAAGTTTGATTGTCGGAGGAACAGACCGCGAACGTCAAATCGATAAGATGAAAAATCCACCACAACTCATCGTCGGGACGCCTGGACGAATCCTTGACTTGATGAAAGTGCAGGCTTTGTTCTCGCACAAAGTTACGCATTTTGTCGTCGATGAAGCCGACCAAATGCTCGATATGGGGTTCTTACCGGAAGTTGACCGCATCGCGCAGTCACTCCCGGAAAAACTTCAAACGATGGTCTTCTCAGCGACAATCCCTGAGAAACTTGAGCCGTTCTTGAAGAAATATTTGCACGATCCGCGCTTTGCTGAAGCAAGCCCTGAAGATCGTGTCGCACCAAAAATCAAACACCATGTCATTCCGGTCCGTCACCGTGACCGCAAAGACTTGACTGTTGAAATTGCAAAAGCAATTAATCCTTTTGTTTGTCTTGTATTCACAAATACGAAACAAGAAGCGGATGAATTGGAAACATCGTTCCGTGAAGCAGGATTAAATGTAGGTACGTTACATGGAGACATGCAAGCCCGTCGCCGTAAACAAGCCATCAAAGATATTAATGATGCCAAGTATCAATATGTTATTGCGACTGATTTGGCGGCTCGCGGAATTGATATTTCAGGAGTTTCTCACGTCATCAACCACGGCATCCCGAAAGATCTTGATTTCTACACGCACCGTGTCGGTCGTACTGGTCGTGCGGGCGCATCAGGTGAGGCATATACTCTATACGAGGACCATGAAAATGGGCCGATCAATCGTCTCGAAGAGCGTGGGTTCGAATTCACACACGTCGATTTGCGTAACGGTTCGATTCAACCGATTAAAACACGTCGTCGTCGCCAAACAGACCGGAAAATGAAAGTTTCGCATACGGCACATAGCCGTATGGCTGGTGAAATTAAAAAGGCGAAGAAAAAAGTGAAGCCTGGCTATAAGAAGAAATTTAAGTATAAGTTAAAAGAGACCGCATCACGCGAGCATATGCAACAACAGCGCACGGATCGTCGGGCTGCACGCAAAAAAAACAAACGTTAATCATTTGAAGAATCGACTTCTTGGAGTCGGTTCTTCTTTTTGTGTAAACTAAAGAAAGAAGCATATGAAGGGAAGATGATGATGTTAAAAATAGGTTCACACGTTTCGGTATCAGGTAAAAAGATGTTACTTGCAGGTAGTGAAGAGGCCGTGTCGTACGGGGCGAATACGATGATGGTGTATACAGGTGCCCCCCAAAATACACGACGTAAACCGATTGAAGATTTGAACATCGAGGCGGCCCTGAAGCATATGTCGGCACACGACATCGAGGAGATTGTCGTACATGCCCCGTATATCATCAATCTCGGAAATACGACAAAGCCAGAGACGTTCGAGTTGGCCGTTTCCTTTTTGACACAGGAATTAAAACGGGCTGAAGCACTACAAGCAGCTCGTCACGTTGTCCTCCACCCTGGAGCACATGTCGGCGCAGGAGAAGAAGTCGGTCTCGCCCGAATCATTGAAGGACTAAATGAGGTACTGACGGGTGACGAACAAGTGAAAATCGCGCTTGAGACGATGGCAGGAAAAGGGAGCGAACTCGGAAAGACGTTTGAAGAGCTTGCGACTATCATCGACGGCGTAACACATAATGATCGTCTGTCCGTTTGCTTTGATACGTGTCACGTTCATGACGCTGGGTATGATTTAGTCGGTGATTTAGACGGTGTAATCGAAGAATTCGATCGCATCGTTGGAATCGATCGTCTCGGCGTACTTCATGTGAATGATTCGAAGAACGTTCGCGGTGCGAAAAAAGACCGTCATGAAAACATCGGATATGGCGAGATTGGATTTGATACATTAAATCGTATTGTTCATCATGAGGCATTCGCACATCTACCAAAAATTTTAGAGACACCATATATCCCAATCAGTGAAAAAACGAAAATTGCTCCATACAAACAAGAAATTGAGATGTTCCGTGCGAATCAATTTGATTCTGAATGGCGTGATCAATTCACGCTAGCTCATCAATAAGTGATGAACGTCCTTCAGGTCGACCCGAATCGATACGACGTCTGGAACGCATTCCCGACTTATTTCCTTGAGCAAAGTCCGGTTTATGTAAAAGGGAAAGTAACGACTCCGACAGCGTTTATCGAAGTGATTGGACATGGGATTGTGGCGGAAGCGGAGATTTTGTTAGAAGAAAAGATTATGCGACCGGATGATCCATATTGGCTCGGTGATGGGGTAGAAGGCTTGGCAACGTATAGCTTGGTGGATCTGCTACAACTTCACTTTCATCATCCGCTATTAAAGATTGGCATGTATCAGGTGGATGAACCGTACGAGTCGATGCGGAAAAAGTGGAATGACGGCTATCACGTACCGTCGTCTAAATGGACGAAAGAGACTTATGAAGCGCATATATTTCGAGAAAAGCTATTCGCACCGTTGCCTCAATCGACCATGTGCTCGATTTGTCAAACTGACCTCGCAGTGCGTTACGGGAGTGATGCGATAAAATTGATGGAGTATCACCTTTCAGATGAGCATGGTATATGGATATGTCCGACCTGTCATAAAGCAATCCATACACTGTACTAAAAAAGATGTCCCTTTTTGAGGGACATCTTTTTTAGAATGGCCAGTTTGCCATAGCGAATTGATAGACTTTCATTCCAAGGAAGACCCCGAAGATGCCGACAACTCCTGGTAATACCGGTGGTGCCGGAAGTGGCAGTTTGAGTGCTGTAAAAATAGCACCGCAAATCAAACCAGCGAGTAATGATAGTAAAATTTCTTGCATGTATAATTCCTCCGTCTCTTTTATTGAAAGCGCTTTATAATGACGTAACCGAATTCATTATACAATGACTTTCTTCTTTTGAGAAGTCTAACATCAGTCATCTGTCATTTTCTCATTTTCAGATCGCAGACGGAGGACTTCACGTTCGGCCCAATTTGAAGGTTCCCGCTCAAAGACGCTTGGAATGTTATTCCAACGACCACCTGTATATTGATGAATGATGATTTGTGACTGGATCTCTTCTTCTTTGGCCTCTCCTTTCACATATACATATCGTCCGTCAGAACGCTGTCTTCTTGCCTTAACGTTATCAACGAGTTGAAGAGCCATCATGTCTTTGATATACGTCTTGTGCGATGTATTCAGGATAGGGAAGAGAATCTCAATCCGCTTCTTCATATTACGGGTCATCCAGTCAGCTGAAGAACAGTACAAGTCTTCTTTGCCATTTTGATAGAAATAAAAGATTCGTGAGTGTTCGAGATAGCGATCGATAATGGAAATGACTCGAATGTTTTCAGAGACACCTTTGATTCCTGGCCGCAAGCAACAAATTCCACGTATAATCAAATCGATTTTTACTCCTGCAGAGGAAGCATCATATAGTTTAGTGATGATAGCTCGATCTGTTATCGAATTCATCTTGGCGACAATTCGTCCATTGCCATACTTCTCATGTAATTTAATCTCTTCTTCAATCTTATTGAGGAAAAAATCTTTCATATCATCGGGAGATGTCTCAAATTGATGCCAGGACGGTCTTTCTCCATAACCGGACAACCAGTTGAAAAAGTTTGTGGCATCCTCAGCGAGTTCCTCATTTGTCGTGAGGAGCCCAACATCGGTATACAATTTTGCTGTAGAGTCATTATAGTTACCTGTTCCGAGGTGGACGAAGCGCTGCAATACTCCTCCTTCTAAGATTCGAACGACGAGTGTGATTTTAGAATGCGTTTTGAGTTCTTTATAACCGTAAATCACGTGAGCCCCGGCTTTTTCAAGTTGCTTCGCCCATTGAATATTTTTCTCTTCATCGAAGCGCGCCTTCAATTCAACGAGAACGGTCACTTGCTTCCCGCTTTCTGCAGCATCGGTCAACGCTTTGATGATTGGGGAGTCCCCTGAGACTCGGTATAGTGTCTGTTTGATGGCTAACACATTCGGGTCTTTTGCAGCTTGAGCGATAAATCGGACGATCGGATCAAACGAGTGATACGGGTGATGAAGCAGATAATCCTGTTTGGCGATGCTTTGGAATAAATCTTTTCCGGATTCTAGACCTTCGGGGATAAAGGGAATCAATGTCTCATTGATCATATCATCGTATTCCATCCCGATTTGGCTGTATATACCGAATAAAAAGGTCAGGTCGATTGGACCATCGACGATGAAAATGTCACGGTCGTGTAAATCGAGGACATCTTGTAGCATGAACAACAATTCTTTTCGTAATGAACGTTGTTGCACTTCGAGTCGGATGCCAACCCCGTAACGTCGTTTTTTCAGTTCTTTTTCGATTTGTTTCAAGACGTCGCGACTGTCTTCCTCATGAAACGGCATATCAGCATTACGGGTAATTCGGAATGGCATCGTTGATTCGACGACGAATCCTTTGAAGAGCGAGTCGATAAATTGAATGATTAAATCTTCTAGTAAAACCAAATCTGTATGTTCCTCATCATCGGTAGGCAGTTCCAGATAACGAGGAAGAACAGATGGAACTTGAACGAGGGCGAGTCGTTTCTTTCCTTCGCTGTTTGAAGCGATTTCGACGGCGATATTCAACGATTTTGATAAAAGCATTGGAAACGGCCGATAGGCATCAATTGCAATCGGAGTGAGGACCGGAAAAACATGTGTGCGAAAATACTCTTTCACAAAGTCCTGCTGTGTCTTGTTCAAATGTTTCGTGCGTAAAAAGCGGACATTCTGGTTAGATAGCTGTTTCGTGATTTTTTTATAGGTCGCATATTGGGTCTCGACGAGTTCCTGTGCTCGCATCGAAATCGACTTAATTTGTTGTTTCGGAGTTAGTCCCGTCTTATCTTCTGGACGGTTAAACCCGGCGAGTACCTCATCCTTTAATCCACCGACACGCACCATATAAAATTCGTCAAGATTTGAGCTGAAGATTGCTAAAAATTTTAAACGCTCCATTAGCGGATTTCGCTCGTCCATCGCCTCTTCTAGAACACGTTCATTGAAATCGAGCCAGCTGAGTTCACGGTTGTTGAAATGGTCATACGTATAGTCGGACATGTTTATTCCTCCTCACTTATAACGATCTCAATCGATTGGTCGATTGCGCGTTCTAAATGCTTTTTATGTCGTGTACTTCGTTGCAACTCAAAACGAGCAGACCCATTCGTCTCAAGAGAGAGTATAAGTCCGTCTTTTGACCTAGAAACATGTAGATCGGTGACGATTTGGCGTTCGGTCAAATCGAAGGCATCGACGAGCTTTACAATGGAACCGAGCAATTCAAGACTCTTTAACAACTTTTGATCAAACCACTTCGGAAATGCTTCGATATGTTGTTCTAATACTCGTTTTGATTTAAATGATGTGACGAGAGCAAGGGCGAGACGGTCTTCGTTGTTTAGCCCTTTAAAATCGTTTGTAGTGATTAAATGGAACGTGTGGTCGCTCTTGTTGTTATGATCGATATACTCTCCGACATAAGCGAGGCGACAGGCCCCTTCAAGAAGCCCTGGTTCGAACGGTTTCGGTTTAATCACTTTTTCTTCAATCAATCCGGTATACAACTGACGGGCCAAGCGAATCAAGTGTTGATGGCGGGTGGGGTTCACATCATATTGTTTTTCAAAATGTCGGAAGCTCTCTTCTTTGACGTCGGCGAAACGGACTTTGTCGTGCTCATGTAAATAGTTTTCATAGAAGAGGCCTTCACGAAGCCCATTGTTACTCATCGTAAATTCAGGAACTTTCAAATATTTTGCTAGTTCTCCGATTGCTGTGACAGCAGGTGCGATGATGTCGACGCGGTCTTTAGAGAGTCCGTCCAAGCGTCCGAGTTGCTTACTCGACATTCCGACGAGCTCGTCTACAACTTCCTCAAGTTGATCAGCAGAGATTGTATATTGATGAATTCCTTCAAGTGGAAAGTTAGATAGGGTCTGTTCAACACGAACTAAGTTTCGAGCTGTCCCACCAACACCGACAAGTGGGACGCCATGAGGTTCCAACCATTCAATTTCTTTGAATGCTTTCTTCAAGTATGAAATCAATGCCTTACGTTCGTCTTTCGTCATTGTATCGTCTTTCATAAACTCTTTTGTCAATGTGACGGCACCGAACGGGAAGCTGTGATAAAAGACGAGCTCTCGGTTCTGAAAATAGGTGACTTCCATTGATCCTCCGCCAATATCGACCGAATAGCCATCTTCAACATAGGTCGAATTGACAATGGCTGAGTATCCGTAATACGCTTCTTCATAATCACTTAACAAACGGATGGTCATGTCAGTAGATAGCTTTACTTGTTGTAAAATTTCATCCGAATTATTAGCGTTCCGAATGGCAGCCGTCGCCACAGGGAGTACATCGGTAACGGTGTGATAATCGTTTAATTCCTTAAAATGACGTAATGTATCGATGAGCGCAGCGATTCCTTCATCTGTCATTTCATTCGAATCACTAATATGGCTAGATAAACGAGCGACCTCTTTTACGTTCAAACGCTCAAAGTATTGTCCTTCCTCGTTGACTTCAAAAATGACGTTCCGGATCGAGTTGGACCCGATATCAATGACTGCAAGTTTCTTTTCCATAAAACCATCCCCTTCATACTAATAGTGTAATCGACAAGCTTTTGAACGAACATATGATTTACGTGAATTTTAACATTTCGCTGAGGGGGAAACCGGTCTTGCTTGAAGACATGTCTAATATTTTGTATAATACAAACGCCTAGGAAGTAGAAATGATTACGATTTATCAAATGAGAGAAGGGATTAGATGACAAAATCCGTCGTCAAATTAAACGATGTGTCTTATTTCTATGATGGGACACCGGCCTTACAACACGTATCGATTGATATTCGACAAGGGGACTTTGTCGCAATCGTTGGAGAAAACGGTTCTGGGAAGTCGACCTTGATTCGAACCATTCTTGGTTTACTAAACCCACAACAAGGGTCTGTCGAACTTTTTGGCAAGCCAATCTCGCAGTTTAAAGACAAGTCTCGTATCAGTTACGTTTCCCAAAAAGCGGCCTCGTTTAACTCGGGATTCCCGGTTACGGTGGAAGAGGTCGTAGCAATGGGAAGATATGGTCGCCTTGGTTTATTCAAACGTCTCAAAATAGAAGATCAAGCAGCGATTCAAAATGCTCTTGAAACGGTAAATATGTGGCAGTTTCGCCATCGTAAAATTGGAGAATTATCAGGTGGGCAGCAACAACGGGTCTTCATCGCACGGGCGATGGTTAACCAGCCCGATCTATTGATTCTCGATGAACCGACCGTTGGTGTCGACCAAAAGCATCTACAGGATTTTTATGAAGTATTGCATATGCTCAGAGAACATACGACGTGTACATTCGTACTCGTCACACACGATTTGAACGTTGTGACGGACCTCGTCACGAAAGTCGTCCATCTTGATCATGGAAAATTGGCGTGCAATTGTGGTTTAAGGGAATATAGTGAGCTCGGTGAACTGGCATCATCCATCAAACCATATCCTGTCAAAGTTCTCATTCACGAGGGTACAAGATGATTGCAGATCTCTGGACATATAGTTTTTTACGTTATGCGTTCATCGCGGCACTTGTCATCGGCTTCACTGCTCCTTTAATTGGTTCATTTGTTGTGGTCAGACGAATGAGCTTGATTGCCGATGCACTGTCACACATAACCCTTGCCGGTATTTCATTTAGCTTATTTCTTGGACAATATATTGCCTTGTTTGCTGGGCTAAACCCGCTTTATATGGGTACGTTAATTTCGGTGCTAGCGGCACTTGGGCTCAATTGGTTGCGCGGGAAATATATTCACTTTCAAGAACTGTCTATTCCAATTATGATGTCTGCAGGGATGGGACTCAGTGCAATCTTCATATCGCTCTCTAGAGGCTTCTCTATTGATTTATCATCACTCTTATTCGGATCGATTTCTGCAGTGAGCCAGTCTGATATATCATTGATTGTTGGTGTAGCAGTTGTGACCCTAGTTGTCATTATCATCTTTTATAAGCAACTGTTGTTCTTGTCATTTGATGAAGAGCAAGCAAAAGTCTCTGGACTGCCAAGTACGATGCTCCACACGCTGTTCATGTTCATCGTTGCGCTTGTCATTGCTGTGAGCATGCGAATTGTCGGTACGCTCCTCGTCTCTAGCTTGATTACCCTACCGGTCGCAGCTGCGTTACGTTTCACCTCAAGCTTCAAACAGACGATTCTTTGGTCCGTCATCTTTGGAGAGGTCGCGACAATCGGTGGACTTGTCCTCGCCTATGACCTCGATGTCGCACCAGGTGGGGTAATCGTGTTGATTGCTGTCAGCATTCTTGCCATCGTTATGTTACTTGAAAAAGTGATGAGTTTCAGGAAAAAGGAGGTATATCATGAATGAGACAGAAAGACTGGACCGACTTCGTTCGTCCTCTTTAAAAGTCACACCGAAACGTCTGGAAATGTATGCCTATCTCTCTGAAGAAGACCGCTATATCAGTGCGAAAGAAGTGCTTGAATACATGCGGGATAAGCATCCGACGATGAGTTTTGATACAGTCTATCGGAATCTCAAATCGTTTGCTGAAGAAGGTTTACTCGAAGCGACAGAGCTAGACGGGGAAAAGTCGTTCCGTGTCACGTGTAGTGCGAACCACCACCATCATCATTTGATTTGTCGAAATTGTGGGAAGACGAAGCTACTCGATTTGTGTCCAATGAGATTCGTAGAAACGCTCGATCCTGAATTTGAAGTGGTCGACCATAAGTTTGAGATATATGGGTATTGTAAAGAATGTAAGCAAAAGGGATTGAATTGATTCAATTCCTTTTTTGTATCGAAAGGGGGGCTTCAAATGATTTATACAGCTGCAGAAATCAAACAGATTGATCAAACCGCTACTCAAAACGGGATGCCTGAGTCGGTATTGATGGAACGGGCGGCCTCGGCAATCGTGCCTAAACTTCCAATCGAATCGCATTCAACCATATTGGTGGTGTGTGGTACCGGAAACAATGGAGGGGATGGCTGGGTCGTCGCAAGAGAGCTCGCCGTAAAAGGACATGAGGTGAGTGTATGGTTACCACTTGGTGATAGTAAATCAGAGGCAGCTTCGACACACGCGGCATATGCGTCTTCGCTCGTTCGTGTGATTGAACAACCTGTAGCAACGGATATTGTCATTGATGCTCTTTTCGGAGTCGGACTGTCTGGTCCCGTGACTGGAAAAGCAAGGGACGTGATTGAATGGGTGAATCAACAAATGGCAACCGTCTTATCGATTGATCTTCCTTCAGGAATACCGAGTGACCATGCACGTGAGTTTGATGGTCTGGCGATTCAGGCAACACGCACATATTGTTTGCACGGATACAAACGTACTGCGTTTTTAAATCGTACGTCGCCATATTACGGACAGATTGAACGAATTGATATTGGATTACCGCATACATCGAATTGGAGCGTGTTGACCGAATCTGATTTCAATCGGTCATTATTGGAGCGGGACCGATTTAGTCATAAAACAGACTATGGACACGGTATACTTATCGGTGGAAGTCGTCATTTGTTAGGCGCACCATTTTTAGGAGGTCGTGCTGCGATTCGTTCGGGGATTGGTTTATTAAATCTCTCCATCCCACGAGAAGCAAGCCCGTTCATTTCAACATTGCCTGAAGCGATGTACAATCAACATTCGGATGTTCTAGAGCAATCATATGATGCGATTGCAATTGGTCCCGGTATGGTGGAAGGTGAGGGGATGGATACCATCTGGCAACAAGTGAAGCACCAGTCTTGTCCCATTATTGTCGATGCGGGTGCGCTCTCGACGAGACGTTTAGAAACACGAGGTCCGCTCATCTTAACGCCTCATCCTGGCGAATTTTCCAGACTGACCAATCAATCGGTTGAAGAAATCGAAGGGGACCGTTTCGCTGTGGCCAGCGAGTTCGCGAAACAACATCGAGTTCATTTGATTTTAAAAGGCACGTATACCCTCATCGTCACACCTGATGGGAAAGGTGCCGTCAATACTGTAGAAGCGTCTGCTTTAGCGAAAGGTGGGAGTGGAGACATATTGACGGGAATCTTACTTGCGCTCTGGTCAAGAAAAGGTGAGCTTCAATCTCCTAGTGAGCAAGCTGTATTGTGGCATGCGCTCGCCGCCAAATCGATTAGTCGAACGATACACCCCGCAAGTGTACTAGCAAGCGATGTGATCGAAGAGCTCGGACGAATTTAAAAAGGCAATCCCGATTGCGTCGGGATTGCCTTTTAACGTTGCTGTAGAACGATTTGTTTCTCTATTTGTGCGACATGATGGTGCGCCTCGCGCCATGTCGAAATACGGGTCACGCCCTCTGGTAACGTCTTACGATTATAAGGTGCATCGAATAGGAGTACCGGGATTGATGTTTCTTCATGAATCGAGATTGCGTTCTCATATCGATCTTCCATAAACAGTTCGAGTGACAAGTCTTTGACGACATTGATTTTATCATGGGAACCGGTCATGACCAACGAATCGAGCGGAAGGCGATGCTGTTTGATCCATTCTTCCGTAACCGGTCGCACGGCCTCACTTCTGGCAGTGACGTAATGCAGATGATGTTGTCGCTTTAGCTCCCATAACACATTAAGCACATCGGAGTGCGGAAGGGAACGGCGGTAAATCGCTTCCTCATGCCCCTCTTCAATCATAAACTTCCAAAATTCATGTTGCTCCATCGTTGTATACGTATGCAACTCGTACTCGGTCGCACGATGATAATCAATCGAATAACCGAGTGATTCATTCATATATAGGAAACAACTTTTAGGATCTGTAACGGTTCCGTCCAAATCAATGCCGATTCGCATCTCATCACTCCTCCTCACATGCCCTCTATTCTATCAAAAACCCGTACGGTTGCAACCGTACGGGAATGAGATTTGTTAATTTGATTGATTTGCGAGTTCCTGTTCTTCGCGCTCACGTTCAGCCATTTTTTCAGCGGCGATGGCATCGATTTCTTTTTTCAATTCTTCGACCATCGTCGCTTCAGGCACTTTACGGATAATCTTTCCGTGACGGAAGAGGAGACCTTCGTTACGTGCGCCAGCGATTCCGATATCGGCTTCACGAGCCTCACCCGGACCGTTTACCGCACATCCGAGAACGGCAACTTTAATATTGACGTTAATATTTTGAATGTAATCTTCTACTTCTTTTGCAATCGAAATCAAATCGATTTCAATTCGCCCACACGTTGGGCAAGAAATTAGAGTCGCGGCATTCGCTGCAAGCCCGAACGACTTGAGTACTTCTTTTGCAACTTTCACCTCTTCTACCGGATCATCTGAAAGCGAGACCCGAACAGTTGAGCCGATACCGAGTGAAAGGATGGCGCCGAGTCCGGCCGCTGACTTGAGTGAGCCAGAGAAGAGCGGGCCGGACTCTGTGATTCCGACATGGAGTGGATAGTCGAATGTCTTCGCAGCGAGCGTGTACGCTTCGAGTGCGAGATTCACGTCAGACGCTTTGAGCGAGATGATCGTGTTGTAGAATCCGAGGTCCTCGAGAATCTTGACGTGGTGCATGGCACTTTCAACCATTCCTTGGGCAGTCGGATAACCATACTTTTCAAGGAATTGTTTTTCTAATGAGCCAGCGTTGACACCAATCCGAATTGGAATCCCTTTTGCTTTTGCTGCGTTTACGACAGCTTCTACTTTCTCACGGCGACCAATGTTACCCGGGTTGATGCGAATTTTATCGACGCCACTTTCAATCGCTTTTAAGGCAAGCTTGTAATCGAAGTGAATATCGACGACGAGCGGGATGTTGATGCGGCTCTTGATTTCAGCTAATGCGTCAGCTGCACGTTCGTCTGGACATGCCACGCGAACGACTTGGCAACCAGCTTCTTCAAGACGTTTGATTTCGGCGACTGTCGCCTCGACGTCATGTGTTTTCGTTGTGGTCATAGATTGGATAATGACTTCGTTAGATCCCCCGATAATCAAGTTACCGACACGAATCGGACGTGTTAATGAACGATGCAAAATTTCTGACATATACGTAATCTCCTTCTTTTGGAAAGAATCCAATCGATTTAAGATGATAAGGTTTCTTCATTATCATAACGAAAAGAATGTGAAAAAGCATCTAGGATGCGTAACGGATGTGTGCTCTTTACAAACTATAACGTTATCTTAACATCTACTTCATAATTTTCCACCGTCTCAAGACCGATATATAGGCGAGATTATAAAAAGAGGTGGCACACGTGAAGTGGAATTTCAAACGACATCTAATCAAAAAAGCCAGAAATGAAACCAAGAAAAATAAACGTCTAAAAATGGCACACCGTCTTCAATGGACACTGATGCCAATCGTCCTTCTTATCTTCATCCTCACATTTAGTTGGTTCGCACTAAAATCTGAACAACTGTTGTCAGCGGAGATTGAGCAACGTCTCCTGCGAGAAGTCACGGTTATGCGAGAATCAATTAAGACCTCATACAGTGCCTATGTCGCTAACGAGAAACAATTGAATCGTTCACTGAAGTCTACCTATATGCAACAAGCATCGATCTTATCAGGAGATGAGATGGATGCGGCTCAATTTTTAGTGAATGAGCAGTCGGTCGTGCAATTGACAGGGAAGAAAGGAATAACGGCAGACAGTTCTATAGAAGATATCTTTGAGAATTCTAAATCGGAAGTGATAGAAACAGAGCGATTATTAATTGCTTCCGTACCGATTCCTGAACTGAAAGCAGATTACGTTCTTGTCGTCACGAAAGAATCTGTTCTCGGTTCGATGAGTGAGTTACGGAGGCATATCGTTTACATCTTATTGATTGCGATGATTGGGATGACCTTTATGTTTACACGGTTCATTCACCGTGAAGTAAATTCATTAAGTGTTCTAGCCAATTCGTTACGTCGCGCTGTCGAGTCGCGCCGATTCGACGATGTAATGCTTGGAGCAAAGTCAAAGGAAATACATATGTTAGAAACGGAATTCAATGCGTTCATTCATCTGTGGAATCAATCGATGACAATGATGGGGAAAACTGCAATAGCATTTAATAAGAGCTTGCCAGTCTTCAAACAAGAGCTATTGAACAGTCACCATCAAGTGGAACAGTTTAGAGAAGTCGCAGCCACTGTAGAGTCTACGAGTCACTCTTATCAATGTGTGACGAGCGGGTCCTCATCTAAAATGAGAGAAGTGACACAACAAATTGAAATGCTCGAACAACAAATTACAAGTGTGGATGAACGAGGGAATCGATTAAAATCAATTTTACATGAAGAGCTTGAAACATTCTCTGCAGTGAAAGAAGTCAGTGCCTATGTCGAGCGTCAAGTTGAGTCCATTCAGCAAAAGCTTATGGAAAGTGAAGTGAACTCTTCAAAGGCAGATGAAGCGCTAAAAAGTATCCTCTCCGTCTCGACAGCGACAAAAATGCTGTCATTAAACGCATCAATCGAGGCGGCACGAGCTGGAGAACATGGCAAAGGATTTGCTGTCGTTGCGAATGAAGTGGGCAACTTGGCCAAAATGACAAATGAGGCAACGCTTCTAGCGGTCAGTGCCATTGAAGCGCTGAACATAGAACGAATAGACTTGCTATCTGAAGTCAATGACTTCATTGGGGAGATTCACCTTCTAAAAGATGCCGTCGATCGTGTCGAGGCTGGTATCGAGACGATTGATTACGAGATTAAAGTTCAGCTAGACGAGTTTCAGGAAATTACTGTTCATACCTCTAGTACAGGGGAGCGGCTCGTTCAATTGATGGAATCGAATGAGAAGTTACGAGAAATCAGTTCATTGCTTGAGCGGAAATTGAGTGATTTAAATGAAGGGGTAGATCGTTGGTCGAATGTTCAACGCTCACTACAAGATGCTGGCACGAACTTAGGAGACCAAAGTGAGGCACTGAATCAAACACTTGAGGAATTGTCACCGACATAAACAACGTCGAGCGTTCAAGAGGACGCCCGACGTTGTTTTTTTTGTGGCACTTTCGTCAGAGGATAGATAACATACCCTAATCCAATAATCAAACCAATAACTATGAAATTTGAATTGATATGATACAACGTGACTAACAGAACAGTCGGCACAAGAGTCATCGACACGGCATATGGCCAAGATTGACGATAGGGCAACATATTTTTTGAATAGATTTTCGTAAACAATTGGACGAATAAAGCAATGATGGATACCCAAATCAAATAGAAAAAGAAGATTGCGAAGCCGTGTAAAAATAGCCACATCGGAATAAAAAAGTCAGGACGAATTACTAAAAAATCTAACGTAGTGATGACAAGCGTCAGAATAAAAGCTGCGCCCATATAAGCATGTAGTGGCGCAAGACGAAGTCGTAACACTTGTTTTGAAGGGACTAGACTTGAGCGGAGAAACGTGAAAATCGTGGATAACATATAAAAACTCCAATCTGTTATATTACAAAGACTCATAAATAGACAATTTTGGTACAGCGTTTTAATAAAACTTTTACATAAAACGTGTTTACATGAAGATGCCGATGAAGGCATAATGAGTAGGGCATTAAAAACCAAGCAAATCCAACCAATTCTTAATTAAAAGGAGTACAAAAATCGTGGAATACAATTTGCAAGAAATGTTATTCATGTTTTTTGGAGGTCTAGGGATCTTCCTCTTCGGGATCAAATCGATGGGAGACGGACTCCAAAAGTCTGCAGGGAATCGCCTGCGAGACATCCTTGATAAGTATACAACGAATCCTTTCCTTGGTGTACTCGCCGGGATTATCGTTACAGTATTGATTCAATCTTCTTCAGGTACTACCGTTATTACGGTCGGGCTGGTCAGTGCTGGCTTCATGACGCTTCGTCAAGCAATTGGAGTCATCATGGGTGCAAACATCGGTACAACGGTCACGGCATTCATTATCGGATTCGATGTCGGTGAATATTCGCTTCCGATGATTGCAATCGGTGCAGTCCTGCTCTTCTTCTTTAAGAAAGAACGTTTTCAACACCTTGGACAAGTCATCTTTGGTCTTGGGGCACTTTTCTACGGTCTTGAGTTGATGGGAGACGGGATGCGTCCACTTCGTTCAAGTGAGTATTTCATCGACTTGACACAATCTATGAGTGACAATCCGTTCCTCGGAGTCATCGTCGGTACAGTATTTACTGTCATTGTACAATCATCTTCCGCAACAATTGGTATCTTACAAGAGCTATATGCTGGAGGGTCAATCGACTTAGACGCCGCGCTTCCAGTATTGTTCGGTGATAACATCGGAACAACAATCACAGCGATTCTCGCATCAATCGGTGCTTCAGTTGCCGCACGACGTGCAGCAGCAGCGCACGTCATCTTCAACTTGATTGGTACGACAATCTTCATGATTTTGTTAATTCCTTTTACAAATTATATCTATTGGATTACAGACTTCTTAGCAATTGAAGACAAGATGCAAATTGCATTCGCACACGGTACGTTCAACTTTGCCAATACGTTCATTCAGTTCTGGTTCATTGGTTCGATTGCTTGGCTCGTAACGAAAATGGTGCCTGGCGAAGATTCAATCGTTGACACGAAAGCGCAACACCTAGATCCAATCTTCATTCAACAGTCACCATCGATTGCCGTAGAACAAGCAAAATATGAAGTCATCCGCATGGGAGATTTCGCAAAACTTGGTCTTGATGAAGCGCGTAACTATTTGACTACAGGCGACAAAAAACACTCTGAAAAGTCAGCTCATATCGAAGAAGCGTTAAATTCGTTAAATGCCAAAATTACTGATTATCTCGTGAAATTGGCCGCAGTTGATTTGACAGAACAAGAATCACAAGAGCACAAGACACTCATGCATGCAATCAACGACATCGAACGCATTGGTGATCATGTTGAAAACATCATTGAGTTAATCGATTATAAGACAGCTACGAAAGTCACACTGTCGGCTGATGCTCAAAAAGAATTGACTGAAATGTACGACCTCACACGTGAAACGCTAGAGAAATCACTTCAAACGTTGGCGAGCAGTGATATGGTCGAGGCACGTAAAGTCATTGAAATGGAAGCGAAGCTTGATATGCTCGAGCGTCAATTCCGTAAGAACCACGTCGTCCGCTTGAACAAAGGGACTTGTGATGGACAAGCAGGTATGTTCTTCGTTGATATGCTCTCAAACCTTGAGCGAATCGGTGACCATGCGATGAATATCACAGAAATCACACTAGAAGATGCAAACGAAGTAACCGTATAAGAACTGGGCACTCCAAATGAATTTTTGGAGTGCTTTTTTCTGTTCGGTAAGGAATTTCCCTTGACACTCTAAAATATATTCAGTATATTATTACTGTATAACAACATGGCGGTGTAGCTCAGCTGGCTAGAGCGTACGGTTCATACCCGTGAGGTCGTGGGTTCGACTCCCTCCGCCGCTATTTATAAGGACCCTTAGCTCAGCTGGTTAGAGCAGACGGCTCATAACCGTCCGGTCGTAGGTTCAAGTCCTACAGGGTCCATTTTCCGACAACTTTCATTTTGTGAAAGTTGTTTTTTTGTTTTCAATCTAAAAATCGTGGGTAAATACTCGTTAGCATTTTGTTTTTTGAAAAATATGAAATGAGGCGAACAAAATGGAACGAAATCACACCATGATGCAGTTTTTTGAATGGCATGTTGAGGCAGACCAAAAACATTGGAAGCGATTAAAAGAGAGAGCAGAAGACTTAAATAAAGCTGGAATCACGGCCCTTTGGTTACCACCTGTTACGA
The DNA here is from genome assembly GCF_000620845.1 of Exiguobacterium marinum DSM 16307. GTDB lineage: Bacteria > Bacillota > Bacilli > Exiguobacteriales > Exiguobacteriaceae > Exiguobacterium > Exiguobacterium marinum. The sequence goes on from NZ_KK211189.1 coordinate 1,514,551, forward strand.
AGGGACAAAGTGGCGAGGACACTGGTTATGGTGTTTATGACTTATACGATTTAGGAGAATTTAATCAAAAAGGGTCAATCGCCACGAAATATGGAACGAAACAAGAACTACTCGAAGCAACAGCGTATTGTCAACAAGAGTTAGGTATGCAAATTTATATGGATGTGGTCATGAACCATAAAGCAGGCGCGGATGCAACCGAGAACTTTGAAGTATTAGAAGTCGATCCGAATGACCGAACAAAAGTATTGTCAGATGAGCCGTTTGAAATTGAAGGTTGGACGAAGTTTGATTATGAAGCCCGAGACGGGAAATATTCGAATTTCAAATGGGACTACACTCATTTTAACGGAACTGATTATGATGCGGCGACTGACCGTTCTGGTATTTACTTCATCGTTGGAGAGAATAAGCGGTGGAATGATAACGTTGATGACGAATTCGGTGTTTATGATTATCTCATGTTCGCAAATATCGATTATCACCACCCAGATGTGCGTGAGGAAGTGTTGAACTGGGGTAAATGGTTCATCGAGGAAACAAAATGTGACGGATTCCGTTTGGACGCAATTAAGCATATCAACTATGATTTTGTGAAAGAGTTCAGCCAAACGATGCGAGAAGAGAAGGGGGATGAATTCTATTTAGTCGGGGAGTTTTGGAAATCAGACCTCGATGCGTGTCGAGCATTCCTTGATAACATCGATTATCACGTCGACTTGTTCGATGTTCCCCTTCATTACAATTTGCATCGCGCATCGCAAGAAGGGGCTTCATTTGATATGCGAACGATTTTTGATGACACACTCGTTCAGTCACACCCCCTTCATGCGGTGACATTCGTGGATAATCACGATTCCCAGCCTGAGGAGGCGCTTGAATCGTGGGTAGAAGAATGGTTTAAACAAATCGCTTATGGTCTCGTCTTGCTTCGTAAAGATGGATATCCTTGTGTCTTCTATGGAGATTACTACGGTATTGACGGACCACACCCGACTGATGGCATGAAACTTGCGATTGACACGCTCCTATATGCTCGTCGTGAAAAAGCTTACGGCGATCAGGACGATTACTTCGATGAGTCGAATGTCATTGGATGGGTTCGCCATGGGGCAGAAGAGATCGAACGTTCAGGATGCGCCGTTCTCATTTCAAATTCCGATGAGGCTGAAAAGAGAATGTTCGTTGGTGAAGAGCGCTCTGGAGAAACATGGGTCGATTTGACGAATACCTTAGAGGACAAAATTGAGATTGATGATGAAGGATTTGGGGTATTTAAAGTGGCGGCGGGGTCTATTTCTGTCTGGGCGTTACCGGAAGAAGATGTCGAGTGAAGCATTAGAATTGAGTAGACCGTCACATATCTGTTACATTTAAGACGAACGTTGTTCAAAACACTTTTAAGGGGGATTTTAGTAATGGCTAAATTTGAATTACCAAAACTTGATTACGCATATGATGCACTCGAACCACACATTGATGCTCGCACGATGGAAATCCACCACACAAAACATCACAACACTTACGTCACAAACGTAAACAATGCACTCGAAGGGAAAGATGTAGAGTACTCTTCACTCGAAGACTTACTCCAAAAAATCGATTCACTTCCTGCTGACATTCAAACTGCTGTCCGTAACAACGGTGGCGGTCATTGGAACCATTCATTCTTCTGGAAGCTCTTGAAGAAAAATGAGAATGGTACGCCGTCTGGAGACCTGGCTTCTGCAATCGACGAGTCGTTCGGTAGCTTTGACGCATTCAAAGACGAGTTCACAAAAGCTGCAACAACTCGCTTCGGTTCAGGCTGGGCATGGCTCGTCGTGAAAAACGGGAAACTTGAAGTGACGTCTACACCTAACCAAGACTCACCGATCATGGAAGGCGTCTCGCCAATTCTTGGCCTTGACGTTTGGGAACACGCTTACTACTTGAACTATCAAAACCGTCGTCCTGACTACATCAATGCATTCTTCCATGTCATCGACTGGGATTACGTTGCGAAATTGTACGCTGACGCTAAATAAGTCGTTCTTACCTGGGACTCTTACATGAGTCCCGGGTTTTTTTGTGCTTTTCATTATTTTGTAAACAAATTATGATATAGTGAAAATCGGATAAAATGACAGGTTATGCTGTTCTATATAATATAGAAGGAATCGATTGTGGAAGGAGTTAACGGACTTGGCTAAAAATCGTGTGAAAGTGCTGAAGAAACGGCGAAACCACTTACCGTTACGCTTGAATTTACTATTTTTTATCGTCTTCATTCTATTTGCGACTCTTATTTTTCGGTTAGGGGTCGTTCAAATCGTGAACGGGGAATTGATTGCTCGAGAAGTACAGAAAACGGAGTCGAGTAAAATCAAGTATGAGGTACCGCGAGGAAAGATTTACGACCGTAACGGTCAAGTGCTTGCGGATACGATTTCGAATTACTCGGTCATGTATCGCCGCTCGCAAGTGACGAAAACGGATGAACGGTTAGATGTTGCAAAAAAATTGGCAGAGATTGTCGATATTCCGAAAGAAGATCGTAAAATGACCGAGCGTGACCGCAAAGACTACTGGATTGCAACGAATCCGGAGTTAGCGCAAGAGCGCACTCAATCCTTGTTGGAGGCGTTATCGGAAGAGAAACGGGCGGCATTGTCTAACCAAGACGTGGATCGCCTTTTGCTTGACTCGATCACAGAAGAAGAGATCACGTTTGATGATGCGACAGAAGAAATCATCGCCATCAAGCACAATATGGAAAGCGGCTATGCATTAGACCCACAGGTCATCAAAATCGGAGCAAGTCCGAAAGAGATGGCGGTCATCGAAGAAAACCTAGAACGATTGCCAGGTGTTAGCGTTGAGCCATATTATCAACGTGACTATCCGTTCGATGAGACGTTCAAGAGCTTTTTAGGAAGTTACCGTCAAATACCGGCTGAGCAACGTGCTTCCTACCAAGCAAAAGGTTATGGGTTGAATGATCGGGTCGGAACATCTTATTTGGAACAACAATATGAAGACGTCCTTCGTGGAACGCCAGCATACGATGTGTTCACGACTTACAAAGGGGAACCAGTCGGGGAACCGACACGAGTCAGCGGAAACCCAGGCAAAGATATCGTGTTATCAACGGACATCGAATTCCAAAAAGAAATCGACGAGATTTTGAAGAAGGCTATTCGAGCAGGACGTTCTGGAAGTCCTCACTTTGATCGGGCTTTTGCTGTTGTCATGAATCCTCAAACGGGGGAGCTTCTTGCATTGTCAGGACAGGAACTTGATTTAGAGACGAACGAATTTAAGGACGTTTCGACCGGAACGGTGCTGCGTGCCAGCCAAATTGGGTCAACTATTAAAGGGGCGACAGTCGCCTATGGATTTGAAGAAGGTGTCGTCAAACCAGGTGAATATATTTATGATGCTCCGATTCGAATCGGGTCGTCCGTCAAAGCCTCATATCGGAACATGGGGAACATCAACGACTTAGATGCACTCGCAATGTCATCGAACATCTATATGTTCCAAATAGCATTACGTTTGGCTGACTATTACTCGACAGGTCAAATCGTCGGAGAAAATGTCACACAAGCATTTGAAACGATGGAACATTATTATAAACAGTTTGGCCTCGGAGTCGAGACTGGAATTGACTTACCGTTTGAATCTACCGGATTCCGTAGCATCCCGGACCGTGTCACACTTCTTATGGATATGTCGATCGGGCAGTATATTTCCTACACGCCGATTCAATTGGCACAGTATACGTCCGCTCTAGCAAATGGTGGTTATCGTGTACAACCGCACTTGCTTAAAGAAATCATTGAGCCTGGTTCGCTTGATGAAAATAACAAGCAAGTCGTCAGCACGTTCCAACCAAATGCGTTAAATAAAGTCGATATTCAAGATGAGTACATTCAGCGAGTTCGCGAAGGATTTCGTCAAGGTGTTGAATCTTCATCAGGTTCATCTCGTATCTTGCAGCAGACAGGTATGACGGCTGCAGGTAAAACAGGTACAGCCCAGGCCATCGCTGAAGGTGAAGACGGTCAGGCGAAACGAAACGCCAGCGGGGAGCCGATTAAGACGCTGAACTCCAACCATGTTGGTTGGGCACCGTTTGATGACCCAGAAATTGCTTGGGCCATCATCATGCCTGGACTTGAGGCAGAGGGAATCAACACACGTGTCGCTCATGACATCATGAAAGCTTACTTTGATTTAGAAGATGTGAATGCAATGCTTCAATGAAAGGGGTCACTTCGGTGACTTCTTTTTTTGTCTTTACAATTCTTTTACGTTCCGTTTATTTCTCGTTAATAGAAGTTCATTAGGATATTAATTGTAGGACATAACAACAGATCCACAACAAAAATCAAAGCAAACTCAAGGAGGACGTCACAAATGTCTTGGATGAAAAAATCAGCTGTACTCGCTTCAATCACTTCGGTCGCACTCGTAGGTGCTGCCTGTGGGAATAATGAAGAAGGTGGAGCTGCTGAAGGCGATGCGCTCTCAGGAAAAGTCGTCATGGACGGATCGTCAACTGTATTCCCAATCATGGAAGCAGTCGCAGAAGAATATTCAGCCGAACAACCGGAAGTTGAAGTGACGGTCGGTGTCTCTGGTACAGGTGGGGGCTTCAAACGTTTCGTGACGGGAGAGACAGACTTCTCAAACGCATCACGTGAAATCAAAGATGAAGAAGCAGCTGAAGCTGAGAAAAATGGTGTGGAATTCACACAACTTTCAGTCGCGCTTGATGGTCTATCACTCGTTGTAAACCCGGCAAACGACTGGGCACAAGATATCACGATTGAAGAATTGAAAAAAATGTGGACAGACACAAGCGTGAAAACGTGGAAAGATGTTCGCTCTGACTGGCCAGATGAAGAGATTTCATTCTTCGCACCAGGTAAGGATTCAGGTACGTATGATTTCTTCGACGAAAAAGTTCTTGATGAAGTCGATATTCGCCAAGACGCACAATTGTCGGAAGATGACAACGTACTCGTAACGGGTGTCGCAGGGACGGAAGGTGCAATCGGATTCTTCGGATTCGCTTACTACCTTGAAAACCAAGATACACTCCGTGCATTGAAAGTTGAAGGTGTAGAACCGACACACGATACAATCAACGATTTGTCATACCCGCTCTCACGTGAAATCTTCACGTACGTCAACAACGCATCATTGAAAGATAAAGAGCAAGTGGCTGATTTCGCACGCTTCATGAACGAAAACGCTGCTGATCTATCTGAAGAAGTTGGTTACGTGAAAATGGAGCAAGAACGTTACGATGAGAATATGAAAATGATTGATGAGATTGCTGGCGAATAATAATGACAGATGGCAGAAGGTGAGAGCTACTCTCGCCTTCTCGCCATGCTTTCTAGTATGAAGAGGTAGGGAGCGATACACGAGATGAACGAACAAAACAAAGAGCTCTCGATTCGAGAGATGATACATCAAAATAAACAAAAGAAACTCAGTACGACGAACGTGTTTGATAAAATCATGCCGTTCTTATTATTCTTGAGCGCATTCGTATCAGTCGTCACGACAATCGGTATAGCGTTCACGCTTGGTTTTGAACTGTTCAAGTTCTTTGAACGAGTGCCTGTCGCTGAATTTTTAGGGACGACAGAGTGGTACCCGCTTAGTGCAGATCAGCGCTTCGGGGTATGGGCACTTGTGATGGGGACACTCCAAATTACTGTAATTGCGATGCTTGTTGCGGTCCCGCTCGGGTTGGCGTCAGCGATTTATTTAAGTGAGTACGCCTCAGAGCGAGCACGCCGGGTGTTAAAGCCGATTTTAGAAGTGTTGGCCGGTGTACCGACCATCGTCTTCGGCTTCTTCGCCTTATCATTCATCACACCAATTTTGCAATCACTTATTCCAGGACTTCAAATTTACAACGCTCTAAGCCCGGGGATTGTAGTCGGAATCATGATTATTCCGATGATTGCTTCCATCTCTGAAGATGCGATGAGTGCTGTTCCGAAGAAGATTCGAGATGGTGCGCTCGGTTTAGGTGCGACACGTCTTGAAGTGGCGACGAAAGTCGTCATGCCTGCAGCTACGTCAGGAATCATTGCCTCGATCGTTCTTGGAATGAGTCGTGCGATTGGTGAGACGATGATTGTGACCATTGCTGGTGGTTCGCAGCCAAACTTTGAGTTCAATCCGCTCAATGCGATTCAAACGATGACAGCTTACATCGTTCAAATCGCTAAAGGTGATGCAGGGTACGGCACAATTGAATATTACAGTATCTATGCGGTCGGTGCGTTGTTGTTCGTCTTCACACTATTGATGAACCTATTCGCAAACTGGGTGACGCGCCGCTTCAGAGAGGAGTACTAATATGGCTTTACCGAACAGTGAGTTCAAGAATAAGAAGAACCTGATGAATCGTGAAACGGTGTCTGAGCGAATCAAGCGCCGTTTACAACTGAATGAAATATTTAAGTATATCTTTTTGGCAGGGCTCGTCTTTGCGTTAGTCGTTCTGTCGACTTTGATTTATGACATCGTTTCGAAAGGGGCGGGGTGGGTCGACCTCGACTTCTTACGTAACTTCCCGTCACGTCGTCCCGAACAGGCTGGGCTATACCCCGCATTGATTGGCTCATTATGGTTGATGTTTCTCATCGTACCGATGGTGTTTATCATCGGCGTCGGTGCGGCAATCTACCTCGAAGAGTACGCACCAAAAAATCGTATGACTTCATTTATTGAAGTCAACATCTCAAATCTGGCTGGTGTACCTTCAATCGTCTTCGGATTGCTCGGTTTGACGATTTTCGTCCGCGTCATGGAATTGGGTAACTCTGTTATCGCTGGTGCCCTTACCCTAGGTCTCATGAGTTTGCCAATCGTCATCGTGGCATCACAGGAAGCGCTTCGATCAGTCAAAATGGAGTTACGCCACGCTTCTTTAGCACTTGGAGCATCAAAATGGCAGACGACGTTCAATGTCGTCTTACCATCGGCGCTACCAGGAATCATTACAGGGATTATCCTAGCTGTATCTCGTGCGATTGGTGAGACGGCACCGTTGATCATGGTCGGTGCTGCCACGTTTATTTCAACAACACCTAGTGGCATTTTCTCTGACTTCACAGCGTTACCGATTCAGATTTATAACTGGACGAGCCGACCGCAAGCGGAATTCCAAAACTTGGCCGCAGCTGGAATCATCGTACTGATGACAATGCTCATTGCGATGAACTCGGTTGCAATTTATATCCGAAACAAATATACGAATCGACATTGAGTCGTTTTTGCAGATGAATGAGGAGGAAGCTCGAGATGATGAAACAACAAGAGCTCAATAAAGGAGATCAAAACGTGAACACAACTACGACAGAACCGACAATGACTGAGATGAAAAAAGATAGCGCTTATGTCGTCAACAATTTGAACTTGTGGTACGGAGAAGACCAAGCATTGATTGACGTCAACCTCGACATTAAACAGAATGAAGTTACGGCAATCATCGGACCGTCTGGATGTGGGAAATCGACATTCATTAAAACGTTGAACCGTATGGTCGAGCTCGTCCCGTCGGTTCGAACAAATGGTGAGATTCTGTATCACGGGAAAAACATTTTTGACCGCGGCTACAGAGTGGAAGATTTGCGTACATCTGTCGGGATGGTGTTTCAACAACCGAACCCGTTCCCAAAATCCGTTTATGACAACGTGGCATATGGTCCCCGTACGCACGGAATCAAAAATAAGAAAGTGCTAGATGAAATTGTCGAACGTTCGCTTCGCGGTGCTGCCATTTGGGATGAAGTAAAAGACCGTTTGAATGAGAATGCGTACGGTCTTTCTGGTGGACAACAGCAACGTCTCTGTATTGCTCGTACGTTGGCGATTGAGCCTGACGTTATTTTGATGGACGAGCCAACGTCAGCCCTTGATCCGATCTCTACGTTAAAAGTAGAAGAGTTAGTTCAGGAGTTAAAAGAGCAATATTCCATCATTATCGTGACGCATAACATGCAACAAGCTGCCCGTGTTTCAGATAAAACGGCATTCTTCTTGAATGGAGAAGTTGTCGAGTTCGATATAACAGATAAGATTTTCTCGAATCCATCTGACAAACGGACGGAAGACTATATTTCTGGCCGTTTCGGTTAAGGAGGAGACTAGATTGATGGCACAAAATCGTACATTTTTTGATATAAAGTTAACAGAGTTAGAAGATAAAGTAGTTCATTTGGCGAACTTGACGATGCGCCAAACGGCAACGGCAATCGAAGTGTTAGAAAAACATGATCTTGAATTGGCAAAAACCGTAATCGACAATGATAACGAGCTAGACGATTTAGAGTTAGCAATCAACGACGAAGCGATTCTATTGATTGCAAAGCAACAACCAGTTGCAACTGACTTACGCCGTCTAATTGTAACGATGAAGTCAGCCACTGATTTGGAGCGAATTGCGGATTATGCGACGAATATTGCTAAAGCAGTGACACGGATCGAGCATGTTCCGTATGTACATGACATCCAACCGCTTAAGCAGATGGCTGAACAGTTGATCGACATGCTTGAACTTGCGACTCGTGCATATCGGAAGGGTGAAGTGAGTCGTGTTCGTGAACTCAATGAAATGGACCGTGTGATTGACGAAATCAATTTGACGGTGATCAAACAATACATCGGTTCTCTTCCGGCTATGACGGTCGGTACGAATGATGTGTATGAATTCTCGAACATCGCTCGATACCTCGAACGCATGGGCGATCATGTGACAAACTTCGGAGAGCATTTGATTTTCCTTGAAAAAGGGAAACATTATGATTTGAACCAATAAGATTAGTGGTAAAGAACAACAAGACTGTTGTTCTTTATTTTTTTGGGCAGGAAAAGCAATCCAAAAAGCGAATAATAGTCTACATGGATTTTTACATGAAGGGAGCCTAACAGAGATGGAAGAGAAAATCGTATCCTTGAAACAACAAGGTTTTACGTTAAAACAGATTGCGGCAGAACTAGACGTCCCCATTGGCAAAGTCCAATACGCATGGCGAAAATGGAGAAATCAGCACCAAGAATCGGAGGACGTTATCCCTGTGAAACAAAAAAGCGACAAGAAAAAAGAAAAGACGTCCGTAACGGCATCACACAAACAAGTAGCATCAGCGAAAGAATCGGTTGATGTGAAGGCTTCACCACTCCTTGAGAAAGGTCCTGAAGGATACTGGCAGTTACCAGACCGATATAATGTAGACTTTTTACATGCGGTCGTCCAGTCTCCGAACTCAGTATATGTGTGCTGGGAAGTATCTGATTTGGTGAAAAAAACGTTAGAGCTTCAGTTCATGAGACGATGGGAAGAATTGCCGAAAGCGTTCCGTATATTAGATGTGACGTTGCTTGATTACGCTAGCGGGCACACGAACCGGTCCTACACGTTTGACCTCCCTGAGATGACGAATAGTTGGTTCGTTCGTCCTCTCGATCCAAATACGACATATGTGTTCGAATTTGGAATCCGCACGATGGAAGGGGAGTTTTTACCGATTGCGGCATCGACACCGCTTGATACGCCACGGGCAGAACCAGCCGGTGTTGGACGATTCGCAGAACCAGTAAGGCGTTGGCAATACGGAGAAGTTGATTCTCCAGAGTTATTGGATACATTACCAAAATATGCGGCATACCGTTTCGTACGTTAAGGAGGACTCTATACATGAAACCAGGATACTTTTCACTCGTCCTTCATGCTCATTTACCGTACGTTAGGCATGAAGAAAAACACCGTTTAGAGGAAAGATGGGTGTACGAGGCCATATCAGAGACTTATATCCCGATCCTTTGGCAAGTCGATCGATTGAAGCGTCCGTTACATTGGACAGTTAGTATTTCACCGCCTGTGGTAGAAATGCTTGCTGACCCACTCATTCAAGACCGCTACGCCGAGCATTTGGATGAAATGCTTGATTTGATTGCTTTAGAGCTCTCAGAAGGAAGAACGGATGCAGAGACGGCAACGCTTCAGTTTTATAAACAACGTTATCAAGACTTGAAAAACACGTTCCTTCATTGGAATAAAAACTTGAATGAGGCGTTCCGTACATATCGTGAGGCGGGCTATATTGATATGGTCACGTGTACAGCGACTCATGGATTCAACCCGCATCTGTTTACGGAGCAGGCTGCCCGAGCGGAAATCCGGACTGGCCTTAATTGTTTCGAACGTCATTATGGGTTCCGCCCTACAGGTATTTGGTTGCCGGAGTGTGCCTATACACCAGGAGTAGACCGGATTCTATATGAAGAAGGGGTGCGGTACACGTTCGTCGATGAGCATGCCTTATTAGAGGCTGATCCGACTCCTGACAAAGGGATTGGCGCGCCTGTTTATTCTCCGCATGGGGTCGCATTGTTCCCACGAGATCAAATCATCTCGGGCAAAATTTGGAGTTCGATGATTGGATACCCGGGTCATCCGGACTATCGTGAATTTTATCGTGATTTGGCCTATGATCGAGATTGGGACTATATTCAATCATTCATGCACCCTGAAGGCATTCGGTTTGATACGGGATTAAAAATGCATCGAATCACGGGCGACACGGATCAAAAAGATTTTTATGTCCGCGACTGGGCGGAACATCAAATTGAGAATCATGCGATGGATTTTGCGAAAACACTCGAATCACATCTTGAAGCCCATGGTGCTCAAACGTTCCCGCCATTTTTAGTGACAGCACCGTTCGATGCGGAGTTGTTCGGTCATTGGTGGTTCGAAGGACCGGAATTTCTAGGGAAAGTGGCAGAGCGCCTTGTGGAATTTGGGATTGAGACCATCACTCCGGCGATGTTCCTCGAACGTCACTTCAAAGATTTACAGACGGTTCACGTCTCGATGAATACGTGGGGGCGCAAAGGATACGGTGAAGTGTGGATCAATGAACGAAATGAATGGATGCTTCGCCACCTTCATATGATGGAGATGCAACTCGTAAAAGATGTGGCTGATTATCGCGGAAAATCTGATTTAACAAATCGTGCATTGAAACAATTGATTCGCCATTATGTGTTGGCTGTGTCGAGTGACTGGGCATTTATTTTAGATGGACAAACGACGGCACAGTACGCTGCTGAACGCTTCCGAGAACATACACGATTGTTTGCCGAACTTGAAACGGCGCTCTATCAGGATGAGCTCTCGGATCAATTGCTAAATGAACACTTCGCGGCCTACCCGTTCCTTCAAGACGATGATATCGACATCGACTCATTCTTGTCACCCCATGATTATTACGTGACGACAGAGCGTGAACAAGAGAAGCCGGCAATCCTGCTGCTTACTCCCGAATATCACGGTCATATCGTCGGAGGACTTGGAAAGCGGGTCGTTGATGAGGTCGAAGCGAGAGCGAACGAAGGTGAAATCGTCTACGTGTTGACACCATACCACGATGAGTTACCAGCGTATGAGCGGCATGGGAACATACATGTGTATCGAGTGAGCCCGACTAGTACATTTTTAGAACATGTCATGAATCAGGTGGCCACGCAAAATATTGCGTATGTCAAACTAGTTCATGAATTGGCGAAACGGATCTCTTTCAAAGTGGTTCATCACTTTGATTGGATGACGATTCCTGCGGCAAGAGAACTTGCGCAATCCCTTTCGCTTCCGTTATACTCAACTATGTTGTCCTTCGAAGCGACACGCAATCCACACGGGCATGGTGGTTTATTCGATGCGATTCATCGCATTGAGAACAGTGTGTTCCCTGAAGCGGAGTGCGTTTATGTCGGTGAAGAGATTTCAATCCATGACTTGAAGCAATGGTACAAGGTGAGTGAGAATGTCAATACTTGCCTGCCTCTTGAATCTTCTCCGTATGGACAGAAACCAATGAAAAAGAACGTGAAATAACCTTGCTTTTTCAAAAGAAACTTGGTAGGATAATTGAGTATGCTTAGACTGTAAAGCAAAAGCACTTGATACAACATCATTGAGATGGGAGTGAAAGAAATGCGCGTTAAAATTACATTAGCTTGCACAGAAACAGGCGATCGCACGTACATCACGAAGAAAAACAAACGTAACAACCCTGAGCGCCTCGAGTTGCGCAAATACAACCCACGTCTCCGTCGTCACACGCTTTACCGCGAAGTGAAATAATGAGAGACCGGCCGTCACATATGTGGCGGCTTTTTTTATAAGGAGGGACGAGTTGTGGAAGAAAAAGCAACATTAAGACGCATCGTGCATCAATCCATCAAGCAAATGACGAATCGGCAACTCGTCGATCGAGCGATACACCAACGACTGTTTTCATCCTATATATGGAAAGAAAGTCAGACAATCGCAGTGACATCTTCACTTCCGCTTGAAATTGATACTTCTCCAATCATTCACGAGGCATTTGAAGCAGGAAAAACGGTTTGTGTCCCGAAAGTAACGAGGCAAGGACTTACATTTCACATCATTCATTCGGTCGATGATCTCGAGGCGGGAGTCATGAATATTTTAGAGCCGACGACTCTACCGACGACGAGGCCAATCGACCTCTGTGTTGTGCCAGGAAGGGTATTTGATCGGGCGGGATATCGAATTGGCTGGGGTGGAGGATATTATGACCGTTTTCTAAAAACATATAAAGGAACAACAATTGCTTTGGCTTACACGAATCAGCTTGTAAGTCATGTGCCGACTGAACCACATGATCTGCCTGTTGAATGGATCGTGACAGAAAAGGAGATGATCCAATGTTCGCCATATTTGTTGTAACTTGTATCGTCGCCTATCTCGGTTATCGGTTGCAGTCATTAACGTTTTTAGGAGCCATCTTGACAGTGCTGACAGGGACGTTGATTGGACTATCGTTTGGGTGGTTTGGGCTATATTTGCTAGGTGTGTTTTTCTCGACCTCGTCGCTCGCCTCGAAATATCGTTCACGCGATAAAGAAGGAGTGGATGATATCGTCGAAAAAACAGGCGCTCGCGACGCCATACAGGTATTGGCCAACGGTGGAGTCGGTATTCTTTGTGCACTCGGGTATCTGCTCACAGAAAATTTTGTCTACGTTTATATGTACATTGTGTCTATTGCCGCGGCGACAAGCGATACGTGGGGGTCGGAGTTTGGTGTGCTCTCAAAAAATAAGCCGCGATTCATGTTCACGTTTAAGCGAGTCGAACCGGGGACAAGCGGTGCAGTTTCCACATTCGGCACATTCATGTCGATTATAGGGGCTTTCGTAATCGTGATCTCTTCTATCTTATTTGTCCAAATGGATGTGGCACTGCTCCTCATGTTATGGGGGATCGGGCTAAGCGGTAGCGTCATCGACACGTTACTTGGAGCGACTCTGCAACGCAAGTTTCGTTGTACTGTCTGTGGCAAATTGACTGAAAAAAAAGTTCATCACCAGGTCTCGACGACATACGTGTCTGGATGGCGCCTGCTCGGTAACGATGCGGTCAATTTCATCTCTATATTCGGAGCGACTTTGATTTGTTTTTTTGTGCTCGGATGAGGGTAGTACAGGAAATGAAGATGTTCCATTCGAATGTGAATATTGTCACAATATCGCCAAAGTGAAAACGGTTTCTATTGTAGTTAGGGTTTGTGAATGATGTTACAATCATGTTGTAACAGAGATAACAAAAACATGAAACAGATTGTTCGAAGGGTGGAGAATCAATATGGAAACATTAAATCATGCTAAAGTAACACGTGTCGCACTCGTGGGTGCAGGTGCGGTAGGTGCGAGCTTCGCTTATCAATTAACAACAGCAAGTCTATGTGAAGAACTCGTCATTATTGATATCAATAAAGCAAAAGCAGAAGGGGAAGCGATGGACTTGAACCATGGCGTCTCATTTGCTTCATCACCAATGCGTGTCTGGGCAGGGGATTACACGGATTGTGGAGTAGCTGATATTGTCGTCATCACTGCCGGTGCGCCACAACGTCCAGGCGAAACACGTCTTGACCTCGTCGAAAAAAATGCGAAGATTATGAAATCTATGATTTCAGAGATTATGGACTCTGGTTTTGATGGAATCATTATTATTGCCTCAAACCCGGTTGACATCATGACACATCTCGCATGGAAATATTCGGGTCTTCCGAAACATCGAGTCTTTGGTTCAGGTACAGTACTAGATACATCTCGCTTACGTTATATGCTTGGTGACTACTTTAATGTCGATCCGCGCAACTGCCACGCATACATCATGGGCGAACATGGAGATACAGAATTCGCTGCTTGGAGCAACGCCCGCATTTACGGAAAATCGGTCGAGCAATTGCTTGAAGAGCATGACGAATATAACTGGCAAGATCTCGAAGATATTTATGTGAACGTTCGTGACGCGGCATATCATATCATTGAGCGTAAAGGTGCGACATACTACGCGATTGGTCTCGGATTACTTCGTTTGGTCAAAGCCGTCCTTCGTAACGAAAACACATTGTTGACAGTCGGTGCTCATCTCGACGGGGAATATGGCCTACATGATATCCATATCGGTGTACCAGCCATCATCAATCGTCAAGGAGTGCGGGAAGTCGTTGAGATCGAATTGTCAGAAGAAGAGCATCAAAAAATGCAACACTCTGCGAACGTGCTCATGAAAACAATGGAACCTGTCTTGTAACCTCTATATAGTGATGACCCGTAACCATCTGGTTACGGGTATTTGTGCATCCAGAACAAGTCCCGATTTTGTCGTGAGGTGCTCAGTGATTTACAATAGAATGGAGAGAATACTTGAGAGAGGAGGGAGTTCCATTGGCTACGACTTGTTTTTGGGAAGATATCTATCGGGCGGTTGAAAGCGGCGGGCGAATTGAAGGGATATTAGAGCCTTCACGCGCGGTCATTTTGTTCGACACGAAAGCGGGAGATAGCTATGATCTGTACATTCAGTCCGAAAAAGCATGGGCAAATCATGTCGGGACCGATATTCATGCTATCCTAAACGCATTTCGCCTATCTCGGATCGGACGGAAGCGATTGACGATTCATTTGTATGGCGAACGTCTCGTAGATGAGGAGAGGATTGATTCACTAACATTTCCAATCCCGGCAAAAGTAACAATATCTCGATCTATCTGCACGTCCACTATGGAAGAAGAACGGTTTCGAATGCTTGCTGTCTCCCTTGACCGCGAAAAAAAGTCTGAGTTAAAAAAGCGGTTCTCATTTGGTAAACCGCAAGTAGTATACGGTCTAATGTTTATCACATTTTTAGTCATGTGGTTAGCTGAATCTGTCGGCTCAACTCTTGACCCGAATACGTTGATCGCATTCGGTGCAAAAGTGAATCCACTCATTGAGCAGGGAGAATGGTGGCGCTTGATCACACCGATGTTTCTGCATATCGGATGGTTCCACTTTTCGATCAATATGTTTGCCCTTTGGTCACTCGGTCCACTCGTCGAACGAATGTATGGTTCGATTCGGTTCCTGATTATCTATGTGATTGGTGGGGTTTTGGCGACGACAGCATCATATGCATTCAGTGAATCAATTTCTGCGGGTGCCTCGGGTGCGTTATTTGGGCTTGTCGGTGCTTTACTTTATTTTGGACTACGAGATCGTTCTCTCTTTATGAAGACGCTCGGACCTCCGCTCTTTATTATGTTAGGATTAAATGTGGGACTAGCGTTTGTTTTAGGGGCAAGTTTGGATCATTTTGCGCACGCTGGTGGACTAGTTGGTGGATTTGTCGTCTCTGGAGTCGTAGGATTACCAGATGAAGATAATCGCGCACAACGAATTATATTTTCCGTGCTCACGATCATTTTATTTGGTCTACTATACGGGTACGGATCTTGGTGAGGAGAGATTTCAATGATTGATACACTAAAAACATTAGTAAACATTCCGAGTCCGTCTGGGATGACGGAAGAGGCCATTCGATTCGCAGAGCGAGAATTACAAGCACTCAATGTCAGCACGTCTCGGCTACATAAAGGGGCATTACTTGCAACATTTCCTGGGCGTTCAAAAGAGGCGCGGCTCTTGACGGCGCACGTTGATACGTTAGGTGCGATGGTTAAAGATATCTTGCCGAGTGGACGCTTGCGTTTGACGCAAGTTGGAGGATACGCTTGGACAGCGATTGAAGGTGAGAATTGTCTCATTCATCGAGAAGAAGGCGATGCGATTGAGGGAACGATCCTCATCCATCAGTCGAGTGTACATGTTTATAAGGACACGAACTCAGCTGAACGTTCTGCTTCGAATATTGAAGTTCGATTGGATGAAAAGGTGCATTCGCGGGAAGACGTGACAGCACTCGGAGTCGAAGTGGGTGACTTTGTCTCGTTTGACCCCCGCTTCAAGGTGACGTCTTCAGGATACGTGAAATCACGCCATTTGGATGATAAAGCATCTGTCGCCATTTTATTGGATCTCGCAAAAGACCTGGTCCGTTATGACTTACCGCACACCGTACACTTCTTGATTTCCAATTATGAAGAAGTCGGGTTTGGAGGCAACGCGGGCATCCCGAAAGACGTCGTAGAATACATTGCCGTTGATATGGGTGCGCTTGGGGATGGACAACATTCAGATGAGTATACTGTCTCGATTTGTGCCAAAGACTCTTCGGGACCATACGATATCGAACTTCGAAGAACATTTACGTCTCTCTGTAAAAAACATGAAATCGCTTATAAAGTAGATATTTATCCGTACTACGGCTCAGATGCGTCCGCTGCTATTCGTGCAGGCTATGATGTGAAACATGCATTGATTGGCCCGGGGATCGAATCAAGTCATAGTTATGAACGGACACACACGTCATCAATGGAAGCGACACGTGATTTGTTGTATCGTTATGTATTGACAACGATGGAGGAAGAAGCATGAAAAATTTTTATGATGTCCAACAGTTTTTAAAATCGTTCGGGACCATTATTTATATTGGGGAGCGGGATGCTGAAATCTCACTCATGATGATGGAACTAGACGAAATGTATGAAGGGGGCATCATCGAACAACGCGTTTATGATACGGCCAAAATCATTTTGACTCACGAATTGAAAAATTCAATAGATTGACAGAAATCCCCTTAGTGCAAAGGGTTGCACTAAGGGGATAATAGTGTACACTAGTCAATGAAAGCGATTTAGTTGAGATGAGGAGTGAACGGTATGAAATGGTTATTAGGTATCGACATCGGTGGTACAACGGTGAAGATGGCTGTTTTAGACATGAACGGCATCATTTCTGATAAGTGGGAAGTCAAAACGGATATTCGGGAGAATGGTGTACATATTCCAAAGGACATCGCAACGTCTTTTGAAACATATCTTGAGACATCCGGGAAGAAAAAAGAGGATTTCGCGGGTGCGGGGATTGGAGCGCCTGGATTCATTAACTTCTCGGAAGGAGTTGTCGAATACTCGCCGAACATCGGGTGGAAAGATTTCGCCCTTGTCAGTGAGTTCGAACAAGCGGTTGGACTTCCGGCTGTTCTCGAAAACGATGCAAACGCAGCAGCCCTCGGTGAAATGTGGAAAGGTGCCGGTGAAGGTGCATCTGAACTATTGGCAATCACGCTCGGAACGGGTGTCGGTGGTGGCGTAATCACAAATGGAAATATTGTTCACGGAACAGCGGGCATGGCTGGAGAAATCGGACATATTACAGTGGAGCGAGATGAAAATAAGGCTGTTAAGTGTGGTTGTGGTCGTCTTGGATGTATTGAAACGATTGCCTCTGCGACCGGTATTTCACGTTTAGCCCTACAGAAGCGAAAAAATCAAGACACCACGTTGAATGAATTGAAAGACGTAACAGCGCGTGACGTGTTTGAGGCATATAAAGCCGGTGACTCGATTGCGACAGAAGTAATCGATGAGATGACCGAATATCTCGGATTGACCATCTCAAATATCGCAAACACACTCAACCCGAAAATGATTGTCATCGGTGGTGGCGTTTCTAAAGCGGGTCACGCGTTACTCGAACCACTTGATGCTCAATTCAAACGTTTCGCGCTCGAACGCGTATACGAGTCGACGTCGTTTAAAATTGCAGAACTTGAAAATGATGCCGGTGTGATCGGATGTGCTTGGCTAGCACGGAAACACTTCCTTCCAACACGCGTATAACACGAGCACGTCTGCACTTTGCAGGCGTGTTTTATTATGGAAAAGGGTATGGTAAATTGTAAAATTTGTAACGCCACAGTTGATTTTTTATTAAAAAAGGAGTAAGATTTGAACTTGATACTGGATCTGTACTATTCAATCCGAATTGTACAATATGTAAACAAATATAAAAAATAATGGCTAAATAAACCCATGCCGAAAACTGAAAAGAGGAGGAGACCGTCAGATGAATTCATCTCAACGCTTCTCGAAGCTATCAACGAGACTGAACGACACGGTCCGCGCTTCGTTTCAAGAATATCGTCTATTTTGGATTTTTACGTTATTGCTTTGGACGAAGACGTATATCGTCTATCAATTTTTCTTCAACATTCCGATCGAAAACACTGCACAAGCTTTTATCTTACTGATTAGCCCAATCAGTTCGACACTATTCTTGTTTGCCTTCCACTTCTTTTTTAAAGGGAACAAACAAAAATGGGTGCTTTACACGCTTTACGCAATTGCATCGTTTATCTTGTTTGCAGATGCCGTGTATTATCGGGAATTCACGGACTACTTGACGATGCCTGTCATTATGCAACCGTCGAACATGGAAACGTTATCGACTTCGTTCACTTCACTTCTTGAATGGAAAGATTTAATCGTTCTTGGTGATGTGTTCGTCTTACCATTCATCTTATGGCGGATGAACATGAAAGAGAACGCTGCCTCACACCGACGTGCGCTCGTCACATTCGTTGTAGCTGTGTCAGTATTCTTGTTCAACCTTTCGCTCGCAGAAACAGAACGTCCTGAATTGTTGACTCGTTCATTTGACCGTGAACTACTCGTGAAAAACATCGGTACTTTCAACTTCCATGTATACGATGCGATGCTCCAAACGAAAACATCGGCTCAAAAAGCGATGGCTGATGAATCAGAGCTTGCGACGATTGAACAGTTCACACGTCAAAATTATGCTGCACCGAATCCAGATTTGTTCGGTAAGTATAAAGGGAAGAATGTCATTGTCGTTTCGTTCGAATCGGCACAGAACTTCACACATAACATGAAGGCGCCAAACGGAGAGTATATCACCCCAAACTTAAACAAACTGATTGAGGAGTCTCACTACTGGCCGAACTATTACCACACAGTTGGTCAAGGGAAGACTTCGGACGCTGAGTTTGCACTCGATAACTCGCTATACGGTCTTCCACGTGGTGCCGTATACTTTACAAATGCCGATAATGAATACCAAGCACTTTCTGAGATGATCAAAGAAGATAATTATTATTCAGCTGTGTTCCACGCGAACAATAAATCGTTCTGGAACCGTGATCAAATGTATAAAAACGTCGGGGTCGATCAGTTCTTTGATGAGAAGAGTTATGACCTTGGGAATCCAGAAAATATGACAGAATGGGGTCTTTTGGATGATAGTTTCTTCGAGCAATCTATTCCAATGCTCCAAGAACTACCAGAGCCGTATTATGCGAAGTTCATTACATTAACGAACCACTTCCCATATACGATGCCAAGTGAAGACTATGAGCTTGTTCCAAAGTTTGAAACAAGTTCGACAACATTGAATAATTTCCCGCAAGCACTTGCGTACCAAGATTATGCACTCGGTCTCTTTATTGAACAATTAAAAGAGAACGATATGTGGGATGACACGATTTTTGTCGTCTATGGTGATCATTATGGAATCTCAACAAACCACAATAGTGCAATGGCAGAGTTGCTTGGAAAAGAAGAATTAACACCTTTCGATGTTGCGAAATTACAACAAGTACCATTCGCTATTCATTTACCGGATCAGAAGAATGGTGAAGTGCATGAAACAATCGGAAGTCATGTTGACATGAAACCGACAATCTTGCATTTACTTGGAATCGATACGTCGGACACAATCGGTTTCGGGAATGATTTATTCTCAGAAAACCGAAACAGTCGTGCAATCTTCCGTGATGGTACGGTCGTGACGGATGAATATGTCTGGACACAATCGACATGTTATAATGCTACATCTGGTGAAGTTGTAGAAGACACGTCACTATGTGGTCCGATCACAGAGGAAGCGGAAAAGATATTACAGATGAACGATGATTTAATCTATTCTGACTTACTCCGTTTTAAAGAGCAGACGAAAGAATAAGCGATTAGTTGATGAAGAACCGAATCACTTTATGTGATTTGGTTCTTTTTTTGTAGAGGACAGTGTTTCTATCCTTTTCTTAAAAATGAATCAGGTGAGTCAATCGAAAACTGTACATCAGGTTGATTTTTGACACAAAAAAAGCGACCGAAGTCGCTTGCTGATTTCTTGCTGCAAATCATTAACCTGGAATTCCGCCGTAAATCAATGTGGCGATCCCAAAGAATCCGAATACGAGTACAGTTAAAGCTGCAAATACGAGCGGAAAGAATTGGCGTTTTTGGAATGAACGAAGCATTCCCCATACAGCCACAATGGCGACGATGACGGAAATCCATCCGAACGGTTCATACAAATGCATGACGAGTTCCCCCTTTAATTATACGTCATGAAATTCATAAAAATTTCACTGAAATATCATTATTATTTTATCCGATTATTGGGGCGCTGTCGAGCAAAGGTTGACATCGATACAATTTTGCCACAATATTGTTTTGAACAAGAAGGGGATGAATCAAATGCAAATTAAGAAGATTACGTCTGGCTTAGCACAAGAGAATGGATATGTTCTTGAAAAAGACGGAACTGTCATTGTAATCGATCCAGGAACAGATGATCCAAGGTATTTTGAAGTGATCGAACATTTCGGTAAACCTTCTGCGATTTTATTAACTCATGCGCATTTTGATCATATCGGTGGAATTGATGCACTTCGTGAGCGCTATCAAATACCCGTATACGTGCACCGTTTTGAAACAAGTTGGTTGACGGATGGAGAAAAGAATGGGGCGGCCGCATTCAATCTACCAGTTCCGGCAATGAAACCGGCAGAAAAGACATACGAAGGCGATATGCTGGTCGTTGGGAGCATCGCATTCCGGCTCTATCATACGCCGGGTCACTCCCCGGGAAGTGTTGTCTTGTACATGAAGGATGAAGAAGTTGCATTTTGTGGTGATTTGATATTTAAACAGTCTGTTGGACGAACCGACTTGTTCGGGGGGGATCAAAAGGCGTTAATGGGATCAATCGATCGGATGAAGCAATTGCTCCCTGATTCGACAGTTCTCTACTCTGGACATGGTCCTCGGACAACGTTAGAAGATGAGAAGCGGACAAACCCGTTCTTCAAACAGTAAAAAAAGATTGTCTCCGGTGAGACAATCTTTTTTTACATTTGGAAGTTGCTCCAATACGTAAAGACAACGAAGAAAATTGTCAAATACGCCCCAAAGACATATACATACGTTTTTTCAGTTAACTTTAAGTAACCTAGAGCGACAAAGAAAATCGTTTGTGCTAAGAAGACAAGTCCCATAACGATAAAGTCACCAGTATGTTCACTACTACTTTGGTCGCCGCCAAGTGCGCCTACGAAAGCAAGTGCCGCCACTAGCCCAGTCCAAAAGCCTAGGACACGAAACATTCTTGCCATGTTAATCCCCCCATGCGTGCATTATTCCATTCTCATTCACTATTTTACCAACACATTCGAAAAAATGCTATGGAAACGTGAGAATTGCGCAAAATAATCGTGAAAAATATGTGAAATCATTCTGATAAAAAAAGTTGTACAAATTTTTAATAAAGTTGTACAAAACATATACAAAGTGGGTATATAAGTGTATAATCAACTTATACAAACTGAACGAAGTAAAAAGTTGAATGAGGGAGGATTATAAAAATGTCATCAGAACTAATGTTTTATACGTATCCAAGCTGTACTTCTTGTAGAAAAACGAAAGCGTTTTTACAGGATCAAGAGCTTCAAGTGAGTGAACGTCATATTTTCAGAGATGCACCGACTGTTGATGAGTTGTTACAATTACTTGCAATTAGTGAAGAAGGTGTTGATTCCCTCTTAGCGACGAGAAGTCAAGCCTTCAAGCAACTCGACGTTGATGTAGAAGATTTGAAGTTAAGCGAACTACTCAAATTGATGAGCGAAAATCCGAAATTGTTGAAACGTCCGATTCTAACGGATGGAAAAGAAGTGATTGTCGGATATGACAAGGTTTCAATCGAAACATATGCGCGTCGCCATAATACGGTTTCGGTTCAAGTTTCTTAAGACAAGCCCACTTTCGACATAGTGGGTTTTTTTTTATGCTTGAACCGAGGTGAACGAGATGAAAGAATTCATTGAAGAACTGATGGTCGCAGCCCGGCAAGCCGGTGCGACCGATCTTCATTTTTTACCGGATGCTCATCGGGTGAAGGTTCAAGTCCGATCGGCCATGAGATTAGTCGAATTTCAGTCAATGGACTTAGGTCAATACAATCGACTCACGTGGCATATGCGCTATTGGTGTTCATTACCTGAAACGAATCAACGGCTTCCTCAGTCAGGCGTATACGAATTAAATCAAGAAGTAATTCGTGTGACTTTTCTTCCTTCATTTGAGCAAACGTTGATGTCATGGAGGATTCCACATCAGACGTTCAATCTCCCTCAATTATTGCAATCACAAGATGTGGAACGTTTACAAAAAATGACTGCTTCACGAGAACGAAACGGACTTTTATTTATTGGTGGCTCTACAGGAGCGGGTAAGACGACAGTGATGTATGCATTGTTAAATTATTTAAAACAAGAACGGATTGTTACCATTGAAAACCCTCCTGAACAAATGGTCGACGGGGTGATTCAATTGGAAGTGAATACTAAAGCAGGACTAAGCCATCGACAATTATTGAAAGAAACATTGAGGGCGGATCCGGACATTATCGTGATTGGGGAAGTGCGAACCGTTGAAGAGTTGACTGTCGCATACGATGCGGCACTAAGTGGACATTTGACGATCACCACCTTTCATACAGCATCCATTCAAGATGGAGAGAGAAGAATTGAGCAATTACTTGGGAAGACTTCCATCCAGAGACATTGGTGTGTGCTGACCCGGAATCAGGGGGTGACTTGTGAATGGGCAACTCATCAATGAATCCTCCGATTCAATTGATTCACCGCTTTCTGCGATTGCAATCCCGAGGTGTGTCACTGAAAGTGACGATGGAAACACTCGAATACCATGAAAAAGGAGCGAAAAAAGACAAGGTTCGGGATATGAGGGCGTTACTTGAAACAGGTACGAATTTGGCTGAAGTGTTCTCGGTAATCATCACTAATCCGCAAATGCGAGAGATTTTGAACACGGCAGAGCGAAGTGGTCGGTTTATTGATGGGTTACATCAAGTCGTCTTAGTGTTGGAGATGCGTCAACGACTGAAAGAAGAATTAAAAAGATTGATTCGCTATCCATTGATCATTTTTTTTATTCTCCTTTCTCTAGGGATGATTTACGCGCTATATATTTTTCCGAAACTGATGGGAATGGTCGATGTCTCGTTGCAAAATGGTGTAGCTTCGATTCTATTGTCACGGTGGTTCTTCCCAACACTATTTTGTGTAGTTTTAACGTCTGGGGCACTAATGTTCGGAATGTATCGACGAGGGATTGAGCTTCCCTTTTACACATGGAACCATGGAAAGACGCTGTATTTGACGTATGTATTTGTTAGTGAGTTATCACTACTCCAAAATACTGAAACGAACATCAGGCAGATCATCAGTCGTCTAGCAGATGAAGATGGGGAGATGGCTAAGATGGCTAAACGAATCCATTGTCGCATGTCAGATGGAGAAGGTCTTGAAGCCGCCGTGAAATGTGAGCCGTTTATTGATTATGAGGTCGTCGGTCTGTTAGGGGTAGGAGCGATGAGTGGTGAACTTGGTGAACTCATGTCGCTTCACCGAGAACTTGTATTCGAAGAAATGGAACTGTACAGTCGTAGTTTGATTGAAAAAGTGGAGCCGATATTGTATGGCGTAATTAGTATGATGATTGCAGTTTTATTTTATACATTGTATTTACCGGTCAAGCTCATCATGGCTCAATTATGAAGGGGGAAAAGGAAATGAAGGAAGAACATGGATTCACACTAGTTGAGATGGCGGCTGTCCTTTTGATTATATCGGTTCTGCTCTTATTACTCGTCCCATCCCTAACAGAAGGGAAATCGCGGGCAGACCAAGTTAGTTGTGAAGGCAGTGTACGTATCGTCGAGTCAGAAATCAACTTATACTATGCCGAGCATAAATCTTACCCTGCAACATTAGAAGTGATAAAACGCGACTCCTCAACAGACCCACTCGTATACAGCTGTCAATCGTCAGAGTATACATATTCACCTCTTGATGGTTCTCTCATAAAGCGATGAAAGGATATACACTCGTCGAAATAACATGGGTCCTTGTTATATTATCGTTTCTCCTACTAATCAGTATCCCGGTAGCAAAACCGTTTGAACGACTAGAGCTCTATGATTTCACAGATTCCTTAGTTGCCAATATTCAAGAAGCGGGGCAGTACCCCTATATTTCTGAAAATGGGAGTTGTGTTCCGAAGTTGATTTGGATATCCCAACAGCAAACCTATCTGATCGTGTGTGGTCTGACGTTAATTAGAGAGGTAGACGTACCATCGGGAATAACTCTATATCTCCCGACGTATAATACTTTGACATTTTCACAAGCAACGGCTTCCTATGCAGGGCAATGGAAGTTTGTAAGTGGAAAGACGTCTGTGACGCTCAAATTTCGAATCGGAACGTATGAGCCGGAGGTGATTATTCGTGAGGAGGAATGAAGCGGGTTTTTCTTTATGGGAATTGAGTGTAAGTCTAGCAGTGATAATGGGATGGGTCTTCATTTTGACATCATTTGTCGTGCAGGGGAACGAGTGGATCGACCGAATGAGTGAAACGTTGTTCACCTATGAACGTTTACAAGGAGAGGTGCTACTTGAAGCTGCTGAACCGTCTGGTCGCGAGCAAGTGTGTGAAAAAGGATTCTGTTTGCCGACGTTGTGAACAAGGATTTACTATGATTGAGATGACGGCAGTATTGCTGATTCTTCCGATATTTATCTTATTGTTAGCGGAATTGATGCTGCTTGGTCAAAAGCTTTACGAACAGCCTAAATGGAATCATCATACGACACCGCAACTGATTGTACGACGTTTGATAAACAGTGAAAATTGCCGTGTAGACGCCGGTCGCTTACGAGGAGAATTTGTTAAGTCGGATGATGAGGTATGGCCATGGACGATTAAACAGTTGAATGGGAATTTGGTCATGGTTGGAGACGGAGGGGGGAACTTGCTATTTTTAAGAGGAATCGCTCAGTACCATGTCGAATCGATTGGAAAAGGATTTCGAATTTCATGGACCGATTCGTCGTTCAAAAGAGAGCGGCACGTGATGTGTATGAACGGGGATTCTTCCTCATTGTCACCTTGACAATCGTTGTATGGCTACTTGGGGCCGCGTTATTTTGGTATACTGATATTGAACGAACGACGAGACGAATCTCAGATGAGATATTGGCCATACGTTTTGAATCCCACTTGTTGTTGGCAAAAGAACGTTGTGGCAATCAACCAGTAACACTCACTAAACCGACGGGGACGGTGACATGTCGTCCGATTGCACCGAATCGAACGGAAGTGGAGATGGTGTTGACATCTGGTGAACGTCATAAAGAGGTGATGGCTTATGAATAAGAAACCGTTTTATATCGTGGGATTTATGGGTACAGGTAAGTCTACCTTGTTCACTTTTATGCAAGAACATGGAGACGTTGTGGACCTCGATGAAGAAATCGAAACCTGGATTGGAACCGACATCGCTACATATTTTGACCAATACGGGGAGTCAGCGTTTCGAGACGTGGAATCAAAAGTGCTTCAGCAAATCGATGCTGACTTTGTTCTCACGGGTGGTGGTATTGTCGAACGCTCTGAAAACATTCATTGGATGCGCGAACACGGTATGATCATTCATTTAGATTTACCATTTGAGGAATGCTGGGCACGGATTAAAGATTCGAATCGACCGCTTGTGAAAAAAGGAGAGGCGGAAGTTCGGACACTGTACAACCGACGGACCACTCTTTATCAAGAAGCGGACGAGACGATTAATGCGTCCCGGACACCGCAGTGTACTGCAGAGCAAATTATCCGTATGAAGGAGGAAAAAGTATGATTTGGATTAACCTTGCAATTCTTTTATTCGCCATCATTGGACTTGGTGTATATGGATATTTGTTATTTAAAAAACAGATGAAGCCGACGTTCGGAAGATTAAACCGTTTGACGGAACGGTTTAACATTCGAGCAGACGTGATTGGACAGCAAGTCAATGAGATTAAAGGACATGTGGATGCGGTCAACCGATCTATTACTCAAATAAAGGACTTCGGAGTTAAGGCAAAAGACGAATCAATCGAGTTGAAGCAGGCGGCGGTTGGGCTGACGCATGAAATCAAACGAACGGCGGGAATCGAACGCTCTGACGTTTCCACCGAGACAAAAATATGAAATAATGAGGATGAAAACGTTTTCGTTTTTCATCCTTTTTCTTTTTCTCTTTTTTAACTATGCAGAAAGATTAAAAATTGTTAAAGTGAAATGGAAAGCGAAAGATTTCAAATAAAATATCATTTATGTTCGGGATTGGGGGATATTATGGAAAGGGTTACTTTGAAACGTACGCCTTTATTTGAATTGATTGAACCGAAGGCGAAGATGGTTGATTTTGCGGGATTCGAAATGCCGATTTTGTTCTCTTCGATTAAGGAAGAACATCTGGCTGTGCGTCAAAACGTGGGGATGTTTGATGTATCTCACATGGGAGAGATTCGGATTGAGGGACCAGACGCACTTGAACAAGTACAGAACCTCGTGACGAATGACGTCTCGAAAATTAAAGTTGGTCAAGCTCAGTACAACCTTCTGTGCCTTGAAGATGGTGGAGTGGTGGATGATTTGCTTGTCTATCGCTTAGATGAGGACGCCTATTGGCTCGTCGTCAACGCCTCGAATATCGAAAAAGATGAAGCGCATATTCGCAGGTACGTCAATGGTGACGTGACTGTGACAAATGAGTCTGACGGGTACGGTCAAATTGCCATCCAAGGACCGAACGCAGAAACAATTCTTCAAAAAATCACAAATGTAAAACTCAAGGAAATCGGGTTCTTCAAGTTTATAAACGGTGATGTGGCAGGCGTCCCGTCTGTTATCTCACGTAGTGGATATACAGGGGAGGATGGTTTCGAAATCTATGCTCGGGCTGAAGGAATCTCTGCCGTTTGGGAAGCTCTTGAATCAGAAGGCGTGATCCCTTGTGGACTAGGTTCACGAGATACACTTCGTTTTGAGGCGTGCTTACCGCTCTATGGACATGAGCTAGATGAGTCGGTTACACCGTTTGAGGCGAATCTCAACTTTGCTGTTAAGTTAGACACGGATTTTATCGGGAAAGATGCGCTTGTCTCTCAAAAAGAGAACATTCCGACTCGATTAGTAGGCTTGAGATTACTCGGGCGAGGGATCGCTCGTCAAGGAGCGCAAGTCGAAGTCGATGGTGATGTGGTAGGTGTCGTCACGACCGGTACGATGCCTCCGACGATTAATGAATCGATTGCTTGGGCACGAGTCGATGCACGCTATAAAGATGAAGAACGATTCGTCATCGACATTCGGGGCAAAAAGATTGAAGCGGAACGCGTACCGACACCTTTCTATAAACGGACGAAATGAAACAGGGGGATTCAGAATGAATAGAATGGAATTTCGTTATTTACCGATGACTGAACAAGACGAGCGAGACATGTTGCAGACAATCGGAGTGGATTCAATTGAGGGGCTACTCGCAGATATCCCAGAATCGCTTCGTGAAAAAGCATCACTTGCGGCAATCGGCTCACCACTTCCCGAGGTTGATCTCGTACGTCATATGACGAAATTGGCTGACAAAAACAAGCATACGAAATCATACCCGAGCTTCCTTGGAGCAGGGATGTATGATCACCTTTCGCCGACCGTAATGAACCATATGCTTTTGCGTTCTGAATTCTATACGGCATATACACCATACCAACCTGAGATTTCACAAGGTGAACTGCAAGCAATGTTTGAGTTTCAGACGATGATCTGTGAATTGACAGGTATGGATGTCGCAAACTCATCGATGTATGACGGAATCACTGCGCTTGCCGAGGCTACGTATTTAGCTAGTGCTCAAACGAAGAAAAAACGTGTCGTCGTTTCAGGAGCAGTTCATCCTGAAGCCAAAGATGTTATTCGCACGTACGCTGATGGGCCTGGTCTTTCGGTCGAATACACAGACGTAGTGAATGGTGTAACGGATCTATCTGATTTCGATTTGACGGATGCGTCATGTCTCGTCGTGCAATACCCAAACTTCTACGGTCGAATTGAAGACCTGGAGCAATTGGCGAAACAAGCGCATGACGCCGGCGCACTCTTTGTCGTATCAAGTAACCCGCTTGCCCTTGGGATTTTAGAGTCACCAGGTGCACTCGGTGCGGATATTACAGTCGGAGATGCACAACCGTTCGGGATTCCGCAAAGTTTTGGTGGTCCGTCATGTGGTTACTTCGCGGTGAAAAAATCGTTGATGCGTAAACTACCTGGTCGACTTGTTGGACAAACAGTGGACGAGGATGGAAAACGTGGATTTGTCTTAACGTTACAGGCACGCGAACAGCACATTCGGCGAGATAAGGCAACGTCAAACATCTGTTCGAACCAAGCGCTCAATGCATTAGCTGCTTCGATCACAATGTCGGCTTTAGGAAAATACGGAATTCGTGACATGGCCGTTCGAAACATCCAAACAGCCCATTACATGAAAGAAGCATTAAAAGCTTCTGGATTCAAAATCGTTGATGAAGGTCCAATGTTCAATGAGTTTGTCGTTGACTTCGGACATGACGCGGAGGAAGTGTCACGTCATCTTCTCGAACATGGAATGATTGGCGGTCTACCGCTTGGTACGTACGAAGCGGAACGTCAGACACAAATGTTGGTTTGCGCGACGGAATTACGTACAAAAGAAGAGATTGATCAGTTTGTCGAAGTGGTTAGGGGGATGAAATGATGCAACACGAACAAACGCTAATTTTTGAAGTGTCACGTGAAGGACGGACAGGATATAACTTGCCGACACCAACTGTCCCTGAGGTTGACCTCGAGACACTGTTACCGGCTACGATGATTCGAAAAGAGGTAGCGGAACTTCCGGAAGTATCTGAACTCGATGTTGTCCGACATTATACCTCTCTGTCTACTCGAAACCATGGCGTGGATTCAGGATTTTATCCGCTCGGTTCGTGTACGATGAAATATAATCCAAAAGTGAATGAAGACATGGCCCGCCTTTCTGGGTTTGCGCATATTCATCCTTTGCAACCGGCGGAAACGATTCAAGGTGCACTTGAACTCATGGTGGACTTACAGGAGCAACTCGCTGAAATCACAGGTATGGACGAGGTCACGTTGCAACCCGCAGCTGGAGCGCATGGTGAATGGACGGGTCTCATGTTGATTAAAGCATTCCACGAGCGCAACGGGGATACGGCTCGTACGAAAGTTCTCGTCCCAGATTCTGCCCATGGAACGAATCCGGCCTCTGCAGTAGTTGCTGGATTCGAGACAGTGACGGTCAAATCGGACAATCGTGGACTCGTTGATTTGGATGATTTAAAAGCGAAGGTCGGAGCGGATACAGCGGCGCTCATGCTTACGAATCCGAACACACTTGGACTATTTGAAGCAGACATCCTTGAGATTTCAAAAGTGGTCCATGAAGCTGGTGGAAAATTGTATTATGACGGCGCGAACTCGAACGCAATCCTAGGTATCGCGCGTCCGGGAGACATGGGCTTTGACGTCGTCCACTTAAACTTGCATAAGACGTTCACAGGTCCACACGGTGGAGGTGGACCAGGTTCAGGTCCTGTCGGTGTCAAACGCGATTTGATTCCATTCTTGCCAACCCCGATCGTAACTAAGACGGAAAATGGATATGGTCTAGATTACGACCGTCCACACTCGATCGGTCGAATCAAACCGTTCTATGGGAACTTCGGGATCAATGTTCGGGCTTACAGCTATATCAAGACGATGGGTGCCGAAGGGTTGACGCGTGTTTCGCGAGAAGCTGTACTCAACGCCAACTATATGTTCGCTCGATTAAAAGATGCGTTTGACGTACCGTACGATACGTATTGCAAACACGAGTTCGTTTTGTCAGGTAAACGACAAAAAGCACTCGGAGTTCGTACGCTCGATATCGCAAAACGTCTTCTTGATTTCGGCTATCACCCACCAACCATCTATTTCCCGTTGAATGTCGAAGAGTGTATCATGGTGGAACCGACTGAAACCGAATCAAAAGAGACACTCGATGCTTTCTGTGATGCGATGCTTCAAATTGCAAAAGAGGCGGAAGAAAATCCGGAAATCGTTCAGACGGCTCCGCATACGACGGTCGTCAAACGTATGGATGAGACGCTCGCTGCTCGGAAACCGATTTTAAAATACGAACGTCGCGAAGCATCGTCAGTTAAATAAAAATGAGCGGGTCGACTCAGTCGTCCCGCTCATTTTTATGCTTTTTTAATTTTGCCTTTCCAGTTTTTGAATCCACCTTCGAGCATGTAGATGTTGTTGTATCCGTTCTTCATGAGAAGCTTGGCTGCTTGGTTAGACCGTGAGCTTCCTTGGCAATAAATAAGGATCGGTTGATCTTTACGCAATTCTTTCATACGCATTTTCATTTGTCCGACCGGGATGTTTCGTGCGCCGACGATATGACCAGCTTTATATTCTTTCGGTTCACGTACGTCGATCAATTGTCCTTTACGGAGTGAAGCGCGGAATTCTTCTTGTTTCATTTTTTTCAACCCGCGAGCTGGCATGAAGCGCCATACGATGTAGGCGATCAAGGCAACCCATAGGAGGATGACGAGGATTGTTTCGAGTCCCATAGATGTTCTTCCCTTCTCTTTCAAAGTTACCATCTCTCATTATAATGAATTTGAGGTCATGAGACAATGATTGACTCAATCAATCAGTGCTTTCCCTTTCGATTTCATTCTAGTTAGGATAAAATAAAAAGTGGAAACCGGAACATTAGGGGAGGTCGTGCCCATGCCGACACCGAGTATGGAAGATTATTTAGAACGTATTTACTTATTGATGTCAGAAAAAGGATATGCGCGAGTATCTGACATTGCCGAACATTTAGGAGTACATCCCTCCTCTGTCACGAAAATGGTTCAAAAGTTGGATCGTGAAGAGTATCTCGTATACGAAAAATATCGTGGACTTATGCTTACGAAAAAAGGTCAAAAAGTAGGGAAGCGATTGGTCGAGCGTCATGCGATGCTCGAGTCTTTTTTACGTCTCATCGGAGTGGATGAGGCAGACGTCTATGAAGATGTTGAAGGAATCGAACACCACCTCAGTTCAAATACACTCGATTGCATGACTCAGTTTGTGGAATTCTTTGAGGATAAACCGGAGCTCATGAATCAATTTAAAGAGTTTCGTGAACAAGAGCGGGCTGCGGAAGAATAATTTAAAAAAACGCCAATTTTAATCGATTGGCGTTTTTTTATCGCTTCGTTTCTTCAAAACACGAACGAATTATTGTTAGTTGCGAATGAATGTATATATTTTGGTTAGGAATATGTTAAGATAAATCGTGGATTGAATATTGAGGGGGTGGCGGCGAACATTCGCCGATATTATGGAGATTCAAATTAAAGGGAAGTTATTTGACGAACAACAAATTCGAGACCGGGTAAAAGAATTGGCAGAAGAAATTGAGAAAGATGCCAATGGGACACCGATTGTCATCGTTGCCGTGTTGAAAGGGTCGATGGTCTTTGCTGCCGATTTGATGCGCTACATGAAAGGCAGTGTGCAACTCGATACAGTCGCAACATCTTCATACGGGAAAAAGACCGTTTCGAGTGGCAGTGTACAACTTCGGAAAGATCTTGATTTAGATGTCGAAGGAAAGTATGTCGTCATCATCGAAGATATCATCGATACGGGGCAGACGTTGAAATTTCTGTGCAAACATATGGAACTCCATCAACCGAAACAGTTGAAAATCTGTACGCTTCTCGATAAACCGGCTCGCCGTCTCGTGCAATTAGACGCAGACTATGTTGGCTTTGAGATTCCGGATGAATTTGTCATCGGTTATGGCATCGATTATGCGGAGCAGTATCGCAACTTACCTTATATCGGGTATGTAGAAACAACCTAAAAAGGAGCGCCGCGGCGCTCCTTTTACATGTTCGCTTTCTTTTTCTTCTTGCCTTTCTTCCCTTCGATTACCGTCAAATGTGGAGGATTGCTTCGATGTACGTTCGGGCGTTTCGACAACTTTGTAACGTTCGAACCTGGTTTTTTGCTTTTTTTGATTTTTGCAGATGCGGAAGGTTTGACTTGAGGGCCGCGATTTCCTTGCATCCGTTTCTTAGAGGCTTGTGCGGTTTTACGGTAACGCATATCCTCTGGAGACATACGTCGACCGATGAAGAAACGATAGATCACATAAAAGACTAACCCGAATATTCCGATGAACAACAACTGTCTAAACAAGCGACCTGGATCGGTGGCGAGCATATGTCCGACCCCGATGAAGCCAAGGATAAACACGATGGTTGCTGCGGTCGAACCAATTCTTTGTCTGATCATGGTGCTTCCTCCTCTTATCCCTCTCTCTGAACGACCGATTCTCCTAACTCTTTTCGTTCCCACGTTTCGAATGCCTCAATCGCAACTTGAATCTGTTCATCATTTGGTTCCCGGGTCGTCAATAACTGAAGCGAAAGACCTGGTTTTCCGAGGAATGACAAAAAGCGATGATCGCGGAAGCGATTGGTGAATTGAAGGACTTCAAACGAGATTCCGATGACGACTGGCAAGAGTGCGATTCGGCTGACGAGTCGCAGCCAAAGCGGATCGATTGGCACAATCATATATACGCCAATCCCGACGAAGACAGTGAACAAAATAAAACTTGATCCACAGCGATAATGAAGACGTGAGCTTTGACGAACATGTTCGACTGTGACCTGTCGTCCGGACTCATAACAGTTGATGACCTTATGCTCAGCCCCATGATATTGAAAGACACGTTTGATGAGTGGCGTCAATGAAATCAAGTAGAGGTAACTAAGCAACAATACTAATTTTATTCCCCCTTCAAGGAGGTTTTGAATCACGTGTCCAGAAAATATCGGTACGTCTTGAAACATTGCGGCGAGCAGTGCTGGTGTCACGTTAAAAATCAATTTGCCGAAGACGTATGAAATGACGCCGATGATGGCGACGAAGGCAATCATCCAAATGCTCTGCTTTTGTTCATCGTTCGGGCTCGAGTCTTCACTTGGATCAACGTCATACCGATCACTCGCAAAATTCATATGGGCAGACCCATTCTTTAACGACTCGTAGAGCGCGACGATTCCTCTTAGAAACGGTACTTTTTTTAAGGATTGAACCCATGGGACGAGGATGCGTGCTTGCTCGAACGTTTCGATGGACCCATCCTTTCGTCGAATGGCAGATGCGCTCTCGGAACGGCCTTGAAACATGACCCCTTCCACAAGTGCCTGTCCCCCGACAGGGATAGTTTGTTTAGAATTCATTCACTTTCCTCGATTCTTACAGTGTTGTACTTGAATTATACCGTGATTTATCAAAAAAACGAAAGGGCAGAAGGCTCGATTCACGTTCTTTCGATAAATTTGTTACAATAGATAAGACTTGACGAACGAGGGGGAAGAAGATTGCGGATTTTAGTATTGAATGGGCCGAATTTAAATTTGTTAGGTCGCCGTGAACCAGACGTGTATGGGAACGTGTCGTTAAAAGGCTTAGCTGCCGAATTAATGCTCGTCGCACCGGAGGGCGTCGAACTCACGTTCAAACAATCGAATCACGAGGGAGAGTTGATTGACGCCCTTCACGACGCCTACGATTTCGAAGGTGTTGTATTAAATGCGGGAGCCTACACGCATACGTCAATCGCGATTCGAGATGCCATCTCCGCTATCGTTGCCCCGGTCGTTGAAGTACATATCTCGAACGTGCATGCCCGTGAGGTGTTTCGTCACGAGTCAAAACTCGCAGGCGTTTGCTTAGGAGTAATCACCGGATTTGGGCTCACTAGCTATACGTTAGCATTGCATGCACTAATCGAACATTGGAGGAATCGACATGATTGAACGCGTAAACAAACTGCAAGCACAGTTAGAAGCAAACGAGATTGACGCATTGCTCGTCACAAAACGTGAAAACATTCGCTACTTATCTGGTTTCACCGGATCGAGTGGCGTTATCGTCATCACGTCGAAAACCGCAAGCTTTATCACGGATTTCCGTTATACGGAACAAGCGAACGATCAAGTAAAAGGATACGACATCGTTGAATTGGATACATCGCTTATTAAATCGGTCGCTGACGTTGTATCACGTGACTCGATCACACGTCTTGGAATCGAGCAAGACGCAATGACGATTGGTCAGTATCGGACATATGAAAAAGAAGTAGATGCACATCTCATCGAGACGGCAGGAATCGTAGAAAAACTGCGCTTGATTAAGGATGAATCAGAGATTAAGATTATGAAGGAAGCTGCGGCAATCGCTGATGCAGCTTATGCCCATATCCAGACGTTCATCCGTCCTGGTCGTACCGAAAGAGAAGTTGCGAACGAACTCGAGATGTTTATGCGTTCAAAAGGCGCTGACTCGTCATCATTTGATATGATTGTCGCTTCAGGTCTCCGTTCGGCACTTCCGCACGGTGTCGCAAGCGATAAAGTCATCGAATCAGGTGAACTTGTCACACTTGATTTTGGAGCATACTATAAAGGGTACTGCTCTGATATCACGCGTACACTCGCGGTCGGAGAAATCTCAGATGAGTTGCATCAAATTTACGATACGGTTCTTCGCGCTCAACTCGCTGGTGTAGAAGGTACTCGTGCCGGTATCACAGGCATTGAAGCTGACGCGTTGACACGAGACATCATTAAAGAAGCTGGATACGGTGAATACTTCGGTCACTCGACGGGCCATGGTCTCGGCATGGAAGTGCACGAGGCACCAGGATTATCATTCCGTTCTGAAACGGTGCTAGAACCTGGGATGGTCGTCACAATCGAACCGGGTATTTACATTAACGGTGTCGGCGGTTGCCGAATTGAAGACGATGTCGTCATTACGGAAGACGGATGCTACCGTCTAACGCAGTCGCCAAAAGAGTTAATTACGATTGAGGCGTGAGTCTCGTCTGAATTTAGGAGGAAATTAACATGGTATCAGTTAACGATTTAAAAACAGGATTGACAGTCAAAACGTCTGACGGTTCGATTTGGCAAGTCATCGAATTCCAACATGTAAAACCGGGCAAAGGTGCGGCGTTCGTACGTACGAAGATGCGCAACTTGCGTAACGGTGCGATTCAGGAAACAACGTTCCGTGGTGGAGAAAAAATCGAACGAGCGCATATCGAACGTAAACGTATGCAATATCTCTATCCAATGGGTGACACGTATGTATTCATGGACAACGAATCATACGAGCAACTTGAATTGACAAGCGAACAAGTTAAAGCGGCTCTTCCTTACATGCTTGAAAACATGGAAGTTAGCATCGCAGACTATGAGGGTGAGATTCTTGGAATCGAACTTCCTACAAGTGTTGTCTTGACAATTGTCGAAGCGGACCCGGGCGTTAAAGGGGACACGGCATCAAACGTGAAGAAAAATGCGACAGTGGAAACAGGACATGTGATCCAAGTACCACTTTTCATCGAACCAGGTGAAAAAGTAACGGTTGATACACGTACTGGAGATTTCATGGGTCGTTACAACGGTTAATCAAAGAGAGTGTTCATTCGAATGAATGAACGCTCTTTTTTCTCGTTGCATTCATTGGTCTGACCAGTTATAGTGAAGTAGAGATTAGTACCAGGTATAAACAGGGGGTAAGAAAGATGCAAATCGATCAAATTAAAGAGCTCATTCAATTATTAGATCAATCATCTGTCCATGAAATGGAGCTTGAGACATCTGATTTCAAACTGTCATTGAAGAAAGAAACGCAACAAACTGGAAGCGTGCCAGTCATGCAGACACAAGCAATTGCATCACCTGCGCCTCAAGTAGAAGAAAATATAGAACAATTGGCGCCAGAAAAAGCGTCTTATCGTACAATCACATCACCGATGGTCGGAACATTTTATTCGCGTCCGGCCCCGGATAAAGAGGCTTTTGTCAACGTTGGAGAACGCATAGAGTCTGGGCAAGTTGTCTGTATTTTAGAAGCGATGAAATTGTTTAACGATGTCGAAGCGGAAATCAGTGGCGAAATCGTAGAAGTGCTAGTCACCGATGGCGATCTCGTCGAGTTCGGTCAACCGCTCTTCAGCGTGAAGTGAGGTCGTTATGAAATTATTAATCGCTAACCGTGGTGAAATCGCGGTTCGAATCATACGTGCTGCAAAAGAATTGAATATCCCGACGGTCGCCGTCTTTTCTGAGGCGGATCGTGAGGCATTACATGTTCATTTGGCCGATGAAGCCTATTGTATCGGTCCGAATCCTTCGAAGGACTCCTATTTGAACATCCCGAATATTTTATCTGTCGCATGTGCTGTTGATGCGACGATGGTGCACCCGGGATACGGTTTTTTAGCTGAAAATGCAGAGTTCGCCGAGATGTGTGAGGCGTGTGGCATTCAATTCGTTGGACCGAGTAGCTATGCGATTCGGAAGATGGGGATCAAAGACGAGGCAAAACGAACAATGATCGAGTCCGGTGTCCCGGTCGTTCCAGGTTCGAGTGGTGTCGTCACCGACGAAGAAGCCACCGAACTCGCACGTAAGATGGGCTATCCGGTTATTATCAAAGCGACGGCAGGTGGAGGGGGACGCGGTATTCGTGTCGCCCGTGACGAAGAAGAACTGACTCAAGGGTTGATTGCGACACGTAAAGAAGCGAAGCAGGCTTTCGGTAACGGAGACGTTTATCTCGAGAAGTTCATCGAGTCGTTCCGTCATGTTGAAGTGCAAGTCCTTGCCGACCAATTCGGTAACGTCATCCACTTAGGTGAACGCGACTGTACGATTCAACGACGTATGCAAAAACTAGTCGAAGAGGCACCATCACCTGCGATTGATGAAACGACCCGGCAAATGATGGGAGATGCGGCCGTCAAAGCGGCAAAAGCCATTCAGTATTCAGGAGCGGGAACAATCGAGTTCATCTATGTCCCTGAATCGAACGAGTTCTACTTCATGGAGATGAACACACGGATTCAAGTCGAGCACCCGGTCACGGAGATGATTACAGGATTCGACCTCGTCCAAGCGCAACTAGAAGTGGCGCTCGGACATCCGTTAGCCATCTCCCAAGAAGACATCACCTTCTCAGGACATTCAATCGAATGCCGAATCAATGCAGAAGATCCATTTATGGACTTCCGTCCGATGGCAGGGAAGATTGACCAATACATCGTCCCGGGAGGCATGGGTGTCCGTGTCGATAGCGGGCTATACGCTGGTGCGATGATTCCGCCATTCTACGACTCGATGGTAGCTAAATTAATTGTTCATGCGCCAACACGTGACGAGGCAATTTTGAAGATGTTGCGTGCATTGGATGAGTTCACGGTTTCAGGGGTCAAAACGACGATTCCGTTCCATCAGCAAGTCATGGCCCATGAACAATTCCGAATCGGTACATTTGATACGAAATTTGTCGAAAAAGAAATGTCATTGGCGAAATAACAACAACCAGGAAGCCCGAACATTATTTCGGCTTCCTGGTTTTTTGTACTGAATTTATGAGTGCTTTATGCTAAACTATCACAATGAAAGCATGTAAAAGGAGAGTAACTGAATGAAACGTCATGAAGCACGAGAGAAAGCGATTCAAACGCTTTTTCAAATCGAAGTATCAAAATTAGAGGTAGATGAAGCAATCGAATTCGCATTGGATGGAGAAGAATCTGATCCGTTTTACGAACAACTCGTCACAGGGACGCTAGAACATATTGAAGATATCGACGTATTGCTCGTTGAGAACTTAAAAAACTGGCGCTTAGATCGCCTCGGTAACGTCGAGCGTACGATTCTACGAATGGCAACGTATGAATTGTTATATGTCGAAACGATTCCAGAGAACGTCACAATTAACGAAGCGGTCGAACTCGCGAAATCGTTCGCGGATGAAGAGGCTGGTAAACTTGTGAATGGCGTACTCGGCAATATCATTAAAGAAGACTAAAAAATAGAGATAAGACACCAGACCAACTACAGAAAAACCTAAAGACAACGGGGGATGAGAGAGATGGCAGTAGTGATCGACGGGAAACAAGTGGCAGCATCATATCGAGCAACGTTAAAAGAGCGTGTAACGGAACTTCGTGCACGCGGCATCGTACCGAAATTGAAAGTAGTGTTGATTGGGGATGACCCAGCAAGTCATAGCTATGTACGCGGGAAGGAACGGGCGGCAGAGGAAATCGGAATCGATTCTCAAGTGCTCCGTTTTGATGAAACAATTAGCGAAACAGAATTGCTCGACTTGATTGACTTGATGAATGAGGATGAGGAAGTCCATGGTATTCTCGTGCAGCTCCCTTTACCGAAACACATCGACGAGTCGCGAGTCATCATGCGCATCTCTCCTAAAAAGGATGTAGACGGATTCCATCCCGAGAACGTCGGGAAGATGATGCTCGGTCTAGACACATTGCTTCCATGTACGCCTCACGGCATCTTACATCTCGCGAAGACACAAACCGAGATTTCCGGAAAACACGTTGTCGTCGTCGGTCGCAGTCAAATCGTCGGCAAACCGGTCGGGATGTTGTTCTTGAATGAATCTGCTACGGTCACATATTGTCACTCAAAAACGGCTGATCTCGGTGCGATGACGCGGCAGGCCGATATTTTGATTGTCGCGGTAGGGCGCGCAAGTCTCGTCACTGCAGATATGGTCAAACCAGGGGCAGTCGTCATCGATGTCGGTGTCAACCGGGTGGAAGGTCGCCTCGTCGGGGACGTGGATTACGCGGCCGTGAAAGAAAAAGCGAGTGCGATCACGCCTGTTCCAGGTGGTGTCGGTCCGATGACCATTACGATGCTCATGCATAATACGATCGAGGTTGCATCACGTGGCTAACCCCCTTCCGGTTTCAGAGGTCGTTCGGTATGTGAAGCGACAACTCGATGATGATATAGTGCTTCGACAAGTCGCAGTCATCGGTGAAATCTCAAATTTTAAACGATATTCCTCAGGTCATTGTTATTTCACGTTGAAGGATGACGCGTCTCGTATGAAAGCCGTCATGTTTTCTCGTGATGCCAAACAACTTCAATTTGAACCGAAAGACGGGATGAAAGTTATCGCTGTCTCGAGAGTGACAATGTATGAGGCGACGGGTGATGTTCAGCTGTATGTCGAATTGATGCGTCAAGATGGCGTTGGTCTGTTGTTTGAGCGGTATGAGGCGAGAAAGCGTGAACTCGAGGAAAAGGGTTGGTTCGATTCGGAAAGAAAGCAAGCACTACCCACATTTCCAGAACGAATCGGGATTGTGACGTCTCCTAAAGGTGCTGCACTCCACGATATCGCGACAACCCTTCGACGTCGTGCGCCTCATGTGGCCATTACGTTCGCCCCGGTTGCCGTGCAAGGTGAGATGGCAGCCCCGCAAGTTGCATCTGCCATTCAATGGATGAATGAGCGCACTGATTGTGATGTACTGATTGTCGGACGAGGTGGCGGTTCCATCGAAGAACTGTGGGCATTTAATGAGGATGTTGTGGTGGAGGCGATTTATTCGTCCACGATTCCGATCATTTCTGCTGTCGGTCATGAAACGGACTATACACTTTCCGACTTTGTCGCAGATGTAAGAGCAGCTACTCCAACGGCTGCAGCAGAACTCGCTACAGCAATGATTGATGCGCAACGTAAAGATGTGGAGCGCCTTCACGTGCATTTGCACAAATCGGTTTCGAACCAACTCGATGATCTGCGGAGCAGAGTCAATCGAATGGTCAACAGCTATGGGTTAAGATCGCCGCGTTATACCATTTCACAAAAACGTGAACGATTCGCACAATCTGAAATCCGACTCGAACAAGGGATGAGACGTCATCTAACCCAAGCCACGCATCAACTTCATCAAGTCTCACAACAGCTTGATTTGAAACGGTTTTCAAAAACGTTGACACAGCAGGGTGAAGAGGTCAATCAAATGACCGCTCGACTCCGTCGTACAAAACCGTTAGAACAGTCAAAACAACAGTTTGCCCAACAGGTGGGACGACTGCATTCGGTCAGCCCGCTTGCTGTCTTATCACGTGGCTATGCGTTCATTGAGCAAGACGGTGCATATGTGCAAAATGTGAAACAATTACGCGATGGAGACATCTCGATTCGTTTTCGGGACGGTCATGCAGTCGCTGAAGTGAAGGAGAGGGTTGTCGGTGACAAAAAAAGAACAGACGTTTGAAGCCGCGCTAGAGCGACTCGAACAGATCGTCGCTCAGCTCGAAACCGGTGATGTGCCGCTAGAGGAAGCCATGACGCTCTATGAAGAAGGTGTCCGCTTGTCTGCTTTGTGTCAGACAAAACTCTCGGCAGCCGAGAAAAAGATGGACGAAATCTTGGAACTCGATGGTACCCTTCGTGAAAAAGGAGGCCCCTCATGAATCGTACCGATGATTTGAAGAAGTGGAAGTTGGCTGTTGAAGAAACGATGCAGGAACTTATCGAATCAAGTGACATGCCGACTAGACTCCGTGATGCGATGTCGTATTCATTAGAGGCGGGAGGGAAGCGAATCCGTCCTGCGCTCGTTTATGCAGTTCTTGAAACGTATGGCATTGCAATCGAGCGCGGGCGGGAAGTCGCTTCGACACTCGAGATGGTTCATACATACTCACTCATTCATGACGACTTGCCAGCAATGGATGATGATGACCTTCGGCGCGGCCGTCTGACGAACCATCGTCAGTTTGATGAGGCGACTGCCATTTTGGCGGGGGACGCGCTATTAACCGATGCGTTTCGCATCCTTTCGGAAGCGAACCTCCCTGCGGAAGCGATCGTCGAGATTATTCGCGCTTTCGGACTTGCCGCCGGAAGTGCGGGCATGGTCGGTGGACAATTAGATGATATGCTCGCTGAAAAGCGGGATGATGTCACGCTTCAGGAACTTCAGTCGATTCATGAACGGAAGACGGGAGCACTTCTCGTCTATGCGCTTGAAGCAGGTAGCATTCTTGCAGGTGTGTCTAAAGAAGACCGGCTTCAACTCAAACAGTTCGGCCGCCATCTAGGTATTGCCTTTCAGATTCAAGATGATATTTTAGATGTCATCGGGGACGAACAGGCAATCGGGAAACGCGTCGGCTCGGATGAAGAGAATGAAAAAACGACTTATCCGAAATTACTCGGACTAGATGGGGCGAAGCGTGCACTTGATGCAGAGGTAGATGCGGCGACCTTTGCAATCCAGTCACTTTCGGTTCAAGCACCGTTACTTGTTGACCTGTTGACGTTTGTAGTGAAACGAAATTATTGACCTCGGTGACACGATGAGCACATCGTGTCACCTTTGTTTTGGGGAATGTGTGGCATCTACCGTCACATTCTTGTAAAATGTAAGGTACGAATCAGTAAAATGTGAGGAGAAAGGATGGTCATTATGGACTTGACATCCATTCAAGACCCGTCATTCCTGAAAAGGTTGTCTGTAACCGAACTCGAATCCCTCGGTTCTGACATTAGACGGTTCTTGATTGAAAAATTGGCAGTGACGGGAGGGCATTTGGCGCCAAACTTAGGTGTTGTAGAGTTGACGCTTGCCTTGCACCGTGTATTTGACAGTCCGAAAGACCAACTTGTATGGGACGTCGGTCATCAGGCGTACGTTCATAAAATTTTGACAGGACGTACGGATCAGTTTGATACCCTGCGACAGTACAATGGATTATGCGGTTTCCCGAAACGTTGTGAGAGCGAACATGACGTTTGGGAAACAGGCCATAGTTCGACATCACTTTCGGCAGCGATGGGGATTGCAATCGCAAACGAGTTGAAAGGTCGCGCAAACGATCGTGCCATTGCCATCATCGGGGATGGTGCGCTGACTGGGGGAATGGCACTTGAAGCGCTGAATCACATTGGTGCCGAAAAGCAAAATGTCATCGTCATCCTGAACGACAATGAGATGTCGATTGCACCGAACGTCGGTGCCATGCACAACATGCTCGGACGTATTCGTGCATCACGAAAATTGAAGCATGCACGTGAAGAAATGGAATCCATCATTAAGCACATTCCTCTCGTTGGCAACTCGCTTGAACGAAGTGGGGAACGGGTGAAAGATTTATTGAAGTCTGCACTTATTCCGGGCACTTTCTTTGAAGAACTCGGGTTTACTTACTTCGGCCCGACAGACGGACACGATTTGAAAGATTTGCTCGAGACGCTCGAGTATGCGAAGAAGATCGACGGTCCGGTTCTCGTTCATGTCATCACGAAAAAAGGCAAAGGTTACCGTCCGGCAGAACTAGATGGTATCGGAACGTGGCACGGGCTTGGGCCATATAAGATTGAGTCTGGTGAAGTCATCAAAGGGAAGCCGAAAGGACCAAGTTATTCGAAAGTGGTCGCTGAAACGATTACGAAAGTTGCGGAGTCTGATGAACGGGTCACGTTGATCACGCCGGCAATGAGCGTCGGATCAAAACTTGACTGCTTCACGAAAAAATTCCCGGAACGCATGTTTGATGTCGGGATCGCTGAGCAGCACGCGGTTACGCTCGCTGGTGGACAAGCGACACAAGGATTAAAACCCGTCGTCTCGATTTATTCGACGTTCTTCCAACGTGCGTATGACCAACTCGTCCATGACATTTGTCGTCAAAACCTGAACGTCGTGTTCACGATTGACCGGTCCGGACTTGTAGGGGCGGATGGAGAGACGCACCAAGGTGTGTTTGACATCGCCTTTATGCGTCATGTCCCAAACATTCGCATCTTGATGGCGAAAGACGAAGAAGAGTTGCAACGACTCGTTTATTCTGCTCTTCGTTACGATGGCGGGCCGATTGCGATTCGGTTCCCACGTGGTGAAGGAATCGGTGTTCCGATGAGTGACACGCTTCAGGAGATTTCACTTGATGATTGGGAAGTCGAGGCGGAAGGAACGGATGTCGCGATTTTGACGTTCGGTCCACAAGTTCAAGACGCTCTTGAAGTACGGTCGTTGTTAGAAGGCACGCTCAGCGTTCGGGTCATCAACTGCCGTACGATTAAACCGCTCGATGAGGCCATGCTTGCTTCATTATATGCAGAAGGTATCCCGCTCGTGACACTCGAAGAAGCGGCACTTGCCGGTGGTTTTGGAAGTAGTGTGTTAGAGCATGCGAATGAAGCTGGAACTTTCCCGCGGATTCAACGTCTCGGTATTCCGGATCGCTATATCGAACATGGAGGGGTCAACCAACTCTTAGAAGAGATTGGACTTCGACCTACCCAAATGGCGGAATCGATTGAACGATTCGTCATGGAAACAAATCGACAGAATGTGTGAGGGATTATGGAA
The DNA here is from genome assembly GCF_000620845.1 of Exiguobacterium marinum DSM 16307. Lineage (GTDB taxonomy): Bacteria > Bacillota > Bacilli > Exiguobacteriales > Exiguobacteriaceae > Exiguobacterium > Exiguobacterium marinum. The sequence continues at coordinate 1,558,334 of NZ_KK211189.1, forward strand.
AAAAGAACGAAAACTAGATTAGATGTATTGCTCGTCGAACGTGGACTCGCTGAAACACGAGAAAAGGCGAAGCGGTCTGTCATGGCCGGTCTCGTCTATAGTGGGACCGAACGCCTAGACAAGGCGGGCGATAAAGTGTTTGATGATATCCCTCTCGAAGTGAAGGGACAAGCCCTACCGTATGTCGGCCGGGGGGGCTTGAAGCTCGAGAAAGCGCTCGAAGTATTCCCGCTTGACGTAAACGGACGTGTCGGAATCGACATCGGGTCTTCAACGGGAGGGTTTACTGACTGTGCGCTTCAAAACGGTGCGAGCCAAATGTATGCGGTCGATGTCGGGTACAACCAGCTTGCCTGGAAACTTCGGAGCGATGATCGTGTCGTCGTCATGGAACGGATGAATTTTCGTCATGCGACGGCCGATCAATTCCCGATCAAACCAGACTTTGCGACGATTGATGTCTCGTTCATCTCACTACGCCTTATGGTGCCGCCGCTCAAAACTATTTTAAAGCAGGACGGCGTCGTTATGGCACTCGTTAAACCTCAATTTGAAGCCGGTAAAGCCGACGTCGGGAAAAAAGGGATTGTACGAGACCGTGACGTACATGAGCGTGTGGCGAGCGATATGGTTCGCTATTTTGCATCGGAAGGGTTCTTCGTCGAAGGATTGGATTACTCCCCAATCACGGGTGGAGACGGAAATATTGAATTCCTCTTATTCGCCCGTTATACGGAGGTAGGTGGAGTCGAACCATCCCTACGAGTCGAAGACGTGGTGGATGCGGCACATACCAAACTAAAGGGATAAGCAATGGCTACAGACAGATTTGTCTGTAGCTTTTTCTTATCGATGAAGAAGGGATGGGGAATGGTGGAAATACCCACTGGAATGCTAGACCTTTTTTCGACAATACTTTAGAATGATAATGTGTATGTGAAACGAAAAATGAGGTGTCAGCGCTTATGAACAAAGGACAGCGATTGATTAAAATTCGAGACATCGTGACGAATCGTGAAATCGAAACGCAAGATGAACTGGTAGATGAACTACGTCGCTCCGGATATCCGGTCACACAGGCAACTGTGTCTCGGGATATTAAGGAGTTACATTTAGTCAAAGTGCCGTTAAACGACGGACGATATAAATACAGCTTGCCTGCGGATCAGCGCTTTAACCCATACGGTAAAATGAAGCGAATCCTTAGCGACAGCTTCGTCTCGGTCGATTCTGCTCAAAATTTGGTCGTCATGAAAGTGCTTCCGGGAAATGCTGATGCAATCGGCGTCTTAATCGACCATTTGTCATGGGATGAATTGATTGGGACGGTTTGTGGCGACGATACGATTTTAATGATTGCGCGCGATGAAGATAAAGCGAAGCAGATTATCGATCGATTAATCGGAATGTTATGAGGTGAAAGTACGTATGTTAGCAGAACTATCAATCAAACAGTTTGCGATTATCGACGAGTTAAACATTACGTTTAATCGAGGTATGACCGTTCTCACGGGTGAAACGGGTGCCGGTAAATCAATTTTGTTAGATGCGATTGGGTTGCTTGTTGGAGGACGAGGCTCGAGTGAGTTTGTTCGCTACGGTCAGGACAAGGCCGAAATCGAAGGGTTGTTCATGATTGAACCAAATCATCCCGTCATTGAAGCGGCCAATCAATATGGAATTGATGTTGAGGACGGGACTGTCATACTACGTCGAGACTTACATAGTAGTGGAAAAAGTGTCTGTCGGGTGAACGGGAAAATGATGACGCTCTCGACGTTGCGTGAATTCGGGCGACTTCTCGTCGATATTCATGGGCAACATGAGCATCAACATCTGATGGAAGCGGAATTTCACTTAGGAATTCTCGATCACTTTGCCGAGAAGGAAGTAGGCCCTCTATTAGAGGAATATCAAGCAGCATATGCAGCTTGGAAAAAAATCGCCGATGAACTGAAGCGCCTCAGCCAAAGTGAGCAAGAACTCGCGCAGCGGATGGATTTGTTGTCGTTCCAAACAAAAGAGATCGAGGCGGCAGAATTAAAGCCGGGTGAAGAACAGGCGCTGACGGAAGAGCGTGATGAATTAGCCAACTTTGAGCGCATCCATCAACATATCCGTCTTTCTTATGAGGCGGTTGCCGAGGACTCGAACGGACTTGACCAAATTGGCGTTGCGATGCGTGAAATGGGCGAGGCATCACAGCTTTCCACCTCTCTTGCTTCTGTATCCGAGACAATCTCCAACGCATACTATCTGCTAGAAGACGCGAAATTTCAATTGCGCGATCAATTAGATTCGCTAGAGTTTGATCCGATTCGATTGGATGAGATCGAGTCGAGATTAGCCCTTTTCCAGCAGCTAAAACGAAAGTATGGAACGACAATCGAAGAAGTCATCGCATATGGGGAACGAGTTTCCGAGGAACTTAAATCGATGACGAATCGAGAAGAACATTTGCAGACGTTGTCAGATGAGCTTGTTCGATTAGAGAAGGCTGCAAAAGAGACTGGAATAAAACTGTCTACAGCCCGCAAAGTTGCAGCAAAGTCGCTGGAGCAGGCGATACATCGTGAATTAAAAGAACTGTACATGGAAAAAACAGCATTTGAAGTTCGTTTCCGCTCAACGTCTCTAAAACAAGACGGATTAGATGATGTAGAGTTTTACATGATGACAAATGTCGGTGAACCGTTTAAACCGCTTGCGAAAGTCGCTTCAGGCGGTGAGCTTTCCCGCGTCATGCTCGCACTCAAGTCCATCTTTTCGAGAACCGTCGGAGTGGCCTCGATTATTTTTGATGAAGTCGATACAGGTGTATCCGGCCGTGTCGCCCAAGCGATGGGGGAGAAGATTTTCCGTCTATCTGTCGGGTCACAGGTGCTGTGTATCACTCACTTGGCACAAGTCGCCGCGATGGCAGATCAACACCTTTACATTACGAAAACAGAAACGGATGACCGAACGAAAACGAATGTCGATTCTCTCAATCATGAGAGCCGAATCGACGAATTGGGTCGAATGATTGCTGGAGCTCAAATGACGAACTTGACGAAACAACACGTTGAAGAGTTACTTGAGATGTCACAGCAAGTAAAACAGAAGTTCATCAAAGGAGTGTCATAAGTGATTACATTATGTATTGCGGACGACAATCGAGAAATCGTCGATTTGTTGAGCCGACAACTAGAATCTGAGCCTGATCTTCGTGTCGTGGGAACGGCGCACGATGGTGAAACGTGCTTGGATGTCGTCAAGACACACCAACCGGATGTACTCTTACTCGATATTATCATGCCGCATTTGGATGGAATTGGAGTATTGCAACGTCTTAATGAAGAGTTCGGTGACGAGAAGCCGGAAGTGATCATGCTCAGTGCGTTCGGGAAAGATGAAGTGACGAAACAAGCGGTTCAACTCGGTGCCTCTTATTTTCTCGTCAAGCCATTCAATATCCAACAGTTGTTAACGAAGATTCGAGAATTGTCGGATGGGACGAATCGGGAGTTTGAAGGGATGACACCCGAAGAGATCGAGATTTCACTCTTACTGCAACAAATGGGCATTTCTCCACGAATCAAAGGATTCAAGTACATCCGTCAAGCGGTCATCTATGTGAGGGAGCGTCAAGACTTGCTCGGTCTAATCACGAAAGAGTTATATCCAATGGTTGCGAAAGAACATGAGACGACTTCGTCGCGTGTGGAGCGGGCTATGCGCCACGCGATTAAGACGGCTTGGGGTAACGGGATGCAGGACCATGAAATGTTTGAAGGACGACCGGAGCGTGAGCGAAGCCCGAAAAACTCGGAGTTCATCTCTTACTTCGTCACGTATTTATCGTTTAAGAACAATTAAAAAAATCGATTTGGACTGAGTCATGATCGGCTTAGTCCTTTTTTATTCAGTTTAAGAAAGAAAGCGCTTGCAAAATACTCGCTCTTTGTTATAATAAAGGTGTACCAAGTTACTTGGACAAGCGTCAGATGAACGCTTTTCAAACTTGTTCCGGAGCATGTTTGAAGAAATATAATCATCTCGGTTCGCTATCCGATTATAGCTCAGAGGTGGGAACGACACCTCAAGTCGTTAATGTCCCGACGTGAGGTCGCGGCAGTCGCTCATTTGCGAGACGATTCTATCATCAGCTCGAAGCTAGGGGTTGGTATAGGGAAAACGAATCGTTCAGTTAACCAAAAGGAGTGTTGTCAACCGTTGAACAGTTTATGGCAAGCGCTCGACTTCACAATGGATGGTTGGACATGATCCGATAATCAAAAAGTTAGTAACTCGAATGGAAGCGTTCCGTTCACGCAAGACGGCAGTTACTAAAATTCTTTCATACTTCTTCATTAAGAAGACGTTGGATATCATGTCAAAGCAAGCAAAGTAGTTAGAAAGGAGATCATCCGTAGTGATCACAATTCAATACGAATAAAAGGTTCCGCACTTGAAATGAAGTCAAGTTAGGGAACCTTTTTTTGTGTACTTATGAGTCGAATCGTTGAACTTTTCCTGATTTCTTGTCGCGGTTAAAAATATAGCCAGCTACAAATCCGATCCCACCCATGGCGAGCAGAAGTCCAAAGGTCCCCTGCAACATAGAGGCGGCAGCGAGTGAATCAATCCATGTGAAGGGTGTGCTCGTCTTCAAAAAGAAGCTGTCGCGGAGCAATTTTATTCCGTAGACACCTAGTAGTCCGGGGATGATTAAGATTAGAAGTGCGATGAAACGCATGCAATCTCCTCCTTTACCATACATTATTTTAACAGAAATCATTTCGCTCGACACTGTCTATTTTTAGGCGACTTGCGAATCAACATAGGATTCAGTAGCATGAAGAAGAGAAGAGAGATGATGGGGGAATAAGTATGAATAAACGATTGATGATTGTCGGGGCCGGAAAAGGCGGGTCAGAGGTCCTTCATATGTTGATGGATTCACCACTTGCGACTATTGTGGCAGTCGTTGACTCTGATGTATCGGCTGAAGGAATCGCTCTTGCGAAAAGTTACGGCATCGCTGTGACAGACGATTGGACAAAATATGCTGAAGCTAAGCTAGACTTTGTCATCGAAACAACCGGACAGCATCAAACGTTCGAAGAGTTGAAAGACCATTTTAAAGAGGCGGTCGTGTTACCAGGAGAGTTTATTCGTATCGTTGTCGAGCGGTTGAAGCAGAATCAACAAATGCTTGAAGCAATCATTGAATGTACGAGTGAAGCCATTTCGGTAGCCGACCATCATGGAAATACGATATTGATCAACCCATCATACACTCGTTTGACGGGATTTAAAAAAGAAGACGTTGTCGATAAGCCGGCAACGGCTGATATCGGAATGCAAGAAAGTGTCCATTTGAAAGTATTGTCTACCGGGCAAGGCGTCAGGGACATCAGAATGCAAATCGGTGCGACAAGACGGGACATTCTCGTGAACGCGGAACCAATCATCGTGGAAGGTAAATTACGCGGCTCGGTCGGGGTCATCCGAGATGTGTCTCAAATCCGTGCGCTTCGAGATGAATTACAGGAAGCGAAAACACGCATTCGGAATCTAGAGGCGAAGTATCAGTTTGCCGATATCATCGCGACGAGTGATGCGATGCGATTTGTCATTGAGCAGGCAAAACTTGCTGCGGTGACCCCTGTGACAGTATTGATTCGTGGAGAATCGGGAACTGGGAAAGAATTGTTCGCCCATGCCATTCACGGGGAGTCCCCCCGGAAATATAAGAAGTTCATTCGGGTCAACTGTGCCGCCATCTCGCCAACGCTTCTTGAGAGTGAGTTGTTCGGCTATGAGGATGGCGCGTTCAGCGGTGCCAAACGTGGCGGGAAAACGGGTTATTTCGAGGAAGCGGACGGTGGTTCGCTCTTTTTAGACGAAATTGGTGAATTGCCGCTCGATGTTCAAGTGAAACTGTTACGTGTCCTACAGGAAAATGAAATCGTGCGAGTTGGAGGGACAACGGCGATCCCAATCGATGTCCGCATTATTGCCGCAACGAATGCCGATCTTGAGCAAAAAGTGGGGGATGGGTCCTTCCGTGAAGATTTGTATTACCGGATCAATCGTATGCCAATCCACATACCACCTTTACGTGAACGGTTGAATGAACTCGAAGCGCTGTGTGACCGAATCGTACGGAAGTTGAATCAGGAATATGGTCGCAGTGTACGTGGGGTAGACGAAGATGCGTTGATTCTACTGAAAAGTCAGCATTGGAAAGGGAACGTCCGAGAACTTGAGAACGTGATTGGGCGAGCGATGATTTACATGGCGAGCACCGACCAGTGGATCGCGCCTCACCACTTACAATTATCAAATCGGTCTACAAGTCAAAAAGTAGTTGAGTCCGGGACATTCCATGAGGCCGTAGCGAAATATGAGCGAGATTTGATTGAACGAACGATTGAAGAAGCCGGTGGGAACAAATCAGAAGCAGCCCGCCGATTAAAGATTTCGATTCGGACATTATATAACAAACTAGACACCACGCAATAATCTGCATGAATATTTCTGCATGGTAAGCATCAATCTGCATGGTCACCCGCATTATAAAGCGCTTACATTTTTGGAATTAAACTTGCTTATGATATAGTGTAGAGGTCAAGGGGGGACAATGATGAATTTTGAACGGATGCTGACGAACGCGAAACAACTAGAAGGTTGTACCGTGTCCATTGCGGGTGCAGCGGACGAAGAAGTTATTCGGGCCGTAAAACTTGCTACGAATCATGGCTTGTCTCGCTTCATTTTGTTCGGCGAAGCTAGAGAAATCCGGAAGTTATGTGAGCAGTATGAGATCGATGAGTCAAACGTCGATATTTTACATGCGAAAGGTGATGTAGAGATTGCACGCCGCGCCGCGCTAGCCGTGAAAAACAAAGAAGCGGATGTACTCATGAAAGGAATGGTGTCGACATCTACTTTCATGAAAGCCGTCCTCAATCGAGAGGCTGGTCTTCGGACGAAACGAACGCTCAGTCATGTGGCTTTATTTCAAATTCCGAATCGAGAGAAGCTGATCGGTGTGACTGATGCTGCGATTCATATTGCGCCGACGCTTGAAGAAAAAGTTGAAATCATCCACAATGCTGTCGAGGCGATGCATGACATTGGTTACGCATCACCAAAAGTTGCAGCAATCGGAGCGGTCGAAGTTGTCAATCCACAGATGAATGCGACACTCGATGCCGCGTTACTCAGTCAAATGAATCGTAGGGGTCAAATCAAAGGCTGTATCGTAGACGGACCACTCGCACTCGATAATGCGGTCGATATGATTGCGGCCAAGCAAAAAGGAATCAACAGTGAAGTAGCCGGTCAAGCTGACTTATTAGTCGTACCATACATAGAGGTCGGCAACGTCCTTTATAAATCAATCATGTATTTTGCAGAGGCGAGCGTAGCGGCGATTGTCGTCGGCGCATCAGCCCCTGTCGTGTTGACGAGTCGTGCCGATACTGCAGAAGCGAAACTATATTCACTCGCATTCGCTTTGTTACATGCCAAAAATTAATCATATTTAATAGGAGGAATTAACCATGATGGAAACAAACACAGAACCACGCTTCCGTATTTTTGATGTTTTACAATCTGAGGACTATGAACAAATCGTATTTTGTCAGGACCAAACTTCAGGACTAAAAGCAATCATCGCGATTCACGATACGACACTCGGTCCAGCGCTCGGTGGACTTCGCATGTGGAACTATGAATCAGAACAAGAAGCACTCACAGACGTCTTGCGCCTTGCAAAAGGAATGACGTATAAAAATGCGGCAGCCGGTCTCAACCTTGGAGGCGGAAAAGCTGTCATCATCGGAAATGCGAAGACGGATAAGTCAGAAGCGCTCTTCCGTGCGTTCGGTCGTTACGTACAGTCACTTAGCGGACGCTACATCACGGCTGAAGATGTCAACACGACAGTTTCAGATATGGATTTCATTCATATGGAGACAGACTACGTAACAGGCGTTAGCCCAGCATTCGGCTCGAGTGGTAACCCTTCACCTGTAACAGCATACGGTGTGTATCGTGGGATGAAAGCGGCTGCTAAATGGAAGTTTGGTACCGACTCGCTCGCTGGGAAGACGGTTGCTGTACAAGGTGTCGGAAACGTTGCCTATAATTTATGCCGCCACCTTCACGAAGAAGGTGCGCATTTGATCGTGACAGATATTAACGAGGAAGCACTCAAACGTGCGGAGACTGACTTTGGTGCGACTGTCGTCAAGCCGGATGAAATTTACTCTGTCGAATGTGACATTTTTGCCCCATGTGCACTCGGTGCGGTCATCAACGATCAAACGATTCCACAGTTAAAAGCTCAAATCGTCGCAGGTGCTGCGAACAACCAATTGGCAGAAGATCGTCACGGTGATGTGCTCGACGAGAACGGTATCCTCTATTCACCAGATTTCGTCATCAACGCTGGAGGTGTCATCAACGTCGCCGACGAACTCGAAGGCTACAACCGAGAACGCGCGATGAAAAAAGTCGAACTCATCTATGACAACATGATGCGCGTCTTTGAAATCGCAGAACGTGACGGTGTACCGACACACGTCGCGGCCGATAAGATGGCTGAAGAGCGTATTCAGATGATGTCGCGTTCACGCAGTCAATTCCTAAAAGTCGAAAAAAGCATTCTAGGGAGACGCTAAGATGACGAAACGGCTAATTCTTGCAATCAACCCAGGGTCGACCTCGACGAAAGTTGGATTGTTTGATGGGAAGGAAGAAGTGATGACTCGCACGGTTCGTCATGAGATTGACGTGACCGGCCTCACTCTTCCGGAGCAATTGCCTCATCGTGAGCAAGAAGTACGTGCCTTGTTAGAAGAGACTGGCATCGCGGTCAACGATTTGACCGCGGTCGTCGGTCGTGGTGGCTTACTTGCGCCAATGACATCGGGAACATATACCGTCAATGAACTCATGCGTGAGGATTTGACGAGCGGTCGTTTCGGGATGCACGCATCCAACCTTGGTGGATTGATTGCTTCTAAAATTGGTGAGCACGAAGGAGTCCCGAGTTTCATTGTCGATCCAGTCGTTGTCGATGAGATGCATGAGTTGGCCCGTAAGACGGGTATGTCAGAGATTGATCGTCGGAGTATTTTCCATGCTCTTAACCAAAAGGCCGTTGCGAAGCGATTCGCATCTGAAAATGGAAGCGATTACAACGAGCTGAATCTCATTGTTGCGCATCTCGGTGGCGGAATCACTGTCGGTGCACATGCGGCCGGCCGCGTCATTGATGTGAACAATGGACTGGACGGGGACGGTCCGCTTGCACCAGAGCGTGCCGGTTCAATTCCTGTTGGACAGGTAGTAGAACTATGTTATAGTACCAGGTATAAAGAATCGGAAATGAAGAAGAAAATTGTTGGTCAGGGCGGACTGTTCGCTCACCTCGGAACATACGATGCGATTGAGATTGAACAACGCTTAGAAACAGGTGACGATGAGGCGAGACTTTTGTATGAGACGATGGCTTATCGCGTCGCTCAAGAGATTTCTAAACATGGGGCGACATTATGTGGTCGTGTAGATGCCATCTTACTGACGGGCGGGATCGCATATTCCGACTGGCTGACTGACAAGATTAAGGAGCGTGTCACTTATCTCGCGCCGGTACACATTTATCCGGGTGAAGATGAACTAAAAGCGTTGGCTGAAGGTGCGCTTCGCATCATCGAGAAGGAAGAGACCGCACGAGTTTATGAGGGGGATACACATGGCACAAGAATTTGATGTTGTCGTCATCGGTGGAGGACCAGGAGGATATGTGGCCGCGATTAAAGCGGCCCAGGCAGGAAAATCTGTCGCAATCGTCGAGGCGAAGAAGTTAGGCGGCACCTGCTTACATAGAGGATGTATCCCGACGAAGGCGCTCTTAAAAGCGGCACACGTTTATCAAACGGCGAAACAGAGCGCGACGTATGGTGTGGAAACAGGAGACGTGACGTTCAATATGGAACGGGCCCAAACGTATAAACGGGATCTCGTCTCCGGTCTTGAAAAAGGAATCGAGCATTTGATGAAACAAGGAAAGATCGAAGTGTTTCGGGGGAAAGCCTCCATTCTTGGACCAAGTATCTTCTCACCACAACCAGGGACCGTATCGGTTGAAGATGAAACGGGTGAGTCGGAACTCATCTTGCCGAACCAATTGATTATCGCCACAGGATCGATTCCACGTGAGCTTCCTGGGTTACCGTTCGATCACGAGCGTATTTTAAACTCAGACGACTTGCTCAATTTCGAGACACTACCTGAATCGATTGCGATTGTCGGTGGCGGTGTGATCGGAGTCGAATGGGCATCGATGCTCGTCGATTTGGATGTGAATGTGACGTTGATTGAAGTAGGCGATCGTTTACTCCCGCTCGAGGACAAGGCGGTCTCCCGTGAAGTGGAGCGGTTATTGAAGAAGCGCGGTGTTCGTGTGAAGAAAAGTGTGACAGTCGATGCGGAACGGACATTGATTCATGAAGATGCGGTGGAACTTGCTGTTGGGGAAGACATGTTGAACGTTGACTGTGTCCTCGTCTCAGTGGGTCGTGTCGCTAATACAGAAGACCTGGGGCTACAAAATACGTCCATTGTCGTCGAGAGCGGGATCATTCAAGTCGATAGCCAGTATCGGACGAAAGAACGTCATATCTTTGCAATCGGTGACTGTATCGGGAAGCTACAACTCGCCCACGTCGCTTCAGCAGAAGGAGTGAAGGCCGTCGAGACGATTCTTGGTCTTGAGCCGACACCACTCGATTATATGCTCATCCCACGCTGTGTATACAGTGTCCCTGAAGTCGCCTCGGTCGGTCTGACAGAAGAAGCAGCAAAAGATGCGGGACATGACGTGAAGACAGGGACGTATCGCTTCAACGGCCTCGGGAAAGCGCGCATTGAAGGGCAAGCCGACGGATTCGTCAAACTCGTTTCGGACAAAGAGACAGATGACCTGCTCGGTGTCCATATCGTCGGACCGAAAGCGACTGAACTCATCACTGAAGGCGGGCTCGCACTCGTCTTGAACGCGACCGCTTGGGAGATGGGGCAACTCGTTCACCCACACCCTGCACTAAGTGAGGCTTTCCAGGAAGCGGCGCTCGCCGTCGATGGATTACCGATTCACGCCTAAGGAGGAACAAGGATGGAACAGATGACTGTAAACTCATATGAAGAGCTCGGCTTAACAAAACAAGATTTATTGGCGATGTACGAAACGATGGTGCGTGCGCGTAAAATTGATGAACGGATGTGGAAGTTGAACCGCGCCGGGAAAATCCCGTTCGTCGTTTCGTGTCAAGGTCAAGAGGCAGCGCAGGTCGGGGCGGCGTTCGCACTCGAAAAAGGAATCGACTATGTCCTCCCTTACTATCGTGATGTGGCGGTCGTCCTACACTTCGGTCAAACTTCAAGAGACTTGATGCTGTCGGCGTTCGCGAAAGCGGAAGATCCGAACTCGGGCGGTCGTCAGATGCCTGGACACTTCGGCTCGAAAGAGCATCGCATCGTGACGGGTTCATCTCCGGTTACGACACAAGTCCCTCATGCTGTCGGAATCGCACTCGCAGCGAAGATGAAAAAAGAAGAGCTCGTCACGTTCGTCTCGTTCGGTGAAGGGTCTTCCAACCAAGGAGATTTCCACGAAGGTGCAAACTTTGCCGGTGTCCACAAACTTCCGGTCATCTTATTCTGTGAGAACAACAAATATGCGATCTCGGTACCACTCACGAAGCAGTTGGCATGTGAAAGAGTATCTGACCGGGCGAAAGGTTACGGGATGCCAGGCGTGACAGTCGACGGGACCGACCCGATTGCCGTTTATGCGGTCGTGAAAGAAGCGCGTGAACGTGCTCTGCGCGGAGAGGGACCGACACTCATCGAAGCAGAAGTGGAACGCCTCGTACCTCACTCATCAGATGACGATGACAAAGCCTACCGCTCAGCGGAAGAATTGGCTGGATTGAAAGAACGGGACGGCATAAAACTATTCCGTCAGCGCCTCATTAACGAGGAGGTCGCTACGTCTGATGTGCTCTCGGAAATTGACGAGAAGATTGATTTAGAAGTGAACGAAGCGACGACGTATGCGGATAAGGCACCGTACGCTGCGCCTGAATCTGCAATGGATTACGTCTACGAGGAGGAAAAATGATGAAAACGTTTATCGAAGCGATCAACGAAGCGATTCATGAGGAAATGGAGCGCGACGAAAACGTCTTCGTCGTCGGAGAAGACGTCGGCGTTCGCGGCGGGGTATTCCGTGCCACACAAGGGTTGATTGAGAAGTACGGGGAAGGTCGTGTCATCGATGCACCGCTCGCCGAGAGTGCGATTGCTGGTGTCGGTGTCGGAGCTGCGATGTATGGGATGCGACCGATCGCAGAAATGCAATTCGCAGACTTCATCATGCCAGCAGTGAACCAAATCGTATCGGAAGCTGCGAAAATTCGTTACCGCTCGAATAACGATTGGACATGTCCGATGGTCATCCGTGCGCCTTTTGGTGGAGGAATCCACGGGGCCCTCTATCATTCGCAATCGGTCGAGGCGATGTTTAGTTCGACGCCAGGCCTTAAAGTCGTCATTCCATCAGACCCGGTCGATGCGAAAGGATTATTGAAAGAGGCGATTCGTTCAAACGACCCGGTGCTCTTCTTTGAACATAAGCGTGCCTATCGTCTTTTGAAGGCAGACTTGCCGGCGGACGAATATACGGTCGAAATCGGTAAGGCGGCAGTCAAACGTGAAGGCGATGACATCACGATCATCACATACGGTCTCTGTGTACACATGGCACAAGAGGCAGCGAAAACGCTCGAAGAGGAAGGGATTAGCACGCACATTCTCGATCTTCGTACTGTCTACCCACTTGACCAAGAGTCAATCATCGAAAGCGTGAAGAAAACGGGGAAAGTGCTACTCGTGACAGAGGACAACAAAGAAGGAAGCATCATTGGAGAAGTCGCGGCGATCATCGCAGAGAAAGCGCTTTTCGAACTCGATGCACCGATTGAACGCTTAGCGGGCCCTGATGTTCCAGCTATGCCGTACGCACCACCGATGGAAAAATTCTTTATCGTATCCCCAGAAAAAATTGCCGAGCGGGCACGTCAGCTCGCGGCGTTTTAAGGAGGCTTCTCCATGGAACAAACGATTACAATGCCCCAACTCGGGGAGAGTGTGACAGAAGGAACGATTACGACTTATCTCGTCAAACCGGGCGACCGTGTGGAAGAATACGAGCCACTAGCTGAGGTCATGACGGATAAAGTCACTGCTGAAATTCCGGCGACGAGTGCGGGAACCATCAAAGAATTCCTCATTCCAGAAGGGGAGACGGTCAGCGTCGGGACACCGGTACTGACGATGGAAGTAGAAAGTGCCGAGGAATCAGCGGTTGAGACGAAGACCGAACCGATCGCAGAAACGACTCCTGCAGAACCCGTGGCGAAGCAAGCAGTCGCTGTCGCTCCGAAAAAACAAAGTGGCAACGGGCGTTTCTCTCCTGCAGTCATCCGACTCGCCAATGAGAACGACATTGACTTGAATGACTTAAGTGGGAGCGGTCTAGGTGGACGTATTACCCGTAAAGATATTTTACGTTACCTTTCGGATGGCCGCCCTTCGACTCCAGATCAAGCGACGCAGGCACCCGTTCAAGAGACGATGGTACAGACGAAGATGGACGTTCCGACTGAGGCACCACGTCCTGTCGTCGAGCCGTCGCAACCGGTCGCATCGACATCCACTTCTTCTGGACGCTATGAATCCATTCCGACAGCAGGTGTACGTCAAGCGATTGCGAACAATATGGTCCGCTCAAAACACGAGGCCCCGCACGCATGGCTCATGATTGAAGTCGACGTGACGAATCTCGTCGACGGCCGGGCAAAACTGAAAGACGAGTTCATGAAACGGGAAGGTGTCAAATTGACATTCATGCCGTTCTTCATGAAAGCGGCGATCGAGGCATTGAAGAAATATCCGATGATGAACTCGGAGTGGGCGGGCGATCATATCAAAGTTCACCAAGACATCCATCTTTCTGTGGCTGTCGCGGCAAACGACGCCCTTTATGTACCGGTCATTCGTCAAGCGGATGAGAAGAACATCAAAGGACTTGCTGTTGCACTTCAAGACGTGGCGTCACGTGCGCGTGAGAACCGTTTGAAGGCAGAAGAGATGCGTGGCGGGACGTTCACGATCAATAACACAGGTGCGTTCGGTTCGATTCAGTCGGCACCGATCTTGAATTACCCACAAGCGGCGATTCTCTCGGTCGAGTCGATCGTGAAGCGTCCGGTCTGGGTGAACGGGATGTTCGCGGCACGCGACATGGTCAACCTTTGCATGTCGGTCGACCATCGCGTCCTCGACGGTCTCGTCGCAGGACAGTTCTTGCAGGCGATCAAGCAGTCGCTCGAGTCCATCGACCCGAACACGTATACGTTGTATTAATTGATGAAAAATGGAGGCGCTCCCGAGTTGGGGCACCTCCATTTTTATGCGTTATAGCCGAAGAATAGCGTGAAGACAAAGCTTACGGCTGAGATAAGTAAGAGAAGGATCGTCAAGGACATGCCCATTGTGACGATTCCTTTAGACAGTCGGTGTTTGGATTTGTAGAGTGCGTACGCAAACACGAGACTGAATATGACGAACGTCGCGAATAGTGTGAGCGGGATTGCACGGTCTTGGAGTAACTGGAGTATATCCAAAGTTAAATCATCCTTTCTAATCATGCACCTTCTCAAATCGCCGTTGATGGACACGGTACATAAATCTGGTAATCAGAACGAAAATGAGAAGAAACATCCAATATACAAAGATATAGTCTAAGGCAAACCCGGGAATCCCATCATGTCTGACTGAGGAAACCCAAAGCAGGCAGAGAGAGGCCGGGAAATGGAGGAAGAGTACAAGATAAGGTACGAACTTCAGGAATGATAAGGCATTTGTCGACGGATTACGCATTAAACCCATCGCAATCAAACCGATCCACACCTCGAGCCCACCAAGCGTGAAATAGGCGAGTGAATCAGTAAAACTAGTCTCTAGAATGGGTAAGGCAAGTGGCGCAAGGCCGAAACTCCCGATCATTATTAAAGCGAACAAGATGTAGTCACCTCCTGAAAATTTGACTCCTTATAACGATTGTAAGATATTGGATGTAAGAACTCAACGTCCCACTAAAAAAACACGCCATTCCTATGAATGACGTGTCGGCTAGTTCCTTAAATCGATTGTTCGATCATCGTTTCGATGTCACGACGGACTTCAGCTACAGATAAACGAGCGATGTCATAGCGCACACGATGAGTCGATTCGTCTGAACCCGTCAAGTCGGCAAAGAGACTTCCGAGATCGTGGACACTGCGGTCGACTTGAATGAGAAGTTCAATCGTGTCCTCGTTCTGTAACATCACGACTTCGACCTCATCTAACTGGCGACCGAAACGCGAACCGTTCGCTGAATACTCGAGTTCTTGTGCAATCGGAAGGCGACCGGACCGGTGGCGTGCCGGAAGCATCTCTGTATCGGCTTTCTTCAGGCGGAAACCGAGCTCGTCCATCGCACCTAAAATGACTTGTTGGGCGGCGTTCGGTTGCACGGTGATCGCATCTTCATCTTTCGGGTCTACGGCTTGGGCGATATCTAGCCCCGTCTCAATCCATGATTTCGATTGGCTGACAGAAAGAGGTGTGTTGAACGGGACGTTGACTGTGAATTGGATTTCTTTCACTTCCCCTGGTCCAATCATAAACGGCGCCTCATTCAATAAAATCTTTTCAATCGTAAACGTCGAGTGTGTGATTTTGTCGTTCACTTCATGTTTATATAACGTGTTGAAGAACAGATAGATACTATCAACCGATTGTTCGACAGAACCGCCTTCGATATGGACGACCCCGTTCAGTTCCCCGCCGGGCATACAGTGGCTTTCATTCAGGCGCGTATCAACTTTTGCGGCACCGATTCCGATTGAAGATAAAATCTTTTTAAACATATGTGTGTCCTCCTTTGACGTAACGCCGTCTTCGTGTAATAGTATGTACGGACAGGTGAAACGATATGTTTCAAAATTTCTTAAAAAGGATTGAATCCATTGGAATATACAGCATTATTAGAACGTCTCGAAGACGTTATTCAATCAAATCATCTCGTGTCAGCGACCATCAGTCAACCCCGCCAAAAATCAAGTGATTTAAGACGGGTCAAATTGAAACCGGTCCTGATTCGGAATGCATATCATATCCAGTTCGAGTATCAGTATGAGCGTGTGATGAATCATAAAAATTTGACACCAGACGAGGCCGTATCGGAAATGATCGAGCTCCTCGAAACGTTCAGACAAGGTCAGTTTCAATTAAAAGAATCTGATCTTCAGTTCCAGTTATCGAAAAAGTTCAAAGTGACATTGAAAGAGAAACATACGGCTCAAAAAGAAGTTCAATTGAGCCATAATCGAGAAAAACAGTACGTGCTACCACTTGACGAACCGGTCCCATTCTTGATTCGACTAGGCATTCAATCTACAGACGGGAAAGTGAAACGACAAAAGTACGACAAATTCAAACAAATCAACCGCTTCCTCGAGTTCATCGAGGATTCACTCAAACATTTACCTACGGATCGCACTGTCCGTATTCTCGATTTCGGTTCGGGCAAATCGTATTTGACGTTCGCGCTCTATCACTTCTTACATGAGATGAAAGGGTATGACGTCCACATCACGGGACTCGATTTGAAGAAAGAAGTCATCGAAGAGTGTGCATCCATCGCGAAGGATCTTGGCTATGAACGGCTGGAGTTTTTAGTCGGGGACATTAATGAATATGAAGGGGAGACGGCCGTCGATATGGTCGTGACGCTCCATGCATGTGACGTGGCGACCGATATGGCATTGGCACGTGCCGTCCGTTGGGGCGCAAACGTCATCTTAAGCGTCCCGTGTTGCCAAAAAGAATTGAATCGTCAAATCCAAGCACCGAACTTGGACGTGATGCTCCAACATGGACTGATCAAAGAACGTTTCGCCTCCCTCGCGACAGATTCGATTCGGGCAGAACTGCTTGGACTTGTCGGGTATGATGCACAACTGCTCGAATTTATCGATCTCGAACACACACCAAAAAATATTATGATTCGTGCCTATTTGACGAACCGCGTGGCAACCGCTGAGACGAAAGCGCGTTATCTCGCCTTCAAGCAAATGATACATGCCGATCCGTTCTTAGAACGAGAATTGAGCGATAGACTTGTCCTCGAGGTGGAACAAGACGTAAAATAGGAGAGTATAGACGAATGTCGAAAGGGGAAACAACATGGATTTTCAATTATATTTTCAAGATGTAGTCGAACAAGCGCGTAACGAAGTACGTGCTGCAGGATACACAGAGCTCACGACACCGGAAGAGGTGGACGGGGCACTCAAAAAAGAAGGGAAGACACTCGTCCTCGTCAACTCGGTATGTGGCTGTGCAGGCGGCATCGCGCGTCCGGCCGCTGCGTACGTGAACAAGATGGAAGGTGTAAAACCTGACCACTTCGTTACTGTGTTTGCCGGTCAAGACCGTGAAGCGACTGACCGTGCACGGGAGTATTTTGAAGGATATGCACCGTCTTCACCGTCAATTGCTCTTCTTGAAGATGGAAACATCGTGACGATGGTAGAACGCAGTGAAATCGAGTCAGCTACTGCTGAAGAACTCGTCGATCAGTTGCAAACATTGTTTGACATCTATTTCTCATAATCACACATCGGCGCAAAGGCCCTGCCTTTGCGTTTTTGTAAAAAGGGGCAATGCATATGGAACCAGTCATCAAAATCATGACGGAGGCAGAATATATGATTGCCCTGTCACGCGGTGAAATCAATGAACCATCACTTCAATCCGAAGGGACAATCAAATGTTGTACACCGCAGCAAATAGGAAAAGTGGTAAAACAATCTTTTTTTGGAGAGTCGGTCGTGCTCGTCTCGCTCCACGTTAACCGACTAGGACAGCTGTTACATTATGAACTAGATGAAGACGGGGAGCGCTATCCGCACGTGTATAGTGCCATCCCTATGTCTTCTGTTAAACAGGTTCAACCATACGGGTCTCGCGACAATGGAACGGTCACATATTTCGCTTTCGAGCGGATGTGACCTTCTTTTTTTTAAAATAAAATGCATGAATATACTTTACAATTAATAATTATGTGTATATAGTGGTTGAAGATACAAGTCGGACAACTGATGTGTCATTGAACAGTTGAGCTGCAATGACACATATGTCATAATTTTGTTAAAGTTCTGATAATTGTCATTTAACTACGAAAGGAAGATGGAGATGAAAAAAGGTTTTCTAGCATTATGTTTAGCAGGACTAGCCGCGTTTTCGGTCGCATGTGGGACAGACGAGAATGAAGGAGGATCGTCATCGACCGATGGGGAAGATGACAAAGTCATTGTCATGGGAACGAGTGCCGATTACTTCCCATATGAGTTCGTCGATACGGCGAATGGCGACGACATCGTTGGATTTGATATCGATATCGCCAAAAAAGTGGCGGAAAACATGGGATATGAATTGAAAATTGAAGATATGGATTTTGGTAGTTTACTTGGAGCACTCAATGCAGGGCGTGTCGATTTCGTCATGGCTGGGATGACACCGACTGAAGAGCGTAAAGAGAATGCTGATTTCTCGGATATTTATTTCACTGCGGTGAACTTAATCTTATCGAAAGATGACTCACTTCAATCTCTTGAAGACTTGAAAGGCAAAAAGATTGGTGTCCAACTCGGTTCGATTCAAGAAGGAATCGCACAAGACCAGATTCAAGACGCAGAAATCGTATCGTTGAACAAGATTCCTGAGATTATTCAAGAAATCAAGACGGGACGTATTGACGCGATGGTCATTGAAGACACGGTCGCGAAGAAATACCTCGATCAAGACAGTGAGTTGACAACATTTGAAATCGTGGACGAGGAAGAAGCAGGTTCTGCTGCTGCCTTCCGTAAAGACGATGAGCTCCGTGATCAATTCAATGAAGAGTTGAAGAAGATGATCGACAATGGAGACATTGACGAGTTAGCACAAAAATGGTTTGAAGAAGAGGCTGCACCAGCCGAATAATGAATCGTACGGGGCTGACTGAAGAGAACTCGGTCAGCCTTTTTTAGGAGGAACTTACAATGGATTTTAGTCGGATTTATGATTCTATCCCTTACATACTCGAAGGGATTCCAGTCATGTTCCAAGTCGTCATCGTCTCGGCATTGATCGGGATCACGCTTGGGATTGTTGTTGCTACGTTGAAGATTGTGCCGAACCGCTTGATTAACTTCCTCGGTCATGCTTATACGGCCGTGTTTCGTGGAACACCGCTCATCTTACAACTCGCCATCATCCACTTCGGATTGCCGCAACTGACCGGCTATATCACGACACCTTATCAGTCGGCGGTTATCGCCTTCTCACTGAACTCGGGGGCGTATATTTCAGAAATCATCCGTGCCGGTATCCAAGCAGTCGACAAAGGTCAATGGGAAGCATCGGATGCCCTCGGTGTCCCTTATGTGAAACAATTACGTTCCATCATCTTGCCGCAGGCATTCAAGAATATCTTGCCTGCTTTAGTGAACGAGATGATCACGTTGACGAAAGAGTCTGCCCTCGTCTCGACGGTCGGAGTGCTTGACATCATGCGCCGCGCACAAATCGTCGGTGGGCAGAAGGCAATCTACTTCGAACCGCTTCTATTTGCCGGTGTGATATACTTTACAATAGTGATGATCTTGACGTATCTTGGACAACGTCTTGAAAAACGGTTAAGAAAGAGTGATGGAAGATGATCGAGGTAAAAGACCTATACAAACAATTTGGTGACTTAGAAGTATTGAAAGGAATCACGACGACGATCGAACGTGGTGAAGTGGTCGCTGTCATCGGACCGTCCGGGTCTGGTAAATCGACATTTCTACGTTGCTTGAACATGCTTGAGATTCCAACGAGCGGGACGGTCAGTGTCGACGGGTTCGAGCTAACGAAAAAAGGTGCGAACGTCGCCAAGGCTCGTCAAAATATCGGGATGGTGTTTCAACAATTCAACCTGTTCCCACATATGAGCGTATTGGATAATTTGACTTATGCGCCGGTCAATGTGTTGAAGGTGAGTAAAGCTGAAGCACTCGAACGTGCGAAAAAATTACTTGAACGCGTCGGACTTTCTGAGAAAATCGATGCCTATCCGAGCCAACTTTCAGGTGGACAAAAACAACGTGTCGCGATTGCTCGTGCCTTGGCGATGGAACCGAACGTCATGTTGTTCGATGAACCGACGTCAGCACTTGACCCGGAAATGGTTAACGAAGTACTCGATGTCATGAAAGGCTTGGTTGAGACGGGAATGACGATGGTCGTCGTCACACACGAAATGGGCTTCGCCCGTGAAGTGGCGGACCGCGTGCTCTTCCTCGACGAAGGGATCCTCATGGAAGAAGGCAAGCCGGCTGACCTGTTGTTAAACCCGCAAACAGACCGGGCAAAACGCTTCTTGGAGAAAGTGTTGTAATCTGATCTCACGAGGGAAGGATGAATGCACATGAAAATCACTTATTATGGACATGCGACAGTAGGATTTGAGGTAGATGGTGTGAACGTTTTGATTGACCCATTCTTGACGAGTAATCCTCATACCGAAGTAGACCCTTCTACACTGCGGCCAGATTATTTGTTGCTCACCCATGCTCATTTTGATCATATCGAAGATGTCGAATTGATTGCGAAAGAGACGGGTGCGACGATTGTGGCGACGCATGAGCTTGCGAGCTACTATGAGAAGAAAGGGTATTCTGTACACGGTATGAATATCGGCGGCGGACACGATTTCCCGTTCGGCCGCGTCACGATGACGCAAGCCTTCCACAGTTCAAGTTTGGATATGGGAGACACGCCGGTCTACATGGGGATGCCAGCTGGATTCATCATCGAAACGAATGGGTTGACGCTTTATCACGCAGGAGACACGAGTCTCTTCTCAGATATGAAGATGTATGGTGAACGTTTTGAAATCGATGTCGCCTTCCTTCCGATCGGGGACAATTTCACAATGGGACCTATAGACGCATTAGATGCGGCACAGTGGCTACAAGCGAAACGTGTCGTCCCGATCCACTTTGATACGTTTCCACCGATTAAACAGGATGCTCAGGCGTTTTGTGACCAACTGCACCGTCGCGGTCTCTTGATTGAACCGAATACGACCATCGAGATTTAATCATGAATGTGATTCAAGAGACGAAGCAGTTCATCGAAACGATTCATGCAAGTGACTCTTCGGGTCATGACGTCGCTCACGTTGAGCGTGTCGTTCGATTGGTGGAGCGTTTAATGGAGAATGAACCGGTCAATCGGACAGTTCTTCTCCTGGCGGCATATTTACACGACGTGGAAGATCATAAGCTCGGTCGTCCGAAGGGTCTCGTCAAACAGCATCTGTCCTCAATTGATATCACTGAGGAGCAAGCGAATTTAGTGATGGCGGTGATTGATGAGGTCTCCTTCTCAAAAGGAAAGACGCCGACGACCCGGGAAAGCGAAATCTTGCAAGACGCCGACCGTCTTGATGCGATTGGTGCTATCGGAATTGCGAGGACATTCCAATATGCAGGTTCTCTCGGTACGCCGCTTGATTTGGCAGAGACGAGTGCCGTTCAACATTTTCAAGATAAGTTGTTGAAATTGGCGGGAAATATGCATACGGAAAAAGCCAAACGCTTGGCGATGTCACGCCATACTTTCATGCAATGCTTTTTAAAGCAGTTTCATGAAGAATGGGACGGGATCGATACATGAAAAGGACGACCGATTATATTCGGTCGTCCTTTTGATTAGAATGGATGCTTGTTCAACCAATGACCACCGTCAAGAGAGATGCAATCCCCGTTTAAATAGCGCATCTCGTCTGATGCCATCCAGTAAGCCAAGTCCGCAATCTCTTCCGGTGTTCCAAACCGTCCGAGTGGGACGTTACGGCGAATGCGCTCCACTTCTTTCACGTGGGAGACGAGTTTTTCGGCGCCGCCTGTCCGTTCAATCGGTCCAGGACTGATCGCGTTGACGCGAGCGCCGAACTGATAACCCCATTCGACTGCGAGCGTTCGTGTTAAGTTCAAGACCCCCGCTTTCGCTGCCGCACTCGGTGCGACACCAGGGCCGGCCTGCCACGCATACGAGGCGACCATGTTGATGATTGACCCGCCACGGAGTTCTTCTGCTTCCCAATGTTTCCCGAGAACGTGGGTGCAGTTGAACGTCCCGTTCAAGACGATGTCGATGACACTCGCCCAACCGTTTGGAGACAAATCGAGTGTCGGGCAGACGAAGTTGCCGGCAGCATTGTTAACGAGCGCGTGGACTGGACCGTATGCGGACACGATGTCAGCGAGTGCTTGCGCGCATCCTTCATAATCACGAACATCATGTTGAACACTCATCGCCTGACCCGCGTCGATGGCGTTCAGGTCGTTCATCGCATCTTTCAGTCGCTCCTCGTTTCGACCGCTGATGGCCACGCTCCACCCTTCTTGTTTAAATTTCAATGCCATGGCTTTCCCCATACCGGACGATCCCCCGGTAATCCAAATCGTTTTCATCCTGTTTCCCCCTCAAAAATGAATGGTCGTTCATTTTACATATTCGTCTAATGATGTAAAACTCCTTCAATAAAGTGTCATTCGATGTTGAAACATTCTTTTAACTCGAGACGTATACACAAGATGTAACGATTGATATTCAAAACCATGACGTGTATCTACAATAGGAGATGATGGAATATGAAGCGCATTACAGGATTGACCCTATTCATTCTTATCATTGTCGGAATGTTTGTACTCATCGATCGGTCTGATTCAAAGAAAATGAAAATGTCTGAACAGATCGAAAATAAGATGTTCACCCAAACGGAGACGAAGGTTTATCCTGAGTCGACGGTCGAAGAACTGAAGGAGATGCTTGCTGCGTTTCAAAACGATGTGGCTCCTCGAATCAATAACGATTTCGAACGAAAGTTGGCAGAACGGATGTACGTGGAGATGAAGATGTTTGATGAAACCATCGATGTGAAGCAACTTCTAATCCGCGCTAAAGACCAAGCTGATTTTGAACGTGCATGGTTGGACCATGCGAAAAGTGACTATGGCATCGTAGTAACGGGCGACGAAGTCGATGAATGGATTGAAAAAGGACCGGATGCGACGGTAGTCGAGTCACAAAGACGATATGCCGAGGCAAAAGAGATGAGCGTGTATGAGCTCAATCATGATTATTATCGCGATCAATACGTCAAATGGGTCGTATGGGAAGATTTGATTCCGCTCGTCACAGAACGGTACGAAGCGTCAAGTGAGCAAGTGCTCGACAACAATCGACTCATCGAATTGTACGAGCAAGAGGTGGAAAACACGTTATAATCGAACGAAGCGTCAAGTAGCCCGACTCATATGAGCCGGGCTACTATTCATTGGATTTGCTTCAACTGTTTCAAACCGAGCTCACGATCAATCGTATACATCGTACCGGCGACCTTCTCGCCCCAGTATGGGTCCGAAGCATAGAAGATATTGATGCCTTCCTGTTTGTTACCGGGGTAATCTCCGCGAGCGTATGGACCTTTGACATATTTAGTCGCAAACAGTTCTGCAGCAGCCTGAACGCTTGCATCGATTGTTTTAAACATTGTGGCATTCTCACTCGGGTTGTCGTCCGCCGCCCGGAATCCAAATAGGTTTCGCTTTTCCCGTGCGATGTCGGACGTTCCAAATCTTGACTCATGCCCGGCAACCGCAAGTAAGAACAGAGCATTGATTCCGTACGTATCCTCTGCCCGTTTAAAGGCCTTTCCTTCCCCTGCGAGCGGAGAATCGATGGACCGTAAATATTGATCAAACTCTTTCGTGGTATACGGAGAGGACGAACGAATCGATGCAAATTGATAAGGAGAGTCGAAGACGTCTTGGACGCGTTCCGTATAGTAACGATCATCCGAGCGCTTTTTCGTTGGTCCGACGAGGAACTTGCCGGCGAGATGACCGTTCGCTTCGACCGAATGGTAGACGTCCCCATCTTGAATTTCATAATATCCCCGTCTTTCGACCACAGCTTCAGGGAACAATGTCATTTGATCAGGTTTGACATAGACGTCAGCTCCTGAGATGCGAACTTTTAAATGACCGTTTCCTCGTTCGATTAACTGAAGTCGTGTACCGCCGGCGACATATGATTGTCGCTTTTTAAACGCCTCATCTTCATATAAATTTGTGATCGCATCACTTGGGGTGACGACGATCCCGGTACCCGTGAAATCGAGGACTTCACCGGAAGGAGAGAACAGGGTGCGGTTCTTACCAGAAGTCATGTATCGTTTCGCTTCATCGAGAGATTCGAATGACCGCGTGACGCGATCGCCATTCGTCATGGTCTCGACGGTATACATGTCTTCATGTCCGGATTGAATCCATAAAAATGCGGCGACTGCGATACTTAGTGTCGCGACCATCGGCCATATTGTACGTTTTCTCTTTCGTTTCAATTAGATCACTTCCAAACTTTTGAATTGCCAAACGAGTTAATTTAGTCAACAATTTGATGAAGAAGGGGGAAATGAATATGAAAATTGGAACGCGGACGTTGAAGACCGCGGTCGCAGCGGGTATCGCGATGCTCATTTCCGAGACGATCCATCTTGATTATTTTGTATTCGCAGCCATTATTGCCATCTTGAGTATTCAAGAAACACGAAAAAAATCGATTCGAGCCTCCTATGAGCGCGTCATGGCGAGTCTCCTCGCTATCGGAATGGGCGCGGCGATGTTCACATTACTTGGTTATTCGCCAGTGACACTTACTCTTTATTTTGTCATCTTCATTCCGCTCGTACAACAATTGAAACTGCAGGACGGATTGATCACGAGTGTCGTCATCTTGACGCATCTTTATACCGAAGCACAATTTTCAGTAGAGCTGTTCATTAACGAGCTTTTACTGATCGTCATCGGTGTCGGTGTCGGGCTCGTCGTCAACATGTATATGCCGACGCTCGACCGGGAAATCGAGCGCATCAAAGATAGTATCGACCGCTCGCTCGCGGTACTGTTTTACGATGTGGCGGCGTGTGTCGAGACCGGTGTGTATAACAATCATTCGATGATGCTCATCAAGACGCGAGATTATCTGAAGGAAGGGAAGGACTTATCCCTTCGCCGTATGGGTAACTCGATTGGGAAGCGTAACGAAGACATGGATTATCTATACTTCCGGATGCGTGAGCGACAATATGATATTTTGAAGCGCGTCGCCGATAACGCAAGAGAGATCACGATGGTCGTCAATGAAGCGAAACCAGTTGCGACGTTTTTGCGTCGGGTCGGAGACCACGTGAACGAACAGGCGGACGCCTCGGTCTTCCTGCAAGAACTTGAAGAGATGATTGAGCACTATCGAAAAAACGTACCTCTCCCCACGACTCGTGAGGAATTTGAGGTACGCTCATCCTTATTGAATATTTTATCTGATGTGAAAAGTTACTTGATCTTAAAAGAGCGATATATCCTGCTCTTAAAAGAACATGGTCATGCTCGAGAGAAACGTGCTGATCAAAAAGATTGAGACGATGACGACGACGCCGATTTGAATGATGCGTTGTCGTTTTTTCTGTTTTTTCTTCATGGCTTGCCTCCATAAACGTGTTTGCCATCATTGTACAGAATGGAAAAGATTCGTGCAATCTAAGGGAGTTTGTTATAATGGTCAAGAAATGTTTGGATGGAGGGATGTTGTTTATGGTAAACGAGACACGTGTGCTCGACACTTTCTTAGGGTTGGTCGGCATCGATTCAGAAACGAAGGAAGAAGCGGTCATCTGTGAACACTTGAAAGGTGTCTTCACTGAGCTTGGTTGCGACGTCTATGAGGATGACGCATCAACGAAGACGGCGCACTCTGGTAACAACTTGATCATCACGTTGCCTGCAACGAAAGAAAATATCGATCCAATTTACTTCACGGCTCACATGGACACTGTGACACCAGGTAAAGGAATCAAGACGAGTATTAAAGATGGGTATGTCGTCACAGATGGCACGACCATTCTCGGAGCAGATGATAAGACGGGACTCACGGCAATGATTGAACTCGTTCGTGTGTTGAAAGAAAAACAGATTCCACATGGGCAAATCCAATTCGTGATTACGGTCGGAGAAGAATCAGGTCTCGTCGGTGCGAAAGTGTTGGACTTGTCGAAGATCGATGCGAAGTTCGGCTTTGCGCTTGACTCGGATGGCCCGGTCGGTGACATCATCGTTGCGGCACCGACACAAGCGAAAGTAAACGCGAAGATTTACGGAAAAACGGCTCATGCGGGTGTCGCGCCAGAGAAAGGCATCTCGGCGATTCAAATCGCAGCTAAAGCCATCGCGAAGATGCCTCTCGGCCGAATCGATGAAGAGACGACTGCGAATATCGGACGCTTCGAAGGCGGACGCGCGACAAACATCGTGTGTGACTACGTCGAAGTACTCGCAGAGGCACGCTCGCTCATCCACGAGAAGATGGAGAAGCAGGCAGAAACGATGAAGCAGGCCTACATTGAAGTCGCTGAGTCGTTTGGTGCTCGTGCTGAGGTCGACATCCACATCATGTATCCTGGATTCAAGTTTGAAGAAGGCGACGAGGTCGTTGAAGTCGCGAAACGCGCGGCTCAAGCAATCGGACGCCCGACACGTATCTTACATTCAGGTGGCGGATCGGATGCCAACGTGATTGCGGGTGGCGGAATCCCAACGGTCAACTTAGCGGTCGGCTATGAAGAGATTCATACGACGAACGAACGGATGCCGCTCGAAGAGTTGTACAAACTTATCGAATATGTCGTGACAATCGTCGAAGAAGTCGCATCAACCGAGCAATAAAAAAGAGCCGACCATTCGTCGGCTCTTCGTATGTGTTCGTACTCGTTATGCTGCGAACTCCAATGATTCTAAAATCAATTCGTCTGTGCAATGAAGTTCGATCGCTATGTCGTGAATGCGGATAGAGGTGCCTTGTTCTTTTTGGTGCAAGCGATTCATCAAAGCTGCACGTTCTCGAATCGTTTCATAGATCGATTCGGTTTGTTCTGCCTTGGTCATCACAAATCACATCCTTTTCAGCGATTACTTTATTATAGCATGGAACGGCTTGGAGAAAGGACTAAAATATTTATGAAGTTACAGTTTTTAGGAACTGGTTCAGGGATGCCATCGAAACAGCGCAATGTGTCGGGACTCGCGATTGACCTTCCAAAAGTCACCTGGTTGATTGACTGTGGTGAAGGGACACAACATCAAATGCTCTATACGAAGATCAAACCGAGGAAAGTGACGGCGGTATGGGTGACCCATCTCCACGGAGACCATGTTTTCGGCTTACCTGGATTCTTATCGACCCGCTCTGCCCTAGATGGAACGGACGCTGTGACTGTTTATGGGCCGAAAGGATTGAAAAAATGGCTTGAAGCGACATTTCGTATCACGGGTTCTCATCTCGGTTATGAGTTGAACGTTGTCGAGTTCACGGATGGAGATACATTCGAACAAGACGGTCATCTCGTCACTGTGAGAAAATTAGAGCATCGTTTCCCATCTTACGGTTTTCGCATCAATGGACCGGAAAAGCCAGGGACGCTTTGCGTCGATCGGGTGAGAGCACTCGGAATTCCGAGTGGGCCCATCTATAAAACAATCAAAGAAGAAGAACGATTTGAGTATGAAGGAAAATGGTATGATTCTAAAGAATATGTCACTGAACCGATTCCGGGTAAAGTCGTTGCAATTCTCGGTGATACGACCCCTTGTGAGAACGCTCGAATCTTAGCAGAAGGTGCGGACCTTCTCGTTCATGAGGCGACATTTATGGAAAATGAACAGCCGCTCGCACGCAAATATGGGCACTCGACGACACGTGAAGCGACAGCGCTCGCGAAAGCGTGTTCCGTCGGCAAGCTGATCGTCACGCACATCTCCGCTCGCTACGTCGGACGAGAAGAAGAGTTTGAACGAGAAGTCGTATCGGATTTTCCGTCGAGTTTAGTTGCGACCGACTTTTTAGAATATACAGTGGGGGATTGATGTGACCATTCAACTCTATGTATGGGCCGCGTTTTTAGCAATCAGCATTCTGTTAGGGATTCGATTGAATCAGTTAAAAGAACCGGAAGCCAATTTCTTTCCGAAGTTCTTGTTTTATTCTTTGCTTGGAATCGTCTCCTTTCCAATCGGCGGTTTTCACATCCCGATCGGATTCTTATTGTCTTTTTTATTCTTTCCAAAGCAGAACAGCCGCTATAAATGGTATGGGGCGCTAATAGGCTTCTTCTTCTTTATCGTCTTACTCTTTGTCCCGTTGTTTGATCAATCTGGATTCCGAGCCGAATCCCAACAGATTGGTGCCGTCTCCGTCGCGGACGAATCATTTGACGACATGACAGAGAAATTATTGCAGCGGATCAACAGTGATTCGATTAAATTAGACCGGGGCAAGCTACAAATTGACCGGGTAGGAAACGTCAAGTCCATTGAATACTTACTGATGGTGGAGAGAGCCGAGTCGTTCCAACAGATTCGTGTGACATACGAGTCTGGACAACTCGCCTATGAGCAGGTTGATGAACTACGAAAAGAATCTGGACAGGCGTTCTTTGAAAAACTCGTTGAATTTGACCATATGTTGTCGACTTTACGAGAACCGTCATGGGAGGAATACACTGAAGTTGTAGCTGCGCCAATCTTACAACTCTCTTATGATGGATTGTACGATATGTACACGTTCGAAAACGAGTCGATGCTCATGCTCAATCGGGACGATGAGCTCGTCAAGTTCTGGCTACAGCGGGAACCAGTCCTTGCCAACAGCATTCAACTCGTTGGACTGACACAAGAAGGGCGTAGTTCTGGGGAACGTTATGCGATTCTATATAATTATTCGATACATCAACGAGAGGATTTGACAGAATGATAAAACCATATATAAGCATTTCTCTATTAACGACTGCACTCCTTGTCGGATGTGGCGGTGAAGAAGCGCAACGTGAGGCATGTGATGTAAGTCCGACCATCTCAGTATACAATGCAGCGACCGAAGAGACGATCTATCAGGAAAAAAGCGTCTGCCTTGAAGAGGACGCGACCGTGCTCGATGCGTTGAAGGCGACTGGGCTTGACCTCGAAGTGACAGGAAGCGGTGACATGTCATACGTGACGGCAATCGAGGGAATCGAAGAAAAATCAGAAGGACAATCGTCAGGATGGGTATTTGCTTTTAACGGTGCTCCGGGAGATGAAGGTGCCGGTGCGAAAGAAGTAGAATCGACCGATGTCATTCAGTGGCGGTTCGAAGAAGATGCGATTGCTTTCTTCGAATGAGGCAGATTGGGAGCGGAGACATCCTGTCACGCTCTTTTTCTTTCTCCTTAGCCACCTATACGTGCTGACGAATGTCGATGACATCATTATTTTTGTCATCGCCCTTGTCATTCTACTTATTCTCGAACGGCGTTTTCCTTGGGCGATGTTAGGGGTATTGATTGCTTTTGGATTGGTCTCGGTACTGCCTGGATTATTCGGATGGGACATTTCACTCTCGTACATATGGCGTCAACTAGTGAGCTTGGCCGCCTTTTTACTAGGCATGTTGTGGATCGCTCGCATTATTCGTCTGGAGCGCCTGCTTCCGCTGTTATCGAAGTGGCCTAGGTCATCGTCACTATTGTATGGGGCGTGGGCACTCATCCCATCGATGGAACAAGCAGTGCGCCAATCGATCAGGAGTCATCCGAAAAAATTATGGCGAGAAGGGGTACGGATTGGAATCGAGAGTCAGCAACAGGAGCCGAGATTTGCCTCTGAACCGATGCGTCCCTTTCGAGTAGAGGATGCTCTTCAGATCATCTTGATTGTAGTGGCTTGCTGGGTAGCGCTCCAGTGGACAATTATACTTTGGCTCATTTATCCGTACGTTACGAAAGGAGGTTTGCGTGATGCAATGGCTCTCTACCGCTGACGGGACGTTCGAAGAATATGTCGAACGCTACCGACCACGCGTCATCGAGATGAACCAACCGTTCTCAGGGAAAGTCGGGCATTTATTATCGAGTGGGGACCCGTTTCGAGGGGCAGAGCTTGCTACACTGTTACAAATCGACGCACTCTATCCGAAGCGGTTCGACACATGTTCGAGTGGTGAACAACAGATCGTTCGTGTTGCCTTTGCACTAGTGGACCGACCAGAATCAATCGTTCTCATCGAACCGTTTCGGCATCTTGATCAATTTCGTAAAGAACACCTTGAGATGTTGCTCCGCCGTATCTCCGGGCTCGGTGTTCAAATTGGCTATACGGAAGGGGCGCGTGAGCAGTCAGGCGATGTGACGTTCACATTCACCGAATCGAATAGAGCACCAATAATCGATGCGCAAGATGTATCCTATCGGCACCCGCTTCAAGCGGTGTATGCGATTGAGGATGTGACCATTCAGATGAACGAGCCAGGACTCACGGTCTGTATCGGGACGAACGGGAGCGGGAAGTCGACCTTGCTCGAGTTGTTGGCCCGAAGCAGACGACCGCTCAAGGGACGGGTGAAGCGAGGCGAACGAGCCGTCTATCTCCCTGCCGAACCAGAATACGGACCATTCCCGAAAGAAGAAAGACGACGGGTCGCACAACTGCAAGCCGTGCTTCATGATCCGTCGAGCGTCCTTTTGCTCGATGAACCGACTGTAGATTTAACGGGGCAGGAACGTGAAGCATTCGTTGAAGCAGTACGACAGAAGGCTGAGACGGCAAGGGTCGTTTGTGCGACACACGACATGGAGCTGATTGACCGATCGACAGATGTCATATACCTTGCGAGCGGTCGGGTCGTCTTTCATGGGACACGTTCACTCTTCCAAGAACGGAGTACGTTATGGTCACTTACGTCCTCGCCATCTTGATTGCCATCGCCGTCTTGTATCGATTCGAGAAATCCTCGCTTCCGATTCAACCACTTGTCCAACTTTTAGCGCTCGCGGTGATTGGTCGTTGGCTCTTTATGACAATCCCGAACGTTCAACCGACGACGGCGATTTTGATGTTGACCGCTCTACTCGTCAGCTTGAACGGTGCAGCCATCCTCGCACTCTTCGTGCCGATCTTGTCAGGACTCTTGCTTGGGATTGGACCGTTCGTCCTTTATCAATTTTTAGGGTGGCTCCTTGTCGTATTGCTCGTCAGCCTGTTTCGACCGCTTTTATTAAAGTCGCCCGTACTCTTCCTCGTACTAGGATTTCTATCTGGTTTTTTATACGGATGGACAACGAACGTCGCGTTTATCGAAGTGATTGGTGCAGACTTTTTGAAATTACTTTTGCTCAGTTTCCCATTTGATTTCGTCCACGGCATTTCTAACGTCGTCTTCCTCCTATTGATTCGTCCGTTATTTGAGCGCATATTCCTTCGTCAACTCGGGTAAATATACAATATTCCTATCATATTGAGTGAGGTGAACGACGGATGGATGCTTATGTCAATGTCACGGAAGTCGGTATGTTTCTACTCGTAGGGTTATTGTTTATCGTGTTAAACCTTGTTCTTTTAGCGAAGCGTTACACGAGAGCCCGTTTTGCAATGCTGAGTATTCTGGCAACAAGCGTGTGGCCGGCACTCATGATTGTTCTTTCGGTAAATCAATTGAATGTGATGGATCAACTCACTTCGGGAGAATGGACGTTAAACGCTGTGATCGCGTGGGCGGTCGTCCTCTCGACTGCGCTCATGACGATGATTCCAGCAGGAGTCTTTCTTCATCGGCTTGTGACTGTGTCTCGATTGCATTCTGAATTATAAAAGGAGCGACCTACGCGGGTCGCTCCTTTTTCATGTCGTCGATTCAGCGGCTTTACCGTCTGTTGGCTTTTGAACACGACGTAATACTTCGAGACTGAGAGCCCGTGGCATCAACTTCGCGAACCCGACCAACAGCTGGTTCGAGAGGCCAGGTACAATCACCCGTTTGTTGTTCATGACACCTTTATATCCGAAAAAGGCGACGAGGTGAGATGGCATTTTTGAGAATGACAATTCACTTCCGGCGCGATCGAAGAAGTTCGTGTCAGTCGGACCAGGGCAGAGGACACTGACGTGAACACCGCTTCCTTTCACTTCGGCATGAATCGCCTCGGTGAAGGAAAGGACGTATGCCTTCGTCGCGTAATAGACGGCCATATACGGTCCTGGTTGGAACGCGGCGACGGAGGCGACATTTAATACATGACCGTGGTCACGCTCGAGCATGCCCGGTAGATAGGCTTTCGTCAGTTCGGTCAACGTGTTGACGTTCAATCGGACCTCGTCCGCCTCCGTCTCGGCATCGAGGTCGGCGAATGCGCCGGATGTACCAAAACCGGCATTGTTGATTAAAAAGTCGACGGAAAGTCCCGCCTCGGCGATCATACTAGTCAATCGGGCTGCGGCGTCATGCTTTGCCAAATCAAGTGCGAAGACATGGACGTTGATGCGATATCTCGTCTCCAGTACTTTTTTCAATTCGTGTAAGCGCGGCTCGTTTCGAGATACGAGGATACAGTCGTACCCATCTCGTGCGGCGAGTACGGCCAAGTCTAAACCGATGCCCATCGAGGCCCCGGTGATTAAAGCTGTCTTTGACAACATGATCCACTCCTTTGATGAAAAGTCATACATTGTTACTGAATTCTTCACGAGTTGTTAAAATCCTGCCTCGTTTACACATTGAAACGTATGCTAAAGTATAGCAAGAAAATGTGATTAGACTCACAAAGTAAGGAGAAAAACAATCATGATGATTCAGCTCGTCACTACGGCACAAAGCGTCGATCAAGCAGAAGCGTTAATTAAAGCGGGCGCTGACCGACTGTATATCGGGAATTCACGGTTCGGGTTACGGCAAAAAGGAGAGTGGACTATCGATGCTGTGAGGGAAGTCACACAACTTGCCCATCGATACGGGAAAGAAGTGACGGTGGCCGTCAATAATTTGATGCATAACGACCAGATTGATGAGTTGCCCGAATATTTACAGGAACTGAGGGCGATGGGAGTCGATGATGTGACGGCTGGAGACCCTGGAGCGATCCGTCTGATTCGACAAGCGAAGATTCCTTATTGGTACGATGCCCAAACGCTCGTCACGTCCGCCAAACAGATTCAGTTTTGGGGCAAACGGGAGGCGATCGGAGCGGTCGTCGCACGCGAAGTGACGCTCGAGGAACTCGCTCTCATCCAGCAACAAATCGGACTGCCGGTAGAAGTACAGGTGTATGGTCCGACTTGTATCCATCACTCCAAGCGTCCGCTCGTGACGAACTATTTCAACGAACTCGGTCGCCCTTCTGAAGAGGCGAAACAACGCGAGTTTTACATGAGCGAGCCTGCTGATGCATCTAGCCGGTACCCGATCTATGAAGACGAGAACGGGACGCATATTTTCTCTGAAGATCTGACACTCATGGGGCAGCTGCCGACGCTAGTCAAACACGGGCTTCATACGTGGAAACTTGACGGATGGCATGCGGGCGACCAGTTTGTCGAAATCGTTAAATTGTTTACGTTCGCCCGTGCGAATCTATTGAACGGTCGATTTGACCGTGTTGAGATGGAAGCTCGTCTCAACGACCTGCAACCGGAAGGATTCCGTCTCGGAACGGGATTGTTGCTACGCAAGCCAGAAGAGATCAAGTGAGGGATAAACATGAAACGACGTCCAGAATTATTAGCGCCAGCAGGTAACTTAGAAAAATTGAAGATGGCGATTCACTACGGGGCCGACGCGGTCTATATCGGCGGACAGCAATTTGGTCTGCGTTCACGTGCCGGTAACTTTAGTTATGAGGAGATGCGAGAAGGTGTGGCGTTCGCCCATGCTCGCAATGCGAAAGTATACGTCGCCGCGAACATGGTGACGCATGAAGGCGATATCGAAGGTGCCGGTGAATTCTTTCAGACACTGCGTGATATCGGGATTGACGCGGTCATCGTCTCTGATCCGGCGATGATCGAGACGTGTCTTACGGAAGCTGAAGGACTGCCGGTCCATCTATCGACTCAAGCCTCGGCGACCAACTATGAGACACTTCGCTTTTGGAAAGACGAGGGCCTTGAACGGGTCGTCTTGGCTCGTGAAGTATCGATGGATGAAATCGTGAAAATGAAACAGGAAGTCGATGTCGAGATTGAGACGTTCGTCCATGGAGCGATGTGCATCTCTTATTCAGGTCGCTGTACGTTGTCTAACCACATGACACTACGTGATGCCAATCGTGGAGGCTGCGCCCAATCATGCCGCTGGAAATATGGATTCTTCGAAGAGGGTGCACTGTTGACAGAAGAGATGGAAGCGCGCGACGAAGAACCGTTCACAATGAGTTCGGTCGACTTATCGATGGTACGGCATATCCCTGACCTCGTGGACGCGGGAGTCGACAGTTTGAAAGTCGAGGGGCGGATGAAGTCGATTCATTACGTCGCGACCGTATGTAACGTCTATCGTCAAGTGATTGACGCGTACTGTGAGGACCCGGAGAATTTTGTCTTCGACCCGTCATGGGAAGAAGAGATTTGGAAAGCGGCCCAACGTGAACTGGCGAGCGGATTCTATTACGGCATTCCAACCGAAAAAGAGCAGTTGTTCGGGAAACCGCGTTCGATTCCGCAGTACGCCTTTGCCGCACGGGTCATCTCATACGACCCGACGAGCGGGATGGCGACACTAGAGCAACGAAACCATTTCTCGGTCGGGGAAGAGGTCGAATTTTTTGGGCCCGGATTTAAACGCTTCTCGCAAGTCATCGAGTCGATTGAAAATGTGGACGGACAGCCGCTCGAGTCAGCTAATCAAGCGATGATGACGATTCGCGTGAAAGTAGATGAACCGGTCGCGACCGATTTTATTATGCGCAAGCGAAAAAGCGTACCCGCACGCGTAGTCGTCTGACACATCCTTCGAGCCAACATAGTCGCCCGGACCGTCCAATCCTGCTACCCTAAGAGGTAGAGACGGAGGGATGGAAGGATGAACCAAAACACAGAGCAATTACGGACTGAGCCCATCGGCCGACTCCTCTTCAAATTATCGCTTCCGGCGATGATTGGGATGCTCGTGACGGCGCTCTATAACATCATTGATACGATTTTTGTCGCCCGTGGGATCGGCGCGTCAGCCGTCGCCGCCATCGGGATTGCGTTTCCGATTCAGATGATCTTGATGGCCGTGTCCAGTGCGGTCGGGCTCGGCGGGGCGTCCATCAGTTCGAGGAAGCTCGGGCGCGGGGACGATGCCGGTGCGGCTGTCACGTTTTTAAACGTGCTCGTCCTCGTCGGTCTGTTTGCGGCGTTCGCGGTCAGTTCTGCCTTCTTTATGCTAGATGAGATATTAATGGTGTTCGGGGCGACATCCGAAATCATGGAACTTAGCCGACAATACTTATCGGTCGTATTGATCAGTTCACCCTTCTTTATGTTCACGCTTGCTTCAAGTGCGATGGTACGTGCTGAAGGACAGGCGCCGTATCAAATGAAGGTCATGTTGACGACCGTCCTCGTCAATCTCGTGACGACCCCTCTTTTTATCTTCACCTTTGGATGGGGAATGTACGGGGCAGCCATTTCGACGGCACTCGCACAAGTCGTCGGTTCCATATTGATGCTTCGCTTCTTTTTTGCCCGTAAACCAAAAACGGAACTGCGCTTCAAATGGCGACAGTTCCGGATTCGGTTTGATGAGATCAAGGAAATCATGGCAATCGGTTCGTCCTCGTTCATCATGATGGTATCCCAATCGATTCTGTTCGTCGGCGTCAACGTGATGCTTGGGACGTATGGTGGGACGGATGAGTTGGCAATCTTCGCCATCATCAATAAGTTCATGGCGCTCGTCGGCATGCCGATCATGGGTATCGTGCAAGGAATGCAACCGATCGTCGGGTACAACTATGGAGCCGCCCAGTTTGATCGCATGCGTGAGACGATTTGGACGGCGATGCGTGCCGGAATTGCAATCGCCGTGGTCATCTGGCTCGTCTTGCAGTTGTTCCCGCATACGCTCATGGGATGGTTCTCGACGGATGATGCGCTCATTGCCGGAGGGGTGACCGCGATTCACATCCTGTTCGCGGTCTCCTTCTTACCGAGCGTGCAGATGCTCGTCAACGGGATTTATCAGTCGCTCGGAAAGGCGCGAGTCGCCATGTTCCTCTCGCTTTCCCGTCAGACGCTCTATACGATTCCGCTCGTCTTCATCCTACCATCGTTTCTCGGGGTGTTCGGCGTCTGGCTCGCATTCCCGATTGCGGATGCGATGACGTTTTTGACGGCGGTCGCTCTGGCGTTTTGGGACCGTAAGCTGTTGTTCCGTCCTTCAGAAGAGGATGCAGAAGATCGTCCGGGGGACCCGAAAGCTACGAATCTATAATCAGACGTCCGCTCGAGTCGAGCGGGCGTCTTCTTTTAGGAACAGATAGATCCCTGCGAGGAGGATGATGGCACCGGTCCACTGCAACGGACCGAGCCGTTCTCCGAAAAAGGCGTACCCGAACAGCATTCCCCATAGTGCCTCACCGAGAATCGTGATGCTGACGACTGTCGCACTGACCCGTGCGAGCGCATAATTGAACAGATTGTGCCCGAGGATCGTCGGAAAGAATGCGAGTGCGAGGAAGTACCACCAGTTGACCGATTCGAATCCCGTGAACGACGTGTCGCGTACGAGCAACATGAAACAAAGAACGACCGTCGCGACGAGGTAGACGCTAAATGAATACGTGTTCGTCTTCATCTCGGTACGGACGTGTTGTCCGACGAGCCAATATCCGGCGATGAGGAGAGCGGCGAGCAAGGCGAGCATGTCCCCAAAGAGCGCTTCACGACCGAGTTGAACATCTCCTGCGGCGACGAGCATACCCCCTAGGACAGCGACGAGTGCGTAAGTGAGTCCTTGTTTGGTCGGATTTTTTTTAAAGATGACGGCATTTCCAATCAAGACAAAGATTGGGCTCGATGTGACGAAAAGAGTCGAACTGGCGACTGTCGTATAATCGAGCGATAAAAACCAGAGCCAAAAGTGAAACGCGAGAAGCGTCCCGCTAAGGAGTAAGGCATACCGGGTCATGAGACGTGTTCCGATGAGTGATTTGAAGTCGACGAATGGCAACAGCATCAGACACGTAATAAGCATGCGGTAAAAGGCGGCCGTCTCGGCCGGAGCGGACGTCCATTTGACGAATAGGACGCTCGTCGACAAGAAAAAGACAGCGGCGAACAAAATGAGATAAGACATGGCGACACTCCTTCACTTATGTATTTCTTAGTCTAATGATAGCGGAAAATAGTATATACGGGAATTTCATATTTCGTATACATGAGAGAAGAATGAAAATGGGATTGTTAGCTTAACGTATAAAGATGACGAGAATGCCGAAATCATTCAATCTGCTCTCGGTCAGGCAACGATATACTATAATGAAAATGATTTAGTGAAGAAAATCATTACACCGCGCAATGAAGAGTTCCAGTTCTCCTATACCACGTCGGAGTTAATCAAAAAAATCAGGGGACCGAGACTGACTCATGAGATGAATTATGGTCCGAATGAGAAGATGACCCAGATCCAGACGAATAAGAAGGACACGGAGACGGTCATTTTCTCTGAAACGTATGAGTATAACAAAGATGAGCAAATCATCAAGGCGACAAACAATGATTCCGAGCAAAAAACATATACCTATACGAAGGAAGGGTTCTTGCAATCTGTCACTCGAGGGAGCGACACGATAGACTATACGTATGACTTGAGCGGGAATATGCTGAAATCAGAAGACCAGTCCGGCAAATTGATCTCTGAAAATAAGTACCTACAAGGAAACCGTATCGATACTTCAATTCAGTACGACAAAGAGACGAACACTTATCGCCACATCAGCTATGATTTTAGAGAGAATGGATCATTAGCAAAAGAAACGATTCGTAAACCGTCAAGCACATCGAGTAGCGCGAAACAGGCTGCGGTCGATGTGGTGAAAGAATATCACTATTCTTCGTTCAACCTGTTGATGAGCATCACAACGAAGCAAGGAAGTAAAGTCACCGAACGCATCGAGTATACGTACGACAGCGAGGACAATCGTTCTTCGAAGAAAGTGACGAACGCTGAAGGCGACCGTTTTGAGTTCTACTAGTACGATTCAAACGGGGATCTCGTCTCTGTATCGCGCAAAACGGGAGACGATTTGCTTGAGAACACGATGAATTTCTATCGAGATGCAAGTGGTAAGCTCCTTAACTTTGAGTATAAAGGGACGACTTTCGACTACGTCTTCAACCAACGTGGTGACGTTGTTGCAATCACGAACGAGATTCAGGAGGTGATTGCCCGCTACAGTTATGACGAGTGGGGGAATTTGATTGCGCTTGAGGGTCTGACGCCTCTCGGTCAAGAGGTGGCAGAAGAAAACCCGTATCGCTATGTCGGCCATTACGGCGTTTAGTCATTTCTAGAAACGGTCGTGGATGTAAAGCGATACGTAGGTCTCGAAGGACGATGTGAGTCTAGAGCTCACGCAAGTCGTACATCTCCACTTTTAGGGTATCTCAAAAGCCTCGAATGAGTCGTACTCGAGACAACGTCCGACCCGGGACATGTTGTAGGTCAGTCTCGCGTCTTCGATCCGTTCGAATCCTCTCTCGATATGTCCATCTATGACTTGATATAGTAAAATATATTGAAGACGCAATCGAATCAGGTACGTCTTGACTCGAATTAAGAGGCGAAGTAAGGAGTTCTTATTATGAGACTAATCATCGCGGAAAAGCCATCACAAGCACAAAAACTGGCCGCTCCCTATCCATCTAAAAAGCGAAAAGAGGAGATCGAAATCTCTCCGTGCCCCCGTTTTCCTGAAGGGGCGATCGTCGTATGGGCGGTCGGTCACCTTTGTGAGCTCCAGGAACCGTCACACTATCGACCGGAGTGGAAGTCATGGAAATATGATGCGCTCCCGATTGTACCCGAGCGGTTCGACTACCGTATCTCAAAAGGCAAATCAAAGCCTTTTTATGCAATCAAAAAATGGTTGCACGATCGCTCCATCACAGACGTCATCATCGCCTCGGATGCCGAACGGGAAGGGGAGGCGATTGTCCGTCTGATTTTAAGGCTCGCGGGAAACAAAAAACCGCTCGCTCGGCTATGGATTTCAAGCTTGACGGAACAAGCGGTCGACCGTGGGTTCTCGGAACTACTGCCGGGTGAGCAGACGGTCCCGTATTACCATGAGGCGATGAGCCGCGCCTGTGCCGATTGGCTCGTCGGGATGAATGCCTCACGCGCTTATACGACCTTATTGAAGACAATCGGAATCGAAGATGTCTTCTCGCTCGGTCGTGTGCAGACACCGACACTTGCTCTAATCGTCAATCGTGAACGGGAAATCAAACAGTTCGTACCGGAACCGTACTTCGAAGTCGAGGCGACGTTACTTAAAGGTCGAAGCACGTTCAAGGCGAAGTACACCATCGGAAAGACGACGAAACTGAAGACGCGCGATGAGGCAGATGCGGTCGTCAGGCGCGCTTCCGGCACCGCTACAGTCCAAGCGATCGACAAAGAAGAAAAAATCGAACAACCTCCATTTTGGTTCAGTCTATCCGGATTGCAGGCAGAAGCGGGGAAACGATTCGGTTTCGGGGCGAAAAAAACGCTCGATATCGCGCAAAAGTTATATACAAAAGGATGGATCAGCTACCCGCGGACCGATTCTGGATTTGTCACACCGGACGAAGCGACTCTGTTCCCTCAAACGAAGGCGAGGCTGTTAAAGTCTGATGCCTACGGCGGACTCCGTGAGTTGTTGACCGAGGACCCGTCCAAAAATCGTCGTTACGTCAACGCAAAAAAAGTGAGTGACCACTATGCGATCATCCCGACGGAAGCATGTGGCGATGTCAATCGGCTCGCTGGGGATGAGGCAAAACTGTATGATCTCATCATTCGGCGTTTCCTCGCGGCGTTCGCACCTGCTGCGACGCTTGAAAAGACGACGGTCGACCTGTTAGATGGAACGGATCTCTATCGGGCGAAAGGGACCGTCGTCGTACGTCCAGGCTATCGGGATGTCGTCGAGATGAAATCCAAAGACGTCGAGCTCCCTTTACTGACTGTCGGGGAAGTGTTGAAGGAGAAGACTGTCGATGTGCTATCGAAACAGACGGAACCGCCCAAACGCTATACAGAAGGGGCACTCATCATGGCGATGAAAGTCGCCGGGAAACAGCTTGATGATGAGGCGTTGATTCACATCATGAAAGAAGTAGAGGGTCTCGGGACCGAGGCGACACGCGCCAATATCATTGACGGGTTGAAAAAGCGCGGATATGTCCAGCTTCAGAAAAAAGAGCTCGTCCCGACAGACAAGGGTCGTCTGTTAATCGATGTACTCGGAGACAGCATTTTGGCCTCGCCCGTCATGACCGCGAAATGGGAGAAGCGACTCCATGAGATCGGACAGGCGTCCGCATCTGCCGCAGAATTTATCGAACAAGCCAAAAAAATGTCGATTCATCTCGTCGAGGAAGCGAAATCGCGCGTTGAGGCGGCGAATCCTGAAGGATATACGATTGAAGCGAAGCGATATGGGAAGAAAGGGGCGGCACGGCCGAAAGCGTCGTTCGGGGTCTGTCCGAGCTGTGGCAAAGGACTTGTCGAACATCCTAAATTCATCGGCTGTAGCGGATATCGTGAAGGCTGTCGTTTCACCGTCTCTAAGCAGGTGCTCGGCGTCGGACTCGTCAAGGATGAGTTGAGACAGATGATCAACGGGGGTCAATCGAACGTCCATACGTTTAAAAAAGGCGAGAAAACGTTTAACGCTTCGTTATATATAGAAAAAGGTGAGCTCCGATTCGAGTTCAAATAAAAGAAGGGTCCTAGTGAACACCCCATAAAAGTCGGACATGTCAATCCAACTTTCATGGGGGGAGTTCAACGTGGTCCTTCTGACTGATCTGTCTTTTCTTGTGTTTTTTCGGACTCGATCCGACGATTGATTTCGTCGTAGTCGAGGACGATGTCATCTTTATTGTCTTTATACGCGTACCCTTTTTGGATGACGACGATGGACGCGATAAGGACGAGTAAAATAATCAAGCCGCTGACGGCGAATATCCAGGCCATAAGAATCCCCCACTTTCTAACTTAAGTATGCCAAATGGTGGGCCGGTTCATCAACTGGAATGAATAGACGGTTGTGTCGTGTGACATCGAAAAGATATGGTACAATACGATATAGATTACTACTTAGAGAAGGAAGGGATAGTTATGGCGATTTTGATTGTGGACGACGAACCGGTCAATACGCTCGTACTCGAGCAACTGCTTCACCAACACGACTATGAGACGATTTCGGTCTCAAGTGGGGAAGAAGCGCTCGATTTACTGATGGCACCACAAGCCGCATCGCTGTATGATCTCGTCCTATTGGATGTCGAGATGCCCGGGATTTCAGGGATTGAGACGTGTAAACGGATTCGACAGATGGCAGAATATGAAGAGTTGCCGGTCATCATGGTCTCCGGACGTACAGATGAGAAGCAAATTGCTGAAGGACTTGACGCAGGAGCATCTGACTATACGACCAAACCGATTAAAGTGACGGAGCTCCTGGCCCGAATTCGCTCTGCGCTTCGCTATAAGGCAGCGGTCGACGAGCGGAAGATTTATGAGGCCCGTCTCCAGTATGATTTGGACCTTGCCCAAAAGATTCAACAAAGTGCGCTCACTCCTCCCATCAGTAACGAAGAGATTGATGTTCGCGCCCTTTATTTGCCATCAAAAAAATTGGCAGGGGACATGTACGCCTGGTTCCAGGTCGCCCCGGACCGTTACGGGGTCATTATCTTTGACGTCATGGGACACGGGGTCTCATCGGCACTCATCACGATGGGAATCCGGTCGATTCTTCCGGGTCTTGTCGGAAACGTGCAATATCCGGTAGACGTCATGACCGAGTTGAACCGTCAGATGACGTTCCTGTTCTCGGGTGACGATATGCATAGCTACTTTACGGCGGTCTATTGCTACATCGATACGACGAAGCGTCGAATCGAATATGTGAATGCGGGTCATCCGCCGGTCATCGTGACGTCTGAAGCGGGGAATTGCCGACTTGAGACGACAGGGGTGCCGGTCGGCATGTTCGATGAACCGAACTATGAGTCGAAAGAGATTGCCATCACACGAGATATGAAGCTACATATGTATACAGATGGGCTTATGGAATGTTACAGCAAAGATATCGATGACGGGATTCGATGGCTTGAAAAAGATGTCGCCACATACGGGCTTGACTATAGTCGTCACGTTGCCGAACAACTCGTACCTAAAATTGAAATCGATGACGACCTGTGTCTCGTCACCGTCAAAATCACATGACAAGAGCCTGACGCACCGTGCGTCAGGCTCTTGTTCGTTAGAAATATCGTTTTCGCCAAAGGATATAAAAGGCGAGACCGGAAAATCCAATCATCATCGCAATCGCCATGATGAATCCGAACGGATCCCCTTCCCATGGGACTTGGACGTTCATCCCAAAGATCCCGGAAATCATCGTCGGGATGCTCAGGACGATCGTGATCGATGCCAAAAACTTC
Organism: Exiguobacterium marinum DSM 16307; assembly: GCF_000620845.1. GTDB lineage: Bacteria > Bacillota > Bacilli > Exiguobacteriales > Exiguobacteriaceae > Exiguobacterium > Exiguobacterium marinum. The sequence goes on from NZ_KK211189.1 coordinate 1,601,107, forward strand.
ATGACGAAGTTGACGTTGTTTGAGATGATCGACCCGAACGCCTCCATCTTGATGCTGATGATGTCGTTATAAATCGATGCCATTTCCATCGCCTGCCGATGCTCGACGAAGACGTCCTCTAATAGCTCCTCGTCCTCTTCATGTTTCTCCAAACTCGGCGTCTTGACGATTCGGTCAAGGACACTGTCGTTCGCCTTCAAGGAAGTCATGAAATAGACGAGCGATTTTTGTAGGTTCATCAATTGAAAAATCTCTTGGTTTCGCATCGAACGTTGCAACTCTTGCTCGAGCTCATCCATTCTTCGGTCGATTTGGCGCAAGAATCGTAAGTATGTCATACTTACTCGATGTAAAATTTGAAAGACAAAACGGCTCCGATAGTTCGTTCGGAACAATCGTGCCTTCCCATTAGCGAATAAATTCAAGACATCAAGGTCACGTGAGCAGACGGTGATGAAATGTCTTCCGGTCACGATGATACCAAGCGGGATCGTATTATAGGCACGACCTGTGTCATCTTCTTCTACATATGGAACGTCGATGATCATGAGAAGCCCTTCATCATCTTTTTCAAAACGCGGTTTTTCTTCGATATCAAGTGGGTCATAAACAAAGTCTTCTGGAATGCCGGACGCCTCGATGACTTGATCGGCCTCATCTTTTGTCGGATTCACGAGTTGAATCCAGCTCCCTTTATCAAAGTCTTCGATTTCATCCACATGGCCCGATGCGTCAGTACGGTAAATCGTCAGCATGCATCTTCCTCCTACCTTAACTCAATCTTATTATAGGTAGCCAAAACTTAGAGTGCAATCCAAAGCAGGAGTTTTTTTTGTTTTCTCTCGAAAACGTGTTACAGTGAGAGGGAATGATTGGATGATCGTTTATTGAGGAGGGGTTATATTGACAAGAATGCCCGAGGACGCTCTGTTCAATGAAGATAAGTTAACGGAGCTCCACCAAATCGCAAACGGAAACATGGATTTTTTAAATAAAATTGCAACCACATATATTCAGCAGTTCGAGACGAAATATCCCGAACTAATAGCAGCTGTCGAATTGAAGGATTATGAGCGGATCGAACAGCTCGCCCACCTACTAAAAGGGGCCTCGTATTCGGTCGGCTTAGAACAGACTGCCCTTCTTTTCCACGATCTTGAAGTCGCAGGCGAGAACGCCCATCTGGACGGAGCAGACGAGACGTTGGCGACAATTGAGTCGCACAGTAAGCGCTTTTTAGCCGAATGGACCAACCACTTCGAACAGTTGACGTAAAAAAAGTTTGCACCCAGTTTGGGAGCAAACTTTTTTTATTAGCCTACAAATTCGTCAAGTGTCGCAATCAGGAGACCGATCTCTGGTTTCGTAATTTGGGCGTTCGCTCCGACCGCTTCACCTTTATGTTTCAAGTCGTCCGAGATGAGTGACGAGAAGATGATAATCGGAAGTGTTGCGTAGCGCTCCATCTCGCGAAGACGCTTCGTTAAATGGAGTCCGTCCATCTGTGGCATCTCAATATCCGTGATGAGAAGATCACATTCGACACCATCCTGTTCAAATGCATCAAGCGCCTCTTTACCGTTATTAAAGACGGTCGTGTTGAAGTAGCCTGCATCATCTAACGTATCGAGAATAAGTGTCCGAAGCATCTCCGAATCCTCGGCAATCCAGATGTTTTTGTTCGAACGTTCACGAGCACCGAGACGTTTCACTGACTCACGCGCCATGATGTCTTTACGAGAAAGTTCTAACGCGATGCGCTCATAGTCAAGTAAGATAATCATCTGATCACCTGTTTTGACGACACCGTTCGTGATACCTTGGACACCGCGGGCGAGATCTGAAGGCGTGTCAATCTGTTCCCATGAGATGCGTTTAATCTCGGTCACTTGGTCGACTCGAAGAACCGATTTCTCACCGTTGAACTCGCAGACAATCAAGCGGTCGTCACTGCCGACTTCACGCGGATGACTGATGACCATGGGAAGGTCGATGACGGTCATGACTTCTCCACGTAACTCGATGAGACCCATAATGGCCTCCGGTGTACCTGGGAGCGGAGTCAGTGGGAGCATCGTAATGATTTCGCGTACTTTCATGACATTGATGCCGAATAAGAATGGGCCAGCTTGGAAAATCACGATTTCAAGTTCGTTCGTTCCTGCTTCAAGTAAAATATTATGATCATTGTTCAATGGTAGTCCCTCCTATTTCACGTACTCTCTTCTTTACTATCGGTTTCGAATCATCAAATCTACAGTAAAAATATGTCGAACTCACGTCAGAATTCACAAAAAGTTTCATAGTAACCGTTTACATCTCATAAACTGAATCGTTATAGTTGTCCAACGCAAAAAAATCTGCATACAATGGGGTTGGCAACGAGATATTACAGCTTACTCAGGAGGCAGATAGAGATGATGAGTATGAACACGTATCCTTATTTATTGAATGGTCAATGGCAGGAATCTTCAAGTCAGGAAACGATTGAACTCGTTTCACCATATAAAGACGAAGTCGTAGGTCGCGTTCAAGCGATGTCACGTGACGAAGTAGACGAAGCCATCCATGGCGCCAAACGCGCACAACAGGAATGGGCTGCGCTTCCGGTCAACAAGCGCGCTGAACTGTTGTATGCATGGGCAGAAAAACTCGAAGAACGCGTTGATGAGATCGGTCAAATCATCATGCAGGAAGTCGGGAAAAACTTGAACGACGCGAAGAAAGAAGTCGTTCGTACAGCTGAAATCATTCGTTACACGGCAGAAGAAGGAATTCGCTTCAACGGTGGATTCATGCAAGGGGACTCATTCCCTGGTGGCTCGAAAAACAAGATGGCCATCATCAAGAAAGAGGCACTCGGTGTCGTTCTCGCTATTTCACCGTTCAACTATCCGGTGAACTTAGCGGCTGCGAAGATTGCACCTGCGCTCGTCACAGGAAATGCGGTCGTCTTCAAACCAGCGACTCAAGGTGCAATCAGTGGAATCAAGATGGTCGAGGCATTACATGATGCAGGTCTTCCGAAAGGTCTCTTAAACCTTGTGACAGGACGTGGTTCGGTCATTGGAGATTACTTGACTTCACACCCTGGTATCGACATGATCACGTTCACAGGTGGGACAGGTACGGGTCAACACTTGTCGCAACAAGCGTCGATGGTACCGGTCGTGCTCGAACTCGGTGGGAAAGACCCAGCCCTCGTCTTAGAGGATGCGGATTTGACGTTGGCTGCAGAGCAAATCATCAGTGGTGCGTTCTCATACTCGGGTCAACGTTGTACGGCAATCAAGCGCGTCTTCGTGCTCGAAGACCAAGCAGATGAGCTCGTTGGCATGTTGAAAGAACGTGTCGAGAAACTCTCAGTCGGCTCACCGGAAGACAACAGTTTCATCGTGCCGTTGGTCGACGAAAAATCAGCGGATTATGTCCAAGGTTTGATTGACGATGCGGTCAACAAAAACGCAACCGTCATAAACGGCAATGAACGTGTCGGAAACTTGATTCACCCGACGCTACTTGACAACGTGACGACAGACATGCGCGTCGCATGGGAGGAACCGTTCGGACCAGTCCTTCCAGTGATTCGTGTGAAATCGCTCGACGAGATGGTCGCGCTCACGAATGAATCAGAGTTTGGTCTCCAAGCGAGCGTATTCACACAAAACGTGAATAGCGCCTTCACAGTCGCTGACAAGTTAGAAGTCGGTACGGTTCAAGTGAATGGACGTACGGAACGTGGTCCAGACCACTTCCCGTTCATCGGAGTTAAACAATCAGGGCTCGGCGTTCAAGGAATCGGCCGTAGTCTCGAGACGATGACGCGAGATAAAGTGACGGTCATCAACTTATAAGAATCATTTTTGTGAGGGGGAGATGTCCCCCTCTTTTTTTGTTTGATTGAAAACGCATCTTTCAGACGGGTATAATAAAGAAAGAATGGATGAAAAGGTGGTGATGACGTGGCGAACTGGATTTCAAGTCAACTGGCAAGACTCGATATTCCGACACCGTTCGAAGTAGGGAACGTGAACGTCTATATCGTCGAACATATGAACCGATTTTTCATGGTCGACTGTGGACCGGATACAGAAGAAGCATGGACCGCGTTGAATCTGCAACTTGAAGAGCTTGAACTCTCGTTGTCTGACATCGACTTTTTATTTTTGACACATCATCATGCCGATCATGCGGGGCAGGCTTGGCGTCTTCGTGACGCATCGATCCCGGTATACGGACACGAAAAGCTTGTTCGATACTTAGAACAAACTCCGAATTTTTTGAAACGCGGCAACCATTTTTTACATGAATTGGCCGTCTCGTTCGGGGCACCGGCTCCACTTGTAGAAAAGTTACCGGATTACCGTGAAGCGCTTCGTTGGATCGGACCGACGACCGTCACGACGACTTTCAATGACGGTCAGGATATCACACCAGACGGAGCGTGGCAGACGATTCATTTGCCGGGTCATGCGAGTGATCAACTTGGATTGATTGGACCTGGGGGTGTCTTGATTGCGGGTGATCATTTGATTGACAAAGTTGAACCAAATCCTCTTATCGAGCAACCGTATGAAGATGAAGGTTTCGCCTCACCCGTCATCCTCTATATCGACTCGCTCAAAAAATTGCAGGGTGTCGATTTGAAACTTGTCGTCAGTGGACACGGTGAACCAATTCACCACCCGAACGATTTAATTGAGAACCGGATTCGTCAACGGTATGAGCGTAGTGAGCAATTGCTCGTCGATTGGGAAGACGGACTTAGCGTGTTTGATTGGTCGATGAAGTTATATGGAAGAAAGATGCGACGAGGGATGCCGCTCGTCTTCAGTGAGGTGTTTGCGCGCCTCAGCTTACTCGAAGAGCGAGGCGACATCGAGAGACGCCGCGATGACAATAAATGGATTTACGTAAAGAAAGAAGCGATGTTATGAAACGGGTAGTCATTACAGGTGCGTCAAGTGGGCTCGGGGCCGCATTGGCGCATTCTTTTTATGAACAAGGAAATAAAATTTTATTGATTGGACGAAATGAAGAACGATTGAAGAAGATTGCGGAAACGTGCGGTGGCGACTGGATGTGCGCAGATGTTGCGAATTCAGATACCCTAGTCGAAAATGTGTTGAAGCAATTTGGGACGTTTGACATATGGATCAATAATGCGGGCATGGCCGAATTCGACTCGGTCACCGATCAATCGACTGATGTGATGGAAGAGACGATGCGGATAAATGCAGTCGCCCCGATGCTTTTATCGAGAGATTGTGCCCGCATCATGAAACAAGGAGATGTCATCGTCAATATATGTTCGCAAGCAGCTAAAGTACCGACACCGAAGTCTGCCGTCTATGCGGGGTCAAAGGCAGCGCTCTTACAGTTCTCGAATGCGCTTAGGCTAGAGTTGAAACCGCGTGGAATCCACGTCATGACCGTCAATCCGGGACCGATTGCTACACCATTCTTCGATCGGGCCGACAAGAGTGGTACATATGCCGAAAGTGTTCAGGGAATCATGCTCAATCCGAAACGATTAGCCGACGCGATTGTCAAAGGGAGTTTTACGCGCAAACGCGAAATCAATGCCCCATGGTGGATGAATATCGGGGCGAATGTGTATGCAATCTGCCCAAATATGTTCGAAATGCTCGCGAAACGGGGATTTGAGAAAAAGTGAAAAGGGGGAGAACGATGAAGGCAATCAAACTATTTATAACGACAGCTTTACTGATCTTTGTTGCAGCATGTGGTAACGAACAGGCGGTTGAGTTCTCGGATTCATTCGATGCTGCGACTGAGTCGGCAAAAGGATCGACCGTCAACCTATATATGTGGGGTGGAGACGAGGGGATCAATAGCTATATTGATGACTATGTGGCACCACGACTCGAGGAATCGTACGAGGTTGAGTTGAACCGGGTCGCCATGGATGCGGCCGAATTCGTGCGCCAGCTGTCACTCGATCAAAAAGCAGATAGACAAGTTGGGACGATTGATGTCGTTTGGATCAATGGTGACAATTTCCGAAATGCAAAAGAAGCTGAATTACTCCGTGATGGATTGATGGAACGTATCCCGAACGCCAAGTTGTTGAATGAGACGGCTCAACAATCAGATGCCGGCACCCCTACGGATGATATGGAACTCGCTTGGGGAAATGTTCAATTCATCTTGCATTACGACGCAGCGAAAGTCGACAATCCCCCAGAATCGTTTGAGGAATTACGTCGCTGGACCGAAGACAATCCGGGTCGTTTCACGTATCCTGAAGTCACTGATTTCACCGGTAATGCATTTATTCGTCATCTTTTATTTGAACGCTACGGTGCTGAATTAGAAGAGAATGTGACCATTGAAGAGTCGTTCTGGGACGACTTGAAAACGTGGTCCCCGAATTTATGGAAAGAAGGACAGACATATCCAAAAACGCTTGAGCAGCTCGATCAGCTCTACGCTTCGGGGGATGTGTGGATGACGATGGGATTTAATGAACGCCGAGCCGAAGCAGAGGTGGCTAATGGCATCTTCCCAAAAGAGACACGTGCCCTCGTCCTCGATCACTCGATCGCATCGACACACTTCTTAGCGATACCGTTCAATGCGCCGAATCCGGACGGAGCGCTCGTCCTCATCGAAGAACTGCTATCACCGGAAGCTCAACTCGTGAAACAAGGGCCTGACTATTGGGGAGACGGGACATCGCTTGACTTGACCAAATTGGATGAAGCGGACCAACAAGCATTCGAAGCACTTGGAGATGGCAAGACGTATCCGGACACAGAGCAGTTACAGGAACGTTCCATTCCAGACTATGGACCGGACGTGATTGATGCCGTACGTGAGGAATGGTCACGTGTTGCGAAGTAGTGTCGCATTGACGATTGTCCTATCACTTTTATCACTCGTATCCATCGTCTTTTTGGGAATGGAAGCGGTTGGTACAGATTGGGCATCGCTTCTGACGGATGAGACGTGGCGGGACAGTCTGTTCATGACACTATACGTCGTCAGTGTATCGACCATCCTGTCGCTCATCATCGGGACATGGCTTGCGAGGACCGCCGTTCAACAGAAGTGGCGCATCACGTCGTCGGTCATCCGAATCCCGATGTTCGTCCCTCATATTGCCGCTGCTTATTTGATCTTATTATTATTCAGTGGACCGTTCGGCAGTGACTGGATCGAGGCGAATGAAAGAGACTATGTGACGGTCATCCTGACATACATATGGAAGGAGACCCCGTTTGTCTTTTTGATGATGCTCGGTACGTATGAACAATTGAATCGGGGATATTTAGAGACGGCGAAGACGCTCCAACTCTCCCCAGTCGAACAATTCAAGCATGCAGAATTTCCATTTTTGATTAAACCACTGCTTGATGCGACTTGGATTATGATTGCGTTCGTTTCGTTCGCGTATGAAGTACCTGCATTACTTGGAGTGACCTATCCAAAACTACTTGGAGTACTCGCATATGAACGGCTGTCGACAGGGCTCTATTTGGAAGCGAGTGAGCCGTATGCTGTGGCGCTTGTCTGGACATGGGTTGTCGGATGCGGTGTGTGTATTTCATATTGGCTGACCTCTTCCATTCGTCGTCGAATTGAACGCGGGGTGAAACGATGATTCGTCAGCTTATCATCATCTGTTTCATCTTGATTCCGTTCATCACCCTATTCCAAGCGGTACCGACAGCTGAAATCGGGAACGATATGACGATGCTAAATACGATCGGGTTGACGGTCATCTTATCCGCGGTCAACGTGTGGTTATCAATGGCATTCGCCTGGTGGCTTCTTTGGACAGAATCGAGATGGCGTCACGTTCTAGAGTGGCTCGTTTTTTTACCACTGTTCATCCCAATGCTCGCGATGCTGTTCGGTCTTTACTTGATCTTGGCGGAAGCGGGTTTGATTGGGACGTATATCGGTGTCGTGATTGCCTTACTTATCGTGACATTGCCGTATTCAATCCGTCTCGCTTATAACGGGATGGCGGTCATCGGTCGTCCACTCTTAGAACAGGCACGGCTTTTGACGGTAAAGCGTCGTCTCGTTTATGTACTATTTCCGCTTTTCTCACAAACGATGCGAACTATCGTATTATTTACGACGGTCATTCTGCTCAGTCAATTCGCGTTAGTCCAATTGATTGGTGCAGGATTGATTCCGACGGTGACGACTGAACTGTATCAATCTTATGCGGGGAATAACCGAAACCTCGCGCTCTCGAACACTTGGATGCTCATCATTATCCCTGTTCTCCTCTATTTCCTGCTCTCAGGATTGAGTCAGTGGACGGTGCGCTTCCTGAAAGGACGTCTTCAATGAGTTTGAAAGTACAAGCATTACGTAAACGGTATGGAACGAGACAAGTGTTAGATGGTATTGATTTTGAAGTCATTCCACATGACATCCACGCCATCGTTGGAGTCAGCGGCTCTGGGAAGTCAACCATTCTACGAATCATTGCAGGACTTGATACGAGTGATGAAGGAGAAGTGTTCTGGAATCACCGTTCTTTGTTAAAGGTTCCTGCACACAAGCGGCGTGTGACGATGTTGTCCCAGTCCGCTTTATTGTTTCCGCATTTGACAGTGGGTGAGAATGTCACACTCGCGACCCGTTCGCGTTCCCGGGAACAGGCAGAGAGGTGGTTGAACGTTGTCCGTCTCGGTGACCGTTACGATGCGGAAGTTCACGAATTATCAGGTGGTGAGCAACAACGCGTCAGTCTCGCACGTGCGCTGGCTGCTGAGCCGGAAGTCCTTTTATTGGACGAACCGTTCACGAACCTCGATCCAAACCTGAAGTTCGACCTGCAACGGTTCATTCGTGATTTGGTCAAGGAGCTCGACCTCACGGCGGTTTTGGTCACACATGACCGTGAAGAGGCGATGCTGATGGCTGACCGAGTGACACTACTTGAGTCAGGTGAAGTGACATCAACAGGGACGGCGAAAGAGTTGTATGAAAGCGCGCCAGGGTTTGGTGACTTTCTCATGATTGATGGGGAATTGCGGCCACTGTCCGACGTCATGGTGTCAGAAGCGGTCGGTGAGCCCGTACGATTGATGAAAAAAATCTATCGGTTCGGTCAAAGTTTTGGTGAATATCATTTCGAGGATGGACGTTCGGTCATGTTACCGACGCACGAATCATTCCAAGTCGGGACGATGTACCGAATTAAACGAAAGGAGGGATAACATGCTCGATACTTATGGAAGTCGATACGTCAAACCGGTCATTGAACGAGGAGCAGACCGATTGCTCAAGTGGAATTTCACACCGAACGAGGTAACAATTCTAGGGGGAATTATTGGAATTTCAACAGGCATCTTTATTTACAACGATATGCACTGGACAGCCGTGATTCTACTGTGGATTTCCGGACTATTTGACGTCTTAGATGGAACGATGGCTAGAAAGTCGAAAACGAGTGGGTTTGGGACAGTGCTTGATCTTGTGCTCGATCGATTCGTCGAGTTGTCTGTAGTGATTGCGCTTGCACTTCGATATCCGGAATATATGCCGATCTTTCTCATCCTGATCGCTTCTTTTGTGATCGCAATGACGCTATTCCTCGCAGTAGGAGCGAGTAGTTCGAGGCGGTCGGAAAAGACGTTTTATTACCAACCTGGAATCATTGAACGGACGGAATGTTTCATCCTATTTACCTTGATGATTCTCTTCCCGAACTGGGTCGGTGGGATTGCCCTCATTTTTCTCCTACTCGAAGTGATGACGATTACACAACGATTCATTGAGGCGCGGAGGATTTTGCGATGAAACCGACATTGGTATTGGCCGGGCTCGGTCATGGTCAGCTTGAAATTCTCGATCGGATTGAGGAGATTCGTGAACATTATGAAGTTCTCTTTATTGGAAAATGTCAGACGGTGTACACAGGAGCGTTTCCGCAAGTGATCGCCGGACTCATGAATTCCGCAACGGTCCGACTGCCTCAACTTGAACCGGCCGCAGAACGGATTCTCGCGATCGATCCTCATTTACAGACCGTTCAAACAGAAAAGGGGCCGTTTCATTACGACCGACTTGTGCTGGCAACTGGTGCAGTGAGCCGAGGAATCGGGACCCCGCTTAAACCGATGTCACAAGCTTTACTTGACCGCATCGATTCGAGTTCACAAGTAACCATCGTCGGCGGTGGAAAAGCGGGCGTTGAATTGGCATTTACGTGCGTCCGGACGAAAAAAGTCACGCTGTATGCGAAGCGAGTCTTACCCGACGTGTCGACCCGCCGACAGAAACAGATGGAACGCTTATTGGTGAGGTCTGGCGTAGTGGTCATAAAACAAAGGAAAAACGATGAATCCTCTGAAGGACTTGTGCTTGACGCAACAGGGGTCGTTCCAGTGAACTGGTGGTCTGAATCGGGCCTCGCAAACCCGGATCAGTTTATTGAGACGGATGAGTATCTTCGCCATTATCAGTTTCCTAACATATATGTGACGGGAGACATGGCCTCCGCTCTAAACGGTGGGGTCGATGCTGTCCGATCTGGTCGATACGTTGCGGAACGATTGCTCGGTGAAACGACGCGACCGTTTCGGAAACGTCAATCGATGAACATTTTATTGACGACAACGGGACACGCACTGTTGACGTTCGGACGTTTCAGTTGGCATGGACGACTTCCATATTATTTGAAGCGATTCATCGACTCGCGGTATGTACGTCATTACAGTTAGTCAATCATGAGGTTTCTCATTCGCTCGGCAAATAACCAATTACCTCGTTTGATTCAGGGTCGACGAGCACATGTGGAGTCTCAATCGTACGCTGTGAATCAGCTGGGAATGTGATGAGCCAAGCGTGTGCCCCTTTAAAATGTGAATTGATTAGCTCATAACGATCATCGACCTTGATCGACTGAATCGTGGCTTGTTGCGAATCTTCATCGACCGGCTGCCAGTCCATCTGTTCCAAAAATGAAACTGCACTTTTGATGGCGTCAGCTTCATCATCAGATTGTGTAGGTGACGAAGTGGATGGTTGCATACAACCGGTTAACAAAAAAATGGTTAAACATAGTACTGTGAACAAGCGGGTAACTGTCATTTTCATTCACCACTCTTGTTTGGATATTTCTTACAGTATAATCGAAAACGATAGATGCGTGTAAAAAAACTCCTGCAGCCGAATGGTCTGCAGGAATCAGTTCATGCTTGAATCGTATCGAGGAATGAACGGATTTGCATCTCCGTCTTGGCGTTTGCCGAGTGGAGGTGTTCTTGTTTTGCCCCGTCTTTATAGTAGAGAAGTGAAGGGATGCCGCGAACTTCTTGTGCATCAGATAAATCTGGGAGTTCGTCGCGGTCGACGACATGCCAGTTGAACTGTGGATAGTCTTTGACGAGCTCGTCGACATACATGTCCAGGCGTTTGCAGTCCGGGCACCATGATGTGGTGAAGACCACCATTCCATGATCTTTTGTAGCTTCGTCAAATTGTTGTGATGAATGAATCGGTTGCATAGACAACTCTCCTTTCTTCTATCTATTTTGTCGGGTTTTAAACAAGTCGTCAACAGATTGGCATTCTCGAATCCGTGAGAGAATGTGATACACTTATAAAAATAGCATGATAAGGAAAAGGTGATGGATATGGCGTTACGTCACGCATTGCTCGGGTTATTGACCCATCAGCCTGCGACCGGGTATGCCCTGAACGCGACGTTCAAGGCGCAGATGATTCATTTTTGGAACGCACATCATACACAGATTTATCGGGAACTGTTGAAGATGGAAGACGACGCGCTCGTCTCGGCGGAGCACATTTCACAGCAAGAGTTACCGGATAAAAAAATATACTCCATCACGGATCAAGGACGAGAAGAGTTGATCAATTGGCTGCGTCAACCGACGTCTTTCCAGCCGAAAATGAAGGATGAGAATTTGTTACGAGTCAGTTTGCTTCAATTGTTGCCAGTCGAGGAAGCGGTCCGGTATATCGAAGAAACGAAAGCTCATCACGAACAAGTCGCGCAACAGATCCGGATGTTTCAGGAGGAACATCAATCAGACGAAGATACGCTCGGCTACTTATTGACGAGTGAATATGCCATTCGAATGATGGAAAACTATGCCGGATGGGCAGACTGGGCAATCGAACAGATAAAAGCACGCAGTGAAAAACACGTGACCTGAATGAATCAGGTCACGTGTTTTGTATAAGGATGAATCGGTAAACGGGCGAGTAATCGGCCAAGTACGTCCTCATCAATTTCAGTCTCGAATGCACGGATCGTCTGTTGCAACTGTTCGACTGAAGATGCGCCAGGTAAGACGACGTCGCAAAACCGCTTTGCGGCTCCGAGTGCATATGCCTGAATCGGTTTAGGCATCATGGCAAGCTCGCTTGCAAGGTCCTCTTTTCGCCATGCCTCGAAACCTTTGTCACCAAGGCGTGCCTCCCATTCATCCGTTAGGAGTCCTTTGGCAAGAACACCTCGGCCAACGATGGGAATCGATACGTCAAGCGTCTCTGGTCGGCGATCGAGAAGCGAGTATGGGGTCATGAGCATATCGAGAGCACCTGACTCGACCCATCGTTTGATGACGTTCGGCCGGATCGAGGAGAGGCCGATTTGGCGGATCACACCGTCTCTCTTTTGTTTTTGTGCCCATTCAATCGTGGCGTCGAGGTCATCCTCGAGCGTACCACCGTGAATATAGTACAAATCGAGATAATCTGTACGCAATCGCTCAAGCGACCCGTGGAGTGCTACGTCTAAGTAGGACGGATTTGGATTCCAGCGCATCCCCTCCTCAGTCAGCTCATTCCCACCTTTACTCGTCAAAAAGAGGTGTTTTCGTTCGTGACCTAACGTTGCGCCAATAACGCGTTCGACATCTTGTCGCGCATAGACGTCTGCTGTATCGATATGGCGAATACCTGATTGAATGGCCGTCTCGAGGATTCGCTTCGCCTCGTTCTCACCATGTTTTAAAATCGTCATCGTCCCGAGCCCGAGTTCGCTCATATGGATTCCTCCTTGTTCGAAATGTAGGTTTGACTCATAATCAGAGTATATCGAAAAGTGAGGAGTAATCATATGGAAGAAACAACGATTGAGCGGGAAGTCATCTATCAAGGCAAAATCTTCGACGTAGAAAAACATGTCGTCTCCCTTCCGAATGGAAACACATCTGTGCGAGAACTCGTCTATCATAACGGGGCGGTCGCCGTCCTCGTCGTCGATGAATCAGAAAAAATCGTCATGGTGGAACAATATCGAAAGGCGTTCGAATCGATGTCACTCGAAATTCCTGCCGGTAAATTGGAAAAAGGAGAAGAACCTCTAGCGAGTGCCAAGCGAGAATTAGAAGAAGAGACGGGTTATACCGCCGAGTCGCTTGAAAAAATCTTTTCGTTCTACGGGGCACCGGGATTTTGTAGTGAACGAGTTGACGTGTTTGTCGCAAAAGGACTATCTGCGGGTGAGATGAACTTGGACGAAGATGAATTTTTAAATGTGAAACGATACACCTTTGACGAAGCTGTCGATTTGCTTGACCGAGGCATCATTACCGACGCGAAGACAATCATGGCGATTCAATGGTGGCAATTGTCCAGATTGAAATAATTCTAATCTGTAATTTTATATGGTAAACTTACATAGTAATGATTTTAAATTGAAAATTGCCTAAAACTTCGGTATGCTTTGAGTAGTGAACTATGTAAAGAGGGGGCGCCTTATGGAAACGCGAATTGAACGGATTAAACAGCAATTGAGCGCCAAAGGATATAAACTGACACCACAGCGTGAATCGACGGTACGCATCTTACTCGAGAATGAGAGCGACCATTTGAGTGCGGAGAACGTGTTCATGCTCGTCAAGAGCATCGCGCCAGAGATCGGACTTGCTACTGTGTATCGGACACTTGAGTTGTTAACTGAGCTTGGTGTCGTCGATAAAGTCAACTTCGGTGACGGGGTCGCGCGTTTTGACCTGAGACCGGAAGGGGCGAACCATTCGCACCATCATCTCGTCTGTGTCGAATGCGGCTCGGTTGAAGAAATCATGGAAGACTTGCTTGTCGACGTTGAGAAGAAAGTCGAGAGCAAATATGAATTTTTGATTAAAGACCATCGCTTGACGTTTCATGGCATTTGTAAAGTATGCCAAGCAAAAGGCGTCACGCTTGAAGGTCATAAAGCAGTCATCAACGGTTAACCTTACATGCAAACCATCCTTGAATGAGGATGGTTTTTTATTGTCATCATAAGAAAAAATAGTCACTGTTATTTTGTCACAAAAAAGTGATTAAAAAATGAGGTCAGACATCTTCACAACGGTTTACATAAGTGATATGCTGTAAGCGTATTCAGGTGAAACGAGGAAGGAGGAGGGTATGATGCGTTCGCATATCGAGTCATTTCTTCAATATATGACTGTTGAAAAGCGGATGTCCGCAAACACGAGACAGGCGTATGCGAGCGATTTAACGCAATACGCATCGACTTTGACCCAACTCGGGGTGGAAGATTGGAATGAAGTGACGCGTTCGCATATCGTCAAACATATCGAAGAATTGTCTCAAGCCGGACGTGCTTCCTCGTCTTTGAGACGGGCTGTCAGTTCAATCCGCATGTTCCATCATCATTTAAAGATGACCGGGATCACGACGACCGATCCGTCCCTCTATCTAGAGACGCCAAAAGCAGAGAAACAACTTCCGGATACTTGGTCACAAGCGGAAGTCGAACGTCTATTGGATAGTGTCCCGACATCCGACCCGCTCTCGTTACGAGACCGGGCGATGCTTGAACTCTTGTATGGGACCGGGATGCGGGTCAGTGAACTTTTAGGTCTTGATTTGGATGATTTACAGTTCGAATTGGGGTATCTACAATGTGAAGGGAAAGGCGAGCGCGCACGAATCATTCCGGTTTCTTCGGTCGCCCAAGGGTTTGTCGAGCGCTATATTCAACAAGCTCGTAACGGACTCGGCGGCAGAGAGACAGAGGCGCTCTTTTTAAATGGCAGAGGAGGCCGGCTCAGTCGTCAAGGATTTTGGAAGATAATCAAACGACGTGCCAAACTTGCTGGAATTGACAAAGAGATCACACCTCATGTACTCCGTCATTCCTTTGCGACACACCTGCTCGAGAATGGAGCGGACTTACGTGCCATTCAACAGATGCTCGGTCATGCGGACCTGGCGACGACACAAGTGTATACACACGTCAACAAGTCGCGCTTGCATGATGTGTATCGCAAGCATCACCCTCGTGCCTAGACATCGAAAAGGAGGAATTTTTTGTGAAGAAGTTTAAACGTATTTTCTTAGTAGTCATGGACTCGGTCGGCATCGGTGAAGCACCGGATGCTGAACAGTTCGGTGACAAAGGGGCCGACACGCTCGGACATATTGCACGTGAGCATAACGGATTGAATATGCCGAATATGGGTAAACTCGGACTCTCAAACATCAAACCAATTCAAGGGATCGATGTATCTGATGCACCAAGTGCTTATGGTCGTATGGAAGAAATTTCGGCTGGTAAAGATACGATGACGGGACACTGGGAGATCATGGGCCTTCATATCGAGACACCGTTCCGTGTCTTTGAAAAGTTCCCGGACGATTTGATTCATCGCCTAGAAGAGTTCAGTGGCCGTAAAGTAATCGGGAATAAACCGGCATCAGGTACAGAGATTCTTGACGAGCTCGGTGAAGAGCACGTCAATACGGGAGCTCTGATCGTTTATACATCTGCAGACTCGGTCCTTCAAATCGCTGCACATGAAGACATCGTGCCAATTGATGAGTTGTATCGAATCTGTGAATACGCGCGTGAAATCACGCGTGAAGACCCGTACATGCTCGGCCGCATCATCGCCCGTCCGTTCATCGGGACGCCTGGAGCGTGGGTCCGTACGGCAAATCGTCATGACTATGCACTCAAACCTTTCGGGAAGACGGTCATGAACACACTTGAAGAGGATGGTAAGGACGTCATCGCCCTCGGGAAAATCAGTGACATTTATGATGGGGAAGGCGTAACGAAGGCCATTCGTACGAAATCGAACATGGACGGAATGGACAAATTGGTCGATTCGCTCGAAGAAGACTTCGAAGGACTTTGCTTCTTGAACTTGGTCGACTTTGACGCCTTGTTCGGTCATCGTCGTGACCCAGAAGGCTATGCGGTCGCACTTGAAGAATATGATGCTCGACTTCCTGAAGTGATGGAGCGTCTTCGTGAAGATGACTTACTCATCATCACAGCGGATCACGGGAATGACCCGGTTCATGCTGGGACAGACCACACGCGTGAATACGTGCCGCTCATCGTTCACCATAACGGGGCGAAATCAGCGGACTTGGGCATTCGTGGTACGTTCGCAGACATCGGCGCGACCGTTGCTGAAAACTTTGACGTCGCGGCACCATCAAACGGAAAGAGTTTCTTAAACGAAATTTGAGGAGGCAATATTCATGGTAAATTGGAATGAAACAAAAGCGTATTTGCAAGAGCGTATGGGCGATACACCAGAAATCGGACTCATTCTCGGGTCGGGGCTTGGAGTCCTCGCGGACGAAATCGAGAACCCGGTCGCCATTCCATATGAGGAAATCCCGCACTTCCCAGTATCGACTGTCGAAGGACATGCAGGACAACTCGTGTTCGGAGAGCTTGAAGGAAAGCGCGTCGTCGCGATGCAAGGGCGATTCCACTTCTATGAAGGATACTCGATGGAACAGGTGACGTTCCCGGTCCGTGTCCTCAAATTGATCGGAGTCGAAACACTCATCGTCACGAACGCAGCAGGTGCATGTAACGAAACGTTCAACCCAGGTGACTTGATGATTATCACAGATCACATCAACTTCTTTGGGACGAGCCCGCTCATCGGGAAGAACGCGAGCGAATTCGGGACACGCTTCCCGGATATGTCAGAAGCGTATGATAAGGAACTTGTGAAATTGACGGAACGCGTGGCATCAGACCTTGGGCTCTCTGTACAAAAAGGTGTTTATTTCGGTAATACGGGTCCAACATACGAAACGCCAGCGGAAGTCAAAATGGCACGTCATCTCGGTGGAGACGTCGTCGGAATGTCGACGGTCCCGGAAGTGATCGTCGCGCGTCACTCGGATATGCGAGTCCTCGGGATTTCATGTGTTTCGAACATGGCTGCGGGAATTTTAGATCAACCACTCAATCATGAAGAAGTCATCGAGACAACAGAACGTGTTCGTCAAGACTTCCTGTCACTCGTTCGTGGCACGATTAAAAACATGTAAGTAACTTTATTTTAGGAGGACGACAGTTATGCGTATGGTCGATTTGATTTTGAAAAAACGTAACGGTGGAGAATTAAACGAAGAGGAGATTCGCTTTGTGGTCGAAGGATTCACGAACGAGTCGATTCCTGACTATCAAATGTCTGCATTGTCAATGGCCATCTACTTCAACGGGATGACTGAAAATGAGACGGCTGCTTTGACGATGGAAATGGTCAAGTCAGGGGACACGATTGACCTTTCGAATATCGAAGGGAAGAAAGTCGACAAACACTCAACAGGCGGAGTCGGTGATAAGATCAGCTTGATTGTGGCACCACTCGTCGCATCAATCGGTATCCCGGTCGCGAAGATGAGCGGTCGTGGACTCGGCCACACTGGCGGAACGATTGATAAGCTCGAATCATTCCCGGGGTTTGACGTTGAATTGACAGAAAAACAATTCACGAAACAAGTGAACGACATCAAGATGTCAATCATCGGTCAGACTGGAAACTTGACGCCAGCGGACAAGCGTCTCTATGCGCTTCGTGATGTAACGGCTACAGTCGAGTCGATTCCACTCATTGCAAGCTCAATTATGTCGAAGAAAATCGCAGCGGGTGCAGACAGTATCGTCCTTGATGTCAAGACAGGTTCTGGTGCATTCATGAAGTCGTTTGATGATGCGAAAGCACTCGCAGAAGAGATGGTCGCGATTGGGAAGAACGTAGGCCGTAAGACGGTCGCTGTCATCACGGATATGGACCAACCACTCGGGTTTGAAATCGGCAATGCGAACGAAGTGAAAGAAGCGATTGAAGTTCTGTCTGGTAAAGAAGTTGAAGACTTGAAAACAATCGCTCTCACAATCGCAGGACATATGGCAGTACTGGGTGATTTCTATCCAACTTTCGAAGAAGCGTATGCGGACCTCGAGAAACGGATTGCGGACGGTCATGCCCTCGAGGTGTTCCGCAAATTTATCGAAGCCCAAGGTGGAGACGCGTCACTCGTCGATGACGTGACCAAATTGCCACAAGCTTCGTACGAGACGACATTCGTTGCGAAAGAGGCTGGATACGTCGAGTCAATCATCGCAGACGAAGTGGGTGTCGCGGCGATGCTCCTCGGTGCAGGACGCGCGACGAAAGAAGATAAAATCGACTTTGCGGCAGGCATCACGCTTGAGAAGAAAGTCGGTGATCGTGTCGAGGCAGGAGACGTAATTGCAGTACTTCGCTCGAACATCGAAGACATGTCTTCAGCTGTCGAACGTTTAGACCATGCGTATACGATTGGTGCGACGAAACCAGAAGCCCGTCCACTCGTTCACGCTGTCATCCAATAAGACAGAACGTCTGTTTCCACAAAAAAAGTGGAGACAGACGTGTTTTTTTGATAAGATGGGTAATGTGAATGAAGAATAGCAGGATACATATACGAAAAGGGGTTGCTTGACACATGAAAAAAGGTTCAATGAAACTTGAAAATGGCGAAATGATTGAATTTGATTTATTCCACAATGAAGCACCGATCACGGTTGAAAACTTCGAAAAACTTGCGAACAGCGGCTTTTATAACGGATTGACGTTCCACCGTGTCATCCCTGGGTTCGTCAGCCAAGGCGGTTGCCCACAAGGGACAGGAATGGGCGGCGCTGGCTACACGATTCCATGCGAGACATCGACATCGTTCCCTCACAAACACGAAGCAGGGTCACTGTCGATGGCACACGCAGGACGTGACACAGGATCTTCACAATTCTTCATCGTCCATGAGCCACAGCCACACTTGGATGGGGTTCACACCGTATTCGGTAAAGTGACATCTGGACTTGAGCACGCAGTCAAGCTTCGTCAAGGAACGAAGATGGCTGAAGTGAAAGTTTGGGACGAGAATTGATTTTTGCCTGAAGGTTATGGCACAATGAACCATGTCTCTCACGTGTTCACGTCGTGAAACTTGAATGACTAAAGGTGGTGAACCCAGCGATGCTGGTAAAATATAAACGTTCTCATGAAAAGACGGCGATGGGTCTACTCGCATTCTCATGTAGTGACAAATCTCCGCTCAGCTTGCTTGAACTCGTCCGATTGTACGACGAGGAGGAGTCGAAGTTCCTCTACTTGTGGAAAGTCGGTGAAGACTTCGTTGGTATCATTGGTATGGAGCAAAAAGGCACGACGATGGTCATCGACCATATCGCCTTGTCGCCATCATTCCGTGGCGAGAAACGTTCTTACGAGCTTCTAGACGAGGTAAGAAACGTCCTTCCACTTGATTTGACGTTAACCGGTACAGGCAAGACGGGCGATTTATTGGACAAATGGAATCAATTGGTCGTCTGATGACAAAAAGCCCCCGCAATCACATCCGTGACTGCGGGGGTTTTACACGTCGTTATGAGTTGATCGAAGCGATCTGGAGAGCTGGTTGATTGAGTTCGAGCTTTTGAAAAAACACAACGTATGATTTGTCAAAGGCTCAGGATCATCCTCTCGCGCGTTGCCGTTCTAAAAGCGCTAACTCCCGTTCCGTGATGACGTCACTGCGGTCACGATGAAGATGCTTGTGCACGAGCTCCTCGAACGACAGCTCCGTCGTCGGGAACGACGGTTTCAGTGCTTCGACCGTCTTACGAACTTCTTGTTGCAAGGGAAGTGTCGTTATTAACGGCCATTCATCAAGCTGTGAGATGAATGCTTCGACATCTAGACCGAGCTTATTCAAATAGGGAGAAGCGACGTCCACTTTTTGACGTAAGAGACGCAAGCTCTTTTTCGCACCGATGAGATTATCGCGCCGAAGATGATAGTGAATGACGGCGTATTGAATGAGTGCCGCATAGCCGTGATGTTGTCGTCCACCTTCCTGCCATGCCTCTTCTAATACCTCATGACATTCGAAATAATCGGCATGACATTCAAAAAGCAACGTATAATGAATAAAAGGGGCCATGAATCAATTTTCTCCTTTCGTGTCCACGGTGTTATAAAACATGTTATACTAAAGCGCAAAAATGTAAAATGGCAGGTGTCTCTATGGAAGCCTATAACGTTAAAATTGATACGTTCGAAGGTCCACTCGACCTGTTGCTCCATTTGATCGGAAAAATGGAGATTGATATCGTCGACATTTCCGTGGCAGAAGTCACTGACCAGTATGTCGGCTATATTCGCACGATGCAAAAATTTGAACTCGACGTGGCCAGTGAATACTTGGTCATGGCGGCAACGTTGCTCCAATTGAAGAGTAAGCAGTTGCTGCCGCCCGTTCCGGTCGAGGATGACGAGGATGTTCCAGATTTCAGTGATGAACCGACGCGTGAAGGACTCATTCGTCAATTGATTGAATACAAAGCTTATAAAGAAGCAGTCGTTTTTATGCGCGAACAAGAAGAAAACCGTCTTGAACTGTATACGCGACCAGGTGAAGATTTGACGACGTACATGTCAGACGAGGTGTCGAAGTATGACGGCCCCCTCAACTTTTCGGATCTTCTCCACGCCTATTCAAAGATGATTGAACGTAAACGTTGGAAAGAGCGACGCAAAAAGACGATCAAACGTGAAGAGCGAACTCTTGAAGAACAGATGATACGACTTCATGACCACGTGTCCTCGACGCGACAAACATCGTTTTTCGCCTTCTTTGTAGAACGACCGAACATCTCGGATCTCGTGGTGACGTTTATGGCGCTCCTTGAGTTGATTAAGCTCAGGGTCGTCGAGACGAAACAACTCGACCAAGACATTCAAATTTCGTTCATCGAATCATCAAAGAAAGGGGATGAAGCGGTTGTTGTCTTATGAAACGATTATCGAAGGATTGCTATTCGTCGTCGGTGATGAGGGAATGGAAGTGCGTGCTCTCGCCGAGACACTCGATATCTCAGAAGCCGCGGCACGCGAACAGCTCAGTAAGCTAGAGATCTCATTCAACAAATCGAATCGACCGTTTCAACTAATGGAGTCGGCAGGAGTCTACAAGCTCGTGACCATTCCTGACGTTGCTCCCTACATTCAAAAGTATGTCGGGACGATGGCTGAGCAGGCGCTCTCGCGTGCGGCGATGGAGACTTTGGTCATCATCGCTTACAAACAGCCGGTCACACGGGCAGATATCGAAGAAATTCGTGGTGTCAAAGTGGAGCGTGTCATTCATACGCTACTGTCGAAAGGGTTAATTGAATCGGCAGGACGTGCAAAAACGATCGGCCGTGCCAAGTTATATCGCACGACTGAGCACTTCCTCGATCACTTCGGATTTAATTCACTCGAGGAATTACCACCATTAACATTTGAAGATGAACTGACGGACGAAGGAGATTTGTTCTTCGGTCAGGAATCATCGAAGCAAGAAGAGAGATTGGAGAAGGATTAATGATATGGAACGTTTACAAAAAGTAATCGCACAAGCGGGGATCGCCTCACGCCGGAAAGCAGAAGAAATGATTTTAGATGGTCGCGTCCGCGTCAATGGGAAAGTTGTCCGGGAACTCGGGACAAAAGTTGGACCGAAAACGGAGATTGAGGTCGATGGTGTCAAAATCGAACAAGAAGAACATGTCTATTACTTACTATACAAACCGAGCGGCTATGTATCGACGGTAGAAGATGACAAAGGGCGCAAAGTCATCACAGACCTCGTACCACCAGGGGCACGTGTTTTCCCTGTCGGACGTCTTGACTACAATACGACAGGTCTCATCATCTTGACGAACGATGGAGAGTTCTCAAACATGATGACGCACCCGAAATATAAAATCCAAAAGCGCTATGTGGCGAAAGTGAAGAATGTCCCGTCATACTTGGCCATTAAACAACTTGAGTCAGGCGTGGAGCTCGATGATGGCTTTAAGACAGGAAGCGCGAAAGTGAAGATGAAGTCTGTGGACCACAAGAAGAACACGGCGATTCTTGAAATTGTCATCTCAGAAGGGCATAATCGTCAAATACGTCGCATGGTCGAGGCAGTCGGTTCCGAGGTCATTAAACTCAAACGTGAACAGTTCGGTTTCTTGACACTGGACGGTCTCAACACAGGTGACTGGCGTGAGCTCTCACACAAAGAAATCAGTAAGCTTCGTGAACTCGCGAACCCGACTGTTCCGCCGAATCCACGAGGCAAAAAGAAGAAAAAATAACAATAAAAAATCGTCCTGAAATGGGATGATTTTTTTGATTGTGTAAATTGTGTGACAAAAAAATGAAAAAAGTCTGTTAATGTGCGTTTTTAATGTTTTTTCAGTACAATAGCAACTGAAGGATGGTGTGAAAACGATGACAAAAGATCAAAACAAAGACGACCGGATGGAACAAGCGGTCGCAAAAAAGAAAAAGAGGTCATTTTGGCGATTGATGATCATGACGGTCGTTCTCTTTGCGGGAGCCATCACCGTCATGCAACTGTTCGACCAGGCCGGTAACGACGGACGCATCGAGGCGGGAGACGAGGCACCGAACTTCAAACTCGTCACACTCGACGGCTCGACCCTTTACGAGCGAAATAACTACGAAGGAAAGGGTATGTTGTTGAATTTCTGGGGCACTTTCTGTGAACCATGCAAGAAAGAGATGCCTGTCGTTCAAGAGAATTATGCGACACTTCAGGATATGGGCGTCGATTTTTGGGCTGTGAACGTGGGCGAAACGCCACTTCGCGTCGACAACTTCATCAACGACCTCGGTGTAGGTCTCGATTATCCGATTTTGATGGATACGAAGAGTGAAGTCGAGGGAGCCTATGGCATTTATAATTTACCCGTCACATTCGTCATCGATGGTGAAGGGAATGTAATTGAAAAGTATGAAGGTGAACTCTCGAAAGAAAAATTGATGGAGCTAGCCGAGAAGTCATTGTAAGCGAACGGGGGACGCACTGATGCTAGATATGAAATATGAAGGCGCCGATTTACGATCGAAACGTCGTCCGAAATCGATCATTGACCGCGTGTGGAATTTTTTTGCATCGGTCAAAGTGGGGTTGTGGTTGATTGGTTTGATTATTGTCGGTTCGGCAATCGGAACAATCTTTCCTCAAGAAATGTATATTCCGCAACAGTTACCTGCTGAACAATACTATGCGCAGGAATACGGGACACCGGGATCCATTTATCATGCGCTCGGATTCCATAATTTATATACGTCATGGTGGTATATCTGCTTAATCGTCATGCTGACACTCTCGCTCATCGTTGTGTCGATTGACCGTGGTATCCCACTTTATAAAGCGCTCAAGAAACAACCGGTCAGACGGACAGAACGCTTCATGAAAGGTCAACGTCTCTTCGGTCAAGGTAAAGGGACAGAAGCTCAAATCGACGAAGTCACAACTTTACTCAAAAAGAAACGATATACCGTCAAACGTGACGGCGATGCCCTGTTAGCGGAGAAACACCGCTTCGGTCGTTGGGGTCCGTATGTCAACCACGTCGGACTTGTCATCTTCTTCCTCGGGGCGATGCTCCGAGTATTCCCTGCTTTTCATACAGACACACTCGAGTGGGTGCGTGAAGGAGATACGGTCTCACTAGAAGCGACTGATGGGGAGTATTATTTACGGAACGATCAGTTCATTCTTGAGATGTACGACCCGGAGAACAATGAGGAGGATGCGAAGTTCGCAGCCGCCATTGAAAAAGCGGGGGCCGTTCCGAAAAACTATGAGACAGAACTGACGTTATTCAAAAAAACGGGAACGAACGAGGACGGATCGCCGCAACTCGAACAAGTCGATGTCGGTTCGACGAAAGTCAACCACCCGTTTAAATTTGATCAATTTGAAGTGTATCAGGAACAATATTCGAGCCGTCCGGAATTCTTATCGATGTCGTTCATGTTGGCAGATAAAGAAACCGGCGACGAATATGGTCCGTTCAAAGTCGATTTGGAGAATCCAGAGAAATCCTATGAGATTGATGGGGTCACTGTCACCTTGAAAGATTTGTATCCGGACTTTGAAGTGAAAGATGGGCAACCGAACACGAAATCACCTCGTGCTCTGAACCCTGCCTTCTTCTTCAATATCGAATCACCTGAAGGAGAGACGGAATCAAACTTGGTCGGTATTCGTCTCAACGTCGCCGATGAAGAGAACCGTTATGATGTCCAGTTTGCAGGTACAGAAATGGCGAGCACGAGCGGACTCCGTGTGAAGAGTGATTCCACGTATCCAATCTTAATTGTCGGTGCCACCATCTTCATGATTGGGATTGTGATGGGCATGTACTGGCCGCATCGACGCGTATGGGTTCGCCGTCACGAAGACAGCGTTCTCGTTGCAGGCTTTACGAACAAAAACCCGTCTTCGCTCCGCCGGGAAGTTTCGCCGTTATTAGAACAGACAGGCTTACCGATGTGGGAGGACCAGGCGAGATTCACATCGGAATCGGAGAATGAGTCAACAGATGAAAGAGGGGAATCTTGATGGAATGGATTGAATGGAGCAGCCGGATGCTGTTTATCGCGTTCTTCCTTTATGCAATCTCAACGGTGCTCTTTACGATCGCCGTGAGTGGAATGCGTAAAGATCGGAACGTCAACCGAGTCGCCTATGGGAAATATGCATTCAGTTTGGCGGTGATCGGCTTTGTTGCTCAATTGACGTATTTCTTTATGCGTTGGGCAGGTGTCGGTTATGCGCCGGTATCAAACCTGTATGAATATACGACATTCTTTGGGATGATGATGGTGCTAGGGTTCCTTGTCGTATACGGTATTTATAGAAATGATGTACTTGGATTGTTCGCGATGCCGGTGGCGTTACTCGTCATCGCCTTCGCCTCGATGTTCTCGAGCGAGGTCGCACCGCTAATCCCTGCACTCAACAGTGTTTGGCTGAAAATCCACGTTACGACGGCCGCACTCGGTCAAGGCATTTTGGCGATCAGCTTTGCATCGGGTCTTATTTTCTTGTTAAATGAGACGTCGATGAAAGAACAGTCAAAATCGCGGACGTGGCTTGAAGTGACAATGTTCGTCCTCATGTGTACGCTTGGCTTCATCATCGTATCGATGCTCTTTAAGGGAATTGGTGCCGGTGGGGTCGTCGAATTTACGAATGACCGTGGTCAAGTAGAAACGTATGAATATTTCATGCCAATCTTGTTCGCCCCAGAAGGAGCACAACTGTTGTCTGGCGCAAGCGGATTGTCGCTTGAACTTCCAAACTGGATCAACACACTCAAGTTGAACACACTTCTTTGGTCGGTCATCGGCGGTGTCGTGATTTATGCGTTGCTTCGCTTCGTCATTTTGCGGAAACGTGTCGCAGAAGCGCTTCAACCGCTTGCGAAAAAAGTCGACCTCGACCTTGCTGATGAAATCAGTTATCGCTCGGTTGCGATTGGATTACCTGTCTTCATTCTCGGCGGCCTCATCTTCGCGATGATTTGGGCACAGATCGCCTGGAACCGTTTTTGGGGCTGGGACCCTAAAGAAGTGTGGGCCCTCATTACGATGCTTATTTATATATATTACTTGCATATGCGTATTCAGCGCGGCTGGACAGGAACGAAAGCAGCATGGTTATGTGTCGGTGGATTTGCCATCATCATGTTCAACCTCGTCTTCGTCAACTTGGTCATTGCGGGCCTACATTCGTATGCTTGACTTAAAAGAAGTCACGATTGTGACTTCTTTTTCATTTGGTCCATCAAATCATCGTTGTGAAGCGAAATAATAGAGTGGTATAGTTATGGCAGAGAGTAGAATGTTCACAAATGTGCAACATTCTCTACAACTCGTAATGGGTCTTAGGAGGGTTTCAGGAATGGCTGAGAAAACGAAAATTTTAGTAGTCGACGACGAAGAAAGAATTCGCCGACTTTTGAAGATGTACTTAGAACGCGAACAATATGTGATTGAAGAGGCAGTCAATGGCGAAGAGGCACTCGCACTCGCCCTTGAAAACGAATACGATGTTATCTTGCTCGATTTGATGATGCCGAAGATGGATGGTGTTGAAGTGTGTACAGAGCTTCGAAAAACAAAAGCGACACCCGTCATTATGCTCACGGCGAAAGGTGAAGAAATCGATCGTGTTCAAGGATTTGAGGTCGGAGCGGACGATTACATCGTCAAACCGTTTAGCCCACGTGAAGTTGTGCTTCGCGTCAAGGCGCTCCTTCGTCGTTCAGGCTCAACAAAATTCATGCAGACGAGCGAAAAGTCAAAAGATTTGATCGTCTTTCCACACCTGACAATCGATAACGATGCTCACCGCGTCACGGTAGATGGGGAAGAGATCGCACTCACACCGAAAGAGTACGAATTATTATTCTTCCTCGCAAAACAGGTGGACAAAGTCTTTTCGCGTGAACAGTTATTGAAAGAAGTATGGAACTACGAATTTTTCGGAGACCTTCGGACCGTCGATACACATGTGAAACGTCTTCGTGAGAAATTGAATCGGGTCTCTCCAGACGCCGCTCATATGATCACGACTGTATGGGGTGTCGGGTACAAGTTCGAAGCTGCCAGTGAATGATGATTCGTCGAAATAGTATCGTCACGAAACTGTGGCTGACGATTCTCGTTTTGGTCAGCGTGATCTTATTCATTGTCTCGGTATTGATGCTTGAATTTTTTAATTCCTTTCACATCGACCAAGAACGAGGGCATCTCGCCAAACTCGGAGGTCAGGTTCAATCGGTATTGTTGAATGAAGGGGATACGTCACAGACGATTGATCAAATCATCGAAGTTTATGGTGCGAATTATATTCTCGAAAACGGTTCGGTTCGATCCAACTTTGGCAATCAAGTGGACGGTTTGATGGTTGAACTTGAGCGACAAGATTGGGAAACGTACCAGGCGGTCGGGGAAACGGCCATCGGGAACTTCTCATCGTTTAACGATCAAGCGGCCCTTGCTTACCGAACGACATTCTCGTTATCAAACGGTCAATATACGCTGTACTTACTAGAACCCCTTGATGCAATCTCGAGTGCGAATGCGGGTGCGCGGACCATCATCTTGTGGACCGTCGCCTCGGCAATCATCGTCACGACCGTGTTTGCGTTCTTCTTATCGACACGGATCACGGCGCCTCTTCGAGAAATGCGGGACGCGGTAAACAAGACAGGTGAAGGGCAATTCGATTTACGTCTCGAGACGAAGACGCGAGATGAGATCGGTGAACTCGCCGCTTCCTTCAATGCGATGAGTAGCCAGTTGGCGAAGTATGTCGATGCCCTTGACCGCGAACGATTGCAACTTGCATCGATTCTACGTTCGATGGCGGACGGTGTCATTACGCTCGACCGTCATGCGAACATCATTGTCACGAATCCGCAAGCGAGCCCGCTGCTTCAAGACGGGCAGCCCCATGAAGTCGTGCTCTCTCTTTATGAGGAAGTGATGGATGGGACATCTGAAAAGACGATTGAAGTGAAACAGGATGACCGCTACTACACATTGACGGTCACACCGCTCGTCGGTGAGGATGATTTTGAAGGGGCCGTCGTCGTCATTCGGGACACGTCTGAGAGTCATCGACTCGATAAGATGCGGACCGATTTTGTGGCGAATGTCAGTCATGAACTCAGGACACCGCTCGTGACGCTTCAAGGGTATTCAGAGGCAATTATCGACGGCATGACAGAGAGTGACGAGGCAACGAAGGAGTTCGCCTCAATCATCTACGACGAATCACTACGCTTGGCCCGACTCGTCAACGATTTGCTGGATTTGGCACGCATCGAATCGGGTAAAGAGACGATGCAGTTCAGCTCGTTCGATATCGGGGAGTTCTTGCCGCGCGTCATGCGGAAGTTTAACCAAATGGCGTCTGAGAAGGAAATTCAATTACAGACAGACGTACCGCATCGACTCATCGAAGCGGACGGCGACCGACTCGAACAAGTGTTCACGAACTTGATCGGCAACGCCATCGCCCATACCGACTCCGGAGAGATTCGAATCGAGGCGACCGAAATGTCCGACGGGATACAGATTCAATTGACCGATACGGGTCACGGGATTCCGAAAGAAGACTTACCGTTCGTGTTCGAGCGATTCTACAAAGCCGATAAGGCGCGGACGAGTGGTTCGAAAACAGGGACCGGGATTGGACTTGCCATCGTCAAGAATGTGGTCGACGCCCATCATGGGACGGTCAACGTATCGAGTACAGCTGGTGTCGGTACGACATTTGAGATTTACTTACCATTTGAACAACCACACATCTCGTAATGGTGACTCGTTTGAGTCACCATTTGTGGCATTTTAAGGGGGGAGTCGTATGAAAAGATATACACGAACTGGCGACACGGGTGAAACTTCTTTAATCGGTAGCCGTGTCGACAAACATCATCCTCAAATCGAAGCGATGGGTCATCTAGATGAGTTGAATAGTCACATTGGTTTGGCGATTGCCCATCAAGAGGACGAGTCACTTCGTGGACAGCTGACGAAGGTTCAACACGACCTATTCGATCTCGGGTCGGAACTGATGTACACTGGAGAACCTCCAAAAAAGGTCGATCTGTCAATCGTGACGGAGCTTGAAAACTGGATAGATGAGTGGGAGACGTCATGCCCGGAGCTCATACGTTTCATTCTTCCGGGTGGCAGTGTTGCCGCAGCGAGCCTGCATGTGGCCCGTTCTGTCTGCCGACGGGTCGAGCGTGACTTGACCGCACTCGGTGTCGCCGACCGGCAGCTTCCGTACTTTAATCGATTGAGTGATTATTTATTCACGGTTGCACGTTACGCGAATGTCGTGGCAGGCATACCGGACCAAGAATATGCACGCGGCGCTGCCGTGTTCCAACCAAAACGAAAAAAGGAGTGATCGGCTGATGAAAGGAATCGAGCAGTTCGAGCATCAATTGCACTACTCGGTCTATCCGACCAAGAAATTTAAGACGACGACTTGTCTCGTCTCATTCGCTGCACCACTTTCTACAGATACGGTAGCAGATCGAGCCCTACTTCCATTCATTATGGAAAAATCGACGGAGACCTATCCTTCGATTGAGTTATTTCACACACCGCTAGAAGATTTGTATGACACAAACTTGTATGCAGGCGCTTCAAAAATTGGAAAAGAGCATGTCATCCAATTCCAACTTGAAGTCGTCAACGACAACCTTGTCGGGGAAAACGTCCTGAGCCAAGCAATCAAATTGCTTGAAGACGTACTGCTTCGTCCAAACGCCTATGACGGTGCATTCCAACCGCTCATTGTGGAGCAAGAGCGCCGTCTACAACGCCAGCGCATCGAATCGGTCTATGATGACAAGATGCGATTCGCCCAACAGCGTCTACAAGAGATGCTCGGAGGAGAACTCGCAATCCCGTCACTCGGTACGCTTGAACAACTCGACCATGTCACGCCAAAATCGTTGTACGATGCCTATCAATCGATGATTCAAGACGACCGTGTCGACATTTATGTCGTCGGGGATGTCAGTCGTGAACAAGTCGAACAGGCCTTTAACCCATTGGAATCTCTTGGGACACGTCAACCACGCCTGTTACCTGAAGCGAGTCGAGGTGAGTTTAAGCGATTAGAGGAGCATCAAGATATCAAACAAAGCAAGCTTCATCTCGCCTATGCGCTCGATGTCGACCCACGTACAAAAGACGCGATACGTATGCAAATTGTAAACGGGTTATTCGGTGGATTTCCTCATTCGAAACTGTTTATGAACGTCCGTGAAAAAGAAAGTTTGGCATATTATGCTGCTTCACAATATAGTTCACTCAGCCGAAAGTTATTCGTATACGCAGGAATTGATGCGACGAATCAGCAGAAGACTGAACAGATCATCGAAGAGCAATTGAAGGCTTTACAAGCGGGCGAGTTTGAAGATGAAACGCTACAACAGACGAAAGAACTCTTGTTCCACCAACGTCGTCAACTCGGAGATAGTCCGCGTCAGTTGATTGCTTGGATGAGCGGAGCGGACGTTCGTCCATTCTCGCTAGACGAAGAGATTGCGATTATCGAAAACACGACACGCGATCATGTCATCGCCCTTGCGAATGAGATAGAGCTTGAAGCTGTCTATTGTTTGAAAGGAGGAGAAGCATGAAACTAGACTTTCCAAACGTCGGAGAGACATTACATCACCACGTGCTCGACAATGGCCTCTCCGTTTACTTGTTGAAAAAGACTGGATATGAAAAAACATTCGCGACGTTCACGACCAAATATGGATCGATTGACCGACGCTTTAAACTAGAAGACTGGATCGAGGTTCCCGATGGTATTGCGCATTTCTTAGAACATAAGATGTTCGAAAAAGAAGATGGCGACGTCTTCCAACAGTTCGGACGTCAAGGCGCTTCGGCGAACGCTTTCACCTCTTTCACACGGACGGCGTACTTGTTCGGTGCGACGTCGAACATTCAGAAAAATGTTCAAACGTTGCTCGACTTCGTTCAAACTCCATATTTCACGGAAGAATCGGTTGAGAAAGAGAAGGGCATCATCGGTCAAGAGATCCAAATGTATCAAGACAATCCGGGATGGCGTCTTTATTTCGGTTTGATTGAAGCAATGTATGAGACACATCCCGTTAAAATCGATATTGCGGGCACTATCGAATCGATTTCGAAGATCACTGCAGAAGATTTATACGTTTGTCATCAAGCGTTCTACCATCCGAGCAATATGACGTTGTTCGTCGTTGGAAACATTGAACCGGATGAGATGCTCGAATTGATTCGAAACAATCAGTCGACCAAATCATTCGATGCACCGAAGCTGAGTGCCCGTGAAACGGTTGAAGAGCCGATCGCGGTTCGTTTGTCGGAACGAGTCATCGAGATGGATGTCTCTGTCCCGAAAGTGATGATTGGCTATAAAGATGCCCCGCAAGCTGGCGAAGCGGGTCTGAAGCAAGAGTTGACGGTAGAATTGCTTATGCATGCACTGTTTGATACGACAGCCCCTCTCTATACTGAGCTGTATGCTGAAGGACTGATTGACGATGCCTTCTCGTTTGACTATACGTCAGAAGAAACATTCGCCTTTGCTGCGTTGTCGATGGAGACGTCGGAAGTCGATGCGTTTGTCGGTCGTGTGACGGAGGCACTGGAACGTCCACTTCAACTCAATCAGGAAACGCTTGACCGTAAGAAACGCATGATGCAAGGACAATTTTTAAAAGCACTGAATTCACCGGAATTCATCGCCAATCAGTTTTCTCGTTATGCGCTCAATGACGGAAACTTGTTCGAGATTCCGAATTTGATTGATGACATCACATTAGATGAACTATACGAAGCGTACGAGCGGTTGTTCCGTCAAGAGCAACGGACCGTATGCATCGTCAAAAAGCCATGAAGACGTTGATTGTTGGAGCGAGCGGTGCCATCGGACGTGCCGTCTCGCTCGCTTTTCGTGAAGATGAATTGATTTTGCATGCGAACGAGGGTCACGAAAGACTACGTCATTTGATTGATGAAGAAAATCTTTCGGCAGAACTTTTTCCTTGTGACCTAACAGACCGAGGTGCCGTTGAGTCGTGGGTACAAGAAATGCCGAACGTCGACCGAATCGTCTACGTGGCCGGACACGCTCTTCATGGTCTCGTCGTCGACCAAGCAATCGATGAGCTCGACCGTCTCTATGAAATTCATGTCCGTGCGATGATTCGATTGGTCCAGTCCGTTGTAGCTAAGAAGCCGTATGATCATCAACTCGATATTGTCATTGTCTCAAGCATCTGGGGTGAGGTCGGTGCGGCCGCCGAGGTATTTTACTCCACAGTCAAGGCAGCACAGCTCGGCTTCGTCAAAGCGTTTGCCAGAGAAGTGGGACCGTTCAATGTTCGAATCAATGCG
Source organism: Exiguobacterium marinum DSM 16307 (assembly GCF_000620845.1). Lineage (GTDB taxonomy): Bacteria > Bacillota > Bacilli > Exiguobacteriales > Exiguobacteriaceae > Exiguobacterium > Exiguobacterium marinum. The sequence continues at coordinate 1,633,167 of NZ_KK211189.1, forward strand.
GTGACACCAGGGTGGATTGATACGCCAATGAATGATACGGTAGAAGAGTCGAAGGAATCCGTGATGAACGACATTCCACTTGGACGACTCGGGAATACTGAAGATGTTGCTAAAACCATTCGTTTTTTATGCTCAACGGACGCCTCCTATATGACAGGAACGGTGTTACGCATCGACGGTGGCTGGCAGTGATCTAGTCACTGTACATAAACGAGTTCTTTTCAATTCTTCTAAAATAATTTAAAATAGGCTAGGTAGTGAACTCGCTCGAAAGGATGGTTGGGGATGGAACATAAATTCGAAGAGTGGTATCTCGAGTATGAACTGTGTCAAAATCGACCGGGTATCCTCGGAGATATCGCGTCTCTCATGGGAATGCTTCAAATATCCATCGTCACCATCAATGGAGTCGATCTACAGCGCCGTGGGATGTTGTTAAAAGCCCCGGCTGCTGATCATGTCCATCGGCTCGAACATATTTTGAAGCGAATGGAAGCTATCGCTGTCATCAAGTTACGGCGTCCCAAATTAAGGGATCGAATAGCGATTCGACATGGTCGATACATCGACCATGACAGTGATGATAAAAAGACGTTCCGTTTCGTGCGAGAAGACTTAGGGATTCTCGTCGATTTTGTCGCAGAGTTGATGAAGGAAGAGCGTCATTTATTGATTGGCGTACGCGGTAATCCTCGCGTCGGAAAGACGGAATCTATCGTTGCGGCGAGTGTGTGTGCAAACAAACGATGGCTGTTTTTGTCATCAACACTGATGAAACAGACCGTTCGAACCTCATTATTTGAAGAAGAACGGGAAGGCGATCACGTATACATAATTGATGGAGCCGTCTCCACTCGTACAATGGATGAACGACATCGACAGCTCATCCGTGAAGTCATGCGATTGCCTGCAGTGAAAGTTATTGAACATCCTGACTTATATGTCCGAAACACCGATTGCGTGTATGAAGACTTTGATTATATTATTGAATTGAGAAACAACCCGGATGAAACGATCATCATCCCACAAGAAACGCATCGTGAGTCAGAATGGTTTGAATAATAATGTGAATGGAAGGTGTGGACCCCTGTGACAGAACTAGGGACTTTTTTGAAACAAAAGCGTGAGGAGAGCGGATTGACGCTCGACCAAATCCAACAGACGACGAAGATCCAAAAGCGCTATATCATCGCGATCGAGGAAGGTGATTACAAAAATCTCCCTGGCTCTTTCTATGCACGGGCGTTCATTAAAACGTATGCGGAGTCACTCGGTCTAGATGTAGATGAACTGTACGGAACATATGCAAAAGACTTACCAAAAATCGAGGCACAGCCGACCGCTCAGTTATCTCGGAAGAAAACGTATTCCAAGGCTTCGGAGTCTACGAGCCGGGTTTCAAGGTGGGTTCCAAAAGTACTGCTTGTCCTCACTGTCTTTTTGCTCATCACTGCGGTTTATTTTGCGGTGAGAAGCATCGACTTCGGTGGGCAGGATGCGAGTCCTACTGAACCGCCAAGTTCTAGCGTTACGGTCGACCAAAACGAGGATGTTCCGGCAGATGAGCCTGTCGAGGAAGAACCGTCTGAAGAGAATCCGGCTGAGGAAGAACCGCCTGCAGAATCCGGTCCGGTTGCGGTGACAGAATCGAACGGTGCGGATATCACATATGAACTTATGACGAGTGAAAAATTATCAACTGAGATTTATGTGAAAGAGTCCCCGGCCTCATATGTTGGCGTACGTGATACATCACTTGAAGGAGCATTCCTAGCGCCTGAATATCCAAATCAATCGAAACAAAACCCGATTGTCATTGAAGACGCTGAGACGGACACGCTACGTATTCGAATCGGGCTCATCGCAGGTGTTGAGAAAATCGTCGTCAACGGTCGCGAGCTCGAGCTTCAAGAGTCTCCGGTCACACAAAATATTTTTGTAAAGAGAGTTGACACTGAATAAGTCGACTCTCCTTCTAAGAGGAGGCGTTCTACATGAACCTACCTAACCGATTGACGATGTTACGCGTGGTACTCATTCCCGTATTCGTCGTCTTACTCGCTATTGATTTTGATTGGGGCAACATCGCCTTTTTAGGTGCTGACATCCCACTTCACCAATTTATTGCTGGTGTGATTTTTACGATTGCGGCCATTACGGACTGGCTGGATGGTCATTTGGCCCGCAAACACAATTTGGTCACGAACTTTGGTAAGTTTATGGACCCGCTCGCAGACAAACTTCTCGTTACGGCGGCACTCGTGCTCCTCGTCGAGATGGACCTCGTTGCGGCTTGGGTCGTCGTCGTGATTCTTTCACGCGAATTCGCTGTCACTGGCCTTCGCCTTGTCGCTGCTGACGAAGGGATTGTCGTCGCGGCCGGAAAATCTGGGAAGGCGAAGACGTGGGTGCAACTCTTTGCCATCATCTTCTTGCTATTCGGTAATCCGATTTTCAGCTATGTCGGAATCCCATTTGGCGAATGGGCGATGTGGTTGGCACTCGCGCTGACGATTTATTCAGGTGCTGAGTACTTCGCACAAAACTACAAGATAATTGTGAAGTCGATGTAAGTCGACAGAGACGAGTTGGTTGATCTAGCTCGTCTTTTTTTTTGAAGTCGAGGAGGAATTAAGATGAAACGAGCCGAAATCATTGCGGTAGGAAGCGAGTTGCTCTTAGGAGAAATCATCAATACGAATGCCAGTTACATATCAGAACAACTGTCGAAGTACGGCGTGCCGGTCTTGTATCATCAAGTTGTCGGGGACAACGCGGCACGAATGCGAGAGACTTTTGAGATCGCCCGTCGTCGTTCTGACTTGGTCATCGTCACAGGTGGGCTAGGTCCAACAGCGGATGACGTCACGAAAGAGGTCCTTTCTGAACTGCTCGAACGTCCGATCGTACGGGATGAGGAAGCGTTTGAGACGATTCAACGATTCCTTCGCTCGCGTAATCGCCCGATGAATGAGGGGGATGCACGCCAAGCCGATGTGTTGAGCGGAGCAGACGTGCTACAAAATCCAGTAGGGCTTGCTCCGGGTATGTGGATTCCTGGTGATACGACATGGATGCTACTCCCAGGTGTACCGCGTGAGATGCGAGCGCTCGTCGATGAGACGTTTCCGAAAAAGTTTTCAGGTGCGACGCTCGTCTCGGAATCGCTACGATTTTATGAGATTGGTGAATCCGCCCTCGACGATGCAGTGAAAGACTTGTTGAACGGTGCAAATCCAACCGTCGCGCCATATGCCGAGACTGGAGAGGCAAGACTCCGAATCAGCGCTCGTGCTGTCGATGAGATGACGGCGAGAGCGATGATTCAAGAAGTGAAGTCTAAAATTTTAGAACGGGTCGGTTCATATTATTTCGGATCGGATGAAGAAACGATTGCCTCGCATCTTGTTCAATTGCTGACTCGCATGAATCGAACGCTCGCTGTTGCCGAGTCATTGACCGGTGGTGAGGTCCAGTCGATGATCACATCGACACCGGGTTCGTCAGCTGTTTTTTTAGGAGGGATGGTGACGTATTCGGATGAGCTAAAAAATAGGTATTTGGGGGTCGCCCTTGATACAATTGAACAGTACTCAGTCGTCTCAAAAGAAGTTGCCTATGAGATGGTCGTGGGGTTGGCTCATGAATCGAAAGCCGATTATGCCCTTTCATTCACAGGTGAAGCTGGACCGACATCAAATTCGGGTCGTCCGGTCGGAACGGTCTATATCGGCGTGAAAACGCCAGGGGGAACCGAGGTCATCGAGCGAACGTATCCACATCAGGAACGTAATATGATTCGTATGAGAGCTGCAAAAGACGGGTTGTGGGCCCTCATCCAGCGAATTGAAAAAGGCGAATAAATGTTCGTAAAAAACTTGTGTATCGCCAATTGTTCACGTATAATGAAAGTATCAATTAAAGGAGGCTCATTTATCTATGAGTGATCGTAAACAAGCGTTAGAAATGGCATTGCGCCAGATTGAAAAACAATTCGGTAAAGGCTCGATTATGCGCCTTGGTGAAAATACAGACCAACAAGTGTCGGTCATCCCTTCAGGGTCAATCGCTCTCGATGTCGCGCTCGGAGCAGGTGGATATCCACGTGGTCGTGTCATTGAAGTATACGGACCAGAATCTTCAGGTAAGACGACTGTCGCCCTTCATGCGATTGCGGAAGTTCAAAAACGCGGAGGTCAAGCTGCATTCGTCGATGCCGAGCACGCGCTCGATCCGAAGTATGCTAAAAACCTTGGTGTCAACATCGATGAGTTGCTTCTCTCTCAACCGGATACAGGGGAGCAGGCGCTTGAGATCGCTGAAGCGCTCGTTCGCTCTGGTGCGGTTGATATCCTTGTTGTCGACTCGGTTGCGGCACTCGTACCAAAAGCCGAAATCGAAGGGGAAATGGGAGATTCACACGTTGGTCTTCAAGCCCGCTTGATGTCTCAGGCACTTCGTAAGCTGTCTGGTGCGACGAACAAGTCGAAGACGATTGTGATCTTCATCAACCAAATCCGTGAGAAGATCGGTATCATGTTCGGTAACCCGGAAACGACTCCAGGTGGTCGCGCCTTGAAGTTCTACTCTTCGGTGCGTCTTGAAGTTCGTCGTGCAGAAACACTCAAACAAGGTCAAGATATGGTCGGGAACCGTACGAAGATCAAGATTGTTAAAAACAAGATTGCGCCACCATTCAAAACGGCAGAAGTCGATATCATGTATGGAGAAGGAATCTCACGTGAAGGGGAACTCATCGACATCGGTGCAGACCTCGATATCGTTCAAAAGAGTGGAGCTTGGTATTCATTCAATGAGGAACGTCTCGGTCAAGGCCGTGAGAACGCGAAGCAGTACATGAAAGAAAACCCAGCAATCGCTGCCGAAGTGGAACGACAAATTCGCGACCACTACGGCTTGAACGGAGAAAAAACGGTCACAGTCGAAGGGGAAGACGACGAAGTTATTTCACTTCTCGATGACGAATAAGCAGATTGTCTCACTTGGAATCATCCGAGTGAGATTTTTTTAGTATAATTTTTAGACAATTGGTAGTTCTATCCTGTCCGTGCATTGCATTCTCACTCTTAAATAAGTACAATAAAGTTATGCGTGGGCTTGCCCGTGCTACTCACTTATTAAAAAAATAAAATAACCTTGCGAAAGGGAGGTGAACATGATGGAATGGCTATACTGGCTTATTCTGATCCTCCTTTTGCCGATAGCTTTTGTTGCAGGTTTTTTTGTGCGTAAATCGATCGCCGAAGCGAAGATTCAAGGTGCCGAGACGGAAGCGACTAAGATTGTGGAGCAAGCCAAACAACAATCGGAAGCGATGCAAAAAGAAGCACGGCTTGAAGTAAAAGAAGAGATGATTCAACTTCGTAATGAGACGGAACAGGAATTACGTGAACGTCGCGAAGACCAGAAAGTGAAAGAGAATCGCCTCGTTCAAAAAGAAGAGCTTCTCGACCGCAAAGCAGACATGCTCGAGCGGAAAGAAGACTCACTTGATGAACAGGAACGAGGACTCGAAAAGCGCAAGCGTGAAGCAGAAATGCTTGAAAGCAAAGTGGAGGACTTATACGCAGAGGCACGCCAAGAACTTGTACGCGTGGCATCCCTCTCGAAAGATGAAGCACGTACCATCATCATGGACGAAGCGAAGCAGGAAGCGCTTCACGATGCTGCTCTCCTTCAAAAAGAAATCGAGCAAAAAGCAAAACAAGAAGCGGATAAAAAAGCGAAACACCTCTTATCTCTCACGATGCAACGATACGCTGCTGAACATGTCGCTGAGACGACGGTATCCGTTGTTAACTTACCGAGTGATGAGATGAAAGGTCGCATCATCGGGCGTGAGGGTCGTAACATCCGGACGCTCGAGACGTTGACTGGGATTGACCTCATCATTGATGACACACCAGAAGCCGTCATTTTGTCAGGTTTCGACCCGGTTCGCCGTGAAATCGCCAAAATGACGCTTGAAAAACTCGTTCAAGACGGTCGGATTCACCCGGCTCGAATTGAAGAGATGGTCGAGAAATCGCGTCGGGAAGTGGATGAGCGCATTCGTGAGTACGGAGAAGAAGCAACGTTCGAAGCCGGGATTCATGGACTCCATCCAGACCTCGTCAAAACACTCGGTCGCATGCGCTATCGTACGAGTTATGGTCAGAACGTCTTGTCTCACTCGGTCGAGGTGGCACACCTTGCCGGGATGATGGCAGCCGAACTCGGGGAAGATGTCACGCTCGCGAAGCGGGCAGGGCTCTTACACGATATCGGTAAAGCAATCGACCACGAAGTCGAAGGTAGTCACGTCGAGATCGGTGTGGAACTTGCGACGAAGTACAAAGAACATCCGGTCGTCATCAACTCGATTGCTTCCCACCACGGAGACGTCGAGGCGACATCGACGATTGCGGTACTTGTGGCAGCGGCCGACGCCTTGTCAGCAGCTCGCCCAGGAGCTCGCCAAGAGACACTTGAAAGCTACATTCGCCGTCTCGAACGACTCGAGTCAATCTGTGAGTCGTTTGAAGGTGTCGAAAAATCGTATGCGATTCAAGCGGGACGTGAAGTCCGAATCATCGTTCGTCCTGATGTCGTCGACGATGTCGTCGCCGGCAAGATGGCACGCGATATTTGTAAGCGAATCGAGGATGAACTCGATTATCCTGGACAAATTAAAGTGACGGTCATTCGTGAAACACGTTCCGTCGATTATGCGAAGTAAACGAAGCGGAGAATTTCTCCGCTTTTTCTGTTTGAGGGAGGATTTTATATGAAAATTTTATTTATCGGTGACGTGGTCGGTAAACCAGGTCGAGATATTTTAAGCAATCAGATTGGTCGGTTGAAAGATAAATACAACCCGACGTTCATGCTCGTCAACGGGGAGAATGCGGCGAACGGACGCGGTCTCACGAAAAAGATTTATCAACAGTTTTTGGAGCTCGGCTTTCATGGGGTGACGATGGGGAACCACACGTGGGACAACCGCGACATCTTTGATTGGATCGACGATGCCGACCGGATCGTTCGTCCGGCCAACTATCCGGATGGGACACCGGGTGTCGGGATGATGAAGCTAAAGCAGAATGGGAAGAAATTGGCCGTCATCAACGTCATGGGAAATGTCTTCTTGCCATCTCTTGACTGCCCGTTCCGGACTGTCAACCGTCTCATTGAAGAAGTGCGGGACGAGGTCGATGCGATCTTCGTCGATGTCCACGCCGAGGCGACAAGTGAAAAGATTGCGATGGGGTATCATCTCGATGGACGCGCTCAAGCCGTAGTAGGAACTCATACGCACGTGCAGACAGCAGACGAACGCATCCTACCGAACGGAACGGCCTACATTACAGACGTCGGCATGACCGGTCCACTAGACGGGGTGCTCGGGATGGATGCATCGGTCGTCTTAAAAAAATTTATGACACAACTCCCAGTTCGGTTTGAAGTTGCCGAGGGACGGGAACAACTTAATGGAGTTTTCATTACAATCGATGATCAGACGAAACGAGCGACAAAAATCGAACGAATACACCTAGATGATCAGACCGTCTGGTTTGATTGAACAACCTACCCGAGGGGGAAACAAGAATGGACGTACTCAAAGTTTCGGCAAAATCGAACCCTAACTCCGTTGCGGGTGCTTTAGCGGGTGTGCTACGTGAAAAAGGAACGTGTGAGATACAGGCGGTTGGGGCAGGTGCGCTGAATCAATCCGTCAAAGCCGTCGCAATCGCCCGAGGCTTTGTCGCGCCAAGCGGTCTCGATTTGATTTGCATTCCAGCCTTTACGGATATTATGATAGACGGTGAGGAACGTACTGCCATCAAGCTCATCATCGAGCCACGATGAGCAGTAGGGACATAGGTCCTATTCTTGTATAGAGGAGCCATCGGCGCGGATGGCTCCTCTTTTTTTATGAAAATCGGACGTTCCATCTTCTCAGTTTCGTCATTTTATGACAAGATGATAAAGAACGTATCGTTCGATCATAAGAGACAAGAGGGGGACGTTTTCAATGGAACAACTCGTGTCAACCACAGAGAAGGAAACAACGACACCAGTAATGAAAGCGATTCAAAAACACACGGCCGGTTTTGGGGCAAAACTGGTCGACGTACCAGTTCCGACACCAGGGCCTGGAGAAGTGCTCATTCAAGTAAAAGCGACATCGATTTGCGGGACCGATGTCCACATCTATGAGTGGGATGAGTGGTCACAGAGTCGCGTCAAACCACCGTACGTATTTGGTCATGAATTTTCGGGAGAAGTCGTGGCGCTCGGGGAAGGGACGAAGCGTATCCAGATCGGACAAACCGTGTCTGCAGAGACGCATATCGTCTGTCATCAGTGTAAACAATGTTTGCGCGGACAGTATCACATCTGTAAGAACACAAAAATCATCGGCGTGGACACGCAAGGTTGCTTCGCAGAATACGTCGTCATGCCTGAAGAGAACCTATGGGTGAATCCGGAATCGATGCCGGTAAAACTCGCCTCGATTCAAGAACCACTCGGCAATGCGGTCCATACGGTGTTAGCGAGTGACGTGTCTGCCAAGTCGGTCGCCATCGTCGGTTGTGGGCCGATCGGACTCATGGCGGTCGGCGTCGCCAAAGCAGCAGGCGCAAGCCGAGTATACGCGGTCGACGTCAATCCGTATCGCTTAAAACTCGCTGAAGAGATGGGGGCGGATGTCGTCATCAACAGTTTAGAAGAGAATCCGCTCGAATTGATCGAGCGTGAGACAAACGGAGACGGGATTGATGTCGTCTGCGAGATGAGCGGACACCCGATTGCGATCGATCAGGCGTTCAAGATGGTCACGGCAGGTGGAGACGTCAACGTCTTGTCACTCCCGGCTCGTCCGGTCGCCATCGACCTCACGCGGGACGTCGTCTTTAAAGGGGTCCGTGTCCAAGGGATCACAGGACGAAAAATGTATGAGACGTGGAGCCAAGTCTCGACGATGCTTGCGACGGGTCAGTTGAACGTCGAACCGATCATCACGCACGTCTTTAAGCTCGAGGAGTTCGAGAAAGGGTTCGAACTCATGCGGGCAGGGAAATGTGGAAAGGTCGTCTTAATACCTTAAAGGGGGAAACAACATGGCATTTGAACATATTACAGAAGCAATCAATGAGATGAAAGAAGAGGGGACGTTCCGTAAGCTCGTCCCACTCGAATCGGCACAAGGGAATGAAGTGACAATCGATGGGAAATCACTCGTCCAGTTGTCCTCGAACAACTACCTCGGACTCGCGAACCATCCGCGATTAAAACAAGCGGCGATTGAAGCGGTCGAGCAATATGGGGCAGGAACGGGATCGGTCCGGACGATTGCCGGGACGTTCGAGATGCACGAAGCGTTTGAGCGCGAGCTCGCCGAGTTCAAACATACGGAGGCCTCACTCGTCTTCCAATCAGGATTTGCGACGAACATCGGGGTGTTGTCTGCACTGCTCGGACCGGAGGATGTCGTCATTAGTGACGCCCTCAACCATGCGTCCATCATTGATGGGATTCGTCTCACGAAAGCGGCGCGTCGTATTTATAAGCACGTCGACCTTGAAGACTTGGAGAAGGCGTTGAAAGAGACACAAGATTATCGCACGCGTCTCGTCGTGACGGACGGTGTATTTTCGATGGATGGGAACATCGCACCGCTCCCAGCCATCGTCGAACTCGCAGAGAAGTATGACGCTGCGGTCATGGTCGATGATGCGCACGCATCAGGTGTCCTTGGAAAAAATGGTCGTGGAACGGTCAACCACTTCGGTTTGGACGGTCGTGTCGCGCTACAGGTTGGGACGCTCTCTAAAGCGATTGGGGTCCTCGGTGGCTATGTTGCCTGTTCACAAGACGTTCGGGATTACTTGATTCATAAAGGTCGCCCGTTCCTCTTCTCGACATCACATCCACCGGCAGTCGTCGCCGCGAACCGTGAAGCGATCCGTGTCATGAAAGAGGAAGAAGAGCTGTTCGACAAGTTGTGGGCGAACACGGAGTTCTTCAAAAACGGTCTACGTGACCTCGGCTTCGATATCGGCCATGCGACGACACCGATCACACCGATCATGCTCGGCGAAGAGACGCTTGCGCATACGTTCTCGGACAAGTTGAAGGACCATGGTGTATTTGCTCAAAGTATCGCCTTCCCGACGGTCGAGCGCGGGAAAGCACGCATCCGTACCATCGTCACAGCGGAACATACGCGAGATGACCTCGAACGTGCACTCGAAGCGTTCAAAACGGTCGCGGAAGAGTTGAATGTGACACTACACGCGTAAGCGAGGACTGCAGACGATCTGTCTGCAGTTTTTTGGTGGATTTGTATGTGAAATCTAATCAAGCTGAGAGACTTAATTATTAATATTTCAATTACCGTATTCGAAAAAATTATATGAATGCCAAAAGTTAAGAAATTATATTCTTCACCCTTCGATTTTTTTCAAGTGAGAAGAGTGTTAAAAGCTGACTTTTTCCATCATGACAAGTTTTTCTTAATGTGTCTGCTCTTTCTACAAATAAACAAGGTATAACGCCTTGCTTAAATCATGAGTATCCCTCTAAATCCTCGAGCGGCATAATAAGAATCTGCACCATTGTGGTAGAGGAATATGTGATCATAACGACAGTCGCAAAACAGTGCGCCACCTTTTTGACGGATGGTATCAGGTGTTTGAATCCAACTCGATGTCTTCAAGTCGAATGCACCGAGTGTTTGTAAGTGTCGGTATGTGTCTTCGTCGAGAAGGGTTATGCCCATCTGTTCAGATAAGGCGACCGCGCTTCCGACAGGCTTATTCTTTTTACGTTCTTCGAGCGCTGGTTCGTCATAACAGAGACTTCGGCGACCACTCGGACTCTCGACTGAACAGTCGCAAAAAGCGAAATCTCCGTTAGGTAGACGAATCACATCAGGTTCTCCTCCGCTCTGTTCCATCAAAGTGAGTGTAATCAATTTGTCCTGATCACCTTGAATTCGTTCAAATACGTCCGACCAGACAACGTCAGGATGACGTTCAACGTTCGCAGTAAAGCGAGACTCTAGAGTATTTAGTAATTCGAGGGTTTCTTCCTGTGAAAGTTTCGACATGAAAATCACTCCAATGATTTGTTTCTTTTAGTATACGATATGAATCGATACAGTTTATCTTATCCATTGTGAGAAAGGGTAATCTATCAGCTGGAAAGTCTTTTAAATAAGGCGCCCTCTATTTGAGAAGGCGCCTGTTGTTTATGCAGAGGATACGGTCAAGATGGAATGTTCAGTCAATCGCCCGATCCAGATCAACGGAAGGGTCAAGAATGCTCCTAAAAGGTAAACCGAATCAATCGGTAGCCCGTCCGCAAGGAGACCGAACAATAAGCTTCCCACACTGAATGCGAGGGCATATCCTGTCTGTTGCACACTATATACATAAGGAAGCTGTGTAGCCGGAATCTGATCTTGAATGACGGTGTTCGTCTGGATGATGCGGATTTGTGTCGCTACTCCTTGAATCACTAGCACCAAAATTGCAAACGTGAGATGTGCCGTCATGCCAAACAAGAGGGCGGCGACAATGGATAGGATGGCAGTCGACGGTAGCGAGGGCGCACGTCGAGACCGATAAAGATAGGCACTCGCCGCAATCATACTAATCAAAAATGATGCGTTGAGAGTTCCCCACCAGCCCGTATCGACTTGCAGATGTCTCTCGAGATAGACGAGAAGCAACGCCGAGATCCAAAGCGTGCTGACAAATGATTCATACGTCACAAACCAAGTCACACGACGAGCGAATGGTGACGTTCTTACATAAGTAAGACTATCGCGTAAGGTGATCGATTCTTCCGTTCCATCATCGACGATGTCTTCCGTAAGCGATTGATAGAAGTAAATCGTCACAATCGTCGAAAGGCTGAAGAGAACGAGTGAAACGATTAACGCAATGGCGCTCGACGTGAGAGAGACGAGCATTGTCCCGAGCGGCCACATCGCAAGTTGGATGAACTGATTGGAACCTTGAACGAGGCTGTTCGCTTGTTGACGATTCGTCGTCAATCTAGGGATAAATGACGCTTGAATCGGACGCGCGAACCCGTCGAGAAATGCAATGAACACGACGAGTCCAAGAACAAGAATCGAATCCGTGAAGAGAACGAGAACAAGGGTGACCGTCTTCATCAGTTGTGACAGGACGAGCGTTTTCCCGAGCGAGAAGCGACTGAGGATGCGGGCGAAAAAGAGTCCGCTGAGCGTCATACCGGCAGTCACGGCAATCGGGAAGCTGGCCGCCATGAGAGCGGACCCGGTTTGTTGATACAATAAGGCAATGAGCGCGACGATATATAGGACATCGCCAATGTTTGCGAGCCACTGGCTAACAAGCAATGTGTAAAACGATTTCATCACAAATCTCCTCCGAATTTATTCAATTGGGTGGGTTGGACATATCGTTTTTACACATTTTCACCTCTTCATAAAATGATATAAAAATAATTATACAAAATTTAAATAATTCTGTAAACTTGTCATATGGGTGAAATTGTCATAGTGGGAGGATGAAATGATTCAACAAGCTTTGAAACTCTTTGGTAAAAAGAAGTTGGAGTGGGTTACAACACGAATACCTACTCTTGAGGCGGACCAGGTTTTGATTGAAACCATCGCCACCGCCATAAGTGTTGGGGCAGAGCTTCCCCAATATGAAGAAACGGATTTGACTGATGCAAGTCCGGTCTATCCCCGTAAAGTGGGATATGAGAGTTATGGAAGGGTTGTAGATAAGGGTGAGGATGTCACGACGCTCCATGTTGGCGACCGAGTAATTGCCTTCTATGGGCAACAAACGTATGGGATTGTCTCTGAACAAAAAGCGTTTTATGTTCCACCTGAAGTAGACTATGAAACAGCATTGTTAGCGATTTTGTCTTGCGATGCAGCAAAAGGGGTTAGAAAATTAGCACCATCCTCTACCGACTCGGTCATTGTGTCTGGTCTGGGGACGATGGGGTTACTCGCGATCTACTATCTACGAACCTACTATGGTGTGACAATGATCGATACGATTGAGCCAGATTCGAATCGAAAAGAACTAGCTCATACGTTTGGAGTTGGCCGTGTATATACCCCGAATGAAGTGAAGGAGAGCTTCTATGATTACGGTATTGAATGTTCGGCTCGCAATGATGGGTTCATGAACCTTCAACAAGCTGTTAAGCCGAATGGATCTATCTGTATCTTATCAGACGGTAATCGAGAAGAATTGGTGCTACAACCTCAATTTTACGAGAAAGAACTACATATCGTTGGGTCTAGTGATGGCTGGAATTATAAAGAACATTTCAGCTGGTATTTTGAAGCGAGCCGACAAACACCATACGTAAGAAAGATTTTTGAGTTGGATATTGATCAATATAAATTGATTGATACGTTTGAAAAACTAAGTGCACGTGTCATCAATCCAATTAAGGTTGCAGTGACATATGAAGACAAATGATTAAATAATAAATGATGAGGATGAAACTATATGCTTGAATATAAACTAAATGACGATGTCACACTGAGAATGTTCAATACAGACGATGCGGACGCATTATTCAAGCTGACGATTGCATCGAAGCCTTATTTGCGAGAGTGGCTTGGCTGGCTCGACTATATTGAGACAATCGAAGACTCAAGGAAGAATATTGAAGGACGAATCAAAGGGTTGATTGAAACGGGTGGCTTCCCAAAATCATTCGCTGTGATGTATAAAGGCGTGCTTGCCGGGACAATCGGATTTAACGAAATCGATCGTGGGATCCAATGTGGCACGGTTGGGTATTGGCTCGGACAAGATTTTCAAGGTAAGGGAATCATGAGTCAAGCGCTCGAGACCATCATCGAGTATGGGTTCCGAGACCTTAAACTAAATAAGATTGAAATCCGAGTTGCGACAGGGAATGTGAAGAGTCGGGCACTTCCGGAACGATTCGGCTTTAAAGAAGAAGGGGTCATTCGAGATGCGGAATGGCTATATGACCGTTACGTCGATCATGTCATTTATGGGTTGCTGCGACATGAATATTTGCAGCTAAACAATCCGCTTAATATTGATCATGAAGTTGAAAATCGTGTATAAACATCGATGAGTAAGATGCACGATTTTTTTAGAAGGGGAATATGAGATGACAACACTTTACTTTGTTAGACATGCACATTCTACTTATACGGCAGACGAATTCGCCAGACCGTTATCCGAGAGAGGAATGCATGATGTTTCTGAAATCACAAATCTTCTAATCGATGAGGGAATCGATATCGTGACTTCGAGTCCTTACAAACGAGCCGTTCAAACCGTACAAGGCATTGCGGATTATCTTGGACAGGACATTGTAGTGATGGATGATTTGAGAGAACGAACCTTGACTTCAGAGCCGGCTAAAGACTTTACAAGTGCCATGGAGACCGTTTGGCAGAACCCGACGTTCGCATGGGAAGGGGGAGAGTCGAACGCTCAGGCTCAATCTAGAGGAATAGAGGCTCTAAAATCATTGCTCCGTACGTACGAAGGGAAAAAAGTGGTGCTCGGTACACATGGAAATATCATGGTTCTCATGTTGAATTATTTTGATGATCAATATGGATATGAGTTTTGGAAAGAACTCGATATGCCGGATCTCTACAAGGCGACTTTTAAAAACGACACATTGATGAGTGTCGATAAGTTATATAAACCTCAAGGTTAGAAATCTATTGACTACTGATAACTGGTAAGACTAAGATACGTATAACTATTATGAAAATGCGTTGAAGAGAAAAGTAAATCGAGTTCGTTTTTATACAGAGAACCTTGTAAGCTGAGAAAAGGTAAAAGACACTCGATTGAAAATGGTCTCTGAGCTTCGTCCTGAACGTGTGGATTCACAAGTAAGAGGCGACGGGATTTGTCATCCGTTATCCATGTCACGGTATTCGTGTATAGCATGATACACAGTACTTGTAGAGGCATCTGATGTGAGTCAGATTGCGAATTAAGGTGGTACCGCGAGATTTTTTCTATCATTCTTGTAAAAACTAAAGAAAAATTAAATATGCATGCCATTATAATTTTAAATGACATTAAATTACGAAAGGACATTCTCCAATTCATAAGAGAATGTCCTTTCTGTCATTCAATAATCGGTTTGGATGATAATCGCTAATGATTTTTTTAAAATTTCCACATCACAATCCGATAAATGTTCGAAAACTTTTTCGTTCAGCTCAATCGTGGCAGCTTCGATTCCACTTTTCATTTCTTCAGCTTTTTGAGTAGGTACAACCAATACGTTTCTACGATTATCAGGATCAATCGAACGCTCGATCAGTCCTGATTTTTGCATTTTATCAAGTATTCCTGAAATCGTAGGAGCTTCAAGATACAACTTTTCTCCAATCTGTTTCGGGGAAAGCTGTCCGTCTCTCCACAAACAGTTTAATACACCATATTGAGCTGGAGTCACTTCATACTCTTCTAGTAGCTTGCTGAAATATTTAAAAACCTTATTCTGGCTAGCGCTTAGTAAAAAGTTAATACAATCTTTCAATTCCATATCGTTCTCCCCTTATCTTGACACTGTTCATCATAGCATGTTAAGTTTCGAGGTGAAACAGTTTTGGTGCGAAACAATTTTATATGCGAATTCTGATGAGCCATCAAAATTCAACTCCAATGGTTAAAATCAATGCAAAATGAGGAGGTCAACAAATGATGAATAATGAAAAAGAATTTTCAAATTGTTATGTAAAAGTTGAAAATCACGTAGCCTATCTGTTCGTCAATAATCCACCGGCAAATGTGATCAGTTCAGAGACGGTTAGCGGATTGTCAGATTGCGTTGATTATGTCGCGGAAGAACCAAACATAAAGGCAGTCGTGATTACAGGGGAAGGGAAATTCTTCATTGCAGGTGCTGATATCAAAGAATTTGTATCTGCGTTCGATAGTGAAGAAAAAGGAAAATCTCTATCTGTAGAAGCACAATCTGTCTTAAATAAAATCGAACAATTAAACAAACCTGTCATTGCTGCGATTAATGGGGCTTGCTTAGGTGGAGGTTTGGAGCTTGCGATGAGTTGTCATATACGGATTGCTGCAGATGAAGCCAAGCTTGGGCAACCTGAACTGAACTTAGGATTAATACCGGGCTTTGGAGGTACGCAACGTTTGGCACGACTTACGAATAAGTCGAAGGCTCTTGAAATGATTTTGACTAGTAAAATCATTGGTGGGAAAGAAGCGGAATCAATTGGATTAGTAAACAAATCGGTGCCTCTTGCTGAATTAATGGATGAAGCGAAACAACTTGCCGAAACTATTGCTCTTAAAAAGAGTCGATCATCGATTGCGGCAACGATGGAGGCGGTAAATAAAGGTTTGGAAACAACATTAGAAGAAGGTCTGGCGATTGAAGCAAACCTTTGGGCAGGGTTGTTTACAACGGAAGACATGAAAGAAGGGGTCAATGCTTTTATCGAAAAACGTGAGGCAGAATTCCAAGATAAATAATGATCTGAACATTTCAACCTGTTTTCAGTAAGTATATGTCGTGTTTAATTCATATTAACCTATACAATCTTCAAGGCGGTGATCGATAGTGGATGCTCGAGAAAGTGTCGTCACAGAAGTTCAAAATGGAATTGGGTGGATCAAGCTGAATCGCCCCCGTGCGTTAAACTCTTTAAACGTTGATATGGTAGATACGATGAATGAACAGCTAAAAAAATGGAAGCAAGATGACAGTGTATCATTCGTATGTATTTACGGAGAAGGCGAAAAGGGTCTGTGCGCAGGTGGAGATATGCGCGCCTTATATGATTTAAAAGAAGATGATATAGAAGCATACGCCAAACAATTCTTTTCGATCGAGTACGAATTGGACTATGAGATTCATCATTATCCAAAACCAGTCGTCGTATTCATGAACGGTATAGTCATGGGTGGTGGCGTCGGACTATCAATAGGTGCCTCACACAGGATTGTAACTGAATCGTCCAAATGGGCAATGCCAGAAATGAACATCGGTTTTTTCCCTGATGTCGGGGCAAGTTATTTTTTAAATCAGATGCCTGGTTCAGTAGGAAGATATCTTGCTTTAACCGCGACCGTTATCCATGCACAAGATGCGCTCTATATCGGAGCGGCTGACCATTTCATTGAGAGCAAGGATTGGCCCAAATTAAAAGAAGGCATGATGGAAAAACGTTGGACGCCTGATTCAGTTGAAACGGACCTCAATCAGCTATTGGATTCGTTCCGGAGACCTGTTTCTCTTCCTTCGTCAATATCATCCGTACAAGACAAAATCGATCAGTACTTTCGGTTTGAAACAATTGAAGAGATTATTTCATCGCTTAAACAAGGTGCGAGAACAGGCGATGAGTGGGCAGAGAAAACGATAGAGACACTCCGATCTATGTCACCCACGTCATTGAAAGTGACCCTTCGTCAAATGCAGAAAGGGAAAGAGCAATCTCTTCAAGCGTGTTTTGATATGGAACAAAACCTCGCATTGCATTTTATGAAATGTCATGATTTCTATGAAGGGGTTCGTTCAGTTCTTGTTGATAAAGATCGTACTCCGAAATGGAATCCTTCTACACTTAGCGAAGTGACAGAACGGCAAGTTGATTCTTTTTTTGAAACGGTATAGCGATGGATTGTTTACGTTTAATAACAGTACTAGACCCGCCCTTTACGAGAGGGCGGGTCTTTCGTCTGAATCGAATAATTCGGTTCCGAACTCCTCATACGCCTGCTCGTACCGGCGAAGGGAAGACTCTTTATGCATACACGTGATGTTCATCCGCTCGATTGGCGTCATGTCGGTCGCATATGTCTTTAACACGTGGGCGTTCCTGAGCATCGACGGGGTGACGGAACGTGCGAATCCGCTCCGTTCATTTAATTGACGCATCATCTTCGTGATCATGACGATCGTCAATTGCTTCGGTTGATTTTTCGCGTACACCCAGCGGAACGTCATCCGTGCGAAATCGAATGAAACGAAGACGGGGTCTTCTGAATACCAGCGTGGTCTTACTGGCGTCGGGATATCGGCCAAGTAGTTCATGAGTAACGATTGGTCTTCTTGGGACAGCTTCAACGTGAACTGGTTGCCGAGCCGGTCATACACATCAAAGGTGTGGTCGGCCAAATGTAAGTCGCTCATTCGCAAACGAATGATGTGATGGACACGTAATCCATATTTATAGAAGAGTGTCACAATCAGTTCGTTCCGATTGACAAGATAGGGATGAGCTTGGAGCTGATTCTCACTCAATCCTCTCGTCGATCGAATCGTTTGAACGAGCCGGTCGAATTCAGACTCGAGTGCGATTTGATCGATTGTCAGCGTATGCGCCGGCTGTGAATAGGCAAGCATCTTTTTCCGAAGCGGATTTAAAAAGTGGGTCAGGCTATTGATGACCGTGACGATGCGGGCGACGGTCGCCTGTTGATAGTGCTTCTCTTCGATTAAGAAGTCGTTCACGAACGTCTTCCACGATTCGATTGGGACGTCTAGCCAGTCCGTCGGTTCGTTTAGTTCGACATTGTGGTCGTGAAAGTATTTATGCACGTCAATCAAGTCGTAGCGATATCGTTTGAGCGTCGAGGGTTGACGACCGCTTGCACCGAGATGATACAAGTAAGTTTCGATAAACTCGGGAAGCGGATAGTCTTTTCTACGTTTCGTCATGGTCAAGCCTCCTTCTTCTTTTATCCTACCACAAACGGACGTTCTCTATGCGCTGATTCGTGGTAAGATGAAAGGTGAGACTTTATGGAATGAGGGATTACATGATTGAACGTGAAAAAGTTGTTATCGTCGGCTGTCAGTTACCGAATGTCGATGATTGGACATATGAACAGTCGATGGGCGAGCTCGTCGAACTCGTGGACACGGCGCAAGGTGACGTCGTTGCCCGGCTCGACCAAAAACGCCAACAAATCGACCGTCGTACCTTTATCGGGAAAGGGAAAATAGAAGAACTTGCGATGCTCGTCGAGCAGTTCGAGCCGGACCTGTTGATTTTCAACGCCGAGTTGACGCCTGCGCAGTCGAAGAACATTCGCATCGCCCTGAACGACCCGGACGAGATGAAGCTGATCGACCGTACGCAACTCATCTTAGACATCTTTGCAAGTCGTGCCCAGTCACGTGAAGGGAAGCTACAAGTCGAACTCGCGCAGATGAACTATTTGCTTCCCCGTCTAATCGGACAAGGGACACAGCTCTCACGGCTCGGTGGAGGGATCGGGACACGTGGTCCTGGTGAGACGAAGCTTGAGTCGGATCGTCGCCATATCAAGCGTCGCATTGATGAGATCACAAAACAACTCGAAGGAACAGTCGCGCACCGTGATCGTTACCGAGAACGCCGGAAAGAAAATCGTGTGTTCCAAGTCGCTCTTGTCGGGTATACGAACGCTGGGAAGTCGACAATCTTCAACCGGTTGACGGATGCGGACACGTATGAGCAGGATGAATTGTTCGCGACGCTCGACCCGTTGACGCGTGAGCTCGAACTCCCGCGTGGTGGGAAAGTGCTCATCACGGATACGGTCGGATTTATTCGCGACCTACCGACTAAGCTTGTCGCTGCGTTCCGTTCGACATTAGAAGAGGTGGTCGGTGCCGACCTGATTCTCCATGTGATTGACGCATCGAATCCACATTACTTGAACCAGATCGATACGACCAATGCGGTACTTGAAGAACTCGGTGCGAGTGAGGTGCCCCAACTCGAGGTGTATAATAAAAAAGACCGTCTCACGACAGACTTTGTCGGCGGACCGTTGTTAATCTCGGCAATCGCACCAGAAGATATCGAGACGTTGACAGGTGCGCTCGAGGATAAGATTGCGGACATTTTGACAAAAGTTCATGTCATCCTACCGGTGACGGCTTTTGAACATTATCATCCAGCCAAAGAGGTGATGTATCGTCTTCAAGAAAACTTCTTAGAGGATGGCTCTGTCGAATTGGTCGGTTATATGAGAGAAGACACGCGTCTATACGCGACGCTAAAACAATTTGAGGTGTAAGTATGTGGCAAGAAAAGATTGAACATTATGATACGCTCGCGCCGTTCGTGAAAAAAGCGGAGGCGCGGGTCAAACCATTTTTTGAGAAGATTGACGAAACAGCCGAATACAACCAGTATCGCGTCCTTGAATCTTTTAAGAAACACAAGGTGTCTGATTTCCACTTCAATCCGACGACGGGGTACGGGTATGATGATATCGGTCGAGACACGCTCGAGTCGATTTATGCGGATGTGTTCGGAGCCGAGCTCGCGCTATGTCGACCACAGATTATCTCTGGTACCCACGCGATTGGGATTGCCTTGTTCGGTGTCCTTCTACCAGGTGATGAACTGCTCTATATCACAGGGAAGCCGTATGACACGCTCGAGGAGATTGTCGGCATCCGAGGCGATGGTCGCGGCTCGTTGAAAGAGCTCGGTGTCTTGTATGACACAGTGGAATTAAAAGAAAATCGTGAAATCGATATCGATTGCGTCATCGAACGGATTCGTCCTGAAACGAAACTTGTCGGGATTCAGCGTTCGAAAGGATACGCGAACCGTCGCAGTATCCCAGTCGAAGAGATCAAAGTTGCCATCGAACGCATCAAAGCGGCGCATCCGCATGTGTATGTGTTCGTTGACAACTGTTACGGTGAATTCGTCGAGACGATGGAGCCGACGCATGTCGGGGCAGATTTGATGGCCGGCTCCCTCATTAAAAACCCGGGCGGTGGATTGGCGAAGACGGGTGGATATATCGCCGGTACGAAAGAGTTGATTGAACGCTGTTCGTTCCGGATGACGACCCCAGGAATCGGAAGTGAAGCCGGTCCATCGCTCTACTCGCTTCAAGAGATGTATCAAGGCTTCTATATGGCTCCTCATACGGTTGCGCAAGCGCTGAAAGGAGCACACTTGACGGCCAGTCTCTTGTCACTAGTGGGGTTTGAGACCGACCCGCACTATACGACTGAACGAACGGATTTGATTCAGTCGGTGACGTTCCGTGACCGTGACAAGATGATCGCGTTTTGTCAAAGCATCCAAATGGCATCTCCTGTAAATGCACATGCATTACCTGTGCCGGCCTATATGCCGGGTTATGAAGATGATGTCATCATGGCGGCGGGGACATTCATTCAAGGCTCGTCCATCGAACTTTCGGCTGATGGACCACTTCGAGCACCATACACAGCGTACGTCCAAGGTGGTCTGACGTATGCTCACGTAAAGGTCGCTTTGATGTTGGCGTTGAGCCAATTACACGGCAAGGGCTTAGTAGCATTCGACGAGCAAAATCAGTCAACGCATTTGTAACTGTTCTGTCATGTTAACTTTGTTAACATCTATTGACAGGATTGTTGTCATGTATTATTCTCACATTGTGAGACAGAAAAGGAGGGGTAAGGATGGCCGATCAATTTCGTCGCTCCAACCCGTTGTTTCCGATTGGAATCGTCCAAGATTTGACGCAGCTGACTGGTAGGCAGATTCGATATTATGAAGAACAGGGTCTGGTTTCTCCTAGTCGGACAGAATCGAAACGACGACTTTATTCCTTTAATGATGTCGAACGTCTACTCGCAATCAAGGATTACATTGACCAAGGTTTTAACTTGGCAGCAATTCGCCATATGTTAGAGCAGGAAGGTGGAAAAGGAGCAGAAACGTCCGCTCCGGCTACACCGGTTGATGAAACTCCGAAGATTTCAGAAAAAGAGTTACATCATTTGTTGAAAACACAGCTCCAAGAAGCCGGTCGTTTCAATAAGACGTCGCTCATTCAAGGCGAGCTTTCTCGTTTTTATCGATAACGCCGCACACATCAACCATTACGCAATGTGAGAGGGGACATTTTACCATGGCCAGAAAAACGTTCACAAAAGAAGACATTAAACGCATCGCACAAGAGGAAGACGTACGCTTTATTCGTCTTCAATTCACGGACATCCTCGGAACAATCAAAAACGTCGAGGTGCCGATCAGCCAATTGGACAAAGCACTTGATAACAAAATGATGTTCGATGGATCATCAATCGAAGGATTCGTCCGCATCGAGGAATCAGACATGTACTTGTATCCAGACCTCAACACATGGGTTGTCTTCCCGTGGACAAATGGCAGCGGAAAAGTCGCTCGCTTAATTTGTGATATTTATAACCCAGACGGTACACCGTTCAGCGGTGACCCACGCGGTACACTCAAACGTAACCTTGAAAAGATGCAAAAGCTTGGCTTCTCAGCGTTCAACGTTGGACCAGAGCCAGAGTTCTTCTTGTTCAAGAAAGACGCTTCAGGTCGTCCGACGCTTGAACTTAACGACCAAGGTGGATACTTCGACTTGGCACCAGTTGACCTTGGTGAGAACTGCCGTAAAGAAATCGTCATCGAACTTGAAAACATGGGCTTCGAAATCGAAGCGTCACACCATGAAGTCGCACCAGGACAACACGAAATCGACTTCAAATACGCCGATGCTGTCACGACGGCAGATAATATCCAAACGTTCAAGCTCGTCGTCAAGACGATCGCTGCGAAGTATGGTCTTCACGCGACGTTCATGCCGAAGCCACTCTTTGGTGTGAACGGTTCAGGGATGCACGCAAACATGTCACTCTTCAAAGGCGACACGAACGTCTTCTACGATCCGAACGGCGATATGGAACTTTCTGACACAGCTCGCGCGTTCACAGCTGGTATCTTGGAGCACGCTCGTGCCTTCACAGCAGTTTGTAACCCGACTGTGAACTCATACAAGCGTCTCGTACCAGGCTACGAAGCACCTTGCTACGTTGCATGGAGCGCACGCAACCGTTCACCGCTCGTACGTGTGCCAGCAGCACGTGGTCTCTCGACTCGTATCGAAGTACGTTCGGTTGACCCGGCAGCGAACCCGTATCTCGCACTTGCTGCGCTCTTGGCTTCAGGTCTTGACGGAATCGAAAAAGATTTGAATGCACCAAAACCAATCGACAGCAACATCTACGTGATGGACAAACCTGAGCGTGTAGCGAACGGAATCGACGATCTCCCGGCGACACTCTTTGACGCACTCGAAGTCCTTCGTGCAGACAAGGTCGTCATGGAATCGCTCGGTGAACACATTGGTGAACATTTCCTCGAGTTAAAAGAAATCGAGTGGGATATGTTCCGTATGCAAGTAACAGAGTGGGAACGAGATCAGTACTTGACGCTCTACTAATAGAAGAAATATGCAAAAGAGCAATGAATGACCTTCTTCAGAAGTGTCGTTCATTGCTCTTTTTTGCTGAGTTTCAGATGAAGCAGAAATGTAAAAGGATCACCTCCACGAGCGTGGAAGTGATCCTTTGTTAGTTAAAACGCTTTTTTTAAAAACGTTGATGTGTAGTCGAGTGTCGTATGGAGTGTCGTCGCGAAGACGAGTCCTAGAAAGAAAGACATGCCATGAACGTCCACCCATGAGCGAATTTCCGTTTCGTATGCCGTGAATGGTAAGAGAAGCACCAATGGGAAACCGATATATACAATCCGAATCACATCGCTCAAACCAGGAAAATGCGATAGTAGAGAGCGATGCGGCATAAGTTTCACATATGGGAGCCAAATCAATTTGAGTGGTCCCCATCGATAATACGCATCTGATTTTAAATCGAGGTCCGGGGAGAGCCAGAGCGTTCCAATAATCGCACCGATTATGAATGCGAGCGGGACGTCTAAATCAATAAAAGGCGTGGCAACCGCAAGTGCGCCGGTTGCCACGAGATTCGTACGGGTATGGGTCTTACCGCTAGCCATTAATGAATTGTCCGGTATACGCCGATAACTTTCCCTAAAATTGAGACGTTGTCAAAATACATCGCTTCTAACTCGTCGTTTTCCGGTTGAAGACGGACTTTTGAAGCTTCCTTATAAATACGCTTCACAGTCGCCTCGCCCTCTTCTGTCATGGCGACGACAATCTCTCCATTGTCGGCAGTGCTCTGTTGGCGGACGAGCACACGGTCTCCGTCCAAAATCCCTGCATTGATCATTGAATCTCCAGAAACGGACAGCATATAGACGTTATCTGAACCAACGATATGTGCCGGAAGAGGGAAGTGCTCTTCCACGTTTTCGATGGCGGTGATCGGTGTCCCCGCGGTGACTTTCCCGATGACCGGAACGTACATGACGGACTCTTGCTCATCCATTGTGGATGCATCTTCACTCAGAATTTCAATTGCACGGGGCTTCGTCTTATCCCGACGAATCAAACCGCGTTTCTCTAGGCGATCTAGATGACCGTGTACGGTCGAACTAGAGGCAAGACCGACTGCTTCTCCAATCTCACGAACAGAAGGTGGATAGCCTTTTGCCCGAACTTCGTCTTTGATGAAATCAAGAATCTGTTGTTGTCGCGCTGACATTTTTTTCATTATGTTCACCTCGATATAATCGAATAAACTGCAATCGCATCCTATTCTTTATGTATTTAGTGTAACACAAGAACACATGAGCGTACAAACATTCGTTCGTTATTTTCCCTTGACCGAACACGAGTTCTTGTTTTATGATAAGAACAGATAAACGAACAAACGTTCTAACGAACATATATTCTTATACAGGAGGTAAGGGAATCATGAAAGATACACTCAACGGAATCATTTTAGTCGGAATGCTCTTAGTCGGGATGTTCGCCTTTTATTTAGCTGGGGAGGTGCGTGGGGGAACGACACCAGTTGAACCGATCATGACATCGGAACGTACGATTGAAGAAGAGGTCGCCTATGTCGAGGCAGAGTCGATTGAAGCGCAAATCATGGCAGAGCGAGAAGAACATAATGAACGAAAAACAAAATGGTATGCCGCTGAGTGATCGTTCAGCATTGCGAACCGTTCTCAAACTGTGTATCGTAAGGAATGAATGCGATGAAAGGGAGTGATGCGATGCGAGTCGTCATCTATTGTCGGGTATCGACGAACAAGTCTACCCAAGAGACATCACTCAGTCGGCAAGTCGAAGAATTACAAGAACTAGCTTCGCGTTTAGGGGCCGACATTATAGATGTCATCACAGAACAAGAGAGCGGTTATGAAGTTAATCGACAGGGGCTGCTCAATTTACTTGACCACGTATCGACATCTCAGTTGGATGCCGTGCTCGTCACCGATGACAGTCGTTTAGGACGAGGAAATGCCAAAATTGCGATACTACACACATTAATGAAGCATGATGTGCGATTGTTGACGATGCAGTCGACTTCGGATTACGTTGTTTCTGATGCTGAGAAGATGGTGTTAGAGATTGTTAGTGTCGTCGAAGAGTATCAACGGAAAATTCATAACGCGAAGATTTCCCGCGGAATGCGTCGTGCGGTCGCCAACGGTTTCAATCCACAACGTAATATTGAGAACAATGATCAAGGTGGCCGACATCGGATTGAAGTTCCGATTGAAGAGATTATTCAATTGCGCGAGCGGGGGTTGACGTTTGCCGAGATTGCGGCGACACTTCGCGGATTCGGCTACGAAGTATCAAAAGCAACGGTCAACCGACGCTATCTCGAACACCGGTTAGTTGCTGAAACTTGATTCTTCCTCTCTGATTTTGTAAAGTAGAAGAACAAATTCACGAGAGAGGGGGCGAGTCATATGTTAGCACCCGGACAATTGGAGCGAATCAATTTCCTCGCCAACAAAGCGAAGACAGAAGGACTATCTCAAGAAGAGATGAACGAACAACAAGACTTGCGTCAAGAATATTTGAAGGCGTTCCGTCAATCTTTCAAGTCTCAAATGATGGGCATGAAAGTCGTTGACCCAGAAGGAAACGACGTCACGCCAGAGAAATTGAAAGAAGAACAAAAACGCCATCGTGGTGAGTGATGCTGAATGCACATCCTATTTCGCATAGGATGTGCATTTTTGTTATACACGAACAATCATCAGACGAACGGATTGCGTTCTTTTTCATGCAATTGAAGGAAACGATTTCATGTAATGTGTTATACTAATTAATTAGTTGTGACACACGAATGAGTATGATAGAATATGACGGGTAGAAAACCTTCTTAACACAGAGAGGATGAAATTAGTGGAAACAACTACTAAAGAATTATTAGCGATTAACTCGATTCGGACGCTCTCAATCGATGCGGTCCAAAAAGCAAACTCTGGTCACCCAGGAATGCCGATGGGTGCTGCACCGATGGCGTTTACACTTTGGACAGACAAAATGCGTCACAACCCGAAAAACCCGAACTGGTTCAACCGCGACCGTTTCGTGCTTTCTGCGGGTCATGGATCGATGCTCTTGTACTCGCTCCTTCACTTGTCTGGATATGATTTGTCAATGGACGACCTTAAATCATTCCGTCAAATGGACTCGAAGACACCAGGTCACCCAGAGTATCGTCACACGGCTGGGGTAGATGCGACAACGGGACCACTTGGACAGGGGATCGCGATGGCTGTCGGGATGGCCATGGCAGAGAAGCACTTAGAAGCGACTTACAACCGCGACAAGTTCAACGTCGTTGACCACTACACATTTGGAATTTGCGGAGACGGGGACTTAATGGAAGGTGTCTCGGCGGAAGCGGCATCACTCGCTGGTCACTTGAAACTTGGTAAACTCGTTGTCCTTTACGATTCAAACGACATCTCACTCGATGGTGACCTTCACAAGTCATTCTCTGAGAGCGTTGAAGACCGTTTCAACGCCTATGGATGGCAAGTCATTCGTGTCGAAGATGGAACAGATATCGATTCAATCGCAAAAGCAATTGATGCAGCGAAAGCTGAGACGTCGAAACCGACATTGATTGAAGTCAAGACGGTGATCGGATTCGGTTCACCGAACAAGTCAGGGAAGTCGGCTTCGCACGGGGCACCACTTGGAGATGCTGAAATCGAATTGACGAAACAGTTCTACAAATGGGAAGGCGAGTCGTTCTACGTTCCAAACGAAGTATACGACTTGTTCAATGAGAAAGTGGTCGAGCCCGGCGCGAAGTACGAGTCAGACTGGAACGAGCTCGTTGAAGCATACAAAGCGGCCCATCCAGAGCTTGGTGCACAGTTCGAACTTGCGATGAACAATGAGCTTCCTGAAGGTTGGGACAGCGAGTTGCCGACATTTGAAATCGGTTCGAAAAAAGCAACACGTCAAACGAGTGGCGAAGTGTTGAACGCAATCGCGAAAGCAGTACCGACACTCTTCGGTGGATCGGCTGACCTTGCAGGTTCAAACAACTCGATGATCAAAGGTGCAGTGGACTTCGATGAAGACCCGGCCGGTCGTAACATCTGGTTCGGTGTACGTGAATTTGCGATGGCGGCAGCTGTAAACGGTATGGCGCTTCACGGTGGAGTACTTCCATACGGTGCGACATTCTTCGTCTTCTCGGATTACCTTCGCCCTGCAGTTCGTCTTGCTGCGCTCATGGGACTCCCATCGACGTTCATCTTGACACACGACTCAATCGCAGTTGGTGAAGATGGTCCAACACACGAGCCGGTCGAACATTTGATGAGCTTCCGCGCGATGCCAAACCTTTCTGTTCTTCGTCCGGCAGATGGTAAAGAAACGATTGCTGCTTGGAAACAAGCTGTGACATCGAAGACGGCACCATCGCTTCTCGTCTTGACTCGTCAAGCATTGCCTGAACTCGAAGGCACATCGATTGAAACAGCAGCAAAAGGCGCATACGTCGTTGCGGGTGAATCGAAAGATGCAGACGTTCTCTTACTTGGTACAGGTTCAGAAGTACATGTCCTCGTTGAAGCACGTGAACAGCTCGCATCTGTTGGTGTGAACGCAGCAGTTGTCTCGATGCCGTCATGGGAACTCTTCGAAGCACAATCTGCTGAGTATAAAGAATCTGTCCTTCCGTCTTCAATCACAAAGCGTGTGTCACTTGAAGCGGGTGCGACACTTGGTTGGTACAAGTATGTCGGATTTGGTGGGAAAGTTCTCGGAATCGATAAGTTCGGAGCTTCAGCGCCTGGAGATCTCCTCATGAAAGAATACGGCATGTCAGTCGACAACGTCGTCGATGCAGTAAAATCACTTTAATCTTAAATTGATTATTTATGACGGCCATTCATTTGGCCGTCACTTTTTTTCTAGACGACTAGCGAAGTTGTTCGATTTAGTGTATAGTAAAAAACGATGTTTCATATGGTAGAGGAGGTAAAGCCTTGAGTACATTATTTTGGATTCTTCTTGTCGTGGCAGCACTCATCGGGGGTATCGCGATTGGATTCTTCATCGCGCGTAAATACATGATGAACTACCTTGAACAAAACCCGCCAATCAATGAAGATATGATTCGTACGTTGATGATGCAGATGGGTCAAAAGCCATCACAGAAGAAAGTCAACCAAGTGATGCGCGCCATGAACGTGCAGATGAAAGATGAAAAGAAGTCATAATGAGTCGTGAAAGCACTTCGGTCCTCGAAGTGCTTTTTTGTCTCCTCATTTTGTTAGACAATCGAACAAACTTTCGCTACGATTAAGAAATAATCTTCATTTGAACTACCTCCACCTACGCTTCGCTTAGAGGTGGAGGATTCCTGAGTCATCCTCTCTAACGAGAGAAACGTGATCAGGCTAACCCCGTCGTCCCGACGGTTGAAGAAGCTAACATGCGTTCAGCTTCTAATTTCAAGTTCATACCTGCGTTCACATCACGGTCATGATGGAGTCCGCAGTTCGGGCATGTCCATTCACGCAAGCCAAGATGTTTCACGTCTTTGTGTCGATGGCCGCAACTCGAACAGAGCTGGCTCGAGGCGAAGGTCTTCCCGACCCTCACGACGGTCTTCCCGTACCAGTCGGCCTTATACTCGAGCATGCGAAAGAACTCCGACCAACTGACCTCGGAGATCGACTTGCTCAACTTGCGGTTCTTACGTATGTCCTTCACCTGCAGGGTCTCGATGCCGATGACGTCGTGGTTTTTGACGATCTCGGTCGACACCTTGTGCAGGAAGTCGGTGCGTCTGTTGGCGATCTTCTCATGGATGCGGGCGACCTTACGCTTCTGCTTCTGGTAGTTCTTCGCCTCGGAAAGTCTCACCTTCTTGTTCAGGGCGATGAGCTGACGACGGGACAACTTGCGTTGCTCCCGCGCCAGTTTCTTCTCGAGGGTGCGGAAGTAACGGTCGTTCTTGTAGAATGTGCCGTCCGATAGAATGGCAAAATTCTTCAGCCCGACGTCGACGCCGACCGATGAACCGGTCTTCGGCAGTTCACCGATCTCCTGCTCTGCGAGAAGGGAGACGAAATATTTACCCGAAGCTGTTCGTCGGATCGTGGCGTTCAGGATGCGACCCTCGACGTGTCTCGAGTTGGCGAAACGCACCCATTTCAGCTTCGGGAGTTTGAGCTTGTTCCCGACGATCGAGACCTCGGGGAGCTGGGACTTCCCTTGGATGTTCGCCGTATAGGATTGGACGGGGTTTCGCTTCGACTTGAAACGGGGATGATTTTCCTCCTTCTTGAAGAACTTCTTATACGCGTCGGCCAGGTGTTTGACACTGTTCTGGACGGCCGTACTGTCCACTTCCGTCAACCAACTGAATTCTTGCTTGAGTATGGGAAGTTCTTTCGAGCAGGCATCATACGACAGTCCCTTGCCGGTCGCTTCATGGGCCGCGTCCCATTTCGACAGGAAATGGTTGAACACGAACCGGGAACAGCCGATCGTCTTGGCGATCAGAATTTCCTGTTCCTTCGTAGGATAGATCTGGAATTTATAGCCCTTGTGCTTCACCATGTGACGTTCACTCCTTTTGAAGATATTTTACCCGAAAGAGAGGTTGGCGATTCATCGCCCACTTTCACGCAAGTCCTGTCCTTAACGTTTAGAAGTGGGAGTATTCTCGCATAATTTTGATAAAGATAGAAGGGGGCGTTTCTCATTCGTGTATTTAAACAATTATCTTGGTTTTTGCGTCTCGAGTGGAAGACGTATGCAATCGGTATCGTCTTACTCATATTCGTGGCAGGGTTAGAGTTGATTCCTCCACGCATCATCGGACGAGTCGTCGATGAAATCAACAGTGATTCACTCGCATCGAACACGCTTTGGATGTTACTCGGAGGACTAGCTGCGGTCGGGATTGGGAATTATGTTGCCCGCTTCTTTTGGCGCTATTTCATCTTTGGTGCTTCGATTCGTCTAGGTAGAAAGCTTCGCAGTCAATTGTATCGGCACTTTACGGACCTCGACCAGCGATTTTACAAAAAATCACGTGTCGGTGACTTAATGGCACATGCGACAAATGATGTACAGGCCGTATCGATGACGGCCGGAGCGGGGATTTTGACGCTTGTTGATAGCGTGACGCTCGGAACGTTCGTGATCATCACGATGATTACGACAATCAGTTGGAAACTGACGCTCGTCGCCTTACTGCCACTCCCAATCATGGTCGCTTTGACGACACGATATGGAAAGATGTTACATAACCGATTCGGGGTCGCTCAAGCGGCATTTTCAGAATTGAATGACAAAGTGCAGGAAAGTGTCAGTGGGGTTCGTGTCTTAAAGTCGGCCGGGGAAGTCGAGCGGGATGTGGATTCATTTGAAAACTTATCGAGTGAGGTCATGGCGAAAAACGTCCGTGTCGCTAAAATCGATGCCTTATATGATCCGACAATCTTCGGAATTGTCGGCCTTTCCTATATCCTTTCTGTCGGATACGGGGCAGTCTTAATCGAGCAGGGCGAATTGACAATTGGACAGATTGTCAGCTTCACTGCCTATTTGGCACTCTTGACGTGGCCGATGTTAGCATTCGGTTGGCTGTTTAACATTGTGGAACGGGGACGTGCCTCATACGACCGCATCGAGCGAATGCTTGCCGTCAAGCCTGAGATTCAAGACGATCGTATGGCTGCGACGACTCTGGCGCACTCAGAGGTGGAAGTTGCCGTTCGAAAGTTCGCTTATGATGAGACTATCGTACTCGATGACGTTCATTTCCGAATCGAGCGTGGGAAAACGATTGGGATCGTCGGAAGGACGGGGGCAGGCAAGACGACAATTGTACGCTTGTTGACCCGTGAGTATGATGTGAAAGATGGCAAAATCAAAATCGGTGGAATCAATATCCGCCAAGTGAAAAAGTCACTTCTCATGGATAAAATTGCAGTCGTGCCGCAAGACCACTTTTTATTCTCTGATTCTATCGCAAACAATATCGCATTCGGAAGACCCGATGCCAGCATGGAGGAAATCATCGAAGCGGCTAAGGTCGCAGAGGTACATGAAGATATCGTCCGCCTCCCTGAAGGGTACGCGACGCTCGTCGGTGAGCGCGGTGTGACATTATCAGGAGGACAGAAGCAGCGTATCTCCATTGCGCGGGCGCTCATGACAGAGGCTGATGTGTTGATTTTAGATGATGCGCTATCTGCCGTTGATGCGAAAACCGAAGAATCGATTATCGAGCATTTTCGTGTCGGCAATCCGGAACAGGCACGAGTCATCGTCGCACATCGACTTTCCGCAGTCGAACATGCCGATGAGATTCTCGTCATCGAAGACGGTAAAATTGTACAACGTGGACGGCATGAGTTACTCCTTCAAGAGATAGGCTGGTATCGAGAAACATATGACCGTCAACAGCTTGAGGCGATCGTAGAAGGGGGTGGGCACGATGAAGCATGATATTCAAGAATGGCAAGTCATCAAACGATTGCTGAGTTACGCGAAACGGTACGGTAAACCTCTCGGTATCGCCTTCGTTTTTCTATTGATTGCGACAGGTGCCAAGTTGGCCGGTCCATTTCTCATTAAAGTGTTCATCGATGAGTTTGTCACGCCAGGTGTCTATCCGACGAACTGGGTGATTGCCCTCTTCACTGTTTATATGATTCTGCACTTGTCAGCTATTCTATTTGACTATCTGCAGTCCATCTCCTTCCAAAAGATTGCATTGAAGATTGTCCAGAACATTCGAATGGATATTTTTCGTCACGTCATGGGGATGCGTCTCGCTTATTTTGATCGTACCCCAGCCGGTGTCCTCGTATCCCGCATCACGAATGATACCGAGGCCGTAAAAGAGCTATACGTCGGTGTCATGAGTACGTTCGTTCAGTCGGCTGTCCAATTGATTGGGACGTATATATTCCTATACATACTAGAGCCGCAACTTGCGACGATGGGACTTGTCCTACTGCCGCTCTTTTGGCTCATCATCTGGGCGTATCGTAGTTTCTCGACGAAGTATTTTGCTCAAGTTCGAGACCTGTTGTCTCAACTCAATGCCCAGTTGAACGAATCCATCAATGGAATGGGAATCATTCAACAATTCCGCCAAGAAGAACGACTCATCCGTCAGTTTGAAGAAACGAATGAGGCGCACCAAGAGGCACGATATCGGAACTTAAAGCTCGATAGTATGTTACTCCGTCCAATTATTGAGTTGTTGCTCGCCTTCTCCATCATTGGACTTCTCGGGTATTATGGAGTCCTCTCGATGACTGAGCAAGTTCAAGTCGGGGTCGTCTACGCGTTCATCAGTTATATCGAGCGTATTTTCCGACCGGTGCTTGACATCATGCAACGACTGAGCGAGTTTCAACAAGCTGTCGTATCTGCGGACCGCGTCTTTAAAATTTTAGATACAAATGAGCCATCTCCAGGAAAACAGTTGCCAGGAGAAGCTCGTGTTTCGGAAGGGGAGGTGCGATTCGAGGATGTGACGTTCAGTTATGACGGTGAAGTCGATGTGTTGAAACATATCTCGTTCGTCGCCAAGCCAGGAGAAACGGTCGCGCTCGTCGGTCATACCGGTAGCGGGAAAAGTTCGATCATTAACTTATTGACACGTTTTTACCCATATGGATCTGGCAAAATCACGATCGATGGACAGCCACTCGAACAATTTGAAGAACAAGAACTTCGTCAGCAAGTTGGACTGGTACTTCAAGACCCGTTCTTGTTTACGGGAACGATTGAAGAAAATTTAAAACTGTTCAATCCGAACATCGATTCAGAACGAACGCGTGAGGCCGCTGAATTTGTTCAGGCACATACGTTCATCGAGAAGTTGGATGCCGGATATGGACATATCGTCGGGGAGCGTGGGGCTACCTTCTCGAGTGGAGAACGGCAATTGCTTGCATTTGCACGCACGGTCGCGCGAAATCCAAAAATACTCATTCTCGATGAGGCGACGAGTTCAATCGATACCGAGACGGAAGAACGTGTTCAAATTGCACTCGATCGGATGCGCCGTGGTCGTACGACAATTGCGATTGCCCATCGCCTGTCGACGATTCAAGATGCCGATTTGATATTGGTTTTGCATCGAGGGGAAATCGTGGAGAGGGGAAATCATCAGGAGTTGTTGAAACAGGATGGTCTTTATAAAAAAATGTATGAACTTCAGTCTGGTCAACGTCTGATGTCTTGAATTGGAAAG
The DNA here is from genome assembly GCF_000620845.1 of Exiguobacterium marinum DSM 16307. Taxonomy (GTDB): domain Bacteria; phylum Bacillota; class Bacilli; order Exiguobacteriales; family Exiguobacteriaceae; genus Exiguobacterium; species Exiguobacterium marinum. The sequence continues at coordinate 1,666,635 of NZ_KK211189.1, forward strand.
GATACCTACCTAGGTGTCCTTTTTCCATGGAAAAAAGCTCGCCACACAAGGTGACGAGCCAATAAAATTAAGTATTGAGCTGTTCTTTTTTATATTTTGATAGGACGTGATGAGTAATCAGCGAGTCAAGTTCTTGACTGACCAATATGACTTCTGGCGAGGTCCAAGAGTGCTCTGACGCGATTTCATACAGTTCATCACGTTTTTGTTCAATGGCTTGGTGTAGTGTATCTGCTGCGGTGACTGCCACGTTCGTTCCCCCATCATGTAAGTTAGAATTTTGTGAACTAGAATATCCAAATCTTAGCACCTTCGTTTACAGATGACAAGTTTCATTTCCATTTCAAAAATTACAAAATGATATTGAGATGCGAAGGAAAAGATGCGAGCAATTTAAATAGGTTTTCGCTATAATGGTCGTGAAAGGTGGAAATCGTCATGGAAGTCACATTATGGCTCGCATTTGGGGCGGGCGTCTTATCGTTTTTATCACCATGTACGCTCCCGTTGTATCCGGTTTTTCTATCGTATATTACCGGGGTTTCCGTATCGGAATTAAAAAATGAAGGATTGAAACAGCGTACAGCTTGGTTCCACACATTTTCGTTCTTATTCGGCTTTTCGATTGTCTTTCTCGTACTTGGATTATCGACATCGTTGATTGCAGACGTCTTCATCCAGTATAAAGATAGTCTACGGATGTTCGGAGCCATCTTGATTTTCGTATTCGGCGTTTTTTTGGCGGGCCTTTGGCAACCGCGATTCATGATGCGCGAAAAGAAAATGGATATCGGCGAACGAAAGAGTGGGTATTTTGGAACCGTATTAATCGGAATTGGGTTTGCAGCTGGTTGGACGCCTTGTACGGGTCCGATTTTAGCGGGCGTGATTGCACTTGCCGCAACGAATCCGAGCCAAGGTCTCGGCTACATGTTGGCGTATGTCATCGGTTTTGCGATTCCGTTTTTAGTGATGGTCGCTTTCGTAGGCAAAATTAAGTACTTAGCACGAAACAGCGCGAAAGTTGCAAAAGTTGGAGGCTATTTGATGATGGCGTTCGGCGTACTATTATATTTTGACGGAATGAATCGATTCGCGGCCTGGATGAGCGAACTTGTCGGATTCACCGGATTTTAAGGGGTTGATCGAGATGTCAATGTTATGGGGATCGACTCTTATTGCATTATTGATGGGGATCGTGGCAAGCTTCGTTCGTGTGAAAGCATCGGCGAAACCGACGAATGCAAAAAAAATCTTGATTCCACCGCTTGCGATGACAACAGGGATGATTCAGTTTTTGATTCCTGCGTTTCGCTTGTCATGGATTGAAGTACTTGAAGCGCTAGCGGTCGGACTGATCTTTAGCCTGTTCTTAATCAAAACATCAAACTTTGAAAAACGGGATGGGGAAGTGTATCTGTCCCGCTCGAAAGCATTTTTTATCGTGGTTTTTGCACTACTTGCGATTCGCACGGCGATGAAAGTTTGGGTCGGGCATGAAGTCGATATTTTCTCCACTGGAGGATTGTTCTATTTAATTGCGTGGGGGATGATTGTTCCGTGGCGAATTGCGATGTATCAGAAGTATAAACGAATCGCAATCACATGAAAATGGAGTGGCTCAAAGCCGCTCCATTTTTGTTTACCTCTCTTTTAGGATGGCGACTTCTGTCTCCGTATCGATTCTTATATTTGTTAAGTTTTGTTGCATCCTCTATTGATGATGTGTTCAAAAAAGTCATGAGTGGATGAGGAAGCGGCTGAGAAGACGAGTCCGGCAAAGATAGTTACGAGCGTTCTCAATGCTGTCTGGAAATTGAACGATGGGCTTAGGTCATATAATTCGGGAGAAAAGTTACTATTTCCAAATAGTTAAATCGCCCAATTTGATAAACAAAAAAACTCTAGCCGAATCGGATAGAGTCTACTGCTGAAAATAATGTTCGTAAGGTGTCCAGTCAATTTTTTCTTCGGCCAGTGCTTTCTTTAGAAACTTGTGATCGCGTTTTGGCGTTGCAGCGATATATCCTTTTACAACGAGTTCGGTCGTCATCTTTTTAGCCCGGGATTCAAGTGCGAACTGCCCAATCTTCCCGGCGATTTTTCGGATGGCGACGTCGCGGAACAACTCGGGAACCGGTGAGACGAGCCGGTCTAGTAGCGTCCGAGTTTCCGGGGTCCATAGGTGAAGCGTTCTCTCTATATAATCATCTTCAATATCAAGTAGGGAACGTCCATCTTCTTTCGGCATTCGTTTTAAAAACTTGCGGAACATGAAGTACCCGCCAATCGTCATGAGACCAATCATGACGAATCCCCAGAATATAATGAAATACATCATCAAGTTTTCTGGCATCGTCTTTCCCCCGTTCTATTCATTCACTTACTTTCATCGTAAGTATACAAAAAAGAATCAAATTGCAAAAGGCGCACGTCCTGTTAGGATAGACGAACTGAATCGATTTCGTTAGAATAGAGAGCGTTGCTACGAGAATAAGCATGATCTGAGTCGAGAAAGGAAGGGTCTATAGTATATGAGCCAATTGAAACAGGAAGTTGAGAGACGTCGAATATTCGGCATCATCTCTCACCCGGATGCGGGGAAGACGACATTAACAGAAAAGTTACTTTTGCACGGTGGTGCGATTCGTGAGGCGGGTACGGTCAAAGCACGAAAAAATTCAAAACACGCCAAATCTGACTGGATGGAAATCGAGAAACAACGTGGAATTTCGGTTACATCGTCCGTCATGCAATTCATTTATCAAGATAAAGTCGTGTCGATTATGGATACACCTGGACACAATGACTTCGGTGAGGATACATACCGCGTGTTGACATCGGTCGACAGCGCGGTCATGGTCATCGATGCAGCGAAAGGTATTGAGGCACAGACGAAAAAACTATTCCAAGTTTGTCGTATGCGTGGGATTCCGATCTTTACATTTATGAACAAGTTGGACCGTCAGGCAAAAGATCCGCTTGAATTGATGGAGGAACTTGAAGAAGTGCTCGGCATGCCTTCTGTTGCCATCACATGGCCGATCGGGAGTGGGATGCAGTTCGAAGGTGTGTATGATCGAATGAAAAATGAAGTTCATTTGTTCCGTGGTGAGAAGTCGACGCTTCAACTGGGCGAGGATGGGGTGAACGACCCGGTGCTCGCTGATCATCTATCAGAGGAGAACTTGACAAATCTTCGCGACGAGATCGACCTTCTCGACGGAGCCGGGAACGAGATTGATGTGAATGAGATTCAAAGTGGTAAATTGACGCCAGTATTCTTCGGGACAGCACTTGTCGACTTTGGCGTGACTGCATTCTTGAATCATTATTTAAAGATGTCGCCAGCCCCAGAGGCACGTAAGTCGAACGTTGGTCCAATCAATCCGACGTCAGAAGACTTCAGTGGATTCGTCTTTAAAATTCAAGCGAACATGAACCCGGCACACCGCGACCGGATCGCATTCGTCCGCATCTGTTCTGGCGTTTTTGAGCGTGGAATGGACGTGACGCTCACACGGACTGGAAAGAAAATTAAATTGAGCCAGTCGACACAGTTGATGGCGAACGACCGTGAGACGGTCGATCAGGCATTTGCCGGTGATGTCATCGGGATCTATGACTCGGGGACGTATCAAATCGGGGATACGATTACGACATCGAAACAAAAGATTGCGTTCGAAGCGTTGCCGACTTTCCCGCCTGAATTATTCATGCGCGTATCGCCGGTCAACTCACTCAAGTCAAAACACTTCCACAAAGGTGTGGAGCAGCTCGCACAAGAAGGGGCAATCCAAGTCTATCGTAACGAGTACAACGAGATTTATCTCGGTGCTGTCGGACAACTTCAATTCGAAGTGTTCGAATATCGCTTAAACAACGAGTACGGCGTAGATATCCGAATGGAGCCGGTATCTTACAGTGTTGCACGTTGGGTGAAAGACAAGGAATTGAAAGCACTGAAACCGTTCCAAGACTCACGGAATATGCTCGTCACTGACCGTTGGGAACGTCCGGTCTTCCTATTCGCGAACGAGTTCACGTTTGAGCGTTTTGCAGAACGTCATGCCGATGACTTGACTCTCGTCGAGGCACTTGACGTCAATGAAGAGATTGGTACAGAAGAATAAGTTGTAAACACCTCGTTTTTGAGGTGTTTTTTTGTGTTTAACTCCTAACGAATAACGTAATAAGTTTTACTTATGACTAATTTGTGACGGAATGTATTTTACGTCACGCTATACTTGTATTATGATAAATATGTGAAAAGTAAGCGATTACGCATTGTCGTGTGGTCGGCGCTTTCAAAAAGGGGGAAATTGCAATGGAACAGACGAATGTTTTAGACGCCTTCTCATCTCGAACTAAATTCGAGGTGAACGGGCAATCGTATGATTTTTATCGATTGAAAAAGTTAGAAGAAGAGGGATTAACGGACATCAGCCGTCTTCCTTATTCGATTCGTGTTCTGCTCGAATCGGTACTCCGTCAACAAGACGGTCGTGCCATCACGAAAGAACATGTCGAGAACTTGGCAAAATGGGGTACTGCCGACGTCTCGAAAGATATTGACGTACCGTTCAAGCCGGCACGTGTCGTACTTCAAGACTTCACTGGTGTTCCGACGGTTGTAGACCTCGCTTCACTTCGCAAAGCGATGGCAGACCTTGGCGGGGACCCGAACAAAATCAACCCAGAAATCCCTGTCGACCTCGTCGTTGACCATTCTGTTCAAGTAGATGCGTACGGCTTTGCTGGTGCGTTGATGAAAAACATGGATATCGAGTTCGAACGTAACGAAGAACGTTACAAATTCTTACGTTGGGCACAGACGGCATTCGATAACTATCGTGCCGTTCCACCAGCTACAGGAATCGTTCACCAAGTAAACTTGGAGTACTTGGCGTCAGTCGTGCTTGAGAAGAGCGATACGGAAGGTACAGTAGCTTACCCAGATTCACTCGTTGGAACTGACTCTCATACAACGATGATCAACGGTCTCGGTGTTCTCGGATGGGGTGTTGGAGGAATCGAAGCAGAAGCGAGCATGCTCGGTCAACCTTCATACTTCCCAGTACCAGACGTCGTCGGTGTCAAAATCATCGGTGAAGTCAACCCAGGTGTGACGGCAACCGATGTTGCGCTCGTCGTGACAGAGATGCTTCGTCATGAAAAAGTTGTCGGGAAATTTGTTGAATTCTTCGGTCCATCACTTCACACGATGCCACTTTCAGACCGTGCAACAATTGCAAACATGGCACCTGAATACGGTGCGACATGTGGGTTCTTCCCAGTGGATACGGAAACACTGAACTACATGCGTACGACAGGCCGTTCTGAAGAGTTGATTACACTCGTTGAAGAATATTCAAAAGCGAACGACCTCTTCTATACGCCAGATCAAGCGGATCCAACGTTCACGAAAGTGTTGACGCTCGACTTGTCAAAAGTTGAACCTTCACTTGCGGGTCCGAAACGTCCACAAGACCGAATCAACCTTTCAGACGTTCAAACATCATTCATCGATAGCTTGAGCGCTCCTGCAGGAAATAGCGGGTTCGGTCTCGACCGTTCAGAACTCGACAAAAAGGCGACGGTTAACTACGAAGACGGCGCAGTCGACATGAGCACGGGAGATGTTGCAATCGCTGCGATCACAAGTTGTACGAACACATCAAACCCATACGTCATGGTCGGTGCCGGACTCGTGGCGAAGAAGGCTGTCGAGCGTGGATTGACTGTTCCGAAGTATGTGAAGACGTCACTCGCACCAGGCTCGAAGGTCGTCACAGACTATCTCGACAAAGCTGGCTTGACTTCTTACTTGGACGAGCTTGGCTTCAATACAGTCGGATACGGCTGTACAACATGTATCGGAAACTCCGGGCCACTCGACCGTGAAGTGGAAGAGGCGATCACAGACAACGACTTGCTCGTCTCATCAGTCCTCTCAGGGAACCGTAACTTCGAAGGACGCGTTCACCCACTCGTCAAAGCGAACTTCTTGGCATCACCACCGCTCGTCGTCGCCTATGCTCTTGCGGGAACTGTCAACTTTGACGTCATGAATGATTCATTCGGTACGGATAAAGATGGAAATGAAGTCTACTTCAAAGACATTTGGCCATCGAACGATGAAATCAAGATGGTCGTTCAAGACGTTGTTTCCCCTGAAGCGTTCCGTAAAGAATACGAAACCGTCTTTACTGGAAACGAACGTTGGAACGCGCTAGAAGTGCCAGAAGGAAACTTGTATGATTTCTCTGATGAGTCGACATATATTCAAAACCCACCGTTCTTTGAACAACTCGAACCGGAAGCGGGTGAGGTGCACGCGTTGAATGGTTTACGCGTTATCGGGAAGTTCGCTGATTCGGTCACGACGGACCATATCTCACCAGCAGGGTCGTTCTCGAAGACGACACCAGCAGGTCAATATCTCCTTTCAAAAGGAGTGGAGCCAATCGATTTCAACTCGTACGGTTCGCGACGTGGTAACCACGAAGTGATGATGCGCGGTACGTTCGCGAACATCCGAATCCGTAACCAAGTCGCTCCGGGTACAGAAGGTGGATTCACGACTTACTGGCCAACTGGAGAAATCATGCCGATGTACGATGCGGCGATGAAGTATAAAGAGCAAGGGACTGGTCTCATCGTTCTTGCTGGAAACGACTACGGAATGGGGTCGTCCCGTGACTGGGCAGCAAAAGGAACGAACCTACTTGGAATTCGTGCGGTGGTCGCGCAAAGTTTCGAGCGGATTCACCGTTCAAACCTTGTCATGATGGGTGTACTTCCACTTCAGTTCTTAGATGGGGAATCTTCAGAATCACTCGGTTTGACTGGTGAGGAAGCGATTGATATCCAAGTCGATGAGTCTGTTCGTCCGCGTGACATCTTAAACGCTAAAGCAACACACGAGAACGGAACGGTGACAGAATTCAAAGTCATCGCTCGTTTCGACTCGGAAGTTGAAATCGATTACTATCGTCACGGTGGAATCTTACAGATGGTTCTCCGTAACAAATTGAAATAAGCTGCACACCTTCCTTTGAAAAAAGGAAGGTTTTTTTCATGAATATGCGATTTTATGGTGAAAGTTTTAATGGAATCGGGAACAGGAAGAGAGGGAGGGGTATGCACATGGATCGAGATGAAAAAGTTGGAAAAAGTTGGTGGAAGCGGCTGATGCAACAAAAAGAAGTGGAGCCTGATCAGGAGATTGATATCACGCTCTCTGAATTGCGGCAAGCGATTCACGAATATGAACAAGCGTTGCCAAAAGGGGTAAATCGCACCGTCCTGTTGGATGACACGCAAGAAATCGACACGAAGCGATTGAAACATCATTTATCCGGAATTCCGAAACAACGCTTTTATATGTCAAAAGAAACATTTCATATCGTGCCTGAAGAAGAACGAGACGTCATATACGAGATGGATCAGGTGCAACGTGCCCTCGATCTGTATATGGATCAAGAAAAAAAACTACCGCTACGAAAATTTCAAGATTCATTACAACTAGATTTATCGCGATTAAGAGAAGGTGGATATTTAAAAACGTTACCAAAACGACCGTACTACGTGGTGGACGAAACATTGATTGTCTCACTAGAACCTAAAGAGTCTACCTCTTGACAAGACACCTATATGTTTTGCGGTAAATGACACATTTAATGACAGATGGGGTTGTTACTTGTTTAAAAAGTATGTTAGGGTGGAAAACGTATATGAAAATAGAAAATTAAATAGGAGTGATTTTTATGGAACGGAAAAGCCGTGTGACGACCGTGTTCGTCGTATCTGCAATCATAACAGGCTTATTCACAATCTGGGGACTCTTCCCCGAGAGTGTCATTGGAAATGCGAGTCTTCTCAATGTAACGAGCACACTTCAAGGCTGGCTCTCAAACGGGATGGGTTGGTTCTATCTTTTGAGTGCGACAGGATTCCTGCTCGTTGCCATCTTTTTAATCTTTTCACGGTATGGCTCGATTCGTCTTGGGAAAGACTCGGACCGTCCCGAGTTTAGTTATTTGTCGTGGTTCGCGATGCTGTTTAGTGCCGGAATGGGGATTGGCCTCATCTTCTGGGGAGCAGCAGAGCCGTTACTTCATTTCCACTCACCACCATTCTCATCATTGACGCCTGAAGGAGACGCAAGGATAGCAATGCGTTATGCCTTTTTCCACTGGGGATTCCACCCATGGGCGATTTATGCGATGATTGCACTCGCCATCGCCTACTCGACGTTTAGAAAAGGTCGTCCGGCAACGATTGGGGAAACAATCGGTTCGCTCGTCCACAATCGTTATGAAAAACCTGTGAAACAGACAGTCGATATCCTTGCAGTCATTGCGACGGCGTTCGGGGTAGCGACATCACTTGGTTTTGGTGCTCAACAGATTGCCGGGGGCCTTCACTACCTCATCCCTGGGGTACCGAACGCCTTCGTGACACAGTTGATCATCATCGCCGTCGTAACGGTTCTTTATATGATCAGCGCCTCAACGGGTCTCGACAAAGGAATTCGGATTTTAAGTAACACAAACATCTTCCTCGCCATCGTCTTACTCGTTGCGACGATGTTTGCTGGACCGACGGCGTTCATTTTCGACTTGTTTACGCAAACTGTCGGTACTTATTTGCAACAACTACCGGGTATGAGTTTCCGTACCGCCGCGTTTGAACCGATTGAACGAGAATGGATCAACGGTTGGACAATCTTCTATTGGGCATGGTGGATCTCTTGGTCACCATTCGTCGGAACATTCATTGCGCGCGTTTCGAAAGGACGTACGATTCGTGAATTCATCATCGGAATCTTACTTGTCCCGACATCGTTTGGGCTCATCTGGTTCTCTGTCTTTGGTGGTTCAGCGATTTGGGCTGACTTGTTCGGTGGATACAACTTGATTGGTCAAGTAAACGAAATCGGTACAGAAATCGGACTTTTCGCACTGTTTGACACGTTCGGTGGATTTGGAACGGTACTGAGTATTGTCGCTGTCTTCTTGATTTCGACATTCTTTATCACATCTGCGGACTCTGCAACTTATGTATTAGGAATGCTCACATCGAATGGTAAGCTCGTTCCTCCAATGCGTATTAAAATGACGTGGGGTATCATTCAATCTTCAATCGCGGCCGTACTGCTTTATTCAGGAGGCCTTGCCGCCTTACAAGCTGTAGCGATTCTTGCAGCATTCCCATTCGTTTTCGTACTCATCTTTATGATCGTCGCCTTGTTCAAAGATTTGGCCGATGAACCAGATGAGCGAGACAAATGGCTCGAAATGCAAAAGAAAGACGAAGATAAGTTAGGTTAAACCAGTAAGGGTCTCTATGGAGGCCCTTTTTTTAGTTAAAAATATTTTGCTTGTCTTCTTCGCTAGTGTAGGATAGTAAGTGAAGAAACGAGGAGGATAGGCTATGAAACAACAGATGAAAAAACGGTTGAGCTGGGTGATATTGGCCGGCATCCTCATTGTCGGGGCGTTACTCGCTTATAATTTTTACGTTCTCTTTAATTTAAATGGTGAAGAGAAAGAACAGGTCGAACCTTTTTACTCAAATGTCGTGATCGGATACCAAGAGCGTAAACTTCCGAAAGAAGGAGAAAAACTCGAAGAACGGGAATATCTTGTCACATATGACGATGACGGACATTTTGTCTCGGAAGTCGTTACAGGTCCGAATGTCGGTGCAAAAGCAGAATGGGACGGAGAGACGTACTTGGAGTTTAACCCGGATGGGGAAGAGGTTCTACGCCAAGAAACGAATTCAGGAGCAGTTGCGCCACACCCGTTCTTGTCACGTGCCACGAACGAACAGATTCGTAAATGGCTTGATGATGGTACTCTTGGTTCAAGTGAAGGAGAGACGAATTTAGTTGGACGTACTGCACAAGCTTACGTGAAGTCCGAAACAGCTGAAGCGGTTCCGAAAGAATGGATTGAAAATTATCCATCGATTTTCAGAGAGGAAGAAAATAAAGAAACAGTCACATATTATGTCGATGCGAACGAACGAATTTTGCTCGCGGCAGAATCGCGGAATAACGGGAAGTTATTCCATTCGATTCGGATGACATCTTTTGAATCAAGATAATCCGATGGGGAGCAGACATGATGTCGGCTCCCTTGTCGTCTGAAAGGGAGAACAGGATGAAACAAATTCAAGTAGAACAAGTTCAAACGGATTTGGCGAACTGGGAAGCGGGCGAAAAAATCAATGAAGCAGCATTGTTATCCTATGCACATTGGTCTCGAGCGACTCAGCATCAAGAAGAATTGATTCGTTCGTTGACCTTACTCGCAACGAATCGGCTCGAACAAAGGGAGTCGATGGACCCGTTACTAAACCGTTGGGTAAAAGAGTTGGAGTCGATGAATGCGTTACCCAATGAGTTGCGTCTATTTCAATTGAATGAGCTGTTGCGCCGTTCGAAGCAGGCACTTCAAATCGATTGGCCGACACTACGGGAAGCAGATTATGCATCGATGAAGGTACAAATTTTGACGGAGTACGAGTCTAAAACATCAGCACTACTCGACCAACTCGACCAACTCCATGATGAAGTAGAGACTGCAAAATCGGATTTGCGTGATTCCGAATGGCGAGGTCAGCTCGAGAAATTGTTTGAGGCGATTATCGAGGCAATGCAAGAAGTCGCATCTCTCGAAGATGATACGGCGTCCTTGCTTGCATCGATGCAAGGGAACTATTTCAGTCGGGAAGCGTTTCGTCGGTTCGGGGAACGTGTGGGATTCGTTAAGGAGCGACTGGACACAATCTGCAATCTGTTACCGGAACGTCAGAGCGAAACTCGGTCGAGTGCAATTGAATCACTCGAGGAGATGATTGGACTCGAGAACATTAAAGAGCGGGTGAAGGCGTGGTATCGCTTTCTTCTCTTCCAAAAAGAACGAGAGAAAGCAGGCTTCTCTTCCAAGCATCAGCCTTCCCTCCACCTCGTTTTCACAGGAAACCCGGGAACCGGCAAGACGACACTTGCAAGGCTTATGGCAGAAATCTATTTCGAGCTCGGTTTGCTCGGTCGTCCAGATCTCGTTGAGGCGGATCGCTCGAGCCTTGTCGGAGCATATGTCGGCCAAACAGAGGAACAAGTGATGAATAAGGTGAAGGAGGCAGAAGGTGGCGTCTTGTTCATTGATGAGGCGTATGCGTTAAAGCGTCAAGATGCGAGTGGAAGCGATTATGGACAAGCAGCCATCGATACACTTGTCGCAGCAATGACGAGTGGTGAATATGCCGGGAAGTTTGTCGTCATCCTTGCCGGTTATCCAGAGGAGATGCGCCATTTCTTACTCGCGAACCCGGGCTTGCGTTCAAGATTCCCTGAATCGAATCATTATGAGTTACCGAACTATCGTGACGAAGAACTGGTCGCCATCGGAGAAAAAGTGGCGCAAGAGAACAATTACGTATTGACCGAAGATGCAAAACGTGCGCTACTCTCTCGAATTGACCGGGAACGAGTCGATTTGACATTCGGGAACGCCAGAACCGTCCATAACATTTTACTTGATGCGATGTTTAAAAAAGGATCACGGTTTGGAGCAGATGCCCCTCTAGACGAAATGGCCCTATTGACGGAAGAAGACTTCGAACAGCCGATGGATGAATCGTCTCCGACTTCTTTAGATGACCTTGTCGGTATGGAGGAAGCGAAAACGCAGTTGGCAGAGATTGAAGCGCTCGTAAAGATTCAGAAGAAACGAAAGGCGCTCGGTTTGAAGGCTGCACCCGTCCAACTCCATATGACGCTTACAGGAAATAGTGGAACTGGGAAGACGACCTTTGCGTACTTGTATGCACAGATGTTGAAACGCACAGGATACTTGAAGCGGGGACATGTTAATGTCGTCAGTCGAGCCGACTTGGTCAGTGGCTATGTAGGACAGACAGCTCAAAAAACAAAAGAAGCAATCCGTGACGCACTTGGTGGCGTATTACTCATTGACGAAGCGTATAGCTTGAATGGGGGAGTGAACGACTACGGTCGGGAGGCGATTGATACGCTTGTTGATGAGATGCCTAAACATGGTGAGAACCTTGTCGTCGTCCTTGCGGGATATGAAGGGCCGATGCGCAGGTTGATCGAATCGAATCCAGGGCTGAGCAGTCGGATGAAACGCACGATCCATTTCGCTGACTATTCACAAAGTCAATTGGTGGAGATTGCTATAAATTATGCGAATCAGTTCGGATACGTGATAGACGATGAAGCGGTTGAAGCATTGGCGACTCGATTGGGAGAAATTAAGCACGCGAATGCACGAACTGCTCTTTCCGTCATTGATGAGTCGATTGCGCGTCAATCGTATCGTATCGTTTCGAATGAAGAGGAAGAAGCGTCTCTTCAACAGTTATTAGTAGTAGATATTAAGAGTAAGTTATAATATACTGGCGGTAGGAAAGAAGGATGATTCAATGCATACGATTCAAATTCCAGTAAGATATCAAGAAACGGACATGATGGGAATCGTCTATCATGCCAACTATTTGGTTTATTTAGAGATTGCGCGTACTGAATTGTTACGACAACTTGGGGTCGAATACAAAGATATGGAAGAGGCGGGATTTGTTTCACCCGTGACGAACGTTACTGTCGATTATAAACGGAGTGTGACATTCGGTGATACGGTCCATGTCCGCGTATGGGTTGATCAGTATTCGAAAGTCAGAACGATTTATGGGTATGAGTTGACGAACCAACAAGGCGAACTTGTCGGTAAGGCAACGACTACACATGTGGTCGTCAAACGAGGTGATTTTAAACCGATTCGCCTCGATCGTGAATTTCCAAAATGGCATGAGATGTACATGAGCGTCATGAATCCTGTCTAAGAATCTTCTGTCTTCGTACCGTCAGTGTGGTATCATATCTTGACGGTACTTTTTGATATTTAGAAAGGGGAAGATCGCATGCGTTATCCATCATTCCTGATGGTTTGCGGCGCCTTGACGTTTACATTGGTCGGTTGTACGACAAACGAGCAAGTTGAACCGAAAGAACCAACGACACAGTCACCAACAATAGATGAATCACAGACATCACCAAACTCAGATCGTGAAGACGATGTGGATACGGAGTCACCTACTGACGAAGAGTCGACAGATGATAAACCAGAAGTCGACGGACAGCCAACTGAACCGGATCCATCTACAGAGACGGAACCAACGATACCTGCCCAACCGATTGAGATAGATGGTGTGGCAAACTTGGAATTAGATGAATTAATTCTTGTGAATAAACAGATTGCATTACCGGCAAATTATCAGCCCGCCGATTTAGTTGAAGCGAATATTGATTTTGTTGATTCGACGGTCGGTGAGCGCCGGATGTTGCGTAAAGAGGCAGCAGTGGCGATTGAACGTTTGATGAAAGATGCGAAAACGGAAGGGATTGACTTAAAGGGGACAAGCGCATTTCGTTCTTACGCCTATCAAGTGAATCTATTCAATGCTTACGTCGAACGCGATGGAAAAGAACAAGCCATGAAGTATTCCGCTCCTCCAGGTCATTCTGAGCATCAGACTGGCCTTGCAATCGATGTATCGAGTGCATCTGTGAACTATCAACTCACTCAAAACCTTGGCGAAACGGTTGAAGGGAAATGGTTAGCGGACCACGCCCATGAATATGGCTTTATCATCCGCTATCAACGAGCGTTTGAGGAAGAAACAGGGTATATGTACGAGCCGTGGCACTTACGCTTTATCGGTATGGAACATGCCAAACAAGTGCATACTTTAAATAAACCATACGATCGTTATATTCAGGAATTTATGAAGTAAGGGGAATTGCGATGCCATATATGATAGAAATCATGATTATACTTTTAAGCTATTTACTCGGGGCGATCCCGTTCGCACTCATCATCGGCAAGATTGGCTACCGAGTAGATGTACGTGAACACGGAAGTGGCAACTTAGGGACGACAAATACGTTTCGAGTCCTTGGAAAGAAAGCCGGTATCCTTGTTTTGCTCGGAGACATGGGGAAAGGGTTCGCAGCGGCGCTGTTACCACTTTTATTTGGTAGTGAGATGAGTTTGCTCCTAGCTGGGATTCCTGCGGTCATTGGGCACTCTTATCCGATTTTTGCGAAATTCAAAGGTGGTAAATCAGTCGCAACGAGTGGTGGAGTTCTCCTAGCGGCATTCCCGTGGTTCTTCTTTGTCGTTGTCGGTACGTTTATTGTGACACTTCTCATCTCTCGAATGGTGTCCCTCTCTTCCATGGCTGCGGCGGCGGTCGGACTCGTGACGGCAACGACGTATAGCTTATTGACGAAAGATTGGTTACCGTCAATCGTTATCGTGCCACTGGCATTATTTATCATCATCAAACATCGTACCAATTGGCAACGTATACGAGCGGGGAAAGAACCGAAAGTTCCACTCTTTCAAAAAAAGCCTAAGTCTTGATTCATACAGGCGCGTCTATTGAGGACGTGCCTTTTATTGTGTATTGTTGTTGATTTACATAAAAAAGAAACAAAATCATGTTGGATTTGCTCGTTCTTTACTTTCACTTTACGTTAAATTTACATCCGTTCGTTACACTAGAAAAGGAATGATTTTAGTGGAGGAGGCAGGGATGTGTCTTTAATCGGTGAAGAGCGTAAACAAAAAATTGTCGAATGGGTTGAACGGGAAGGCAAAGTGAAAACGAGTGAGTTGATTGAACGTTTGAACGTTTCTGGGGAATCGATTCGACGTTATTTAGAAGAGCTAGAGAAAGAGCATCGGATTAAACGCGTATATGGGGGCGCGGTCCTTCATCAAAGTATGTCCTTTCAGCCCATTGTCATTGCAAACATGGATGGAATTCGCCGCATCGCCTATACAGCATTTCAGTTAATTCCAGATGATACATTATTATATATCGGGCACGGAGTCGCGGCCGAACAAGTGGCATCCCGGTTGCGTGGACGCAATGTGACAGTCGTTACCCCATCTTTGACGGTGGCGAAAGCGCTATTTGAACAGCGAGCAAAAGGTGTGCTCGGTGGCGAGATTCAGTTATTAGGTGGTACAATCGACCCGAAACATCTCGTGACGACCGGTGAACAAGTTCTCGCACAACTCCAAACGTATAGGTTTGACCTTGCGGTTATGTCTGTCGAAGGGGTTGATGCATCGCTCGGTTTGACTTGTGATGCCTTCGGACTCACTAGTATCACCCAAGCAGTGATGTCTCAGAGTCGCGAGACGTACTTATTGACAGATCATACTCAATTAAACCAACAAAAACGGTATCGGGTTTGTGATTTTTCAAAGGTGACGGCCATCATCTCTGATTTTCCGGAGCCACAAGAATTTAAAGGCGTCTTAGCCGAACATGGTGTGGACTGGAAGTTCGCGCCTTAAAAGGAGAGATTACATGAAAATAGAAGTGATTGTCACGACACTATCAGAAGCCATTCAGGCAGAGCATCTTGGGGCAGACCGACTCGAACTCATTGCTGATATGGGAAATGGGGGGATCACCCCTAGCTTTGGAACGATTCGAAATGTTGTCGAACACGTATCGATTCCCGTACATGTCATGATTCGACCTCATACACGTTCGTTTCATTATAACGAAGACGATGTTGAAACGATGCTTGCAGATATCGGTCTATGCCGCGAACTCGGAGTGGATGGGATTGTGTTCGGTGCATTGACAAAGGACGGAGCGATTGATGAGCGAATCTTAGGTGAGGTTATCAAACATAAAGGGGAGATGACGCTCACCTTCCATCGTGCTTTCGATGCATCTCGAGATGTGTTTGAATCAATCGAGGTACTGAATGAATATCCTGAAGTGGACATTTTGTTGACATCCGGTGGTGCAAATACTGCGATTGAAGGAATTGAAGTGTTGAATCGGCTTAAAGAACAGGCAGGAATGACGATATTGCCTGGTTCCGGCATTACGTTTAAGACAATGCCTTCTCTACAAGAGCGACTCGTTGTAGATATGGTACATATCGGGAACGGCGTGCGAACAGATGGACAGTTCGATGAATCGAAATTCAAACAACTACGAGGGTAACACGATGGCAGAAAACAGTCGAAAGACTGTTTTTTTGCTATAATGAAAGAAAATGATAAGTGTAGGTGAAGTCATGCAATCTTCTGTTTACAAACAATACGCTCTTCGAATGCTCTCTGGGAAATGGGGTGTGTCTTTACTCGTTGTGTTGACCGTCATGGTCATTCAGGCGATGATTACGACACGTCTCGACCTCTCGACGAACAATCCCGAAGTCCTCATGAGCTCGGTTGCACTCCTGTACGGGGCGACGGTCTTGCTTGCGCCGATAGAGCTCGGAAAGAACTGGGTCTTTCTTCAGGTAGCCAAAGATGAAAAGCCAAGTTTTGGTCTATTGATTGAATCGTTCGGTTCGGTCAAAGAGTACGGGCGAGCCGTGTCGTACTATGCCGTATTCTATCTGGGACTCAATGTGCTGATGTTGTTCCTCATCGTGCCGGGAATCTGGTTTTATTTGACGTATCGTATCGTCCCATTCATCCTACGGGACGAACCGAAGCTATCTGCATTTCAGGCGATGCGAAAGAGTCGTCAGATCATGAAAGGACATAAACGGACGATGCTGAAGTTGTTCGCAAGCTTCATCGGGTGGTATGCGCTCGTTCTTCTCACAGGAGGACTAGCATATATCTTCGTCACTCCGTATCTACAGACGGCTATTTCTGGCCTTTATTTAGAGATGAAAGCATCCTATCAAGCAAAACAACCGGTCGGGTAATCCGACCGGTTGTTTACGTTCAATGCTGATCTGTCTTTTTAGGATTGGGGGCATCTTCAAAATCATGTTTTTCCTCTTCCGAAGCATCCGCATGCCACTTCTTCGCTTGTTCAGTGGCAATTGGTATTGCTTTAGTTTCGGAATAGCCTTGCGCGAGCAATGCATTCGCGATATCAATGGCTTTCTTTTTTACGAGTGGGTCGAAGTTTTTCAGTGATTCTGGATAATCTTTCATGTTCCATGGCACGAAAATCGCCTCCTTCACTCATACTAATTCCACAAATGCTTGGTTTCAAACTTCTTGATGGATGTAGTAATCGATGAGCGCTTGGGTACCGTTCTCTCCGTAACCATTCTCCTCGAGGATATTATAGAGTCGGTGGGCAAGCTCGAGTCCCGGCAATTTCAAGTGAAGATCATTTGCACTCTCGATGGCGAGGGTCATATCTTTGATAAAGTGTTTAATAAAGAAACCAGGAGCGTAATCTTCAACAATCATGCGGGGAACAAGATTCTCGAGCGTCCAGCTTCCGGCTGCTCCTCCACGGATCGTACGGATGAGTGCTTCTGGGTCAAGACCTGCCTGCTTACTGAACGCCAGCATTTCTGCGTTCCCCATCATGATTCCAGCGATGGCAATTTGGTTGGCGAGTTTAGCGTATTGACCGCTTCCGGCATATCCCATCCGTTCGATTGCTTGCCCCATCGCTTCAAATAATGGCTTTGCTTTGTTGAAGGCAAACTCACCACCGCCGACTAGAATGGAAAGTGTTCCATTTTTGGCCCCGACGTCCCCGCCTGTGACCGGCGCATCGAGAGGGAGAAGACCCCGGTCGATGGCAGTTTCTGCGATTCGTTCAGCGAGCTTTGGCGACGAAGTTGTCATGTCAATCAATATTGTACCCGGTTCGGCTGAGTCGAGAATATTCCCATCTCCAAAATAGATGGACTCGACATCTGACGGATAACCGACGATTGTGATGACGGCATCGGCGCCTTCGCAGACGTCTTGTATCGATTCGCACCATGTCACACCCTCGTCGAGGAGATCTACCGCTCTTTCTTTCGTACGTGTATAGGCCTGCACGTCAAATCCATGTTTCATCAAATTTCGTACCATCGATTGTCCCATGACCCCTAGTCCGATAAAACCAATTGTCTTCACGTTGATTGTCCCCCTAGTAATTGTTGTGAAACGAGTCGCTTATAAAGTTCGTTCTCATTTAAGAGTTGTTCATGTTGCCCGATTCCGCTAATACGACCGTCTTCTAAGACGACGATTTGGTCAGCGTGTCTGACTGTTGATAGACGATGGGCAATTACAAGTGTAGTTCGTCCGACCATGAGACGGTCGAGGGCTTCTTGAACGACACGCTCAGATTCTGAATCAAGACTTGATGTTGCTTCATCGAGCAATAGAATTTGCGGATTACGTAACAACGCCCGCGCAATCGCGAGACGTTGTCGTTGCCCACCAGACAATCGAATACCTCGCTCTCCAATTTCTGTATCGAGCTGTTTAGGCATCGCCTCAATAAATGACCACGCATTCGCCATCTCGCACGCCTCTCTGATTTCTTCATCGCTTACATCCTGTTTAAGTCCATAAATAATGTTTGTTCTTACGGAACCGGAAAGGACAGGAGAGTCTTGTGCGACATAACCAATGATTTGACGCCACATATCACGTCCGTATGACTGAATCTCGCGTTTTCCATATCGTATCGTACCTCCTGTAGGTAAATAGAATTGTTCAACGAGGGAAAAGAGAGTCGTTTTTCCGGCACCGCTGCGTCCCACGATGGCGGTCGTCGCTCCAGGCGAAACGTGAAGGGTCAATCCTTGAATCACCGGTTCCGTACCATAGTGGAATGCTACATTTTCAAATGAAAGTTCGGCTTGCTCGATCAGTTCTTCACGCGCGCTATACGGTTCAGGACTGACATCAAGCAATTCAGCGATTCGTTCAGTAGCACCACGCGCCTTTTGGAGTCTCGTCAGAAATTCACTCATTGTGATAAGTGGCGTGATGATTTGGAACAAGTACAACATAAACGCGAGCAGTTCGCCTGTCGATAATGCTCCGGTCGATACACGATAAGCGCCGAAACCAAGAATGGTAATCAACATTCCGGTCAATGTGACATTAAGGAGCGGGATAAGAATCGCTTGAATGCGCCCTTCCTTTACTCCATAGTCGAACAGTGTCTCGATTTTGGCTCTACCAGTTTGCACTTCCGTCTGTTCCGTTGCCTGTGATTTCACGAGTCGGATTTCACCGAGCAATTCGGCAAAGAATCCGGAAAGATTTCCAAGTTCTTGTTGTGTCTCTTTCGCAATGATTCGAAGTTTACGACCGAGCGGAATGACGATGATTAGTGTAGTTGGCACTGAGAACAAGATGACGAGTGTCATTTGCCAATCAAGTGTGAACAGTATGGCGACAGCACCGACGACCGAGACGAGAGAGGTCAATAGGCGCACGCTTTGCTCGGATAATAGCTGCTGAAGCGTTGTCGTATCATTGTTTAATCGGGAAACGAGTTCACCAGACTTGATTCCATCGTAGAAAGGAACGGGCAATTTAACAAGATGGGTCCACAATGTCGTCCGCAAATTGGCGACAACACGTTGACCGACAATATGTAGCCAGTAAATCGAAACAGCGCTCGTGATGACTTGAATGAGAAAAGCGATGATGAAGTACGCAATCCACTCGGGCGTCAACAGGTCGCTACTCCAACGGTCGACCACGCGTTGCAGAATAAGCGGAATGGCCAGTGATGCAGCTGCTTGAAGGAGCGAAATAAGAATGGCGCCGACAAACAATCCTTTCGGAGGATTCGCAATTTTAAAGAGTTGAAAAAAAGTTTGCCATGTAGATGATTTCATTTTTGGAACATCCTCCTCTCCTCTTACTTTCGCTGTTTCAAAAACGGGTGTCAAGACGTCGAATCGAACGATTGAGTCATGCTAGAATAAGAAGAAGAGGTGATAGGTGATGAAATGGATTCACACGGCCGATTGGCATCTAGGAAAGATTGTCCACGGCCGTCATATGACACAAGATCAACGGAATATATTATTCCATTCGTTTTTGAACATCGTTGACGAGGAACAACCGAATGCAATCATCATCGCAGGTGATTTATATGACCGTGCCGTCCCACCGGTCGAAGCTGTCGATCTACTTGATGAAATGTGGCGGGAGCTCGTATTGAAGCGGGAAATTCCGGTTGTCGCTATCGCGGGAAACCACGATTCGGCAGAACGTCTTGAGTATAGTTCTAAGCTGTTGAGACAGGTGGGACTTCATATCGTCGGTAAACTAATTCCAGATGAAGGTCCTCTTGAAGTCGCCGGGGTTCCGTTTTATCCAATCCCGTTCCTCGAACCGGCTCGAGTGCGTCACATTCTTGGCATCGATACGATTCGTACTCATCATGACGCATTACAGGCAGTCATTGAAGCGTACGGAGTAATCGACAAAAGGGCGGTGTCGGTCGGGCACAGCTTTGTGGCAGGTGGACTTGAGACGGATTCGGAACGACAATTATCGGTCGGTACCGCCGGTCAAGTCGCGAAAAGCTTGTATGAACCTTTTTCATATACAGCTCTAGGTCATCTACATAATCGTGATGCGATTCAGGCGGAAGGAATCGCTTACAGTGGTTCCTTAATGAAATATTCATTCTCTGAGGTCAACCATGAAAAATCAGTCGATGTCTTGGAATGGGACGGGCAATGGAAGCGGCGACGCCGGACGTTGACACCAGAGCGAGATATGCGACAACTCACTGGAACACTGAATGAACTCCTTTCGCCATCTTTTTATCAAAAGCAACAAACGGATGACTACCTTAAAATTGTTTTAACTGACGATAAAGCGCTATTTGACCCAATGGCAAAACTGCGCACTGTATATCCAAATATTTTACATCTCGAATTGGAGCTGTTACGACGTCAGGAACAGACGTCCACGTTTGAACGAGAAGCACTTGAACGGCAATCGGTTGAAGAAGTCTATTTGCAGTTCTTTGAAGCTGTACATGACCAGGGTGCTTCCGATGCCGTGAAACAAATGATTGAAGAAGGTGATGTCACATGAGACCGGTTGAGTTGAAGATTCAAGCATTCGGTCCGTATGCGGAACGCGAAGAAATTGACTTTACACAGTTAGTTGGTCGCTCGATGTTTGTAGTGAGCGGTCGGACGGGTGCTGGGAAGACAACAATTTTTGATGCGATGACATTCGCGCTCTATGGTCGGGCGAGCGGAGCACTTCGAAACGCGAGTGACTTTAGAAGCCAATATGCACAACCTGAAATGAGGACAGAGGTGGACTTTTCATTCACGATTCGTGGTGACCGCTATCGAATCGTACGACAACCTCAGCAACCCCATCCGAAAAACAAGACACCAATCCCACATGAAGCGGTGCTGTACGAGTGGGAAAATGGATGGAAACCGTTGGCGACAAAAGTAAATGAAGTTCAAGAACAAATCGAATCGATTTTACAACTATCGTATGAACAATTCAGTCAAATCTTATTGCTTCCTCAAAATCAATTTAGACAATTACTTGATTCGAACTCAAACGAGAAGCAACAAATTTTACAATCGATCTTCAAAACAGAGGCGTTTCGTGCCTTTCAAGAGAAATGGGCAGAGCGATATAGCGTTTACCGAAAACAAGTCGAATGGTCGGTCGAACGGACTCGACTAAAGTTATTGGAACTCGAAGACGATTCGATTGAAGAAGTTTCGACGAAATCGATTGATGAGATTGAGCGATGGCAAAACGAACGGGAAGAAAGATTGATTGAAACATGTGATGCTGCTAGTAGCACAAAACAGATTCATGCAAAAACGCTCAATCAAGTTCGGAACGAGTTCGAAGAGGCAAAAACACTCATCAATCTGTTCGTGGAGCAAGAACAGACAAAGCAGGCACTTGAAGCTTTTTTAAGTGGAGAATCGCTTCGAAACGAGCGACGGGAACTGCTACAGAACTTAGAAGCCGCAGCGAGCATTCGGCCAGTCTTTGAACGTTTATTGGAAATGGAGCAGCAAGTTCACCGGCTGACCATGGAAGAGCAAAATTCCTCGACGAAACTTGAAAAGTTGAAAGCCACTCAATCGACTTTAATCGAACAGCAATCAGCTATTGAAGCGGACAAACAAGAAGTCATCACCCATCAAGAGCGACTTCGGGTAATTGATGAGATGATGCCCCGAATCAAAGAACGTACGTCTTATATGACGCTTCGAGATCGATTGGCGCAACGGGCGCATGGTTTGGCTGACTTTTCAAAAGAAGCTCGACTGCAAGAGCTTCAAGAGCAAGAACAACAATTAGTTGAGGGACTGAAGACCGAGCCTACCGAACGCGCGGTTGATGTTGAACGGCATGTGGACCGATTGATGCAATTGGTATCACTTGAAACGAAGGTGGAAGGGTTATCGAAGCAACTCGCCGAGTGTGAACGAACGGGTAAAGACATTCAGCGACAGCATGCGACCCAGCAGGACGTGGTGTCCACTTATAAACATCAGGAACGACTGATGTTAGCAAGACAACTTAGCGAATCGCTCGTAGACGGAGAACCGTGCCCGGTATGTGGTTCCCGTCATCATGAAACCCCACAGCACGAGGAGACATCTGTAAACGTTGCTGAGCAGAATGAAGCTTTAACGCGTCTCGAAGAACTGTCTACACGTTTGATTGAGGCGAGAGCGGACTATCGTTCGCTCCATCAACAACTCGAAACAGTTCAAAGAGAATTTGACGAAGTGTCTAAAGGCGTAAGATTGGATAAATCGTTAACGGAAGAAGTCAAGAAATGGAGTGTTCATGCTGAGACGTTGCAACGTGATGAACGAATGCGTCAAGAGCATGAACGGACGTTACGTCAATTAACAGTCGAAATCAGACAGCTTGAGCAAGAGCGGCGTAATCAATTTGAGGAGCGTCAACGTGTCCTCTCCGAACTTGAAATGACCCAACAAAAGCTTCACGCTTTAGGTCAAGCAGAAGAAACAACGCTTGAAGCGTTACAATCAGAACGCATTGATCGACAAAATCGTTTAACGGGACTCATGAAAAAAGTAGAAACGTATGAGCATGAGTTCGAAACTGGGAAAAAAGCAATGTGGAAAGAGGAAGAACGACTTTCTGTGACGCGTGAACAACTGAACGAGGCGAATAAACAGTATGGTGTGCAACAAGCGCTTTGGTTCAAACAATTAGATGCGACACATCTGACTCGTGAACGCTACGAAGAGCTCGCCAATCAAATCGATCAACGTACGATAATTCGTGAAGAACTGCAACGTGAAGAGGAAGAAGGGGTTCGACTTCGACACTATAAACAAATGATTGAAGAGAAACTCGGAAGTGTGGAGCGGCCAGACTTACAGTGGATCGAAACAAAAGTGAAGGAAGCCGCTGAATTGTATGAGCAAGCATCGGAACATTTGATCACCGCTCAGGACACCTTGTCTCGACATCGTCAAATCGTTTCAGAATGGAATGCCCTTCTTGAGGATACGGCGCTTGAAGAGAAGAAGTTAGAAACAATCAAGTTAATTGCGGATACCGGAAAAGGAATTAATCCGCAGAAA
The DNA here is from genome assembly GCF_000620845.1 of Exiguobacterium marinum DSM 16307. GTDB lineage: Bacteria > Bacillota > Bacilli > Exiguobacteriales > Exiguobacteriaceae > Exiguobacterium > Exiguobacterium marinum. Next base: position 1,690,051 of record NZ_KK211189.1, read on the forward strand.
ATGACGTTTGAGACATATGTACAAACAGCTTTCTTTGATCAGATTCTATATGCTGCAAACATTCACTTGGATCAAATGACAAGCGGGCAGTTCCGACTTGAACGTAAGGTAGAGACTGCGAAAGGAAATGCCAAATCCGGACTCGAGTTACTCGTTTTTGATGCGTACACCGGTCAATCAAGACGCGTCCAAAACCTTTCGGGAGGGGAAGGGTTCAAGGCGTCGCTCTCTCTCGCCCTCGGACTTGCGGAAGTAGTGCAACATTTGAGTGGGGGTGTCAGTCTCGAAACGATGCTCATCGATGAAGGATTTGGGACACTTGATGCCGAATCCCTTGACCAGGCGATTGAATTATTAATGTCTCTGCAGGCGACGGGTCGCCTCGTCGGGGTCATCAGTCACGTGCAAGAATTGAAAGATCGCGTCGATGCCCGAATCGAAGTGAAAAAATCTAGAAGCGGGTCATCGATCCAGCTGATTGTGGAGTGAAAGTTGTGAAACAGATGGTCACGAAATCAAGTATCATGGATAGTCTAAAAATAGCCGGTATTAAGCCGGGAGAGGCTTTGTTTGTCCACACGTCGCTTTCTAAACTCGGGTGGGTATGTGGTGGTGCCCAGACTGTGATTGAGGCGTTGCAAGAAGTGGTAGGGCCAGCTGGACTGATTATGATGGCGACCCAAACCGGAGACAATTCAGATCCGGCTGAATGGGAAGCTCCCCCCGTCCCGGTTGAATGGTGGCAGACGATTCGTGCCGAAATGCCACCATATGAAAAGGGGAAGACAGCGACTCGTGGAATGGGACGTGTTCCGGAGCTCTTCCGAACACACCCGGACGTTTATCGCAGCTCCCACCCGATGTGGTCAGTCGCCGCATGGGGAAAAGATGCAGAAGAAATCGTTTCTGGTCACACGGTCGACGTCGGTTTTGGTCCCGGCTCTCCAATCGAACGAATGATTGAGCGAGATGCACGTGTCCTTCATCTCGGCTCACCGCTCGATGCGACGACACTTTGGCACTATGCCGAGTACGGAATCGATGGACCGACAAAATCGTTTGGTTGCGCCGTCCTTGATCGCGATGAACGTGAATGGATTACGTTTGACCACATCGATGTAAACAGTGATCCATTTGGTGCGATAGGCGAAAATATTGTCAAACAAAAAGGTGTTCGAACGTTTACGATCAACGAAGCGACATGCTATCTGATTCCATCTAACACATGGGAACCGGTGCAACATGCTCTCGTCGCGCTTCGAAGTTGGTTGAGATAAATGAACGCAGAATCGAGGGGAAGAAACAGATGAGTCGTTGGATGAAAATATTGAGTATTTCTGTACTTGTCATCTTACTCGTTGCCGGACTAGTGATTGGCGGGATCTCAGCACACATCGGCGATCAATTGACTTCGCCTGAGCGTGAAACTTTGACATACACGCCGAAGTCATTAGGGTTAAAGTACGAGAATGTTACGATTCAATCGGAAGAAGAGTATGATTTATATGGATGGTGGATTCCACATCCTACGCCGCGTGCGACAATTGTTTTCGCGCATGGGTATGGTAAGAATCGAGAACAGGAAGATCTGCCGCTTAAAGAATTGATTCCTGAATTTCATGAACAAGGATATCAATTCTTAACATTCGATTTTCGTGCATCGGGCATTTCTGAAGGGGACCGTGTGACGGTTGGTGCCAAAGAACAATCGGATTTACAGGCAGCTATTAAGTATGCACAAGGCCGCTCAGAGGGACCAATTGTCCTGTATGGAATCTCAATGGGAGCGGCGACAGCACTTTCTACAGCTGATGATGTCGAAGTTGCGGCGGTTATCGCAGATAGTCCATTTAGTGATTTAAGGAACTATCTCGAGACGAATCTACCCGTGTGGAGCGATTTACCAAATGTTCCGTTCACGCCCGTCATCATGACTGTGACACCTTGGTTTACCGGTCTCGATGCCGATATTGTCTCTCCCATCCATGACATCAAATCAATTGATGCGCCGATTCTTTTAATTCATAGCTCAGGTGACGATGCAATCCCTGTCTCAGAAAGTGAAGAACTGGCTGCAGCTCAAGAGCAAGTCGAGCTCTGGGTGACCGATAACGACGGACACGTTGGATCTTATCGGTCATTCCAAACAGAATATCGTCAACAGATTTTCGATTTTTTAGAACGTTCATTATGAGTAAAGGGGCGCATTTGACGCCCCTTTTTGATATGATTGCAGACGAGACCAATGAAAGAAGGGTATAACATGGACTTTTTGCAGTTAATACAGTTTCTTTTGCTCGGGACGTTGATTGGAATCTTGAGCGGCTTCTTCGGAATCGGAGGCGGAATTTTACTGACACCACTACTCCTCGTTTTCGGGTATGAGGCGAGTGCGGCAATCGCCCTCAGTCTCATGTTGACACTCGGATCAACGACGGCAGGAACGATCTCGCACATTCGTTTGCGTAACGTGAACGTGCCTCATGCTTTATGGATTGGTGTATTTGGGATACTCGGTACATGGGTTGCGACGCCACTCGTCTTTTATTTAGAAGGGGTAGACGGAGCGACGCTGATCATTTCTCTCGTTTACATTGCGTTACTTACGTACTTCGCGATTTCTTTCTTCCGCTCGAAACAGCACGTGGAAGGAAGTGTTGGTACGGGTTCCGTGCCACGTCTAGGCATCATCGGTGTCTTTGCCGGTTTTATTTCCTCATTGATGGGTGTGAGCGGGGGGTTCGTATTGACTCCGCTACAAGTCAAATTACTCAATACTGAAATGAAACGTGCGGTAGGAACGAGTATTTCAGCGGCACTTCTTATCGTCATTTCCGGCGTGATTAGTTACGCCGTAGCTGGCGCAGAAACGAACTATTGGCATGGAATCGCCCTGATTGCTGGTGCCATGATTGGGTCACCGTTCGGAGCAAAACAGTTACAGCGGTTCAGTTCACAACATGTCAAAAAAGCGCTCGGTGGATTTTATGTTACGGTCGCATTCAGTGTGGCGCTCAACCTGATAGGATGGAATACCGCATCACTCTCACTTCTTGTGTCATTGGCGCTCCTCTTCATCATTACGCTCATCATTCGACCCCGAAAAAAATAAACCCCGTCTACGGACGGGATTTTAACTGAATTTAGCGAGAGTTCTCCCACCTCTAAGCGTCTCGGGGCACAGCCGAGCGTAGGTGGAAGATGGATCGCCTGGTCCAAAATTCTATTCTCCCTGTGATGGATATAACGAACAAAAGTTCGTGATTCCGTCAGATTCCTATTCCCCTTCGGCGGGTATCGGATGAGGAAGACGCATCACGATCTTCTGGAGGGAGGAGGGACAGACATGCTGAAAGGCTACACATACCGGCTCCACCAGCCTCAACCTATTGAGGCTGGCAAACTGAAACCCCTTCAGGGCAGGGACTGCCCGGCGAGCTTGGTCAACAACCGTGGCTGGTAAGAGCACGGTCTTCCCAAGAAGCTCCCCCTTCAATGTACGAAGCACATAAGTGGTGAGTAGTTCACCGTCTAGAAATATGATCAATGTTTTCTTGGATTTCACCGACTTTGCCTTTTGCCTCGCGGAGTCTGCGCTCAAAAGCTTCTGTGTCACGTTTCTCATGAGACGATTTGTCGACTCCTCGATGTTGTCCTTTATCAGAGCGTTTATAAAAGTGGGTCGCTTTCTGTAATCGTTTTTTAAACGTCGAATCGCTCATAAGGACACCCCCTTCCATATAAACAATATTCCACATAAGGAAACCAGCGAAACGTTCAAACCTTTAAGAAACGAGCGAACGTCGCACTTGGACATTTTCAGAAATCTTGATTGCCATAATTCCTGCGAGCACAGCCTTGATTGAATCTCCGAAAACAAATGGGATATTCACTTTGAGCGCATCAATGAATGACATGCCAAGCATGAATTCAAGACCGATGCTGCCGAGTAAATAGACGAGTCCTAAACCGAATAAGAAGTTGTAACCAATTAATCCAGGAATCGAGCGATGGCGTTCGCTGAACCAGCCAATCAGAAAAGCCGCAATAGGGAAGGCAATCAAATAACCGACTGTCGGACCTACGAATGGTGCGAGACCACCTTGACCGCTCAGTACCGGAAGTCCGATTAATCCTAGTAATAGATAAACTATCACTGCCAGTGAGCCTTTACGTGCCCCGAACACACCGGCGATTGTCATGATGGCAAGTGTTTGAAGCGTGATGGGAACCGGTCCGATCGGTATTTCAATAAATCCGACACTCGCGATGAGTGCAGCTCCAAAAGCGATTTGTGTCATGTCTTGAATCTTCATATGTAAACCCCTTTCAAGTTAACGTTAACATAATAAAAGTTAACATCTTAGAAAGAGGTTAGCAAGAATTTTTTTGACAAAAATAAATTTGTAAAAATGAGGCTGGGACATAACCCAGTAGATTTATAAGAAAGAGGCCCCCGTGAGCGACTTGTTCGCTCGCGGGGGCCTCTTGTCATTTTTATGGGTTCGTGCACGCATTTCGGACTAAACAGATAGGGGCGACCTCTGATAAAGTTAAAGTGACCAAACCATAACTTTGGAGGTGCCCCTATGTACAAAGAGTATACCATGAACCAATTGGTTTTGCCCCTAGATTTAGAAGTCCGGCTGCAGGAAAACGATATCGCCTTCGCCGTCCATGACCTCGTCGAACAGATCCCGGACGAGGCATTCGAACCGTTCTGGCGAACGACGGGCTGCCCGGCCTATCACCCGCGCATGATGATGAAAATCGTCCTCTGCGCCTACACACAGTCCGCGTTCTCAGGACGAAAGATCGAGGGCCTTCTCAAGGACAGCCTACGGATGATGTGGCTCGCCCAGGGCCACGAGCCGAGTTATCGGACGATCAACCGTTTCCGTGTCCATCCGGCCGTGTCCCCGATCCTGAAGGAGGCTTTCGTCGCCTTCCGGTGCCATCTCGTCGAGACCGGCGCAATCGATGAGGAGGCGATCTTCATCGACGGCACGAAAATCGAGGCGAACGCCAACCGCTACACCTTCGTCTGGCGCAGGGCGGTCGAAAAACACCACGCCGCGCTCGTCGAGAAGTCGAACCAGATGTACGACGAGCTGATGGCCGACCAGGTCATCCCTGAGATCGAACGGGAGAGCCCGGACGCGCTCACGGCCCAAGAGCTGGAACAAATCGCAGCGCGACTCGAGGAAACGATCGAGTCCATCAACGAGGAGATCAGCTCAACGACGGACGTCGAGGAACGGAAACGATTGCGTGCGGAACGTAAGAAGCCCCGCCATCTCCGCAAACAGGCTGCCGACTTCGCGGCCCGGAAACGTCGATACGAGGAACACATGGCCACCTTCGGCACACGCAACAGCTATTCGAAGACCGACCGTGACGCGACGTTCATGCGGATGAAAGAGGATCACATGAAGAACGGTCAACTGAAACCTGGCTACAACGTCCAAATCGCAACCGAAGGTCAGTACACGCTCGCCTATGACGTCTATCCGAACCCGACCGACACGAAAACGTTGATCCCGTTCCTCGACGAGATCGAAACCTTCCTCGACCTGCCCGCCTACATCGTCGCCGATGCCGGGTACGGGAGCCAACAGAACTACACGGACATCCTCGAGCGCCGAGGGCGCCAACCTTTGATCCCGCACACGATGTACCGGAAGGAACAGAAGAAGAAATGGCGCGACGACCCGTTCAACCTCGCGAACTGGGCATATGACGAGGGGACCGACACGTTCACGTGTCCGGACGGAAGAAAGCTTCCGTTCAGTCACGAGTCCCACCGAACCGACCGTGACGGCTTCATCCGTGATTTTCGTGTGTACGCGTGCGAGAGCTGCGTCGATTGCCCGTTCCGAGAGCTGTGCACGAAAGCCGAGGAAGGGAGACACCGCCAGGTCAGCGTGAACGGGACCTGGGAAGAACAAAAGAATATGACGAGAACGCTGCTTTCGGATGAGAAAACCGGTGCCGTCTATGCCCGACGCAAGACGGACGTGGAACCAGTTTTTGGATATCTGAAGGCCAATTTGGGTTTCACCCGCTTCTCCGTAAGGGGGAAACAGCGTGTGAAATGTGAGCTCGGCTTCGCCCTCATGGCGGTGAACCTACGAAAGTTCATCGCCAATGGCATCGGCGGAAGTACAAAGAAGGGGTCCGGCCACCGAAAATCGGTGACCGGACCCCTCTTTTTATCAAAATCTCTAAAACCGGCTAGTTATGTCCCAGCCTCATTTTTTGTTAAAGTCCATTTTGACTTAGAACTGTCTGATATGCTTTTGTATCAGCATAGATTTCATCCTTGAGTGGATGAAGATTACGTTGGCGGATTCGATAAAATTGGTAAGACACAAGTGCTATATTCGAAATAAGAGAGATAAGACTAACGATGAAAAATGCTCTCGGATTATGAGTGGATGGAACAGGTGCCAACCGGTCGACAAAAGATGGGACAGTCATGACAAACATGATCCATAAAGCGAGTGTATGTGCACGGTGCTGTAACCATGCTCCTTTTTTGATAAAAAATGAAGGAATCGTACAAGCGAGTAAAAGTGCAAATCCCGCATAAAATGAATGGTCAGATATACAGTTGTAGACGTATGCAAAGTTCCAAAGATCATAGGCGATAATCCATGGCCAAATCATGTCAGGCCATATCATATCTTTTGATTGGTCTTTTGAAATCTTGATTCCAACCCATCCACAAATCGCAATGATATTTAGTAGTCCAGCGACCCCGTTCATTAAGTTCCACGGACCAGACATGACCCACAAGTTATCAATATATGCTCCGTTCGGGACGTTATAAAAATAAACTTGAAAGTCACGAATGCATGCTTCTAATATGTTTAGCGCCAATATACCAGGAGGGAATAAAAGAATCCATTTATTGTTTAATAAAGTAGGGCGATAACGAATTAGCATAAAGCCAAGGCACCCCGCGAGTGCAGAATAAGTCTTCACCCAGTTGAACCACGTACCTGTTCCATATTCATTTCCCGGTGACGCTGTCGTTGGCCAAACAAATATAGTTAAAACGACTGGAACAATCAAAAATAGAGTCAATCCACCCCATTTTGTCGTCCGACTGAATTCATTGAAAGCCATGAGCGCAAATAGAACAAATAACCATATTCCCCAGCCTACAAGATCTGTTTGCTCGTATAGTATTCCCATGATAAGTGACTCCTTTATAAAAAATATTGTTCAACATTGAGCAATTGAAGGCAAAAATTGATACGCAATACGAACGTTAACTCGCTTTAACTCTCTTAAAACTCAAGGTCGCTTTATTATTATGAAGTTGCCACATATGCCAAAATACATAAGGAACAATAATGACAAAATTAATCATTCCCCACGTTCTCAATACTTCTGGATTGAACCAAGTCGAGGAATTCATAACAGTCGGGAAGACATCATAGCATGCTCGAATTAGCAGATGAGCTGCTAACGTATAGATTCGGGCAGTGATATATAATTCTGGTCTACCTTTTAGCACTGGATAAAGTTCGGCAGCAATCAAAATACAGAGAGAACTTGCAAAATAAGTTGGTGATTCGGCATATACAAAACAAGCATTCCATGTCGTATAGATAAAATTCCAAGATCCGGTCGTATATGCGACGAGATCAGCATAACCTTCTTTTGCAAACCTCCAAAAAGTCGGAGCAAACGGAATCGTGACACAAAGTAAAAACCCACAAGCGGCATTAAAATAGTTTCCAAGTGTTGCATCCTTGATGGTTGCTTCGGCAATATTCAAAAACAGAATTCCATAAAAGAACCATAAAAATTCATCTCGCTTCAAGAAATCCCAGATGCGACCTTGTTTATTTTCATATATTGCGATTCGAGAAAAACCAACGATGATCGTCGGAATGATAACGCTTACAATTTTTGCCCATCTAAACCATCCATCTACATTTCCCATCATCCATAACGGGATCGTCAACAGCGAAGCGAGCCAAAAATAGGCGGACAATTTGTAGTGTTTACGAAAGAAAACAACGATTCCTAACAGTAGACCTAAATAGAGTGGCATTGAGATTACATGAGGCCATACGTTCATTAATTTCACCTTCTCATTTGAATTTAACAAACATAACGTTTGTTATGTTTTTAGTATAGGCTGATATTTATCAATAGTCAATGTGAATTTATTCACAATATTGAAGCGAAACCTAGTTCGGGCTATGTTATTCTATAGTGGAATCGAAAGGGGATAAATTGAAAGTGGATGGAAAAACAAAAATTCTTGCTGCTGCAAAAAATGTGATCATACGACATGGTGCCAATGGGGCGACGGTTAGAGCGATTGCCGAAGAAGCGAACATGACGACTGGAGCCATCTATCATCATTATAAAAATAAAGAGGATTTATTATATGATCTTTTAGATGAAAGTTTGTCAGTTTCCTCTCAAATCGCTAAAGAAGTAACTAACGAATCATTTTCGAAAGAACTAGTGAAGGAAGAGATTGTACAAAACACGGCCAATCGATTTTATAAAGATGCAGAGAATCGGCTTCAATATCATTTCGCTCACGACGTATTACTAGGAAATATGGATGCGCAAGCAAAATTGAAAGTCAAATACTCTGAATGGACGAAACAAATCGAGCAATTATTGATTCATTTGTATGGGTTAGAAAATACCCGTTTGAATCAGGCCTTTAGTTCATGGTTGATTGGCGCAATTGATGGAGTAGTTCTCCAGTATTTACTAGACGTCAACGAGAACTCGATTGATGAGATGATGGAAGTGTTCGAAATTTTACTAGATGAGGGTCTCGAATCATTTGTTGAGCGATTGAACGAAAAAGGAAAGTAAAAGATCCGCCACTCGATAGAGTGACGGATCAAATCTGTTAGGAAGAAGTCATCATTTTCATACATTCTGAAGCTTCCTTCAACTGTTCGCGGACGGCATCAAATCCTGTGCCACCATAACTGTTCCGACGTTTAACGGCCTGTTCAGGGGTGAGGGCGACATACACATCTTTTTCAATCAAAGTGGAGTGGCTTTGAAACACTTCAATCGGAAGCTCACATAAATATAATCGTTCATTCACGCAATGCTTGACTAGTTTTCCTGTCACCTCGTGCGCCTCGCGGAACGGCAACCCTTTTGCTGTCAAATAATCGGCGAGCTCGGTCGCATTAGAAAAATCACGTTCGGTCGCTTGTTTCATAACGTCCGAATGGAATGTCAATTCATTCATCATCCCAGCCATGATACTAAGAGAGCCTTGAACGGTCTTGACCGTATCGAACATTCCTTCTTTATCTTCCTGTAAATCTTTATTATAAGCGAGTGGAAGTCCTTTCATGAGCGTCAACAATCCCATCAAGTTTCCAATCACACGACCCGATTTTCCACGGACAAGTTCGGCCATATCCGGATTTTTCTTTTGTGGCATCATACTTGAACCGGTAGAGAAGTTGTCTGACACCGTGATGAAGCGATATTCTTCACTCGCCCAAAGAATCAATTCCTCGCAGAATCGGGAGAGGTGCATCATGAGCATCGACGAATTTGAAAGGAACTCGAGAATGAAGTCACGATCGCTCACGGCATCGAGACTGTTCGGGTAGACCCGATTGAATCCGAGAAGTTCAGCTGATCGGGTCCGGTCAATTGAGAAAGTTGTTCCGGCAAGCGCGCCTGCTCCAAGCGGTGACCAATCGATTCGTTTCAAACTGTCGGTGAAGCGTTCTTTATCCCGCTCGAGCATCCAAAAATAGGCGAGCAAGTGATGAGCCAGTGAGATTGGTTGCGCGCGCTGAAGGTGCGTATAGCCAGGCATGATCGTCTCGACATGGTCTGAAGCGTGTGCATGGAGTTCCTGCTGAAGGGATTCAATCAATTGAATCACTTCATGCACCCGTCCCTTTAAATAGAGGTGCATATCCGTCGCGACTTGATCGTTTCGGCTACGTGCCGTATGCATTTTCCCGGCAACCGGTCCGATCGCTTCATGAAGCAGAGCTTCTAAGTTCATATGAATATCTTCGTGATATACTTCGAATTTTAATTCACCTGCATGTGCTTTTTGCTTAAGTTGTTGTAATCCATCAAGGATTTGAGTGACCTCCTCTTTTAAGAGGATGCCCTGGTCACCTAGCATCGTCACGTGAGCCATGCTACCTTCTAAATCTTCTAGGACGAGTTGAGCGTCAAATTCAATCGATGCACCGAACGCATCGACCCAATCACTCGCCGTTTTCTCGAAACGGCCTCCCCATAGTTTACTCATTGACGAACGCTCCTTTTTCCATCAACACCTCTGATTGAACTTTTGTTGGCAAGCCCCATAACTTGATGAATCCGACAGCTGCTTGCTGATCGAACGTGTCCGCCGATGTATATGTCGCAAGTTCCTCATCGTAGAGTGAGATTGGGGACTTGCGGCCGTCGACGATGGCGTGCCCTTTAAACAGCTTCATCCGGACCGTGCCTGTGACGGTTGCCTGTGTCTCATCGATAAAGGCAAGGAGTGCCTTCGTGAGCGGAGAATACCAAAGTCCGTTGTAGATCGTCTCCGTTAACTTTTGCTCGACAATCGGTTTGAAATGCGCGACTTCACGCACGAGTGTCAAGGCTTCAAGAGCTTTATGGGCCGTGATCAATGTCATGGCACCAGGTGCCTCATACACCTCACGTGATTTGATACCGACGACACGGTTCTCGATGTGGTCAATCTTACCGACGCCATGCGCACCAGCGACGATATTGAGCTCTTTCAAGATATCAGTGAACGGTTGGCTCTTCCCATCAATGGCGACCGGCACCCCGTTCTTGAATTCAATTTCAAGGAAAGTCGGTTCGTGTGGCGTATCCTCGATTGCTGCAGTTAACTCATAAGCACTCTCAGGTGGTGCCGCCCAAGGATCTTCTAAAATGCCGCATTCGATGGCGCGTCCCCAGATGTTCTGATCGATCGAGAAAGGCTCTTCTTGAACGATTGGAATAGGGATATGATGTTGAGCCGCGTACGCGATCTCTTCCTCACGTGACCACTTCCATTCACGAACGGGTGCGACGATTTCCAGTGAAGGGTCGAGTGCGTGAATGGACACTTCGAAACGCACTTGGTCATTTCCTTTCCCTGTACATCCATGAGCCACAGCGACGGCTCCTTCTGCTTGTGCGACCTCGACCAATTTCTTCGAGATGAGAGGACGAGATAGTGCCGAAACGAGTGGATATACGCCTTCATATAATGTATGGGCCTGCATCGAATAACGAGCGAACTCGTTGACGAATTCATCGACCGCATCGATGACGATGGATTTTTTCGCTCCAACTTTCATTGCTTTCTGTTGAATCTTTTCTAAATCTTTTCCTTCCCCAACGTTTAAACATACCGCAATGACATCATACCCTTGTTCATCCAACCATTTAATTGCAACCGATGTATCAAGTCCACCTGAATAAGCCAATACGAGTTTCTGTTTCAAAATGTGAACACCCCTATGAATAATTATTAGTTTTTATTTATAAATATACGATTTAGTGTAAGGGATAATAATTTAAGTAGCAACCTTTTTTTGAAAAAAGAAAAACCACGAACTTTTTTCGTGGTTGTCATTGTTCAATCTTGAGTTGTGGTAACCACTGAGACATGTGATTACTGATAGGGGAGATGAGTTTAGGGCGAGCAACTTCTAAGGGGACGACTTCATACGATCCACCGATAGATTTTCGAGCAAACGTCGGATAGAACATGGGATTCTTCAATTCAAAAGTCACACTGTTATCTTCGATTGTTTTGACGACATCAATCCCAATGATCCCACCTGTATTTCGATCATCCCCTTGCTGACCTGAAAGGAAATTACCGAGTGAGTAGACAACAAATGTCTGATTGCCGTTGACTCCTTCTAGCATCGCTGGGGGTTGCAGCACATGAGGGTGGTGACCGATGATGATGTCGACCCCAAGGTCTGCTAACGCTTGTGCTAGTTCGGTTTGACCCTCATTCGGTAACGGTTCGTACTCCGTTCCAAAATGGAGGGAGACGACGGTCATGTCAGTCGACTGTTCCGCCTTCTCAATCTCTGGTTGCATTTGCGCGAGGTCGATATAGTTCACGTGATATGGCTGCTTCGGGACGACTCCATTCGTCCCGTACGTGTATGCGAGAAAAGAAAAAGAAATGTCATTGGCTGTCAACGTCCGAATATTTGCTTTGTCTTCAGCGGATAAAAAGGAGCCGGTATAAGGCATCCCGATTTCATTCCAATACCCGATTGAGTTCTCGATGGCACGAACCCCGCGGTCGAGCGTATGATTATTCGCCGTTGTGACCAAATCGATTCCCGCCCGTTTCAAAGCATCTCCAATCTCATACGGGCTGTTAAATGCCGGGTAGCTCGACAGTCCGATTTCACTTCCACCAATCATACTCTCTTGGTTGGCAATTGAAATATCGGCGCGACTCAATATCGGAGAAATCTGTTCGAACGCAGAATCAAAGTCATACCCGTCATCGACACGAGCCGCGTTGTATACCGAGTCATGAAGAAGTACATCGCCGATCGCATAGAGAGAGGCCGTCGTAACAAGCGGCTCAGGTTCGATGGGCGGTGCTTCTTCAGGAACCTCGACAATGGGTTCTTCGACTTCTGCTGGTACTTCTTGATTTGTTGCTGGAGTCGTACTACAAGCAAATAATACAACTAAGCTAGACAGGAAGGTAAGGCGAGAGACGATTTTGATTGGTTTCATCCCGATTCTCCTTTTCACGACAGATTCGTTCGATAACCATAAAATTCGTCGATAATTAAGAAAAATCCTGCTTATATAAATAAAGACGGGTTGTTTTTGACCTGTCATGAGAATTATTTGATATGTTCCTTGACCATGTCTTGCATGTGGTCAAACTCACGTTGAATGACCTCATTTGGTGGCGGCGTCATCAAGCTCACGATGTAGATGGCGAGCGCCGACAAGAAGAATGCTGGAATCATTTCATACAATGTCCCAAACGTACCGAAGAGAGAAGCGGCATAGTTCTTCCATTGAAAAGACGACCGCCGGCGACGAATCCGCTTGTCGCATACAGTGTGAAAAAGATGAGCGTGACAGCTGCTGAAAAAGAACGTAACACGCCTTTTGTGTCTTTGAATCGTTTCTCAAAGAAGTCTGGGATTGTGATTGCATCGTCTGATATATATGAATAAATGCGCAATCTCGGAGCGACCAATAACCAGTTTAAATACGCGCCGATGGTCAATCCAATGACAATCCAACCGCTTGATACACCTGTTGCATACATGGCTCCCGGCAAGCCCATTAAAAGCCATCCACTCATGTCCGAGGCACCGGCAGATAAGGCGGCGACCCCGGGACCTAACGCCCGTCCACCCAACATGTAATCTCCGATGCTGCTTGTTCTCCGATACGCGATGATCCCAAGTAGGACCATCAGTGCCATGTACACGACGATAGACACTAAAATTCCGTTCATCAATATCCCCCCGAGAGATAAAAAATATGAAAATGATTTCAGTGATTGAGTATCACTTTGTCAAAATATTGTCATAACAAGTGGGAAAATGTAAAGATGTTTTTGATAGCTGGTCTTAAATTAACGGAACGTGCAAGAGGTGAGGTGATCATTGACGAGACCGGTCGCTTGTAGGTGGGCATAAACCGTTGTCGGTCCTAAAAACTTAAACCCGCGTCGTTTGAGGTCTTTACTCAATTGTTCAGATAGTTCCGTCGTTGCGGGAACATCTTCAAGTCGATCCCATGCATTGATGATAGGTTCATGATCGACGAATGACCAGATGTATGAATCAAACGAGCCAAACTCTTCCTGTATTTTGATAAACTGTTTTGCATTATTGATCGACGCCTCGATTTTTCGACGATTCCTCACGATTCCGCTATCGGATAGAAGTCTTTTCACATCCTCATCGGTAAAGCTGGCAACTCGTTGTACCTCAAAGTTAGCATAGGCCAATCGATAATTTTCTCGTTTTCGTAAAATCGTGATCCAACTCAGTCCAGCCTGCGCACTCTCAAGGGTCAAACATTCAAAATGTTTCGTATCATCGTGTATGGGCTTTCCCCATTCCTTGTCGTGGTAGCTGACGTATAACGGGTCGGTACCGCACCACGGACAGCGAAAGATTCTTTCCAAATTCATCAGCTCCTTTTATGTAAAGTGTAGCATGTCTTGGCGGTTATGCTTGCGAATCGACGGGTATACAGAGTGGGAATGGGGGACATTTAAAATGAGCGACTGGATGATTTCAGTAATCGAACAATATGGATACATAGGAATCGCGTTCATGATTTTTATTGAGAACGTATTTCCGCCAATCCCTTCTGAAGTTGTTTTATTGTTTGGCGGTTTTTTTGCTGTGAAGACGAACCTTTCAATTATACTAGTCGTCGTAGCCTCAACGACCGGAGCTATACTTGGAGCAATTCTGTTATATGGAATGGGTCTATTATTCGATGTTGAACAGATTGAGAAATGGACGAAGCGATACGGAAAGTGGTTGCGTCTTGATATAGAGGATGTCAAAAAAGCAGATGCCTGGTTTGACCGATACGGGGGATGGATGGTGTTCTTTGGGCGATTGATGCCTGTCGTCCGAAGTCTCATTTCAATACCTGCGGGGATGTCGAATATGCCGTTTTTGAAATTTTTACTCCTCAGTACTGTGGGGACAGCCATTTGGAACACGATTCTCATATTGATAGGAATGAAGGTAGGGGAGAACTGGAAAGAAATTCTCACGTATCTTGATGCTTATTCCTACACGATTTACGGTCTGTTGCTGATCGGTATGGTAGGATACCTGATCTGGCGAAAAAAACGTCAACATAAAAAGACGGTAAAAGATTAACGGAGACGATAAAACAGGCGGACCGAGTCACGGTTCGCCTGTTCACTCTTATTCTTTTTTCTTGTCCGGCAATACTTTCGTGAGTGTCCGTTCCGTCTTTTCTGCCAAATATTCTGAGAAACGGAATAAGATGATCCCGATAATAGCGGATACAAAAATATAGAGACCGACAAACAAGTTGATGGCTCCGTTCGAAAGCGCGGTAAATAATATAGAGAATTCGCCACGTGGAGCGAGCGAAAATCCGGCCTCGTTGGCCTGGATTCGTGTCAGACCGTATATTCTTCCACCGACACGACCAACAATCCACTTCGATAAGACGCCCCACACAATCAGGACGAAGAATAGGGCGTTTACGATGACACCTTCCTCTAGATTGATTGAGATGCCAAATGAGATAAAGAAGATGGGTAAAAATAAGTCGCGAACCGGTACAGTCAATCGCTTGAGCGGTCTGACGTCGTGGATGTCCGCTAACATGATTCCAGCAATGAACGCACCTAAAATTTCGGACAAGCCAAACATCATCCCGATTCCGGCGAAAAAGAGAATAAGTCCGATTAAACCGATACTAGCATCATCCTGCCTAAGTAAATGCTTAGAAAACTTTTGCTGTCTAGATACGAAGTTCGATCCAATGAACAGCAGTACCCCGAATATGAGAAATCCTGTGAATACTCTTCCGATGTCACTCAGGGCCACCGGTTCCTCTTGAATAATGAAAGGTGCAATCGTTAGTAATAGCGGTGCAAAAATATCCTCGAATATGAGTAAAGCGAGAACAAAGTCTTTAATATCTTCATGTTTTTCGGAATGGCGCTCAAGTAGCTTCGCCGAGATGGAAGAACTTGTCGCATACAATACGGCGCCGATTAAAAAAGCACGAGGGAAATCCAAACCAAACAGTAAGGCAATCCCAAATGAGACACCGAACGAGAGGATGATGTCAAGGACTCCTGCTTTCCATACTTTACGCATCCGTTTCCATAGCTGACGTAGGGGAAACTTAAGACCAAGCAAGAAAAACAAGAGGACGATTCCGATTTCACCCGCGACTTTGAATACCTCGTTTCCATCCCAGAAAAATCCAACGCCTACCCCGATGGCGATAAACGCCAAAATGCTAGGGAAGTATAGGCGTTCAATCAGAAGGCTGAATACGGAAATCAGAGTGAGCGACAATCCGAGCAACACGATGATGTTTAATCCATCCATAAGTCATCTCCTTTAACGATGGGGTTCAACTGTTTGCTTGATTCCACTGATACTCCATCCCTACGGATTCAGGTCTTGAGTAATCAAAGCCGAACTGTCGATATAATCCATCTGCAGGGATATCCGCAATCAGACTGATGATGGCTGTTTCGTCTGCTTCAGTTAAAATCCAATCCATCATATGCTCCATAATCAACTTTCCGAGACCGAGTCCTTGGCACTCAGGGTCTACGACAATATCAACTAAATGAAAGACCATTCCGCCGTCACCTACGACACGCCCCATCCCCACAATCTCATCATCTAAGTATAAACAGATCCCAAAAAGCGTATTCTTAAGTCCTTTGACCGTACTTTCATCAGACCGACGAGGCATTCCTGCCTTGACGCGCAACGCTTGATGCTGTTCCGGTGTTGGCGTTTCGACCTTTACTGTGACTTCATTGACCATACTAAAATCCCCCTCAACACAAGTTAATTTTACTTTCCCGATATATTGAATGAGTAAACCTTGATTTCTAAAAACGGCTGTCTGCATAATGAGAGAGGAGATAGGGGGAATAGCAGATGTTAAACGGTCAATCACTCTTGCCGGCGATACGGGACATGCGTGATTTAGAACGCTTTTTATCAAGTGATCTCGAATTAGGCGTGTTATTGGAAATTCATATGAGTCGATTGGAATCCATCTTTAAATTACTGGGGAGCCATCACAAAAAGGTATTCATTCATATGGATCTGATACAAGGAATGAAAGCGGATGAATTCGCGACTGAATATATATGTCAAACATATAAACCGTTTGGCATTATCTCGACGAAAGGAAACGTAATCGTGAAGGCGAAGCAAAAAGGTGTCGTGACCGTACAACGCTTGTTTTTAATTGATTCACTCTCACTTGAAAAGAGTATTCGTCATATTGAACGTTCAAAACCGGACTATATCGAAGTATTACCTGGAATTGTGCCGAAATATATACAGCGTGTTCATGAAAGGACAGGCATTCCGGTATTCGCAGGCGGCCTAATCGAGACAGCGGAAGAAGTTCAAGCAGCTCTTGATGCGGGAGCGAGTGTTGTTACGACCTCAAATCGAAAACTATGGTCCGACTAATCAGGATTTGGGTATACAGTCCTTTAGGAGGGATGAATGATGAAAGACGTGATGATTGTAACAGGTGTTAGTCAAGGTATTGGTTATGCGATTGCTCAAACTTTCGTAAATCAGTATGAAGTGATTGGGCTAGACATTGGAGAAGACCCAAACGTTGAAGGTATACATTTTTATCAGGTTGACCTCGGTGACAAGTCTGAACTCAAGCGTGTCTTCGAAGAGATTTATAACCAATTTGGTCGAGCCCATGTCTTGATTAATAATGGAGGCATCGCTTCACTGATCAAGCCGATTGATGAACTCGAGGTTGACACGTTTAAACGAGTCATCGATGTCAATTTAGTCGGGACATTTAGTTGTTCAAAATACTTTTTAGAACTGAATAAAGATGAGTCGTACGGAAGAATCGTCAATATGGCTTCAACAAGAGCATCGCAAAACGAACCTCACTGGGATGCATATGGGGCTTCAAAAGGTGGAATCGTCAGTCTAACGTACTCGCTAGCCATCTCATTGAGCGACCGACCGATTACAGTAAATGCGATCAGCCCGGGGTGGATTCACACGTCTGATGAGTCGTTACGTGAGATCGATCATGAACAACATCCATCAGGTCGTGTCGGTGAACCGGAAGATATCGTCCGTGCGGTGCGCTATTTGATTGACCGACAAAATGATTTTGTGAATGGACAAAACCTCATTGTTGATGGTGGTATGACGAAGAAGATGATATATGAAGAGTGATGAGACTTTTCACCTAATACCACTTTGTTTTTTAGGTTAATTATGCCTAATTTCGGGTAATAGATATTGGAGCTTTTATCCGAAAGAAGGGGGTACATGATATGAACCCGCTCATAGAAGAGGCCATTCGCTTTTCGTCTATACGTCACGGAGGACAGGATTGTAATGGTTCATCCATTCCATATTTGTCTCATCCCTTTTCGGTTGCTTTGCTACTCGAAACAGATCAACAACCACCGGCTGTCGTTGTAGCAGGTCTACTCCATGATGTGATAGAGAAGACCAATACGGAACCGCACGAAATTTTATCAAAGTTTGGTCCTGATGTACTTCGCCTCGTTCTTGCGGTCTCAGAGGGAATTCGAGACTTGACCTGGGAACAACGAAAGCAAATGACCCTTCAACGCCTGTCAACGCTTCAATTCGATGAAGTTGCTCTGTTCGTGGCGGACAAGCTACATAATCTCCGTTCCATTCGCTATGATTTAGAAATGGAAGGGATGAAGGTGTGGCAACGCTTCGAACGTCCGATGAGAGACCAATCTTGGTATTATCATGAGTTGTTGTTAGCGCTTGAACCATTTCGGAGCTCGACGGATTTGATTGGTTTATATGAACAAGAACTTCATTTGTTATTTTATGGTGAGAAGAATGCGAAGGATCGAAAAGTAAGACAATTACTCGAATCGATTGTCATTAATTTCGATGAGGACATCTGGATCCAGGAAGCGGCACCGCTTTGCCAGACCGCGTATGAATTAAGAGAAATCGTTGGACGTGAGACATGTGGTGAAGAAGAAGTTGCACGTTTCAGACAGCAACTGTACCAATCCGGTTGGCCGGAACTTTCGTCACCATCAACGCTTGCTGGCTTGAAGGAACTCAGTTATCGCACTGCACTTGATGTGAAGGATTTAGTCATTCTCATGCGTCACTCGATTGTCAACTAGATTTGTTCATGCTATAGTCAAATGGAAGATAAAAAGGGGAGTAGCGACCACATATGTGGTCGATGGGTCGTCATTACAGTGCGTCTGCACTCGGTCCATCGAGCTTTTACAAGTACGCAAGACCTTTTTATGGGCGTTTTTGTCGTCCATAAAAAGGTCTTTTTTGTTTATCCAAGGAGGAGAAAAAATGGTATTTGTTTATTTTTTATTAGCTGCGGCTATTACGGTCTTTGCCGCGATTAAATTATCCACTTACGCCGATGTCATGACAGAGAAGTCGAAAATGGGTGGGATGCTCATCGGAACCGTCCTATTGGCAGGGGCGACGTCGTTACCTGAAGTGACGACGAGTATTTCGGCCGTCATGATTAATAACCCCGATATCGCGATTGGGAATATGCTCGGGTCCAACTTATTCAATATTTTCATCTTGGCGATGTTCGACTTATATTTCCGTCAAAAACAACTGTTTAACTATGCGAGCCGGGACCATTTATATACGGCGGGGCTCGGCTTATTATTGACCTTCACGACATTGGTTGCTTTGATCGTCCGTGTTGATATGACGTTCATGGGAATCGGAATCGACGCGCTCTTGATTGCCATTCTCTATGCGATTGGAATTTACTATATCGGTAAGCAGCCGAAAGATCCGGTCGCTGAACAAGAAGTGGAGGAAGAAGTTGTCGTCAGTAAATATGAAGACATCACGTTAAAACGGGCAGTCGTTGGTTTTCTGATTGCTGCTATCATGATTATGGCAGCAGGTACAGCCCTATCGATTACAGGAGATCAGATTGCCGTCGTCACGGGACTCGGTTCAAGTTTTGTCGGAAGCTTTTTAATCGCCGCATCAACATCGTTACCAGAAGCAGTCGCTGTCTTCATGGCACTTAAACTTCGAAACGTAAACTTAGCGTTCGGTTCGATTCTCGGTAGCAATATTTTTAACATGCTCATCATCGCTATGTCAGATGTATTCTATCGCAACGGTTCGATTTTGGCAGATGTCTCGACGTCTCATCTCGTCTCTGCGGTCGGAATCACGATTCTGTCCATCCTTGTTATGTATAGTGTGCTCCGTCAAAATGTCACGTCGAAAGTTCGGTATGCGATACCTTCACTACTCGTCTTAGTCGTTTATTTTGTTTCTTCCTATTTGATTTTCATCGGATGATTTTGTAGCATCAGCCTCGTGCTGATGCTTTTTCTGTTGGCATGCGAATCCGTTCCTTCGGGTATAAGGGAAGGGAGAGGAGGGGTGGCGATGCAAATGCATAAAGTAGAAGCACGTCAAGCGTATACGATTTTAATTCCTGCCTATAACCCTGATGGTGCACTCGTCACACTCGTTGAGAAGTTGAGAGCAAATGGATTTTTATCGATTATCGTCGTCGATGACGGTAGCGGTGCTTCAGCACAATCGACCTTTGATGCAGTGACACCTTTAGTTGATCAAGTATTGACCCATGATCAGAATCAAGGGAAAGGGGCTGCTTTGAAGACAGGATTACAATATATTGTAAATAAGTATCCTGATCATTTAGGGGTCATCACAGTCGATGCCGATGGACAGCACCTGCCTGAAGATGTTGTCAACGTATATGAGGAAGGTGTGAATAAGCCACACCATCTCATCATGGGATGTCGTGATTTTAGTGGGGAGGAGATTCCGTTTCGAAGTCGATTTGGGAATCAGGCGACACGGCTCGTTATGTTGATTGGGAGCGGATTAAAACTGAAAGATACACAGACCGGGTTACGCGCCATCCCGATGCGATACGCGAGACAATTATTGGACATTCCGGGAAGTCGATACGAGTTTGAGATGAATATGCTCACGTTCACAAAACGGCTACAGGTGCCCATTCAACAAACGACCATTCAGACGGTTTACGAGAACGAAAATGATTCATCTCATTTCAGACCGGTACTCGACTCGATTTTGATTTACCGGATGTTCTTGATGTATTCGATATCGTCAGTCGCTTCGTTCCTTGTCGATGTTGGAGTATATGCAGTCTTCATCTATTTATTATCCCCGTACTTCGATACAGCCCATGTCATCGTTGCAACGGTACTCGCACGAGTCATTTCCTCTCTATTCAATTATTTTGTCAATCGAAAAGTAGTCTTCCATTCGAAGGCACGTCGATCACTTTCCAAGTATTTTGGACTCGTCGTTCTCCAAATGGCGATCTCGGCACTATTGGTTTATCTTCTGTTTCTCCTATTTAGACAAGGAGAAGTCGTCTTGAAAATTATCGTGGATAGCTTTCTCTTTTTCATCAGTTATTATGTTCAAAAACGATGGATTTTTAAAAAATAACCGGTCATGATTTCATGACCGGTTTAATATGCGAGCGTTCCCGTTTTGACGGACGTATAGCGATGTAACTCTTTCGGATTCGTAATACTTGTCTTGTGCATCATATCACGCATGAGTAGGGCGCATACGCGAGCATCTTCCGCGGCATCATGGTGAAGAAATGGTACATTCAAATACTCGGCCATCGTGTTCAACTTATGGTTTGGTAACCCGGGATATAGTTTGCGTGACAGTTTGACGGTGCAGCCGTACTCGATTGTAGGGAAATCGAATAAATCATATTTCACAATCGCCTTTCTCAAGGCACCCATATCAAATGAGGCGTTATGTGCGATGACGAGGTCCACTTCCCGTAAAATCGGGTAAAGAGAGGAAAGTACTTCTGGTAATGCCGGCGCATCCCAAACGTCACTCGGACGAATACCATGAACGCGGACGTTGCGCATATCGAATTCTTCTTCCGGGTTGACGAGTCGTTGATCGGTTTCGACGACTTCTCCATTCTCAAGAATGCTCCATCCGACAGAACAGATGCTGCGACTGTCGCGGTTCGCGGTTTCGACATCAAGAGCGAAAATTGAATATTGCATGGTCCACCTTCTTTCTAAGCAATAAAAAAAGTCTAACAGAAAGTTAGACGAATGTCGTGTTTAGGCAGCGACGAGTGTACGGCAAGCTTCCGAACAACGCTCACACGCTTTCGCACAAGCCTGACAATGGTCATGCAGATGGCGGCCACATTCGACGGCACATGTGTCGCATATTTGGGCACATAGAGAGAGAATTGGTTTAGAAAATGCGGAGTCTGATTCTAAGGCGTTTAAAGCTAGCGTACAAATGTCAGAACATTCCCTAGTTAGTCGGATGCATTCGGTGAACATGTGTAAATCCTCTTCTTGTAAACTTTTTGAGAAACAGTGGTTGCAAGCCCGTAAGCATTCAATCACGCTCGTCAATGTTTCTTCTACAGATGTGCGTTCCATCGGAAGTCCCCCTTGTATGAAAAGTCTATCTACCATTACCCGTTCACTAAGTGGTTGAATCGCACCAGGTCAATAAAAAAGTCACACCTCATCCGAGATGTGACAAATTAATGGAGCATAGGGGGCTCGAACCCCTGACCTCTACGCTGCCAGCGTAGCGCTCTCCCAGCTGAGCTAATGCCCCGTTTGAAATCATTATATCATCCTAGTATTCGCTATGGCAATTCTCTTTTTCATTTTAGGTTTATAAAATTAAAAGCCTGGGAATTTCATGTTAGACGTTATATTAAGAAAGCAGGTGTGCTCTATGGAAATGATTCTTTTGGCACTCTTACCGGCACTCATGTGGGGAAGTATTCCGCTCATCGTGTCGAAGGTGGGAGGCAAACCGATTCAGCAATTGATCGGAACGACCATCGGGGCGATGATCATGGCGGCAATGATTGCCCTCGTCTTCCGACCGGAGTTCACGACACTCGCCATCGTGACCGGATTTATCTCAGGGGCGTTTTGGGCGCTCGGTCAATACTTACAGTTTCAATCATTCCAAATCTTAAGTGTCTCGAAGGCGATGCCGATCAGTACGGGCATGCAGCTCGTCGGGACGTCTCTCTTTGGAGTCATCGTTCTCGGAGACTGGCAGACGACGACGGAGCTATGGTTAGGGTTCTCGGCGCTCGTCTTGATCATCATCGGGGCGACGATGACTTCGTATCAACAGAAAAAAGACAAAGATAGTGCCGGCGCCTTGAAAAAGGGACTACTCGTCCTATTCGTTTCGAGTATCGGTTACGTCACGTATGCCGTCTTGACGAACTACTTTGAAGTAGAAGGGATCACCGCAATCCTCCCGCAGTCGGTCGGGATGTTCATCGCAGCCCTTCTCTTTAGTCTTCGTGAGAAAGACGTCAAGAAACTAGATCCGCGTATGTTCAAAAACATCTTGGCGGGGCTTGCCTGGGGGATCGGGAACTTTGGACTTTTCGTCTCGAGCGGAGAAGTCGGGATTGCGACCTCGTTCGCCTTGTCCCAATTGAACGTCGTTGTGGCGACACTCGGTGGTATCTACCTCTTGAAAGAAGAGAAGACGACAAAAGAACGTGTCTTTGTCTTTATGGGAATTGGTTTGATTGTCGTTGCCGGATTTATGCTTGGGATTGCCAAGAGTTAATTTTCAATTATGGACTGAAAAGAACCTTGAATGCGCACTCGTGCTAGAGTGCCATTCAGGGTTTTTGTTTTGAGTAAATTTTAATCGTTGAAAGGAGAGCAGGAGAAGATGTAATCGATAGGGAAGTAATCCCATGTTGCGTTCGTTATATTGGACGTGCAACGCATTCGTGATTGATCAGAAATTTGTAGAATAAAGGGGAAACGAATCATGGAATCAATTGTAGTGACGATATCAGCTCTCGTCGATGCACCAATCGACACAGTATGGAAACTCTGGACAGACCCTGACCATATCAAACAGTGGAATCATGCGTCTGACGATTGGCATACGATCGAAGCGGAGAACGACTTACGGGTCGGCGGGAAGTTTCGTAGTCGGATGGAAGCAAAAGATCAGAGCATGGGCTTTGATTTTGAAGGAGTATATGAAGAAGTTGAAGTAAATGAGCTCATTCAGTATCGCCTTGAGGATGAACGGAGAGTCAGAATTTCATTTGCTTCAGAAGGGGATCAGACGAAGATGGTCGAGGTGTTTGATGCGGAATCGATGAATCCGGTTGAAATGCAACGACAAGGCTGGCAGGCGATTCTCGACAATTTCACTCGATATGCGAATGGGAAGAGTGTATAAAAGATAAACGGAGGCTTTGAACAGCAGGTCGCTTTTCAATTAAAGTGGACGCTGCTGTTTGTCATGTTAGGCTAAATGATTGTCTTAGTGCGAGACGAAAATGAGTTAAAGGTGCTGGCTATATGTATGACTACACGTTACTAGAGAGATTTCTATTTCGATTTCCTTCCTTCAATCATCAGAAAATGAAATTAGAGTTGGATCGGAAAACGATATTGATTACTGGAGCGAGCTCAGGAATCGGGCAGGCGTTCGCTTATTTACTAGCGGATACTACCGCGCATCTAATTCTCGTAGCGCGGAGAGAAGCAGACATGAACGTCATAAAGTCTGAAATCGAAAAGGGGTCAGCCAAGGTGACTGTGTTCCCGGCAGATCTTCGAAATGAAGAGGAACGGAAAGGATTGCTGGCGTATCTCCATCAACTACCGGACGGATTGGATATTGTCGTCAGCAATGCAGGAATCTCCATCAATCGCCCCATCACCGAGTCGCTCGATCGGTACCATGACTTCACACGGACGATGGCAATCAATTATTTTGCTCCGGTACAATTGATCCTATCGCTCATTCCGGTGCTCGAAAAGAAGAACGGACAGGTTGTCAATGTGTCGACCATCAATGTATTACTTCATCCTTTTCCTCACTGGGCGGCCTATCAGGCATCAAAAGCCGCGTTCGATACGTGGTTTCGCTCTGTGGGTCCGGAACTCACAATCAAAAATATTTCCACGACGACTCTATATCTACCGCTAGTGAAAACTCCGATGATTAAACCGACGCTGGCTTATCAGCATTCGCCTGCCATGTCACCGGTACATGTGGCGGAACTGATTGGACATGCCCTGTATACGAAACGAACAGTATATAAGCCGTGGTGGTTGTTCCTCGGTCAAGTAGCGTCTCTTGTTTTCAGAAGACTGATAGACTGGATGGTCCCTACATTACTTAAGAGAAAGGAGCGTGACAGTAAGAATGGTTAAGTTATTGAAAGTCTTGTCGCAGCTCCATTTTCTATCACCATCGAACCTAGGCCGTCTGTTCGTCGCAATCCGTCAAAACGGAATCAACTTGATGCTTCTTTTTACATTGACGGAAAAAGCAGGGAGTCAAAATACGGCTTTAGTGGATAGTCGAGAAACAGTGACATATCAGGAGCTAAAGACAAGATGTGAACACCTTGCTTATCATTTGGCTGAGCAGTATGGGGTTAAAAAAGGACATAAAGTAGCGTTTCTTTGTAAAAACCACGCGTCTTTCGTACAAGGGATGTTTGCGGCCTCACGACTCGGTGCAGACATCTATATGCTCCATTGTTCGATGAGTCAACTGCACTTCAACCGGCTCGTAGAAGAACAATCATTCAATCTTTTGATTTACGATGAGGAGTTCGAAGACTTAATTGAAAACTCGTCTTACGAACATTCGACCCTCGTCAGCTATCATGAGGAAAAGATATCAATCAATCGTTTATCGGATTCGAAACGACCTCATCAAGGAAAGCTTCCGGCCGCATCGAGCGGGAAAATCGTGATGTTGACCGGTGGCACTACGGGTAGTCCGAAACAGGTGATTCACAAACCATCCCTCTTTCACTTTCTAGCTCCATTCACGGCTTTATTGAACCGATTGAAGTTGCCGTCATTCAACACTGCCTATATTGCCACGCCGATTTACCATGGCTACGGCCTCGCCATTCTTTTATCTTTTCTAGCGCTAGGGAAAAAGGTTGTCATTCAGGAGAACTTTGATGTGCAGAGAGCCTGTGACCTCATTCGGCAACACAAGATAGAAGTGGTCACGGTCGTCCCGCTCATGATCCACAAAATGTTACGACACGATCCAACATCACTTCATTCCCTCGCATGTATCGCGTCCGGTGGTGCGAAGCTTCATCCCGTTTTAGTCCGTGAAGTCCATAACGAGTTAGGGAGCGTCTTATACAATCTCTATGGGACATCGGAAGCGGGCTTAAATCTCATCGCCACGCCAGAAGATTTACAGTATGATGCGAATACGCTCGGAAGAAGGATTCCGGGAGGA
The DNA here is from genome assembly GCF_000620845.1 of Exiguobacterium marinum DSM 16307. Lineage (GTDB taxonomy): Bacteria > Bacillota > Bacilli > Exiguobacteriales > Exiguobacteriaceae > Exiguobacterium > Exiguobacterium marinum. Next base: position 1,716,123 of record NZ_KK211189.1, read on the forward strand.
GACTTGCAGATAGTGAAGGATGGGGTGGAAGTCGATCCAGGCGCCATCGGGGAATTTTGCATACGAAATAAGTGGTCCATGCAAAACAGGAAGAACCGCTGGATTCAAACGGGTGATGTCGGATACCGAGATGAGAACGGCTACTATTTTTTGTGTGGACGAACAGATGACTTGATTATCTCGGCAGGAAACAATATTTATCCTGGGGAAGTCGAGACGGTTTTGCGCGACCATCCGAATGTCGAGGACGCTGCCGTCATCGGGGTAGAGGATGTGTACGCCGGTCACATCTTGAAGGCATATATACAGGTGTATGATGAAGTAATGCCAGAAGAGGCATTATTGAGTTGGTTGCGCGAACGAGTGACAACATATCAGCTTCCACGAGAAATCGTGTTTGTGAAGGAGTTGCCTTATACAGAGGTTGGAAAGTTAGACAGAAAACGACTTAAAACGATCACTCGTGCAGATGAATAGATATTTAGGAGCGAATCAAATAATAAAAGTGGATGGTTTACTTTTTGTTTTTTCGTTTTTAGCCATTGTTTTATGCCATATTTTTTGAATCTCAAGGTAGATGTGATGATCATTCTTTTGACAATCATTACATTATCGTTTATTAAACATGTTGTATCGTTAATAAAGAAGGATAGTTAAATCGTTATGAATCGAAACGTAGTAACCACAGATAGATAATATGATTACTTTTTCAATTTGAATTGTTTGATCCGCCAAATCATCGACGTCATAAAAGCTGCCCATCCACCGAGTACAAGGATATAAATTGCCAAGAAAAACACAAATGCTCCATAGTCTTCGAGCTCTTCGAATGGATTTTGAATGATCATTGGTTCGGATAATATGCCGACCACCATCAATGGAATGAAGAATAGAGAGAAACGTTTCCAAAAATAGTGTTTGTATAGTTGTGAAAATGTCTGCTCCATGATTGTCCCTCCTCAATAAAATTACACTTATTTACATATATGATAGCATATACACAATTGATGTTGGATGATTGGTCTTTATTTTTTAGCCGATTTCAAATGAAAAGAGGGTGGCCGATTCATTCAGCCGCCCTGCAGTCAATTCATTCACTTGTTCCAGTCAGTTCTCCCGTCCCGAACGTCGCGCTGAACGCACGGCACCAGATGACAACTGTGTTGTACTCCTCTAGATACACATCCGCAGGGACCAAATAGTTTTGATTCCCGATATTCCCTTTTAGAGCCCCTAGACTGACGCCTTCGGTCGTCTCTTGACCTGGTTTTGTCAAATAGACAAATAAGTCTGGACCGTTCGTCGTCTCGAACTCTTCAAATCGGAGATATGTCCCGTCTTCTGCCTCGACCGAGCGGATCGTCCCGGTCGTCTCATAATTTTTCTCCCCGTCCATGAACACACCCGCTACTTCGGTTGGACTCGGTTGTGCTTCCGGTGTCTCGGACGTCTCTTGATCTGATTCCTCTTCCTCTGGAGCTGGTGATTCGACAGCTGTCGGCGGCAATCCTTCATCGACCGTCTCGGTTAAGAATAGTGGGGAGATCAGCCACCAGGCGATGGCGATCACGGCTACTCCGATCACACCGATGATGAGTTTCGTACTTGTTTTCATATATGAGTCCTCCTTTTCGGATGTATGAACCATTAGTAGACTTTTCCCGATTATTGGTCTTATAAAAAGACGCGAATGCTAAAATTCGCGTGTGATGACCGTTATACGGTTTCAGTCCACTTCTCCTCGATGAACTCGTCGCGTCCCGAGATGGCCCGGTCCTCCTTATAATGCTTCGGATTTTTTTTATGATAGTCCTGATGGTAGTCTTCTGCAGCGAAGAACGTCGTCGCCGGAATGATTTTCGTGACGATCGGGGCCGTGAAGCGCCCGCTTGCCGCCAACACATCGCGACTCGTCTCAGCAGCGACTCGTTGTTCTTCCGTGTGATAGAAGATAGCTGGGGCATACTGAGGTCCCCGGTCTTGGAATTGACCACCGTCATCGGTCGGGTCTGTCTGAATCCAATACAGTTCAAGGAGACGTTCATACGAGAATAATGCTGGATCATATGTGATTTGAACGACTTCTAAATGACCAGTCGTCCCGGTTTTTACTTGTTCATATGTCGGATTGTCGACTTGTCCACCCATATAGCCGGATACGATGCCTTCAATCCCTGGTAATTCCTCAAATGGTGTCACCATGCACCAAAAACAGCCGCCTGCGAATGTTGCTTTTTCCATTCTGTCGTTCCCTCCAAATCGTCATTCAACAAAAAAGCGCTCACGTCGGATGACATGAGCGCTTTCGTCATATCGTCCAAGGTTTCCCTTGCTGGTCGTAGCACCTTGCCTAAGGCAGGTTGCTGTGAAGTCGCGGAGCCAGATCTCTCGTTCACTCTTGATATCGATATGTAGTTGGTGAGAGCATCATACCACCCTCAAAATACATTCGTCAATGATTCGGTTTTTGTTTCAACTGAAAAACAGTCAAGACGATGATGAATCCAATCAACGCGATGGAAATGAGTGTACCATAAGGCACATTTTCACCGTATAGCTGTAAGAAAAATAGACCGAACACAGCCAGCAACACAAAGACATAGGAGCGTGTCATAGGAACCTCCTGTTTTTTCTTAAGTGTAACAAGAACACATCGACTTGGCGATACGAAAAGGAAATCAGACATAGAGCACGAATAAAGGGGAGAGATAAAGGAGGAATGTATGATGGAACAAATCCAATTACATGAACTGACGATTGAACGTGCACATCGTGGGTATAAAGAAGGACAATTCACGGCGAGAGACGTGACCGCCTATTATTTAGGACGGATTGCAGCGTATAATGAACGGCTTCACGCCGTCATTCAAGTCAATCCGGACGCCCTGTTCGAGGCAGAGGCGGCAGACCGGGCGTACCGAAAAGGAGTACGCAAACCGCTACTCGGTATTCCCGCCTTAATCAAAGACAACATCGAGACGAACGGTCTGATGCGCACGACAGCGGGTGCTGCCGCGATGCGACATCATTTCACCGGTCGAGATGCCGAGCTCGTCAAACGGTTACGGGCTGACGGGGCTATTATCCTTGGGAAAGCGAATCTATCCGAGTGGGCGAACTTTTTAACGGAAGGTATGCCGAACGGATGGAGTGCCGTCGGTGGACAGACGATGAACCCATATGGGGACGTGTTAAATGTCGGGGGATCAAGTTCAGGGTCGGCTTCTGCGGTCGCGGCGAACCTCACTCTTCTTGCGGTAGGGTCCGAGACGAGCGGTTCAATCGTTCATCCGAGTGTTCATAACAGCATCGTCGGGATCAAGCCGACCGTCGGATTGATCAGCCGCTCCGGAATCATTCCGATCTCACGTTCTCAAGATACGGCAGGACCGATGGCGCGTACGCTTCGTGATGCGGTCATCGCCTTACAATCGATGTGTGGTGAGGATGAATCGGATCCGGCGACTCTTGAGACACCGGTCGGCCCCCCTTACGTGACATGTCTCGACGTGAGGCAGGCGGTCGGGATGCGCGTCGGGTTCGTCAAACCAAATATTTCAGACGAAGAAGTCGGATTGTATGAACAGGCAATCCAGTTGCTACGACAAGCCGAAATCGAACTCGTCGAGGTCACGCTGCCGAAGCATGCGGCGCTAGAGCAGGCGGACATCCTGTTCGACGAATTCAAGCTCGGGGTCGCGGCGTATCTCGCGAACACGACAGTGCCATTTAAGACGCTTTCCGATTTGATCGAGTGGAACGCGGAACATCCTGAATCGATCCCGCACGGCCAGACCATCTTTGAAGAGGCGAACGCCCGATCTGGAAAACTGATCGAAGCGAGCTATCTCGACCGTCGCATCGCGGACGTCCGTCTCGCAAAAACAGAAGGGATTGACGCATTGCTTCAAACTCATAAACTGGATGCAATCGTCCTCCCACATGACATGAACTACGACATGGGTGCGAAAGCAGGGCATCCGACGATTACAATCCCTTATCAACTGAAAGAGAGCGGTGCCCCATTCGGCCTCTCGTTCACGGGGACGAGCTACGCGGAGCGTGATTTGATTCGGGTCGCTTATGCGTTCGAACAGTTCATCACACGACCGACGCCTCCAGATTATTCGTAAGTTGCACCCGTCTCTCACGTCCGCTACAATGGTACGTATGCGGATTAGAGAAAGGACAGATTACAATGAAATCATCTATATACGGGTTGACGTTTGATCAGCTCACAAATGAGTGTACGGAAGCGGGATACGGTGCCTTCCACGCACGTCAAGTTTGGGACTCGCTCTACATCAATCGGGTCAAATCGATGGACGACCTCAACGTACGAGACGAGGTGCGCGAGTACTTAACAGAGAAATACGTCATCTCGACTCAAGACCTGTTCGTCAAACAGGAAGCGGGCGACGGAACGGTCAAATTCTTACTTAAATTACATGATGGGCACTACATCGAGACGGTGCTCATGCGTCATAAATACGGTCGTTCGGTCTGTGTGACGACACAGGTCGGATGTAACATCGGCTGTAGCTTCTGTGCTAGCGGGTTGTTGAAGAAGACACGTGACTTGACGGCTGGTGAGGTCGTCGAGCAGATCATGACCGTCCAACATTTCCTTGATGAAGAAGGAGATGGTGATCGCGTCAGCCATATCGTCGTCATGGGAATCGGCGAACCGTTCGACAACTTCGACAACTTGGTCGACTTCTTGCGTGTCGTCAAAGATGAGCGTGGTCTTGCGATCGCTCCGCGTAAGATCAACGTGTCGACGAGTGGGCTCGCGGACAAGATCTACAAGTTCGCAGACCTTGACTTACGCATCAACTTGGCGCTCTCGCTTCATGCGCCGAATGATGAGCTTCGGACACGCATCATGAAAATCAACCGGGCGTTCCCGCTTGATCAACTCATGCCATCGATTCGTTACTACGTCGAGAAGACGAACAAACGAATCACTTTCGAGTATATCCTACTCTCGAAAGTGAACGATTTACCGGAACATGCGGAAGAACTCGCCGACTTGATTGAAGACATCAAAGACAAGTCGTACATCAATTTGATTCCATACAACCCGGTCAACGAGCACATCCAATATGAGCGAAGCACGCCTGAGGACATCATGGCGTTCTACGACATCTTGAAAAAACGTGGCGTCAACACTGGTGTCCGTCTCGAGCACGGGACAGACATCGATGCGGCATGCGGTCAACTCCGCAGTAAGCATATGAACGTCGAAGGCGCGAAGTGAAAAATGGCCTCTCCGAACCTCGGGGAGGCCATTTGCTTATCGTTTTTGTCCGATATATTGAATCACAGCGGATTCACCGTGATGGAGCGTGCCTTCTTCTCGCCATACGACGTTCTCGTTTAAAACGAGAGGGATGAAATCGTCTTCGAGTTGGTGAAACATCTCTTCGGTGTACAGAAGTGAGGCGTCTTTTGGTCCGCCTGTCCCGTAAGCGAGTTGGGTTGTAGAGTAAACTTCTGTTATGAATAGGCCACCAGGTCGAAGCGTTTGTCGAATACCGGCGAACACTTTTTCTCTGACGTGGGGCGGAAAGTGTCCGAAGATGCAGACGACTACGTCATACATATCTTGCGACCAGTCCGCTTCATTTAAATCAATTTGCTTCGTTTGAAGGGAGACGTTTCGTGAAGCCGCCAAGCGCTTCGCTTTTTCGAGCCCGACTTTCGAAGCGTCCCACATCTCGACGTCGAGTCCGAGTGTGGCGAGCCATACTGCGTTTCGACCTTCTCCTTCAGCGATGGCTAACACATGTTTTCCTTCAAGCCGATGTGTTGTGATGAAGTCGAGTAAAAATTGATTTGGCTCCGTTCCGTACACATATTCATCGGTATTGTAACGATCGTTCCATTTAGACAAATGATCCACTCCTCTCACCTTTCCATAAATATATCAAAATGATGAGACTAGGGTGGAAATCCTCTACGATTTTTCGAATTCATGCATAGTCCAGATGGGAGAAGGGAATAGATTTCTGAACTAATGGATAGAGTGGAGGCTAAGTAATGGAAAGAATAGATGCGTCGTTGTGGATTCGGGTACGAAATACGCTTGGTGAAGGTCCTTGTTGGGATGCTGAGTTGAAGCGTTTCTATTGGGTGGATATCGAAGGTCATACGTTATGGTGGTATGACGAGCGAGAAGACGAGATTTCTTCTTTCGAAGTCGGAAAACAGGTCGGTTTCGTCATTCCAAAAGTGACGGATGGTGTCGTCCTTGGTCTTAAAGACGGGATTTATGAATGGGATGAAATCAACCGGGAGTTAATTAAAATTGTCGAATTGGATGACCCTGAAGGTCGATTACGTTTTAATGATGGGAAAGCCGATCCGTACGGTCGTATTTTTGCCGGGACGCTCCACTTGGACGATAAAGAGAATCAGGCATCTCTCTATCGGGTGGACCGCGATGGAACGACGACAACACTTATGGATGAGTTGACACTTTCAAACGGGTTGACGTGGTCTCCTGACCATTCCGTTTTTTATCATATTGATACACCGACCGAAAAAATTCGACAATATGATTTTGACATGAAGACCGGCACATTGTCGAACGGAAAGGTCGTCATCGACTTTTCGGAAGAGGACGGCTTCCCGGATGGCATGACATCGGATACGGAAGGTTTTTTATGGATCGCACATTATGCAGGAAGTAAAGTATCTCGCTGGGATCCATCGACCGGTGAAAAAGTGTTAGAAGTTCACGTCCCTGCCCCGAATGTCACATCATGCGCCTTCATCGGGGATGGTCTCAATCGATTAGCCATCACAACAGCACGTGAAGGGATGGACGAGGAGGCGTTAACCGAACATCCGGACGCTGGATCGGTATTTATTATCGAGACAGATGTGAAAGGGATGCCGCTTTATCGCTTTGGGCGTTGAGGAGGACATACGATGGTGAAACGACTGTTAGTGCGAGCAGGTATTGGATTGGCAGTTGCGGCAGCGGTCAAGGTGGGAATTCAAAAATTACAAGAAAGTCGAGCGAGGGAAGAGGATCATTCTTATCTCGATCCGAAGTGGGACGAGGTCCCGAGTGTCGATTCGGACAAGGACGAGGATGAAGTCGGATTGACGCAGCTCGACTCCATTTATCGAGCCGAGTGGCAAGCGAACGCCTATCCGCGTTCAGAAGCAGAACGGAAAGCGTTGGAAGAATAATTGAATGTTCATGAAAACACGTCGATGAGGCGTGTTTTTTTATTGACAAAAGGGTGGAACCGTTACATTATACAAAGAGTAATGATTACTATTTAACGGAGGTCCATCATGAAACGAATTCCAATTACGGTACTCTCAGGTTATCTTGGTAGCGGGAAGACGACACTGCTCAACCACATTTTACATAACCGTGATCACAAAAAATATGCGGTCATCGTAAACGATATGAGTGAGTTGAACATCGATGAGAAGTTGATTGAACAGGGCGGATTCTCCCGTACCGATGAAAAGTTAGTCGAGCTCTCGAACGGGTGCATTTGCTGTACGTTACGTGAAGATTTGCTCACGGCTGTCGATGAGCTGACAAAGAATCGTGACCTCGATGGGATTATCATCGAGTCATCAGGGATTTCCGAGCCAATTCCCGTCGCACAGACGTTCACGTATGCCGACGACGCCCTTGGGATCGATTTGACGAGCCGTGTCTATATCGATGCGATGGTCACCGTCGTCGACGCGTACCGCTTCTTCAAGGATTTCAATTCCGGTGAATCGCTCATGGAACGTCAACAAGCCGTCGACACAGGTGACGTTCGCGAAGTCGTCGACCTACTCGTCGACCAAGTCGAATTTGCGGATATCATCGTATTGAATAAGGCGGACCGGGTGACTGAAGCGGAGCTGCAGGAGATGAAGGGTCTGCTCAAGACGCTCAACCCGAGCGCACGATTGTTGACTTCGACCTACTCGGACGTGGCGTTAGACAATCTACTAGACGTCCGTTTGTTCGATTTCGATCAGGCGATGCATGCGGCGGGATGGATTCAAGAGCTCGAGGCAGAAGAACATACGCCGGAAACGGAAGAGTATGGGATCAGTTCGTTCGTTTACCGTCGTCGTCGACCGTTCCATCCTGAGCGTTTGATGAATTGGATGGAGCATTATCCAGAAGAAATCGTTCGCGCCAAAGGGTTCTTATGGATCGCGTCACGGAACGACCTTGCCTGTCTCTTCTCTCAAGCCGGATACGCGTCGACGCTCGAACACGCGGGCCGTTGGCTAGCGACACTTCCGGAGAATGAACGAGAGGCGATGTTTGCCTCAGAACCTGAACTACGCGAGGACTACATCGAGCCGTACGGAGATCGACAGAACGAATTGGTCCTCATCGGTCAACGGATGGACCGGGAGACGGTCGAGCGGTCACTTGATGCTTGCTTGTTGACGGATGAGGAGATGGTGGAGCCGTGGAATGCCTTCCATGACCCACTTCCTGGTAATGGCCAACTCGTCACTTATTCAGATTGACCGTTTACAAAGTGACGAAACATCGCTATACTGTGACTGCATAAGTAACCGCATATCAATGACTGCACTAGGGGTGCTTCGGCTGAGATGAGAGCATGGCTCCGATCCCTTATAACTCGATCCAGGTAATACTGGCGTGAGGAAGTGCGGCACTTTCTCTATGCAAGTTTGTATAGATTTTGTTGCTGCATTCTCATGAATGCGGCTTTTTCTATGCAAACACATATAGAGGGGGAAACAGGATGAATGAATCATGTGGCACGAGTCCGATTGTCGGATTTCGCTTCACGCTTAGCCCGATGACAGATGACTTTGTCGGGACGATTAAAGGAGCATTGAAAGGAACAAATATGACAGGTGTGTGGCGACATACGGATGACGTATCGACCGTGATCCGAGGGCGCGTCGAGCACGTGTTCGACGTCGCACGGACAGTCTTGAGTCTGGCTTCGGAAGAAGGACGCCATGTCTCGATGAGCGGAACCTTCTCCGTCGGATGTCCGGGAGATTCGGCTGGGGATGAAGCGCTCGATGCACCACCACAACCATTGAATGGAATGTCAAGAGAGCAGTATGTCTCTTCACAGTTCGCGCTTTATCCGATGGGTGCAGGTAACTATATGGATCTCATCTATGATGAAATCGAACAAGCGAAACAGGCTGGTGTGTATAATGACTCAATGCACTACGCGTCAGGCATTCATGGGAATTTGGATGATGTGTTCTCATATTACGAGGCGGCGTTCAACCGGACGCGCGAGAAGAATCGACACGTCGTCATGACGGTGACGTTCAGTGTGAACAGTCCGTCACATGGAGGTCAACATGCTTAAGTCGTGGAAATTGAAAGAGGTCGTCCTCGTCTCCGTATTGTCTGTCGTTTTTGCCGTCGTCTATTTATTGTTCGTCCATATCGGGAATTTATGGGCAGGGTTGATTGGACCAATCGCCTATGAGTGGATCTTCGGTATCTGGTTCATCGTGTCAATCATCTCGGCGTATATCATTCGAAAACCGGGTGCTGCCTTCATTTCGGAAGTGATGGCTGCGACGATTGAAATGTTGATTGGGAATGCGATCGGACCGCGCATCATCCTGGTCGGCATCGTTCAAGGTCTTGGTGCTGAAGCCGTCTTTGCAATGACGGGTTATCGTCGATATGAGCTATGGGTTCTCATGCTTGCTGGATTTGGCTCGGCCGTCACGAGTTTCGTGTACACCTACTTCATGAGCGGATTTGCGATGCTTGAACCAGGATATGTAGCGACGATGTTCGGGCTCCGTGCGGTTAGTGGCATGGTCATCGCAGGAATCGGTGGGAAGTTGCTCAGTGATTTGTTATTGAAGACAGGGTCACTTCGCGGCTATGCAATCGCTCGGAGTGGGAACGTCCATGGTTGAGACAGAATCGCTTTCATTCCGGTTTCCAGAAAGTCAGGACACCATTTTAAAAGAGGTGACACTTTCCATACGACCTGGACGTACCGTATTGAGCGGAGCGAGCGGAAGTGGGAAATCGACGCTTCTTGCGCTGTTCAACCGTCTCTATCCAGAGAATTGTGATGGGATCCTTGAAGGCAGACTCGAACTGTTCGGACGTTCACACGACGACTATGCACCGGGCGAGATCAATCAGCGGGTCGGGACCGTGTTCCAAGACCCGGACACACAGTTCGTGATGGAACGGGTGGAAGAGGAACTCATCTTCACACTCGAAAATTTGGAGACACAAGTCGAGGTAATCGATCAGCGCGTGACAGAGATTCTCGAGTCACTCCAACTGACCGATTATCGAAATCGACTCATCGATTCCTTGTCAGGCGGGGAGAAACAGCGGATTGCCGTCGCCTGCGCCATGGTTGGACAACCGGAATGGTTGCTTCTCGATGAGCCGTTGACGCACCTTGACCCGGTGACCGCGTATCGATTCGTCGAATGGCTCGATCAAATGGATGACGTGAACGTCATCGTTGTCGAACATCGCGCGCATATGTGGGGAGACTTTTTTGATTGGCAGATCGAACTTGAAGAAGGACGGATTGTACGTAACGAACCGTTTCGATCGGTCGATGATTTTACATTCACACCGTCGTCAACACCACAACAAGAAGTCGAGCACTATGTGGTCGACGAGGTGGTGCGTGACACATTCCAATTAAAAAGTGTGACACTTCAAGTTCGCATTGGGGAAGTGATCGCCATTTTGGGTCCGAATGGGAGCGGAAAGTCGACGTTTTTACGAAGTTTGACGGAATGTGATCGCCGTGTCGGACTCGTCCCTCAATCTCCGGAACACTTATTTTTCATGAATTCGGTCGAGCAAGAACTGCAGTTTGGCCATGAGGAATCGATTAATATCGTGTTGGAGGATCTATCACTCGAGAATAAACGATCTCTCCATCCACTTTCGCTCAGTCATGGGCAGAAGCGACGACTCGCCGTCGGGATCCAGTTACTCTCAAACAAACAGTTGCTTGCCTTTGATGAACCGACGGCAGGACAGGACGAGCCGTCACTCCATGCACTCGAGATGATGATGAAGCGACATGCGAAAAAGGGACAGACGATCCTGTTCGTGACCCATGACTTGTCGTTCGCCAACATCGCCAATACGTTCTATCTGATGAAGGATGGGGTACTCTCAGGACCGTTCGGGGATGAACTTTGGCAGGACACGGAGAGACTTCATCATTATCGGTTAGTGGGAGGGAGGCAACGATGTCACTCCATGATATGAATCCGACGGTCAAGTTTATGACGTTCACGATTATGATGTTCGGACTGGCCTTGTTTTATAACCCGTGGACCCCACTCGTCATCATCGCCGGTACGTTAGTGATCCAGACCTTGGCGACGGACGTGTCATGGAAAAGGTGGGGCCTGTTCTTGATCCCGTTTCTCATCACGGCGCTCGGAACATTTTGGACGACGCTCGTGTTTGGGAAAGAGCTCGGGGGAGAAACGTGGGTGACCCTTCTCGGTCAGGACATTTCGAAAGAAGAGGCGCGCGTCGCCATCTCTCTTAGTCTACGTGTTTTGGCGTTCACCGTGTTGTCGCTTCTCTTCATGTTGACGACCGATTCGAAACGATTCGTCATGAGTCTGATGCAACAGGCGAAGCTGTCACCGACGATTGCCTATAGTGCACTCGTTGGATTCCGTTTCCTACCGTTAATGCAACAGGAAATGTATCAGCTTCAATACGCACATCGTCTTCGTGGCGTTCCTCTTGATACAAAATGGGAACGCGTTCGGCATGTGCCGAAACTACTTCTCCCGCTATTAGCAGGCTCGATCCGACGGGCGGAACGTGTCGCCTTCTCGATGGAGGCGAGAGGATTCACGAGTGGGAAACGGACCGTCTATGAGCGGATTGACGTCAAACCGTCCGATTACATGTGGTCAGGTGTGTTCTTCACACTGTTCGGTCTTTCAATTTGGGTAGGGATATAAAAAGACGACTCACTCGGAGTCGTCTTTCTTCGTTTCTTTCACGATACGGAACTTCGGTTTTACTGATTCATTGTTGAACGCCTCGAGGACCGTATTCTCATTCGCCATTCGGATCTGTTGTGGTTCGCCTTTTGCTGTCGTACCGATGCAATACATATTCGCCTCATAGTCGGCAAACAGTGATTTATAAGATGTCGCGTGGTGCATCAATCGACCTGGCGATCCCCAGCCGACGATGATCATCCCGCTGCTCGCATCTACCTCTTGTAACGTCTCTTCGACGTAATGGTAGTTCGTCTCATCAAGTTGAGATTCCACGTAAGGGAGGTTGTCATTGATGGCGAGTGTCGGGACGAGACTGATGACACGCATTTCTCGAATCGGTTGTGACAAATGATTTTGCATCAACATATAAGCACGCTGTGTCGTCGTGCCGGACAAAAAGGCATCGCTCATCCGCGGCGAGTAAATGATGACGGCACAGATGACGCCATCCTCCACATCGGTGAACTCATACGTTCGCATATAGCGTTTCGTTTTATCTTCGTTGAAGATTGATTTTACGCGGATGGTAACTTCTTCTACATGCGTGTTCATTTCCATTCCTCACTTTTTCATGTAAGCATCAGCCGAGCGCTTTGAACCACTCGACATATCGAATCGTGTAATAAGCGACTTGTTGACTGAACGTATCACGCTCATCAGGCATGAACGTCACGCTTGACTCATAGTTTTCAAAATACGTCATGACATCGTTGACATACTGCTCACTTCGATTATATTCGAAGATGGCGTTTCGGACGGATGCCACCGAATCTGTCTTTTTTCCACCGTGTTCACTTAAATAATACGCCGCCGTGTGCGCAGAATCAACTAGACTGTGTGGGTCTGCTTTTCCATCACCGTTCCCGTCACGACCGAGACCACCATACTGTTCAATCAAGGCAAGGTTCGTCAAGTCCACTTCATCTTCCGGAACATCGCCTTTTTGGTCATCGGTGTCATATTCCCAACCGAGCCATGTGCGAGGCATGAATTGAAACGGTCCAATCGCGCCGACAGACGAGCGCATCGAAGAACTGTGGGAGAAGATTGTCTCTACACGGTGAACGGCGGCAAGTAGACGCCAGTCCACGTCATACGTTTCGGCTGCGTCTTGATACACAGCGAGATGCGTGTTCGGGACGCCGTTCTCTCCATAATAGGTTCGATACAATCCATTGTTCACTTTATCATGTTGACCGAGCCAGCCGACTGCCCCGAGCAAAAGCACGAGCACAATGATGAAACCGGTCAGTCGCAGCATCATACGCTTCAAGATACCGCCTCCTAGCTTTTAGACAATACCCGAATAGTGTAGCATATAGCTAACAGGAAGGACAGGAGTGGATATGAATGCTCGAACGTTTGATTTTTACAGCAATCATCGGCTACATGCTGATTGTTCAAATCTTCAATGCCAAATTGATTCGTCCGTTGATTGAAACGAGAGGACGGGCATGGGTGTACGAACAGACCGTGAAATCGGCATGGGGATTGACCTTGTTGATTGTCGCTCTCGTATTTTTATTTCAAGTACCGCTATCTGAAATTGGTTTAAGATTTATACCAGAACCGGGAGATGAAGAAGCGTGGCAAATCTTTTTAATATCATGTGTCCTTGTTACTTTGATATTCGTCTTCTATTTGTTGGTAAAAATTTCATCTCGACTCAGGAATGCTTTACGTCCTTACTATGAACTGGATTTAGAGAAATTACTTCTACCACGTACGAAGACTGAAGAACAGGCATGGAGCGCCGTTTCGATCACTGCGGGAGTGACAGAGGAGTTCATCTTCAGAGGAGTCCTCCTGTACACGATTTCCCTCTATATAGAGGTACCGAATATGACACTCGCCTTAATTGGTGGTGCCTTATTCGGCATCGCTCATGCTTATCAGGGGGTAAAAGGTGTCCTTACGACAGGAACCGTCGGCTTCGGACTTGGCATCTTATACTTAGGGATGGGCGTCCTGTGGCCGGTCATGGTTTTGCATATACTGCTTGATTTGATTGCTGGTCCAATTCATGTCGATGCAAAAAGCGATTGACTGCCTCTTCATAGGCGGGGGCATCCTTGATTATACAATTCGTATGTTCTGCCCCGTCGATCAATGTCAGGTCATTGTGACGATTGAGGGCATTCATCTCGACTGACATCCAGGTCGGGACAAAATCATCTTTTGAACCGTGCACAAATAAAATTGGGGTCGTCGTTTCGGTGACGGCCTTTTTAGGTTGAACTTGTTTCATTGTGAAGCCGGCACGGGACCACAGAAAATAATCGATTCCAGGAAGAATGAACTCTGCCGGGATACGATGCAATTCCTTTAACTGATACCGCATCAACTGCCTCATGTCATCAAACGGACATTCTGCGATGACGAAATCGACGTCAGTGAGCGGTGTCGTCTGTAAGACGGTCGCTGCTCCCATCGAGACACCATGTAGACCGACTTGCTCGACTTGTTCATTTGTTTTCAACCAGTCGACCCAGTCAATCATATCGTATTTTTCATGATAGCCGTATGAGACATATATTCCTTCGGATTCACCATGTGATCGTAAGTCAACGGCGAGCAGGTTGTAACCGAGACGATGGAACATGGCGAGGTGAGGAGCCATGAAACTATGTGAAGCGGTATATCCATGCACAAAGACAATCCATTTCGTCGAGGAATCGTTCCGATAGATTCGTCCATAGAGTCGATAATCGTCTTTGGACTGAATCGAGACGTGTTCAAATGGAACGTCGTGATAAAATGCGCGGTCCTCTTCCGTATATGGAGCGAGTAACATCTCTGGTGTCTTGCGCTTGCCTCTCGTCATCCGTTTGAAGGCATAGTAGCTGACCGCATAGTATCCTGTGAATAGTGAGGCTAATCCAATTTTCCATTTTTGTTGCATATATACCGACTCCTTTCATCGCTATTGTACCCGAAACGAATCGATACGGTCCTGTTTTCTTACATAAGGATGGGCTATACATAGCATAAGCGGGTTAATTGAAGGAATCATGGTGCATCGAAAAATATGGATCCGAGCGATATGATGGAATGACAAAAGCAATGAAGTGGGGGAGATCTTGATGGAGAGGGCAGATATCTATCGAATGATTCAAAGGGTGTTGAGCAATCGGGAGGGGACACTCGAACGAGGAATAACTTTCTCGTGGACGACCGATGGTGATGAACGAATCGTCGGACTCGTATTTGATCTGTTACTCGACCGCTCTTTTCTACTCAACAAAACGAGCCTCCTCACCGAAGTACAAGAGGTTGCGCATCTGGTCAGGTGTCGACCAGAAGAAATCGTCCACGCATTCTCCTGTCTCTCGGGGATTCGACTCGAATCGAATCATATCACCGAACGACTGATGACCATTGAAGAGGCGACCATCTCCGGGGATGGGTTAATTAGTGTCACTATTCGCCTTGGAGGATGGCTCACTCATCAACTGCATCAAATTTGTCTTCGTGATGCCCTTCTTCCTTGTTGACCTCGGTCAAGGTACCGTCGATCACGCGAAGGACACGGTCACACACATCGAGCATACGTTCATCATGTGTGATGACGACGACACTTCTTCCTTTTTCATGTGCCTGTTGGGACAATAGTTCCATCACACGTCGCCCATTCTCATAATCGAGACTCGCCGTCGGTTCATCTGCCAAAATGAGTTGCGGGGAGTTGATCAAAGCCCGTGCGACGGCGACTCGTTGCTTTTCTCCTCCTGACAAGGTCGCCGGGAGAAGATGCAGTCGATGTCCTAAGCCGAGGTCGCTCAGTAGTTGCTTTGCGTCGATCTTACTTGTCTCTTGAATGAGTTCGAGTTGTTCGAGCACCGTCAGATACGGGATTAGATGAGCTTGTTGAAACACGAAGCCTACTTCATGTAGCCGTATAAGACGACGTTGTTCCTCATCTAGTTCGAACACGTCGCGTTCGTTCATCAAGAAGGTGCCTTGATCCGGTTTTCGCAATAGTCCCAGAATATATAACAGTGTACTTTTTCCGCTGCCACTCGGGCCGACGATGGCGATACATTCTCCGGATGATACATCTAACTCGATATCATTTAATACAAGTTGACCGTCGAACTGATGTGACACATGGCTTAACTTCATGATGCTTTCCCTCCTATAATCTCAATTGCGTCGACTTGACGGAGTTTCCATAGCGGTAACAATGCGCCGAGAACAGATAAGTTGATGAACATAAATCCGAACAGCGCGACATGACCGAAGTCAACGAGAAACGGTAGCGACGATGGAATCACCGCATCGACGACGTACGTGACCCCAATCGATGTGGCGACAGCAGCCGAGACGATGACGATGACTTGAAAGAGCAGTGCCCATCCGATGATGCGTGGCGAGATGCCGATTGCCTTTAAGATTCCGAGTTCGGGTAATTTTTGAAGCGTGAACAAATAAAAGAATGCGGTTAAAATAAAGGTTCCAATCACGAGTAAAAATGCCCGCATCATCGTGAACGTACTCTGTTCGGCACTATATCCCGGAACCGACTCAATCAAATCTTGTTGACTCATGACGAGCGCGTCGGATATCGTAGATTCAGTCCCAATCTCAGCAGATACATATGGACGTTGTTCGGAATGATTCAAATAATCGAACCATGTCTCGTTCGTCGTGTAAATCACTGGTCCATGACTATAGCGTCCATGCGATTCCCCAGCAATCGTAAAACGATAATCAGACACGAAGTCTGTCAAGGTTTCACCAGTTCCAAGATTATCTGAAAGACTGGGATCGAAAACGACCTCACCTTTTTTAAGAGCGGCAACAGGACCGATATTGCTATCTTTTGGAAGAGCGAATAGTGTCACTTCTTCTTTTTTTCCATTAAATGTGACCGTGAGCGGTCGAACACTCATCGTTTCATTTGAAGTATCCGCTGTGACGTCTATAAACGATCGTGTCAATTGACCTTCTGAGTCTGGATCAAGTTGATACGTCGTAGCATTCAATTCGTGCAAGGCGGAGCCATTATCATATGCAAGACCATCTGCTAGCCCCGTTATGAGTGTCGTCAACATGACAATCAATAATGTGATCACAAATAGCATCGAGAATTTTCTTTTTTGTCTCCACATCTCTTTCCAACCTAACTGCATAAAAAAACCTCCTTCAAGTGCTGATGAAGGAAGTGTACTTCAGTAATATGAACAGAATATGAACAGAATCAAAAATGTAGATGAATCGTGGTGCCGATTCCTTCACTCGATTCAAGTGTGATCTGACCGCCATGTAAGTCAAGGATATCTGAGGTGATGGCGAGACCGAGACCGGTTCCTCTGCTTGTCCGAGCCGTGTCGCCACGATAAAAACGGTCGAAGAGATGTTGTTTCGTTTCCTCGTTCATGCCAATCCCTTCATCAGTGAAGGATATAGTGACATGTGGTTCTAAAGTACATATGATTTGAATCGTACCCCCTTCGTGAGAAGCATGTATGGCGTTCACCAATACGTTATTCCATACTTGAGCGAGAAGGACCGGGTCGCTCGTCAATTCGACATTATTCGGAATATCTATGATGACAGCAATCCCTTTTTGATCGAGCAAGAAGGCGTTTATTTGAATGACTTCAGATACCGATTGGAGCACATTCACTTTCGTCTCAAGGATTGGTGGATTTTCATCCAGACGTGACAAAAGAAGGAGCTGTTTCGTCAATTGGGATAGACGTCTCGTCTCCTGTTCGATGACACGCGCATATTCGTTTGATACACCGTCCGTTCCGTCAACTAATTTTTCAGCATAGCCGACAAGGGATGTCAGTGGGGACTGGAACTCATGAGAGACGTTCGATACAAAACGCCGTTGTCTCGCTTCGGTCTGATTGATTGTGTTGGACATGTCTTGAAACTGTCGTGCTAGCGTCCCAATCTCATCTTGTCGTTCTATAGGTAGATGTTCAGGCTCTTTACGCATAGCGACAGAAGTGGTCGCTTTTGTGAGTGTCTTTAACGGACGAACGAGTGAGCGTGTCGAAATAGCAATCAAGCCGAACGCTAGGAGCGTGACGAGGGCGAAGAACATTCCGACGAAAAGATGTAACTCCCGGATTTGGGCACTTAAGTCCGGGCGGATAAAGATAATGTCTCCGTTATCGAGTGCAAATCCATACGTGTTAGTCAATTCGTTATCAAATAAACCTAACAAGAAGAGGTGAAACGGAAAGTCTCGCATTCCTTGATAAGGAGTACCTTCTCGTACTGCTTCGATTACATTGTCAGAAATAGTTTCGTCACGAAACGCACCACCATAGCGCCGGAGTCCATCTGTCGAATCAATGACGACCAATTGATAACCTGCCGCTGCTAAAAACATATAAAATGCATCAGCATCCTCATCGGTGTGTTGTTCAAAATAGATTGACGCTCCATTAGCAACCGCTTCAGTCTTCTCGCTATAGGAGGGTTGCCACCATCTGTAATAGGCTACGTTACTAAATAATAGTGAAACGGCTCCTGATAGGAGTAAAATCAAAAACATGGTGACGATGATTCGTGTATAGAGTGTCTTCATGCGTTCACCTCGAGTGAATATCCAACGCCTCGAATCGTACGAATAAACAGTTCAGGATGGTTGAACCGGTGACGAAGTCGTTTAATATGAACATCAACGGTCCTCTCATCCCCCTCGAAATCGAATCCCCAAACAAGTTCAATCAACTCCTCGCGACGATATACCCTGCCAGGGAAGGAGGCTAGTTGAAATAAAAGTTCGAATTCTTTTTTAGGAAGGTAGAACAATTGGTCGTCAAGTTTCACCTCATATTCTCTTATATCCAAATGCAGTGGTCCTGTTTGAATCTTTGACGCGGACGAACGTTGATATCTCCGCGAAACGGCCTGTAAGCGGAATAGTAATTCCTCGGGGATGAACGGTTTTGTCACATAATCATCTGCCCCATGCTCGAAACCTTGGCGTTTATCTTCCCATTCATCGAGAGCCGTCAATAGGATAACTGGAATATCGAGTGTCCCCTTTAAGCGCTGACAAAGCTCTCGACCGTCCAATCCAGGAAGCATGACGTCTAGAATTGCTGCATCAATCGGACGGGTCGTGAATAGATGCTCACCTATTGTGCCATTTGTTGCGATTAAAACCTCGTGCCCTGCATTTTCAAACGTCTCCTTCACAAGTCGTAAAATAGCGGGATCGTCTTCGACGATGAGTATACGCATGTCAATCGTTCCTTTCAAAAAGTTACTGCAGGAAACGAGGTGACCTTTTTGGGGTCACCTCGAGTCGGATCAGCTCAACTGTTTCGTCATTTCTTGATGCAAGGAACGAAGCGCCCGGATGAATGCATCTTTGAAGTATTTGTCTTCTTGTGTCTCTAATGTTTGGATTGCTTTTTGGTCACCATTACTCGCCTTGACGAGTAGATTGACGACAGTTCCCCAACGTTTCACATGTTCTGGGCGGGGATGATTCAATGCCGTCGTAAGTGTGAACCAGTACGGCTGATCACGTCTTTGAAGTGTGGCAATCATCCGTTTTGCGAGGAGCGTATCTTCTTCAGAAGGAATTGTTGCTGTAGCGAACCAACCGAGCATCGAGGCGCTCATGGATTCGAATTCCTGTTTCATAGACGGTTCGATTGCTAAACGACCGAAGTCTGTCACGTTGACGAACACCAATCGGTCTTTGAGATCGACATGTGTGACCCAACCGGATATAGATTTCAGCTTCTCTCGCTCTTTTGACTGTGCTTTACACGTATAGCCCTGCTGTTTCCCGATGTAGATTCGGAATTGCCCCCGATCGATATGCTTGTCTACCTTGAATTCAATATCTTGTCCCACTTGAAACGGTTGATTTCGTTTATTCAATGTTTGTCCCTTTTTCAATTCTGGTCGTTTTGAGATATGCCGTAGCGCTTCTTGCTCAGTCCGGTCATCCAACGTCCACAGGTTGTGAGGGGTCACATTTTTAAACCGATGTCGTCGTACATAAATGTACTGGTCGAGCGCTTCAATCGCATCTGCAGAAGTGAGCTTTCCAGTCAAATAGTCATCAGCGATGTCACGTAAGGTGAGTGATTCGAGACGATCGATATGTCCGGCAT
This sequence comes from Exiguobacterium marinum DSM 16307, assembly GCF_000620845.1. GTDB lineage: Bacteria > Bacillota > Bacilli > Exiguobacteriales > Exiguobacteriaceae > Exiguobacterium > Exiguobacterium marinum. Next base: position 1,736,228 of record NZ_KK211189.1, read on the forward strand.
ATGGGACGGTTCCAACAACGAATAACGCGGTCGCGACCAACTCACTTTCACGAGGGGTCAACGGTCGTTTGGCCATGGTGCACTTCCTCTCTAGATTCATATGATTAGTATAACAAAAACACATTAGCCGTTGCGAATTCAACTATGATTTGGAAAAAAATGAGGAATGGAAAGGATTCCACTTACTTATCTCGAATAGTGACTTGTAGAGAATCAGACGAAGGATTGAAAGAGTGAGGTGAGACGATGAAGCTCTCTATCGAGCCAGGGGATTACGTTGTGTTGATTGAAATCAATAAAGAAGTATTGAAGTGTTCCTCCTTTGAGGAAGTCGATCAGGCGGATCGCATTAGATATGAACTGGTTAGTCGGATGAGTGAACGTTTACCAGCTGAGGTCATCGTCCCATCCATCATCGATTATATTCGCTTTGGTAGCGGATACATTGGGGACCACATCATCTGGGATGCTGAAACAGAGTCTTTTTTTTGTCAGCAGTTTGAAACCATTGATGGTTCTCCACTTGGAGAGGACTTAGAAGGATTTCGTCCTGACCCGAGTCGGGTTGAATTGGCGCGATATTATACGTACTTGACGATTGGACGAATTATTGAATTCGACATGCTACATCCGGATGAATCGAATTATTGGTAAGTTTTTCGGCAACTTTTTATTCAAAAAAAAGGGAAATCTAATCCAAAGTTTGAGATAATGAAATCACTTTATCAGTTTGGAATGGAGCGGAAGGAATGAAGAAGATTGCCCTTTTGACAGCAGTTGCGCTTTTACTGCCTACGACGGTAGGTGCAGCCAAACCTGTCATCCTTGAGAAGCATGGTTATGTCGTCTCAGAACCTCGTATATCGAGTCAGTATTATGTTCATCAAATCGGAACCGATTTGGCCTGGAGTAAAACGAGAGGAGCCTCCGACATCGTCGTGGCACTGATCGACTCATCTGCCGACCGGAATCATATGGATTTGAAAAATGTTCCTCGTGTCGTCAACTCAATGAAAGGACCCTACAGCGCTGACATTCACGGGACGCATACTGCAGGCATTTTGGCCGGTAAACATAATCAGTTCGGTATTGCCGGACTCGCACCGAACGTACGATATCACTTTTACAATGTGTTCTACGGAAAGAATTCAAAGTACACTGATTCATGGACTGTCGCGAAAGCTGTGGATACGGCAGTCGCGAAAGGTGCAAATCTAATCAACCTGTCTCTTGGGGGGGATGATTATGACAGCCGATTGGCCACATCAATCAAGCGGGCAAGGGCGAAGGGTGTGATCATTGTCGCATCTTCTGGAAATGATGGGCAACGCAAAACGACCTTTCCAGCAAATATGAAAGAAGTGATTGCGGTCGGTGCGATCGATTCCCGGCATCGTATCGCCGACTTTAGTAATATGGATGCAAACGTCAAAATCGTTGCGCCAGGCGTCAACGTCTTGTCTTTAGGGGTCAACAATCGTTTTGTCTATATGGATGGAACGTCCATGGCAGCACCGATGGTCACTGCTAGCCTAGCTCTTGTCAAATCAATCAATCCTTATTTAACTCCGGGAGAGATCGAAGCTTTGATTGCAAAAATGCCTCGAGTGTCCGGAACAACACATACCGAACTAAATACGATGAAATTGCTTGAAGCGACAAGCCGTCCGATTCATATTTCTACACCTTCTGTTTGGAAAAGTCGATACGTCAAAGACGTGAAATTGAGTGTCATGAATCACTCGAATCTCAAATCATCGTTCACACTCTATCAAGGAAGTAAAAAAATTAAAACGTTTTCACCGAATCGTACGTTCACAATGTATTCGAGCGGAGACTGGTTACCGAGTGGACAATATCGGATTGTCGGACAAGTGACAGATGGGAAATATAAGCGCTACACGAGTCGAACAATTGACTATGTCAACACGTTAAAAACATCTGTTTCGGTCGAAGCGACAGATGAAAAGACCTTTACGTTACGGACGTCACGAAAAGGGATGGTCACGGTTCTTGATGTAGATGGAAATGTACTATATGAAGCCCTTCATATTGCCGGAACGTTCCCAGTACGAGGGGATACGACACGAGGCTTGACTGTCATCCTGAAACCGACCGATGTACGAGAAAAAGTCGTGACAACCACTTACGACGCTCCTGAGATTGAGGAGGAGCAGCCCGTCGTCGAAACACTGTAAAATTAAAAGCCGCCTACTCCTGAAGAGAGGCGGCTAATCTTATTTAGTCAATGGTGATGGCTTCTCCACACCAACGGATACTCGCTTCTAAGACATTTCCCTGGTCGTCGATATGCTCAAAACTAAGTTTACCATCTCGGATGATCTCACATAAACCGACTCGAACACGGTCACTCCATGTGCGACGCGTTTCATGCGTTTCATCGAACACTGGGATCGCGTCCGGGAAACGCTCTTCCAAGTGTATTAAATTGTGATGGTCAAAATGATATGATCGTTTCGAGAGTTCGTTCGGTGCTTTAATGTCGAACGGTTCAAACCCTCGAACGAGACGATTATTCCGGTAGAAGGCGAACACGCCGTTGTTCGGGTGGAGCACTTTAATGTCATCGATTTCTATTACATAGGTTAGACGTTGAATCCAACCGTTTTTTGCATCCTGATGCATCAAAATCCCTCCTTATTCAATGAACACGCCTTATTTTATCGCTGACTGTTCGTAAAATCAAGTTTCGAATTTCAGTTGTCAAGCATTGAAATATCCGCTACAATAGTTGAAGTGACTATGAAGTCTGGACAATCGCGGGACGCAAGTCTTGAGGAAAGTCCATGCTCGCACAGCCTGTGATGGCTGTAGTGATCGTGCTACACGAAAAGATAAGTGTAGGCAACGCAAGTTGACGGCAGAAGAAACACCTAAGTCCTAGGATACGGTGTACGCTTCTTGAAAGTGCCACAGTGACGGAGTCTGATCGGAAACGTTCAGAGTGGAACGAGGTAAACCCCACGAGCGAGAAACCCAAACTATGGTAGGGGAACTTCCAGACCGGAATCGAACGGGACGGAGGGCGCACTTGTGCGTAGATAGATGATTGTCACTCCATCGTGCCAGGGAGACCGTTATGAGCACCGGAGTACAGAACATGGCTTACAGGACAACATAGTCTCAACTTACAACGACAAGGAGTTCAAGCACATATACTTGAACTCCTTTTTTCATGAACTTTTTATAACTTACAGATTAATGAATGATACCTTGTAGAAAGAAGGCGATAGGTAATGGCAAAACGTAAACTGATTGCGACAGCAGCGATGGGGATTGAGGCGCTCGTAGCAAAAGAAGTGAGAGATTTAGGGTACACGTGTGAAGTGGAAAATGGACGGGTCTATATCGATGCGGAGATGGAAGACATCCCACGCCTCAATATGTGGTTGCGGACAGCGGACCGAGTCAAACTCGTCGTTGCAGAATTCAAAGCGACGACGTTCACCGAATTGTTTGACGGGGTCGTGGCATTACCATGGACGGAACTCATGCCGTGGGATGCAGCGCTCACGGTTGACGGACGTTCAGTCAAGTCGAAACTGTTCTCGATTCGTGACTGCCAGAAAATCACGGAGAAGGCAATCGTCGAGGCGATGCAACGTGGTTACCACAAGGAAGGCGAGTGGTTGCCGAAATCAGGCGCAAAATTCCCGATTGAAGTCGCACTATTAAAAGATGTGGCGACCATCACAATCGATACATCCGGTCCGCTTCACCGTCGTGGTTATCGAGAGCTTCATTCGCAAGCTCCACTCAAAGAGACGATGGCAGCGGCGATGATTCAATTGACGAACTGGCGTCCGGACATGCCGTTTTATGATGTATTCACCGGTTCAGGGACGCTTGCAATCGAAGCGGCAATGATCGGACGTAACATTGCTCCGGGTATCAATCGTGAATACTTCGCTCAGGACTGGGCATGTATCCCGAAGAAAGCCTGGTATGCGGCAATCAATGAAGCGAACGAGAAGGCAGAGTGGGATAAACCCCTAAAAATTTACGGGATCGATCTCGACCCACGGATGGTGAAACTCGCGAAAGATAATGCTGAACTCGCAGACGTTCGTGATGCGATCACGTTCGTCCATAGTGACGCGGCCGCGTTGAAGCCGAAAGAAGAGTACGGTGTCATCATCGGCAACCCACCATATGGTGAGCGACTCCAATCTGAAGAAGAAATCATCGACTTGTACGAGCGAATCGGGGCACAATATGCGAAATACCCTGGATATAGTGTTTATATGTTGACGAGCTATGAAGACTTCGAGAAAGCGTACGGTCGCCCGGCGACGAAGCGTCGTAAATTGTACAACGGAAACATTGAGACACAGTATTATCAATTCTTCGGTAAACGTCGTCCACGTCCGGATCGTGATACGAATCAAAAATCTGACTAATGTAGAGAATGACCGTTCCATCGAGCGGTCATTTTTCTAATTTCCTTCACTTACTCAATTGTTTCATCATTCGATGAACAGGTTATACATATCATATGTATAATAAAAAGGAGGACATGTGATGCAGACGTATACCGTCGAATATCAGTTACATGCGAAAGAACAGACCACCCGGACGGTAGATGTGAAAATGAACCGTGCGCCAAACTTGAATAATCAAGAAGAGCTAAATGCTGCCTACCAAATTGTTTCGGACGCGATTCGTGAGCCGATCACTAGTTTTGAGATTGTATCCATTACGTGAGCCCGAGGCAATCGCTTCGGGCTTTCTACATATGACTGAAGGAGTGAACAAATTGAATATTTTAGTAGTCGGAATTGGTGATGTGGCCCAAAAAGCATATCTGCCAGTGTATGCCGGATTGAAAGACGTCAACGTATACCTCGTTTCAAGGGATAAACAGAAGCTCGACGCTATGCTGTCAACGTATCGTTTCCAAGGTGGATACACTGACCTTAAGGAGGTGACGATGTCAGAGATGGATGCTGTCATGATTCATTCGACGACATCAGCACACTTTGAACAAGCCGAGTACTGTCTTCTTCAAAAGAAACATGTCTTCATTGATAAGCCGATCACGTTCATGCTTGAAGAGACGGAACGGCTTGTCATGTTAGCCAGAGAGAACGATGTTCATCTCGTCACCGGCTTCAATCGTCGATTTGCGACTGCGACACAAGCGTTGAAACAGATCGGACAAAAGAACATGGTGTTCATTCAAAAAAACCGAACTTATAAACCGGCGACGCTTCGTGAATTCGTCATCGAGGATTTTGTTCACGTCGTTGATACACTCCGCTATCTAACCGACCTTCGTCCGGTCGAACGGTTGCGTGTCACTCCGCGTTATGACGGAGACGTTTTGAAACAAGTGGTGATTCACTTCACTGCAGGTGGGATTGAAGCAATCGGTTGGATGAACCGTGATAACGGTTGCACCGAGGAAGTGATGGAGGTCATGTCTCCGAATGTGAAGCGTGTCAGCCGTGACGTCGAGCGGATTTTGGATTATGGACCCGACGGGGTGAGAGAATGGGCACTCGACCCGTGGGAGTCGAACTTGAAACGTCGCGGATTCATCCACATGGTCGAAGAGTTCATTCGGTTAGTAAACGGAGAACCGAATACGTCGGTCATTGCCGAGGATAGTCTTGAGACGCATCGACTGTGTGAAGAGATACTCACACATGTGCAGTGAATCGTCTGTTTCTGTCAGATTCAGAGCGGGTAAAAACTCGATAACCCGATAAAAGGAGGCGGTTTTGTTGGATGTTCGTGAACTGATTATGCAAATCAATGACTATTTATGGTCGTACCTACTCATCTTTGTCTTGATTGCCGGAGGACTTTATTTTACGATTCGGATGGGATTCGTTCAATTTCGAATGCTACCTGAAATGTTTAAACTGCTATTTGTGAAAGGACTCAAGCATGAGAAAGGTCAGGTATCTTCCTTCCAGGCGTTCGCAATCGGGACGGCAGCTCGTGTCGGTACGGGAAACATCGCCGGTGTGTCGACCGCCATCGCATTAGGAGGTCCTGGCGCCGTGTTTTGGATGTGGCTCATCGCATTGATTGGAGCGGCATCGGCATTCGTCGAGAGTACTCTCGCCCAAGTATATAAAGTGCATGATGGCAAAGCTTGGCGTGGCGGACCAGCATATTACATCGAGCGGGCATTAGGGGAGCGCTGGTTAGGGATCGTCTTTGCCATTTTGATTACCTTTGCATTTGGATTTGCTTTCAACTCGGTACAGGCGAATACGATTGCGCTCTCTGTGAACAATGTATTTGAGATTGATACGATATGGGTCGGGCTGATTTTAGCCGCCCTCACTGCAATTGTCATTTTCGGCGGAATTCGTTCGATCTCGACTTTGTCGGGAATTATTGTGCCAATCATGGCGGGTGGTTATATCCTACTAGCGATTTGGGTCGTCCTCACGAATCTTGATGTAGTGCCACAAGTATTCTCGGCCATCTTCTCAGAAGGTGTCCTCAGTTTCCAACAACTGTTCGGTGGAGCGGTCGGAGCAGCTGTCCTTCAAGGGATTCGCCGTGGATTGTTCTCGAACGAGGCAGGGATGGGTTCAGCACCGAATGCCGCCGCTACGGCTGAAGTTAGCCATCCTGTCAAACAAGGATTGATTCAATCACTCAGTGTTTTTGTCGATACATTATTCATCTGTACGGCGACGGCGATGATTGTCTTGATTTCGGGTGTGGAAGGTTCTGAGGCGTTTCAAGGAATCGAGCTTGCCCAAGAGGCGCTCCTCGTTGAGATCGGTCCGATAGCAACGACACTCATGACAGTTGCGATTCTTCTTTTTGCTTTTAGCTCGATCTTGGCCAACTACTACTATGGAGAGACGAATATTGAATTTATTTCTGAAAAAAAACGATATCTCATCACTTACCGGATTGCTGTTGTCGGTATGGTCATGTTTGGTTCGGTACGCTCGGCAGGACTTGTCTGGTCGATTGCGGACATCTTCATGGGGTTGATGGCACTTGTCAATATGTACGCGATTTTCCGATTAAGTACAGTTGCTAAGACGCTCCTCGATGATTATATACTCCAGAAGAAAGATGGCAAAGACCCAGAATTCTTAAAAGATGATGTAGATTTACCTGGCAAGGAGCATATTGAAGCGTGGGAAGCAAAAAAAGAAGAAATCAGTTGAACGATATATGGGAGTGCTTCCGATTCAGGGAGCATTTTCTCCATTCACTTATTATTATTTCAGATACCGTATTTATTTTAATTAAAGAAAGTAGAGAATTATTATGAAACAAGTAATCTTGACAATCGTCAAGCGATTTTTTGTAGAACGATTTTTTGATCAAGCTGCTATGTTAGCCTATTACTTCATTCTTTCTACATTCCCGTTCTTGTTGTTCGTGTTGGGGATTGTTGGACTTTTACCTTTTTCAAGTGGCGATGTGATTCAAGCATTGTCGCTCATTATGCCAGAAGCAAGTTATCGTCTATTAGAAGGAAATATCGAGGCGATTTTTGACAATTCAAAATTGAAATTGGCATCATTCAGTATCTTACCCGCACTTTGGATTTCATCGATTGCTGTCCAGTCATTAGTCCGGGCCTTGAACGATGCCTATCGGGCAGTCCGAAACAAGGCGTTTTGGAGAGGGATCTTACAGGATATTGCCATCACGTTAGCACTCATGTTTGTGCTTCCATTTTCTTTGCTCGTACCGGTGATTGAGACGGCGCTACGCGAGGTATCTTCGTATATCCTATTCATCGATGAGATTGTCACAACCTATGCTCAAATTTGGTTTTACTTTAGATGGATTATCGGAACGAGTCTTCTATTCATAGTATTCGTATTCGTCTATAAGTGGTTGCCAAGTGTTGTTGGTACTTTCAAGAATAGTTGGGCTGGAGCAGCATTTACGACTCTCGGAATACTAGTTGTGTCAAATGTGTTCAGTTACTATTCACAGTTTGCGAACTACGAACAGTTTTATGGACAACTTGGAGCGTTCATCGTCTTATTGATTTGGTTTTATCTAGCAGCCTCTGTGATTTTACTCGGAGGCCTCTTAAATGCGACACTGATCGAGAGGGAAGAAAAACTTCGTTAGACTTGTAATTATTAGTTATCATTCAAAAGAATAGGGAATGGTAACGTAAGGTCACATCATCTAAGCGGAGGTGGGAAACATGAATATGCAACGGCTCGTTCACAATCGTCGTTTCATCGATCAATCATTGTTTTACCTCGCCTTACATCTGTGGAAGTGGATTTTACTATTACCTGTTTTATTCTATTTGAACGTATCGTTTCAGCAATCACCATTTTCGGAGTACTTGATGGTCAGTATCATCCTGTATCTCATGTTTCGAGTCATTCAATATGTCGTCGCCAGTCGTGCTTCTTTCATGGAGTTAGTGGAATTCGGATATGCGATCTTGTCACTCTTACTCGTCTTTTCGTTCTTGATGGAGATTGGGTCGCCGCCAGTCGCCATTGCATTGATTGGCATAGTATACTTGAGCCATCCTATGCTAGCGCTTCATCACTATCAGAATTTCTCAGAACGGAAATGGCTGAACAAGCAGTTCCAACTATTTAGCCCGATGTTACGGCAAGGAGAAGTGCCGGTTCACGTTCTAGTATTGACGGAAGATGAGATTGTAATTACTGTAGAGAGTGGTAAAGAGTTTACGTACCGTCATATATATTGGGGCGGTTTTTATGTAGAAAATCCTTCCTAAAAGGTGGTTACACAGTTGTTTAGCGGATTCGATAATGTGATTGTCATTCTATTTTGGATTGCGACATTCATTGCGTTCTTTAAAGGAGCGTATGATATGTGGCGTGAGTATCGATCAACGAAAGAAAAATCAGTGCTCTATTATTTGATCGCATTGATCATTACTTGGTTTTGGTTCAACCCATACGAACTGGTCGCGCTTCATCCGTTCGTATTGATGGCGTACTATTGGAATCGGAACAAATGGATGCGTAACGCGATGCTCGTATTAGTGCTCGTTCCATTCGTGATTCGTGTATGGTTAATAGCCGCTTCCATGTAAAAAACTCGGTCCCTTTAAGGGAACCGAGTTTTTGTTTGTGGTATTATTCTTTTTTCGCAGCTGCCAATTCAGCTTCCATTTCGCCGAATTCACGAGTGATGCGTTTTTGTTCTTTCTGGCTTGTAAAGTTACTGACAAGTACGATTGCCAACATACTTAAGAAGAAGCCAGGGACCATTTCGTAAAGGACAGTTGAGAGTCCAGTCACAATCCAAAGAATAACTGTGATGGCACCAACGAGGATACCAGCGAGGGCACCTTGACGTGTCATCTTCGTCCAATAGAGTGACAAGAGAATTGCTGGTCCGAAAGCTGAGCCGAATCCAGCCCATGCATATCCAACGAGTGTCAAGATTGTGCTAGATGGGTTGAGAGACATGAGTGTTGCTACGAACCCGACGACCAAGACACCGATACGACCGGCGCGTACCATTGTTTTTTCACTTGCTTCTTTGTTGAAGAACTTACGATAAAAGTCTTCTGTCAAAGCAGACGACGTAACGAGCAATTGTGACGATACGGTCGACATGACCGCTGCAAGAATCGCAGCTAATAAGAATCCAGTGATGAACGGGTGGAACAAGACTTCAGAGAATTGAATGAAGACTGTTTCTGGGTCACCAAGCGGATTTCCTTGACCGCGGAAGTATGCGATTCCGACGAAACCTGTCATGACGGCACCAATAATCGATACAGTCATCCAGCTCATTCCGATACGACGAGCTGTTTTCAAAGATTTCACATCACGAATGGCCATAAATCGGACGATGATGTGCGGCTGACCAAAGTAACCGAGTCCCCAGGCGAGGAGACCGATAATCCCAAGTGTTGTCGTACCTTTAAATAAATCAAACAAGTCGGCATTGATTGCTGTTGCAGAGTTGACAGCAGTGTCTACTCCACCGAGATCTGTTAATGCGACGAAAGGAACGAGCACGAGTGCCAAGAACATGATGACGCCTTGGGCGAAATCCGTCCAACTAACTGCTGTGAACCCACCGAAAAGGGTGTACAAGATGACGACACTGATTGTGACGATGACACCTGTCTGATAGTTCAATCCGAATGAGCTTTCAAACAACTTCCCGCCAGAAACGAGTCCGGCTGACGTGTAGAACGTGAAGAAGATGATGATGACGGATGCGGATAGGATCCGTAGCCAGTTCGAGTGATCTCGGAACCGATTCTCTAAAAAGTCTGGAATCGTAATCGAATCGTTCGCCATCTCTGTGAAGACGCGAAGTCGTGGAGCAACTAACAAGTAGTTCAAGTAAGCTCCGATGACCAATCCAACGGCTAACCAAATTGCTGATAGTCCAGTTGCATACATTGCACCTGGTAGTCCCATTAACATCCAACCACTCATATCCGAAGCCCCGGCTGACATGGCTGTAACTCCTGGCCCCATTTTACGGCCACCTAACATATAATCTGATGAATCGGTCGTTCGCTTATACGCGACGTATCCGATAAGAAGCATCATCACGAGATAAAGCGCGATTGATACCCATTCTTGCCATAGCATTGAATTACCTCCTATTAAGTTAAAAAAATCTATCTCATCAACTCGTTCGCGATTGTGTGAAGTCGTCACACAGTCAAATACAAAAGTTGAAAAGGCGAACTTGTGGTTTACCTTACAGAACCTTTGGAATGATTGCAAACTGTCATCTTTTCATAAAAACGGCTCTAAAGCCTATCATATCAACGGATAAGAGCAAATTTCTTTCATTAAAAAGTTTAAATATTCTGAATATTTGAAATGCTGCAGACTTGTTGTTGTAACATTAATGTAATATTAAATGATATCTTTTCAGAAAAAATAAAAAAGAGCATAGATTAAATGCTCTTTCTCATCATTATTGGAATGCTGTCTCTTCAACGAGTCGCATCGTCGGGAATGTCTGCCCAGATTTTGCTTGCATTGTGACCAAGATATACGTCTCTTCTTCATGTTGCATGATGAACACCATCGTATAACCGGATTCGTCGGTGTAACCTGTTTTAGTAGCCGTCACGTATTTCGAATAGTTAATGCTTCTTTCATTAACAGCGGATCCGAGGTGATACCACCAACGCCGTTTGCCGTTTCCGTCAATGTCGTCAAATTCAGCTTTGTATTCATAAGTCCCGGCAATTTCAACAAGTTCAGGGTATGTACTGAATGCGAAGGCAATTTTAGCCATGTCGTTCGCCGTTGTATAATGATTCGGATCTGAGTATCCGTGTGCATTCATAAAGTGAGTGCCAGCTAATCCTAAAACTTTCGCACGGTCGTTCATTAATTGAACAAATGCTTCGGTAGACCCACTCGTATATTCCGCTAGACTATTCGCAGCATCATTTCCCGATTCGAGAAGAGTAGCATATAAAGCCTGGCGTACCGTCAATTTATCACCAATTGTGAGATGGGCGATGTGACTATCCCATGGAATGTCGAGTGTAGATGCTTGGATGGTGATAACTGATTGATCGAGCTCGTCTGCGACGGATGCTTTTTCGTAGGCGAGCAGTGCCGTCATCAGTTTGGTTGTGCTCGCTGGGAACACGCGATCGTCTGCGTTCTTATCGATTAAAATTTCCTGCTTCGTCACGTTGATGAAGGTCAAAGCTCCAACGGAAATGTCATCGTTTGATAATATAGTTGATTCACTGGGATGCCATGACCCCATCTCAATATTCGGAAAGACCGGACCTTGTTTCATCGGTTCCATTTTCGGAGCGGCTGCCTCTGCAGGTGTTGGTGATTCCTTGTCTTGTTTAAATCCGACTAAGGTCGGGATCATTGCGATGATGCTGAGCAACACAACCGCTGCAATCATTCGTCGCATGATGTACGTTCTTCTTCGGTGTCTCCTTTTACGGGTCAACAAAAGTCCCTCCTTTTATCATTACTCATTAAACATAATAGAAAACGCTCTCTTTTTTCGCTATTAAAATAAAGAACTAGGTCAATGATTGATGAGGAAACAATGAAGATTTGGGTAAAGACGTAGAGATACTACTATGAGAGGAGAATTTACCATGCATCGTTATCCGTTCACGAATTCTATTTGGCGACAGCATGACACAGGGCCCTTGTATCCCTCGTTAAATGTTTCAGAATCAGCTGACGTCGTAGTCATTGGAGCCGGGATTACAGGACTTGTCTGTGCTTATGAGTTGCAGAAGCGAGGGAAGCAAGTGACGCTTTTAGAAGCGTTAGAGATTGGTCATGGTACCACTGGTCATACGACGGCCAAATGTTCTGTTCAACACGGGTCGATTTATCAAAAATTGATACGACACTTCGGTGAGACGGTTGCGCGTCTTTACTACGAATTCAATGCTGAAGCACTTGTCTATTTACAGAATCAAGTAAACGAAGGATTCGATTGCGATTTTTCTTTGGAACATTCGTACTTATATGCGACGGAACCAAATGACGAACTCGTAAAAGAACTCGATGCTTACCGCCGTCTAAAGATTGATGGGGGAGAAGCGACAGAGGAAGTGAATCATGCACTTCCATTTACAATCGAACAAGCTTTAGTAATTCGCAATCAAGCACAGTTTCATCCCGTCAAGTACTTACGTGAATTAGCTGAACGCTTTGTTCGACTCGGCGGAAATATCTATGAACAGACGAGGGCGATGGAAGTGAGTCAAGGTCCACGACCGATTGTCACGACTGCTACAGGAAGACGGGTTCAGGCAAATCAGGTCGTGATTGCGACCCATTATCCGTTCAATGATCTACGTGGGCTATACGTGTCTAAATTTTCAGTAGAGCGCTCCTATATCGTTGCTTGTGAAACGGATACAGATCCGCTGAAAGGGATGTATTTAAGTGTCGATCACAACAGTCGATCGTATCGGTCATATGTTGATAATGGAAAAACATATTTACTAATTGGTGGAGAAGGACATTTAGCGGGACAGGTGACGGACACCCGAAGTCGTTATGATCGTCTGGAGAGCGATGCCCAACATCATTTTGGAACGAATCGGTCGACGTATCGTTGGTCTTCTCAAGATCTCATCACATTAGATTCCCTCCCGTATGTAGGACAGATGTTTAAGCGGGAACCAGATATCTTCGTGGCGACAGGATTTTTAAAATGGGGTATGACTAACGGAATTGCTGCCGGAATATTGTTAGCTGATCAACTCACGAATCGTCCAGACCGTTTTTCAGAGTTGGTGTCACCACTCCGGACAACTGTCAAACCAACAGACCTCCCTGCATTTTTAAAGACAAACCTCGACACCGCCACACAATTCACGAAAGGAGCGGTCGAACGGGTGCTCGAACGACAAGATGTTCAAGATCTTCAGCTAGATGAAGGTGGAATCGTGCAAGTGGGTCATCGCACAAAAGGGGTATACCGAGATTTAGAAAACCGCTGCCATGTTGTCAACCTGACCTGCACACACCTCGGTTGTACAGTGAAATGGAACAATGCGGAAAGGACATGGGATTGTCCTTGTCATGGGTCTCGTTTTGATGCAAAAGGAGCCGTCCTGGAAGGACCTGCGACAAAACCACTCACCTATAGCAAGCGAGAAGATTTGTAAACTGGTGTAGGCAAAGGTTGATAGCTATAATAAAGTAGAAAGAGAAAAGAATAACACAGAGGGGTGACTGACAGATGGAAGTAACAAAAGAATGGCGTGATCATTTTAAACAACTCCGGGCATTTGATGAAGCAATTTCTCTCTTATATTGGGATATGCGTACACAAATGCCGGAGCATTCGGCACCGTTACGGGCAGAAACGATCGGATATTTGTCGACCGAGGCGTTCAAACGACAAACGAGTGAATCGTTTGCTTCTTTATTGGGACGGATGACTGAGGAAGAGGGGCTATCTGATATCGAAGTGCGTTCACTTGAAGTTGCAAAAACGCAATATGAACGAAACGCAAAGATTCCTCATGATGAGTATCAAGCGTACGTGACGCTTGTCTCTGAGGCGGAAACGGCATGGGAGAAAGCAAAAGACCAAGACGACTGGGACATGTTCGCTCCTTATTTAAAGAAAATCATCGGATTCCAACAAAAATTTGCGGAATATTTCGGTTATGAGAAGCATCCGTACGATGCACTGCTTTATGACTTCGAACCCGGTATGACGGTTGAACTCTTAGACGAATTGTTCGCCTCGCTCCGAGATGAACTAGTTCCCCTCATTCAGCAACTCCCGAATGAATCGTTCTCCATGGACTGGTCGATGCCGGCAGACGTTCAAGAGAAAATTTGTCACGACTGGATGAATGTTGTCGCCTACGACTTGTCGCGCGGGCGTCTCGATGCGACCGTGCATCCATTTGAGATCACAATCAACCGTCGTGACGTCCGAATCACGACGAAGTATGATGAAGCCGATTTTCGGAATGCGTTGTTCGGTACGATGCACGAAGCGGGGCACGCGACGTATGAACAGCAAATCGACCCAGCCCTCGATGAACTCGGTTTAGGAGGGGGTGCATCAATGGGAATCCATGAATCGCAGTCGCTCTTCTTTGAGAACTTCATTGGACGCAGCGAGGCCTTTTTACGGCGTGTCTATCCGCAACTCAAACAACTGCATCCAACATATGCTGATATCGACTTCGATACATTCTATCGTGGGGTGAATGAAGCCAAGCCATCCCTCGTTCGAATCGAGGCAGACGAGTTGACGTACAGTCTCCACATCATCATCCGTTACGAGCTTGAGAAAGCGCTCATTCAAGGAACATTATCCGTCGATGAGCTGCCAGCGGCGTGGAACGAAAAATATAAAGAGTATCTTGGTCTCGATGTGCCGTCGAATGCCAAAGGGGTCCTTCAAGACGTCCATTGGGCAGGTGGTTCATTCGGTTACTTCCCGAGCTATGCCCTCGGGTTGATTTATGCGGCGCAATTGACGGAGGCTTTGAAGTCCGACCTGCCTCAATTCGAGACACTGATTCAAGATGGTGAGATTGAGCCGATAAAAGCATGGCTACAGGAGAATGTCCATCAATATGGAAAACGTCTAACGCCGAATGAACTTATTCGACAAGTGACCGGTCAAGAAATCTCGGTGCAACCGCTCGTTCGCTATTTGACGGACAAGTATCAGACTGTAACCAAGTGAAACGATTCGCACATCGTGGGGTGATGGCACTCCGACCTGAGAATACGATGTCTGCTTTTAAGCTCGCACTCGATACAGGCGCGGATGGCATCGAGACAGATGTTCATTTGACCAAAGATGGTGAGCTCGTTCTCATTCATGATGAGACACTGGAGCGAACGACGGACGGGAGCGGTATGGTGTCTTCATACACACTCAACGAACTGAGAAGATTTAACGCCGGAGTTCGATATTCTCAACAAGAGGTCATCCCGACACTACAAGAACTTCTCGAACTTGTGAGGGATGAATCAATCCGATTAAATCTTGAGGTGAAGACCGATGTCCTTCGCTACGAAGGGATTGAATCCCGCATCATCGATACAATTGAAATGGCAGGAATCGACCCATCGCGTATCCTTTTCTCTTCATTCAACCATGAGACGATTCATCGGTTGAAGCAAATGCGTCCAGATATCGAGTGTGCGATTTTATTGGCACAACCCTTATATGACCTTGTCGGATATCTTAAATTTGTGGGAGCCGACTCGGTCCATCCACATATCAATCGCATCACAGATCAAGAAATCGAATGCTTAAAACAACATGGTATTCCTGTAAGACCTTATACAATCAAGACAGCTAGTGAAATGAAGCGCTGCCTAGCTCTTCAAGTCGATGCCATTTTTGTGAATGATATCGAATGGGCAAATCAAACCTCTTAGTCGCAGACTAAGGGGTTTTACTTTATCGAGATTGGGAATCTAAAATAGTGTAGAGGTTGCGCTTTCATTCCATAACATATCGGAGCACATTCAGGACATAGTGTCCCCTTTACGTCACTGTCGGATTGTCTTAAGTTTAAGATGTCACCGAGCTACATAGCAATCAGATGTAGCACACCATGTAGCACTGCATCACACTTATTGTATGCAAGTCGTAGGTTACCGTAGAAAAAAGGAGGATATTTCACATGAAGAAGTTGATGTCTTTACTTGGTACACTAGCACTGGCTTTCGCGTTCATCTTACCGGTTAGCGCCGATGGACATGAAAATGCGATGGTCCGTGTGCTACATGCTTCACCTGATGCACCGGCAGTTGACGTGTATGTGGATGGGGAAGTCGCGGTCGAGGGAGCAGAATTCAAAGACCTCACTGACTACTTGACTCTTCCTGCTGGAGATTACAACGTTGAGATCAAGCCAGCAGGTGACGCAGAAACAGTCGTCGTTGCAGCAGACCTTTCAATCGAGGCAGGCAAATTCTACACAGCTGCTGCGATTGGACAACTTGAAAACATCGAAATCGCTGCAATGGAAGACGATGCGAACTTCGAAGACGGTAAATCAAAAGTTCGCGTTGCTCACTTCGCACCGGATGCTCCAGCAGTTGATGTAGCACCTAAAGGTGGAGACCCACTATTCTCAAACCTCGAGTTCAAAGCAGTAAGTGATTACGGCACACTCGATGCCGGCACGTATGACCTTGAAGTTCGTCCAGCGGGGGCGACCGATGTCGTCAAAGCACTTGATGGTGTCGCACTCGAAAGTGGTATGAACTATACGGCATTCGCTATCGGACTCCTTGAAGGAGAACCAGCGTTTGAAGTACTCCTCGCTGCAGATGGCGGAGAAATGGCGATGGCTCCTGAGACTGGACAAGGTGGTCTCGCTCAAACAGCATCAATGAACTGGTTGCTCGCAGCAGCGGTAGTTGGAGCGGCAGCGGCAGGATTCTACGTCTTTCGTCGTCAGAAGCAAGACGCTTAAGCTCATCTTTTTAGGAACCATCACATTTTTCCTATTGAGTGCTCAGGCCGATGCACCTGATCGATCATTCGTCATGCCGATGGCTGACTTCGCTAAACCAATCGTCTTGACGTCAAAACAGGTCGATCGTCAATCCTTTCATTCGAATAGTTTTGTCCCGTCCCGGCTTGTGATTCCATCAATCGATGTTGATGCATCGATTGAAGCAGTCGGGAAGGATGATGCTGGACGGATGGATACTCCGGCTGACGTAAATCAAGTTGGCTGGTATCAATACGGTGCGAAGGCAGGCGCAACAGGAAATGTTGTGTTATCCGGTCATCTCGATGACTTGAACGGTCCCGCCATCTTTTCGAACCTTGATCAACTTCCAATTGGAGAAGTGGTGACGCTCCAAAGAAAGGGTCAAGTCGCAACATATGAAGTCGTCAGTGTAAAACAATATCGCCTTGAACAAGTTCCGCTCGCTTCGATTTTTGCGGCCACTCAGGCAAAACGGATTCAACTGATTACTTGCGCGGGACCATACGATGAGAAGCTAGGATATCGTGACCGGATCGTTGTCACAGCACACTTGATTGAAACGAAATAAACAAAGGAGATGCGAATCAAAGATTCGCATCTCCTTTTAAAGTAAAACAGACCCCGCCCGTCAAGGGTGAGGTCTGTTTATAGGTTAAGCATCCATACGATCTAATAATTTTGAGAGTAAAATGAGTTCGTCATCTGAAAAATCAGTAAACACTTCTAACAAATATTCGATTTTCATGCTCTCTAGCGTCTCAAACAACTCACGACCGGCATCGGTCGCCTGAAGTTCAACGACACGGCGGTCACGCTCGCTACGCTCGCGAGAGATTAAGCCCTTTTTCGTTAACTCATCAGCGAGTGCTGTAATCATTGAAGCCGAAAATTGAAACTCGTTTGACAGTGCAGAGGCGATTTGAGGACTCTGTTGACAAAGAGAACGTAGAATGAAGAATTCATTGCGGGTCAAGTATTGTGAGAACATCGAACGGAGATTTTTTTTAACTCCGCGATAGTTCATTCGGATTCCACGTTCAGCATCAGCGACGAGCTGACGACGTGAAGTGGTCTGTACAGGTGTGGTCATCCTCTAAACTACCTCCTAGTTTAATATTATTCATATATACTTCAGAACATAGAAACATTCTACATTAAAAAGGTGTTGTCTGTAAAGTTATAGCGGCTCGTCTTTCACTCTAATTTGTTGAATGATGTCTTCGTAATGCTTTAGGTCCGGGTAGAAGCGTCTAAAGAAGAATTCGATTTGCGATTCATCTCCTTCTGCCAGAAGTTTTGCAAGCACGGCGTAAACAACTCCCATTCCTTGTCTTGGTAAAAGAGAAGAAGGAAGAAGCGTCGCACATTGGATGGCTTGCGTGAAATAAGTTGAGAGCGTATCACTTAAGTCTTTGAATGTCCGAATATCTGCGTAATGGAACATGCGTGTCAGTTCGACGATGGCCGAGAGGTCGGTTTCGAGTAACCACTCACTCTTAAAGATGGCGTTATCCAACTTTTCAACGACTTTGTCATTCGCGATATAATAATTCAAATTATCACGTGTAATCGCCACTTTCTCAGGAGACTCAAGAATCTGTTCCACCGTTTCTTGTTCGAATGTCCTTAATTGTTTCCGGATGTTCACGAACTCAGAATCAGCAATCTCCAACAGACCGGCGACTCGGCTGAAGCTGCGTTTAATCTCAGGCGGGACAGCGTTGGGATTTTTGTATCCAAGGTCATGCTCAATCTCAGCCCAAGCATGTTGCAAAATCGAGCGGACTTGAATCTCTGCCTCTTTTTCCGCAAAGCGACGATATTCGCCAAGTGCGAGTCGTTTGTCACTCAACTCCACGACGTAATGTACAGAAAGATAACCAAATTCATTGGAGTCAAGCAATGTCGATTTATCAATCGATTGTTCTCGATCGATGGTGAACTCATCTTCTAAAATTTGGGCAACGGTCCTCACATCATCATGAAAGTACGTAACAATACGAATTCCTGCCAAATCCTGTACATCACGTAAGGACCGATATTGGTAAGGTTTTCGGGATAGCTTCGCAAATAGACTATCTGCTTCTTTGGCACGGGCAACGATTGAATGAAACTGAATACCGGCTTCTGTCAATAGTTCGCTGAGGAGTGCTTTCAGCTTCGTCGCAAATGCTTCATAGTCTTCCTTTTCATTCAAATATTCGAGCATGATTGTATTTAGATCTTGTTTAGGCACGAAAATCACTCCTTTTCTCTATCAATAGTATATCATCTCAAACGAGAAACGATATGGTAGCATACGTATGATGAGAGGTTTGGAAGGAGATGATATATATGCATGTCTTTCAATCGGCAGAGAAAGAGAAGATTGAAATCATCGCAGGCTTATTGCAACAGGCAGGATATCGGATATCCCGTATCCGAGAAGTCGAGAATCAGTTCACGGTAACCGCTCGATTAGAAGGGCGAACAGGGATTGAGGATGAATGTGAGCGAATTCAGGGAATCGTACAACACTTTGATATCGAAGTGTGGGCAATCCACGAATAAACCATAGGGGTTCATGTTTATCACCTCACTTTTGGGGAATAGTAAAAATAGTAAAATTATGAGTGTGAACGTCTAGGAGGATGGGGCATGATAGAAACAAGAGTAGTGAATGATATGACGACAGTCGACCATGAAGTAAATGAAATGGTTTCAGGAGGTTGTGTGAACGAACACATCTATTTGTTCGCAAAAGACGAGGAATTGACAGTTCGATTGGCTGCAGAAGCGGGGGTTCAATCGTATCGTATCCCTGAGAAGGGAATGTTCGAGTCGCTTCTCTCCAAATTTACAAGCAATTCAGATGATCGAATGGAACAGATGGAGAGCCTAGGGTTAACAAAAGAGATGGTAGATTCCCTCGAACGTGAGATTCAGGACGGTAAAATTGTTTTAGTTTGCGATAAATGACGATGGACCGGTACCCCGGTCCATTTTTATTTTGTTTGGTAGTATGCATTCACAATGCGACGTAATGATTGATGATCGAGTCGAAGTGGTGAAAATCCTGCATCCCGAAGCAACTGCTTCGTATTTTCATCATAGAACTTAATATTGCGATTCAAGTACGGATTGAATACTTTGACCATATCGTTAAAAGACTGTTCGATGGAACTGAGTGTGGATGTCGGTGTCTCAGAAATCATCAAATGTGGGAAAGATAATGACTCTTTCATAAAATCGAGCATCGTCTCATTTCGTGGGGGCGTATCATTCGTCACGTTATAGATGGTACCCGCTTTCGCATGCTCAATGGCTGCTAAGAGCACATCTGTCACATAATCGACCGGAACGAGGTTCGAAGTACCTGTTGCAGATCCAATCAGGCGAAGGGACTCAAAGTCGTGACCCCGGCGCACAAGTTTGCGTTTGAATAGTTCGAGGGCGCGCATGTATCCATACATCGTAAATTTTGAATCAGCCTCACCTGTCTTTGAGTCGCCGACGATGATCGCCGGTCGGAAGATGGAAACCTCAAGCGCTTCACGCGAGTCCCAGACCGCCCGTTCGGCGTGCGCCTTGCTCTCTTCGTATGGGTTTAAAAATGATTGCGACACATCGTACAAAGTCTCACCACCGATTTCTTTTGCGCCGAGCGTATAGGCCGTACTCACATGGAAGAAGCGGCGGCAATTGAGCGCCTTGGCCAATCGCAGGGCCTCTTTCGTCCCGGTCAAATTGGTTTCAAACAGAGCTTCACGTAGTTCTTCATCAAATTTGACGAGTGCCGCCATGTGTAGAAATAAATCAACCTTTCCTCTGTGAGAGTCGATGAAGCGTTCATCAGCACCGAGTGCATGCGCCGTCAAATCCCCTTGCAATACATCTATCATCTCGCGTTCCTCAGTCGTGAACTGAGCGTTTACCTTTTCTGGCGTTCGTGCGAGCATACAGATGCGATGCCCACGACCAATCAACTCTTTGGCGAGACGTCCTCCTAAAAATCCAGTTCCACCAGTCATAAATATATACAATCGCGTTCTCCCTTTCTGTGACATTCTGCATCCATCATATCAAGTCTCGGCTGATGTAGCCACTTTGCCTCTTTTGAAATTTCATGTTTAGAAAAAAACGAAGTCGGTTATGAACTATAGAGAAGCGTACGAACGGTGCGTAAAGACAGCTTGCCTGTCAAATCCATTGAAGTGAGGTTTTTTTGAATCATGGCAAATCTATTCGGAACAGACAAGGATGACGCAAAGAAGAAGCAACAAGACATTGAGAAAACGGTACAAGAGAAAAATGTTACCCAAATCCATCTATACTTTTCAGATGTACTCGGTGATTTGAAACTCTTGACGCTTTCGGCAAAATTGTTGCCAGAAGTATTTGAAGGAAAAACGATGTTTGATGGCTCCTCCATCAATGGGTTCTCTTCCATCAAAAACTCTGACTTATTCTTGAGACCGGATTTAGATCGTCCACGGTATGAACAAGATGGTGATGAGAATATTTTGGCATTCTTCTGCGATGTTTGCACACCAGAAGGCGAACGATACGAATATGATCCCCGGAACGTATTGAAAGATGCGCTCGAACGTGCCGCCAAAGACGGCTATTCGGTATTCGTTGGTGCAGAGCCAGAATTCTTTATTTTTGACGAAAACGGCGAGTTTTATGATGAAGCTGGTTACTTCTCGACACGTTCAGAAGACAAAGGCTATGAAGTACGTCAACATATTGCGAATCGGTTGAGTGAAGTCGGATTTAATATTGAAGCGGTCCACCATGAAGTCGCCCCGGCACAACATGAGATTGGCATCAAATATGACGATGCACTCCATACTGCGGATAATATCCAGTTCTTCAAAGAAATCGTCAAGATTGCTGCGAAAGAAAAAGGGGCATCTGTTTCGTTCTTACCAAAACCGTTACGTGACGTGAACGGTTCGGGAATGCATCTTAATATCTCGGTATGGAAGAATGATGAATCCGGTAACCCGACAAACAATGCGTTCGACGAAGTTGATGCGGACTATGGCCTCTCAAAAACAGCTCGTCATTTTATCGAGGGAATTTTAAAGCACGCCCGCGCCACTGCCATCTTTACAAACCCGCTCCCTGAGTCGTACGAGCGTCTCGTTCCTGGATTTGAGGCTCCAGTCAATATTTGCTGGAGTCCATCGAACCGCAGTTCGATGATTCGTATCCCGGCTTCTCGTGGAAGTGCGACACGTGTCGAAGTGCGTAATCCTGACCCGAGTGCGAACCCATACTTGGCACTTGCTGCGCTCATTTATGCTGGACTCGAGGGAATCGAACAGCAACTTGTTCCGTCTTCTCCGAATGAAGACGACTTGTTCGAATATTCAGCAAAACAGATTGAGAGCCAAGGAATCGCATCACTCCCGGCGACGTTCCATGAATCGATTCAATCCCTGAAGCAAGACAACTTTCATGACTACTTTAATCACAATATGGTCGATCGTTACTTGTCACTCATTCAAGTACGAAAATAAAAACAAGCCAGCCGCTCTTCAGCGGCTGGCTTGTTTCATGATTAATGAATACCACGCATGTACACTTTGATTTTTGGTGCGAGCGCGAATAGGATCAAACTTAAGACGATGGCAGCACCACCGATGATTCCGAAGTATAGCATTTCATTCTCTGGTGAGTAAAATTTGACGAGCTGTGCGTTAATTCCTTGTGCAGCAGCATTTGACAAGAACCAGAGTGACATCGTTTGAGCAGAAAATGCGGCTGGGGCGAGTTTTGTCGTAGCTGACAAACCGACCGGTGATAAACTGAGTTCACCCAAGACGACGATAAAGTAACTCAAGACGAGCCAGAGCGGGTTGACGAGGGCATCTGGACCGCTGAAATAAGCAGGAAGTAAGATGACCAAGAAACTGATTCCCGCAAACAAAATCCCAAATGCGAACTTCGTCGGGATGCTCGGCTCGCGATCTCCTAGACGTACCCATAACCAAGCGAAGATCGGTGCGAGTAAGATGATGAAGAGCGGGTTCAATGATTGGAACCAAGCCGGTGACAATGTGAAACCGAAGAACTCAAGGTCAGTCCGTGTGTCCGCATAACTTGCGAGGATTGTTGCCCCCTGCTCTTGAATTGCCCAGAACATGACGGAAGCGATAAAGAGCGGGATATAAGCAATAATCCGAGACCGCTCGACTTCTGTTGTTTTTGGACTGCGATACATCATAATGAAATACAATGTCGGAATCGCAATTCCGAATACTCCGACAAGCGAGATGAACGTATTGATCGTGAACCAACCAAGTGGAATCAAAATCGCAAGTAGGATAGCGATTGCGATAGTGGCGATACTGACGATTCGAATCGTTTTCTTCTTCTCTTCAGGCGTCAACGGGTTTGGAACATATGACCCGGCTAGACCGAGATTTGTCTTACGGGTCAGGACGAAGACGACAAGACCGACGAACATTCCAATCGCGGCAAGGGCGAAGCCCCAATGGAAACCGTAGTCTTTTTGTACTTGTCCGACGATGAGTGGTGAAATAAACGCCCCCAAGTTAATTCCCATGTAGAAGATACTAAATCCAGCGTCACGGCGGCGGTCCGTCTCGCTATACATATCTCCAACAATGCTTGATACGTTTGGTTTTAATAAACCAGTACCGATGACAATTAACGCCATCGAAATGAACAAGAAGACGACACTTCCCGGAATTGAGAGGACGATGTGTCCGAGCATGATGAACACACCACCGTAAAAGACTGCACGTGACGTCCCGAATATCCGGTCTGCGAGCCATCCCCCAATGACTCCTGACATATAGACGAGCGCACCATAGACGGACATGATCGATAGCGCGACGTTACGGTCGAGCCCGAGTCCTCCTTCAGAAACCTCATAGTACATATAGAATACGAGGATGGCACGCATTCCATAGTATGAGAAACGTTCCCAAAATTCTGTGAAAAACAATGTGAACAATCCTTTCGGTTGTCCTAAAAAACCTTTTTGTGGAACACTATCCACAATTGTCTGTTTATCGATCCTTTCCATGAAAGATCCCTCCTTAACCGTTTTATCATAAAAAGGATTATTATGATTGTAAAGTGAAATTGAAAGATAATTTCAAATTTTAATAAATATGAAAAGAAATAAAAGACCACATCTCATAAAAATAGAGAGTGGTCAATGAGTGATTAAGCAGTCTTTTGTTTTGCTTCGGTTGATTGGACGTAGCGTCCGAGTTGCCAGTAAATAATGCCTGATAAGCAACTCGCACCACCAATCAAGATTAGAGCGATGTGCCCGGCACGATTATCAAAAAAGACACTTGCGATAATAGGTGCCGTGACTCCACCGATCAGCCACTGGACACTGGCAGCGCCGTTGTAGGCGCCGCGCATATTCTCCGGAGCAATCAAGGCGATGAACGTTTGTTGAACAGGGGACATGATCATCTCACCTAACGTGTAAAAGGCATAAACGGCGAGTAAGATACCTACGAGGGGCACATATGGCGTATCAAGTGCGAACAAAGTTCTTGGCACAATCGCCAATAAGATCATGCCGATACCAAATACGGTCGCTCCGGCCAACATGACTTTACCAAACGGTCTATTCCCAAGTTTTGATGCGATCGGGAACTGGAAGAGTACGACCATGATTCCGTTCAATGCTAAAAGATAAGGGAACGGATTTTGTTGTGCGGTATACGTCGGAAGCGATTCTTTTAAAAAGAGTGGCAGCATGCTCTCGACGACTGAAAATCCCATCGATATGAATATACCTGCAAAGATGAAAATAAGAAAAACGCGATCGTTGTAAAATACGCGCAACACTTCTCGGTTACTCGGGGTTTCATCTTCTGTAAATTCCGGCAATGATTCTCTGATAAAGTATCCGAGTGTGAGCGCATATAAGGCAAAGACGAACGCTGCTGTAAAGAAGATGAGCTCACGGTCGATGAACAGCACCGCGCTCCCGAGAAGCGGTCCGAATGCAGCACCGATATTATGCCCCATCCGTAAGAGTCCGAATGCTTCGTTCATATGCTCAGGCTCCGTGACGTCAGCGACCATCGCGCTTGCCGCAGGGTGGAAGAGTGAGTTCGTCAACCCGAGCATTGCGTTCAATAAAAGGAGTGGCCAAAACGAGTCAGCGAAGGCGAACCCGACGAGAGCGAGTGCGTCCCCTATGATGGCGATCATCATGATTGGTTTTCGACCATATAGGTCAGCAAGCCGTCCCCCAATCATCGAACCGAGTAGGGCCATGATGGGACCCGTCGCCATGATGATTCCGACTTGAAGGTAGCTGTCTAACTGATCACTATAATAAAGGACTAAGAATGGGGCGATCATGAACATCATGATTCCCGTGATCGTCTCCCCTAAGAAACGAATCCAAATGTTGCGGTCGAGCCGCTTGAGTGTTTGAAACATACAGGTCACCTGCTTTATTAAATTTATGATACACAAAAGGGACGTCATATGCATAAAGGCATACGACGTCCCACATTGTTTATGCATGCCTAGATAGGCAGGCATCTTAGATATAAATCAATCGAAGAGGTGCCTGCCAATCAGTATGAACTTGAGTGAATGCTTTCGAAGATACTACTGACATAGGAACCTCTCCTTTCTTTTAAATATTAATCTTCTTTTCAACTGTATGACACATTTGTTTAATATGTCAACAATTTCATGGGGAGAATCAAAGTAACTCGTTCAAATTTTTCCGATTCAGTCGATAATCGATGAGTCGGGACAAGACGACTTGAATCATGGCCGTGATTGGGACACTCACGAACATTCCGACCAGTCCGAATAGACTGCCTCCGATGATGATTGACGTGATGACCCAAAACGGGGTGATGCCGACACTACCCCCGAGAATCTTCGGTCCGAGCCACAACCCATCAAACTGTTGCAACAAGAAGATGAACAGGAGCACGAGCAGTGCCGTGAACGGATCATAGAAATAGGTGATGATGAACGCAGGAATCATCCCGAGGAGCGGTCCGACGTAGGGAATAAAGTTTAAGACGCCGACGATGATCCCGAGGAGTAGCGCATATGGGGCACCGATGATCAAGAGCCCGATGACTGCCAATACTCCAATGATCAGACAGTCGAGCGACTTGCCGATAATGTATCGTTTAAAGATGTAATCCATCTCTTGAAAGATATCGATTGTCGTCTTCGCAGTACCAACGGGTAATAGCGCGTAGAGAAGACGCTTGAACATGCGGGCAAAGACTTCTTTGTCCTTCAAGAGATAGATGGAGATCACAATCCCGATTAAAAAGTTAATCAGTGTCATCGTGAAGCTTGATACATAACTGACGGACGAGAGGACGGCCAATTCAACCCATCCTGAATAACGTTCCTCGAAGCGGGCAAAATCAATCGCCTGAGCAATTGTCGCGTTATAATCTCTCAAGTAATTGTTCACTTCACCTAAAAACACGTCGATTTGACGAATATATACCGGTAACTCATCGATGAGTGATGACAGACTCGAGTAAATCCGCGGGAACAACGTGACGACCGAAATCGCCAAGATGCCGATGAACGTGATATAGACGATAAGTAGTCCCTGATACCGCTTCAAGTGGAACCGTTCTTCAATATAGGAGAGAACGGTGTTGAGTAACAAGGCGATGGCAATCCCCATGATGATTGGGGTCAGTAACTGGAACGTGTACTGTAAGACACGTGAGATGGTATCCGGTTCACTGATGACACGCCATAAGACGAGTAAAATCAGCCCGATTACACTCAGTTTCCAAATAAGTTGACGATTAAGCTCCAATGCTCTATCCCCTCATACAAATATAATTTTTCTACTCTTTTACTATGAATGTTTTTTGAAAAGGATTCAATAGATGTTAACCTTGAAAATTTTACAACATAGGAAGTACACTGGCGAGACAGAACGGGTTTGTTTACGGTGAAATGTCGAGCATCATCAACTTCATCCACTCGATTCTATTCATCCAATACAGTCATTCGGAATCCGATTGGCAGACAAGTTAAAACGTGCCTAAAAAATAATCGTGTCGCCTTGGCGACACGATTTATGCGTTGTGGAGCAAGCGTTTCAGTTCAGCGATGCGGTCATTCCGAGGAATGAACGTTCGAATTTCCTTTTCACTGAAGCCGACCTGGATCCGATGATGATCGAAGACGATCGGACTTTTTAAGATTTGGGGATTCGAGGCGACAAAACTGTATAGTTCCCGTATCGACATCTCGTCGAGCTTCTCTGCAGCTTGTTTATAGACACTCTTTTGGACCGACAACAAGTCGGTCGTCCCATTCTCGGTCAGGCTTAACATCTCTTTAAATTCGCCAAAGGACAAACCTTGGTCGGTCAATTTCTTTTCGATGAAGGGGATGTTTTGTTCCCGCAACCAATCGATCGTTTTTCTAGAAGAACTACAGCTCGTATGCGTGAATACCGTGACCGTCACGACAACCACTTCTCCTTTACATCAGTTTGGTTCTAACTATTATCTCTTTTTATACGTTGTGTTTCAGGATTATGTTTCAAATCACATACAGTTTCTTTTTGATTGAAGAAGACTTCGTACGGGTACAGTTCTCATGAACAACACGCTAAGGAGGAATCAAGATGTTTGATTATACCGTGCAATCTGATCGCACTGTGGATGACGTTGTCGTTCGTCTCGGAGAGGCATTGAAAGAGGAATCGTTTGGCGTATTATGGGACTTTGACTTGAGTGAGACACTTGAGAAAAAGGGTCAAGCGATTGAAGGAAAGTATCGCATCTTAGAGGTATGTAATCCGAAAGCGGCAAAAGAAGTACTATCCGAACGATTAGAGGGAGGTTATTTCCTTCCATGTAAGATTGCGGTGTTCGAAAAAGACGACCATACACGAATCGGCATGCCGAAACCGACAGCATTGATTCGACTCATCGATGACGAATCGTTACAAGCCGTTGCAGCAGACGTCGAATCTAGATTGCAACGTGCAATCGACCAAAGCAAGTAATAATTCTACCTTCCGCTCATGAAACATGGGCGGAATTTTTTTCGTATAGAACAGTTAGATAATGGTAAAATTGGATAGTACGATGACTGGAGGGGATTTTGTGTTCAAGCGAGGTATTGCGTTGCTTGTAGGAGCATCACTATTAAGCGCATGCGGAACATCTGACATAGAAGTGATTCAATTAGACTACATAGAAGATCAATGGAATGTCGAAAGTTATTCAAAAGAAGGGGAAATCGTTCCGATTCACGAAACGAAAGAAGTGCTTGCGGCATGTGAAGGAGAACGAACGACCGAGATTAAGGGGAACGTCACCGTATATCAAACGGTGATTGCAGGGAGAGAAGAACTCGTATCTAGCCTTAATCCTTATATGATGAAAGTGGTCACATTTTTAGAGGGGGACGAGCGCTATGTCGTTTGTCGAGAAAGCTATACGAATCAATTGATGGCTGAAACGGTCGATGCGTTCCCATCCTTTGTGGGGACATCTGAAGGCAACAGAGTTCCTCGATTACCTAGCATTGATCAAACGCCGTCATCTTTAAAGGACAAGTTAGCGGAAGCAGACGTGCTAGACTTTGATGGGAAACAGATTACCCCGCTCCCGCATACGTTACTAGAGGTCACCCCGGCACTATACGGCAATCTTGAAATTGAACTTGATGGTAAAGTGATCAGACATCCAATCGCCCAATTTGAACCGATTGGAATCGAGATGCCGAATCAACAGATTGCCATTGGATATGATAAAAAATCGTTTCGTCCATACATTCTCTACTCATATGACGGTCATTATTTTATGCCACATCCTATTGAGTTTGTAGAGCTGAAGGACCCCGAGTCAAAAGAAAATACTGTCTTTTCTGAATTAAGTATCCAGTCCATCGTGGAATCTCGTGAACTCAATGAGAAAGAGTCTATTCCCTTATATGAATTCACGTATATTAAAAAAGGACAGCAAGTGACTGAAACAATGTCGGCACGTTTCGTGCCCGGCACGTTGCTGAAGGAAGATGAAGAGCCTACTCCGATGTTCGAGGATTGGATGCCTGCATATGAAGAAGGACCAAGAGTCATTGCACATCGTGAAACGTTTGACGGAAAAACACTAAGTCATCCTGACTTTCTCGAGGCATCGAAGAAAGAATCCAAAGAAGTCGTGAAGATATTAGAGGAAGCCGTATCGGTCAATCGTTCAGGAGAGTCTTTAGACTTTCGATACTTAACGTTAATCGATGGATTGAAAGGTCAAGAATTCGAAATCAGTTATACACAACGTTCTAAAAAAGTCGATATTTATCTGACAGATCTGCTTCGTGATCAAACGTTTAAACTATCAAGCGAAGGGGCGGAAGCGTTCTTAGACATCTTTCCGCGGATGAGGGAGTCGTTATGAAACGAATCGTATTCATATTGTGTATGGTTGGCTTATTAGTAGGTTGTGGTACTCGAGAAACGGATGTCGTGCAGCTAGACTATATGCCAGAGCATTGGGTTGTGAGAGATTTGTATTCGGGTCGGATGGATGCCAAGTCGGAGACGTGGGCGAGTCATATCCTCGGTGCATGCACAGGCGAGCCGATCACACAAATTGAAGGGGATGTGACGGTCTTCAATTCATATGCTTTGAATCGGAAAGTAATGATATCAGATTATGATCCAAACAACTATAAATTAGTGACCTTCCTAAAAGGAAAACAGAACTATACCATTTGCTATGATGGCGATTATTCCAAAATGAAATTAGGAAAGATAGATGACCTACCCGATTTTCTTGATTTGACATCCGGTGTGGAGGTTCCGCACGTCCCTTTGATCAAATCGGGTACGAAAGAGGAGGAAAAAGTCGCAGAGCAGAGTGATCCTTCAGAATACCTTGGGATGCCGATTAACCTATTCGAAGAGACCATGGTTCACGTGACCACCCCATTGAATGGAACAATCGGATTAACAATCGGAGAACAACAAGGCCTCTTTCCAATCTCATTCATTGAGCCGTATAATGCTCAAATGGGAACCGCGAAGATTGCGCTTGGCTATAATGACAAATTGAAACAAGCCTATTTTTATTTCGAGGCAACAAACGGAGCCACATCAATCCAACCGTTTGTTGTTTGGGATGAGGATGAATTTGGACATGAACCCATCCAGTTCGAAGGATTACAAGTCGAGCGGGTACTTCAAACAGACACACTCGATCCAGGTGTAAAGACGCCTCTTTACACATTCTCATACATGAAAAATGGGAAGCGTGTGAAAGCCGATGTCAGCTTAACGTACACGAAAGGCGAGTTTGCCACAAAAGAAACCATTGACGAAGATATCACTGCAAATATCATTGCTAACCCTTCCGTACCGCGCGGCCCATTCTTCTTTCTCCATAAAACACCGTTGGATGGGGCGGCTACATTGGAGTATCCGGACACATTGCGTGCGGCAGGCATCGACATGTCTGATTTGATGAACGCATTTGAGGAGGCAGAGCCTGTGGATCGAGCTGGGGAAGTGGGGGACTATCCGCTTCTCACCATCATCGAAGGATGGAAAGGACAAGAGTTTCAGTTAAGCTTCAAGAAACGGTCTAAAAAAGTGGATGTCTATGTAACAGATGAAACACGAGGCCAGACGTTCAAACTGACAAGTGCCGGTGCAGAAACCTTCTTCTCTTACTTTCCAGATTCAAAGAAATAAAGGCGCCTTTTGGCGTCTTTATAAATGGTAAATACTTCAAACTCAAGACATTGACCTTATGTATAAAAAGTGTGAGATGGGACACCATTCGTTACGTTACACTGTAATTCATGATTTCGTACGAATATCCTATTGAAAAGAAAGGTCGGTATTGAGAATGAGTACTTTGAACCAGAAAGATGTGACTTCAGTCGACGTGCTTCGGTCCATCGAGACGAACATGGCAATGATCCGATTCGATCGCCAACGCCGTGTTGTCGATGTGAATGATACGTTCGCGAAAGCGATGAAGTACAAACGAGAAGAGATGATCGGGATGCAGCATCATCTCTTCTGTCCTTCATCTTTTGTGAATAGCCCGGACTATCCTGAATTTTGGGAGAAATTATGGAACGGATTCAGTTTCTCGGATAAGGTGGAGCGCGAGAATGCGAAAGGGGAGACGATTTGGCTCGAGGCAACATATATGCCGATCCTTGATGGGGACGAGGTCATTGGTGTCGTCAAAATTGCATCAGATATCACCAAACGTCAACAGGTGATTGAAGAGTATGCGTATCGTTTCAAATCGATGACCGATGTGCTCGATGATCGGGCGAAGACGGGGTTGAACGATACGAGCGAATTGAATGAAACGATTGAAAAGCTTGCGAAAGATGCTGTTGACAATCTCAACGCCCTGCAAAATTTAAGACGTCAAGCAGATGACATCGCCAAGATTGCATTGTCTATAAAAGAGATTGCGGCTCAAACGAATCTATTATCCCTCAATGCCGCCATCGAGGCAGCACGGGCCGGTGAGCATGGTCTCGGGTTCAATGTCGTGGCAACGGAGGTGCGGAATCTTTCCCGTATGGTCGAACGTGCCGTCGTAGATGTCAATTCGAATACGGAAGGGATGAACCTTGAACTTCAAAAGATTGTAGAAGGTGTCACTGCGTCTAATCGAGAAATTCAATCGAGTGCCAAAACAATGGAACAGACGATGGAGCGCTTCCAGTCGTTCGAACAGGCCGCTGCCGAGTTACATGATACGGCCGACACGTTCACTTCCAATCTGTAAACCGATTGACCCTAGGACGGGTCGGTCGGCTTTTTTAGTTGTAACGTATGTCCGTATTGTTTCAACCATTCTTTCGCACCATCCATTTCTGGATAAACGGTACGCAACGTCTTCCAAAATGAAGCGGAGTGGTCGAAGTGCACGAGATGTGTCCACTCATGTGCGATGACGTAGTCCATAATCTCTATCGGCGCCAACATGAGTCGGACGTTGATGGAGATGGTCCCGTTCGAGCTACAAGATCCCCAACGTGTCTTTTGATGGGCAATTCGTACGTTCGTTGCTCGGACATCTAGACGTTCTTCATATAATGGTGCCCGTTCACTCACATAATGTAAGGCGCGTTCGCGTAACCATGTCTCATACTTCTGCCAGAGCGTAGTTTCGTCCCATGCGTTCGGCACCAAAAATGAAGTACCGTCATGTCTGATTGTCTTCTTATCATCTTTTCTAGTCGGATAGACCTTCCCATGGAGGATGAGTCCTTCATCGAGAACGGACGTTTGTTTCGGGAGATTTTGCAATGTATCACGAATCCATGAATCATGCTCTTCTAATATGTGGTCGACGAGATGTTTCGGCAAACGTTCCGGGATGCGGAGCTCGATACCGTCCGGAGTGACGTGAAATGCGGCTCTTTTCCTTCGTTTGTTTCGAATGATGTTGACGTGCATAGGCGATCTCCTTTCATTTCTCGATTGAGTATAACGAAGTCGATGACAATCCGCCATGCTTTTTTACTACGTAGTCGAATCAACTTTGATACAGTAAGAGAAGGAGGGATGAACATGAAATCGATTTTACAACAACAACTCGTACGTAAAGGCACAAATTCAGTGAAGTGGGATGGCTTAGAGCGATGGTTCCATCTGTCGGAAGATGTCTTGCCATTATGGGTAGCGGATATCGATATCCGTACTGCACCATCTATTTCAGAGGCGCTTGCTTCAACAGCTGCACAAGGAGAATTTGGTTACACTTTATTCGCGAGAGAGGCACAAGAAGCCGTCCGCTCTTGGTATGATCGTCGCCACGATTTGAATGTTGACCCGAAACACATCATGTTTTCAAGCGGGGTCGTTCCGGCGTTGACGCACATCGTCGAGGCGTTGACAGAAGTGGGGGATGGGGTCGTCATCCAGTCACCTGTCTATCCACCGTTCCATGAGCTAGTCGTCGGTTCGAAACGTCAAGTGTTCGATGCGCCTTTGACAGAGAAAAACGGGCGTTACGAGATGGATTTTTTCGCACTCGAGGAGGCGATGAAACAAGCGTCTCTATTCTTGCTTTGTTCTCCGCATAATCCGGTCGGACGTGTTTGGACAAAAGCAGAATTGACGAAAGTGGTAGAACTGGCGAATCAGTACGATGTCATCGTCGTTGCGGATGAGATTCATGCTGATTTGACATTTCCATCTCACAAACATACTGCCATCGGCTCGCTCGACCCACGTGTCATCACGGTGAGTGCACCATCGAAAGCATTCAATATTGCCGGGCTCTTCGCATCCTATATCATCTGTACAGTCGATGATTGGCGTAAACAGATCATCAAAGTACAAAACAAACATCATGTCCTACCTACACCGTTTGCGAACACAGCTATTATCGCGGCGTATACTGATAGACGTGCGGAACGCTGGCTCGATCAGTTACGGGAAGAGCTCGAGCAACAAATGAATGAGATGATTGATTCGATTGAAACGAATCTACCAATGCTCCATACAACACGTCCCGAGGCGAGTTATTTACTTTGGATCGACTTTTCGGAGCTCCCGATGACCGCAGAAGAGCGAAAGTCTTGGCTCCACGGAGATGTCCGCGTTTTCTTGTCACCAGGCGGTCCGTTCGGTCCTCACGGAGAAATGTTCGAGCGTATGAATATTGGTACACGTCGTGAACTTTTAGATGAAGCGATTGCACGGCTACATGTACAAATGAAACGAAAAGCGTTTGTCTAAAACGAGAATCGGGAAAAATTCACAATGAGATGATGAGAGAAAGTGAGTGGATAGCATGGAGAAAATCAATTGGAAGAAAAAGATGGAAGAGCAGTTAAGGCGTAGTGGATTCACCTTGGAAGTCGAAAATATGTCCAATATCCGCTTAACTGAGATTCATGCGAGTTCTTCTCCCCTAATCTCCTATCCCCTACGCATTCGTCTATATGAACGGATGGGATGGCTCATGTGTACGGTTGACTCGCCAACGCTTGACCGGAATGTAGATCACCCACTTTTCGAGCGGATGGTAACTGCCGTTTTCGAACGGATTGTCCGACATTTATATAACGGGTATGGGTTTCATGTATTGACATTCATCGGTGATACAGGAAATTACATCGCGCCGAAAGATTCAGAGACGGGAGAAGTCGTCCGACTCGTCGCTCACCTTTGGAATGACCGCTCGTATATTCATCTCGACACGTTCGAGGAGTATCCGGCCTTATACGTGACCCCGCCATGGGCCCATCAGGCATACGCAATCGAAAGCACAGATGATGAATGGGTCATCTATTCAGGAAGAAGCGGACGACCATCAACCGATTATCGAGCGAATGGTGTCGAATTGAAACCGCATCGTTTGGCGGACGGGGAACTGTTCTTCCCAGTCGACCGGATTTCAAAAGACAAAGGGACACTTGCCCTTGCCGAGTGGCTACGGCTAGAACGGAGAGAAGTCGAGGACTTTATGATGTCGTTCATGCAGACGATTCAAAAGTTTGACCCGTCATTCGGATTCGCGTGGGGCGGGACAGAAACGTTTTTTCATGGGGTACCAGTGGAGCCTTATGCGCAAGTACTCAGACTCGAGAATCGCAAACGCCGCTATCGCGTCATGAATAATACGGAGAAACGGTTGTTCGCCGTATCGGACGACGCGAACGAATGTCTGAAAGAAGTGAGTCAGACATTAAGGACGATCACGCTACCAGAACGACGTGTGTCAGCACTTGGACAACTTGTCATGGGAATTTGGCAGCAGTTCGAGCCTGATGAAGAAACCTATATTCAAGAAGTTGCTTATCGAGATATCTCTAAATTTCAGATGGAAGAGAAAATTGGTCATGCTCTTGCGAATCAACAACCGATTCGCTGGATCGACAAGAATCATCCACATCAACACGTGATTGAATATGCTCATCTACGGATTACGTTTCCGAATCGACCACCAGGTCTTGTTACTGTCGAACCTGCTGACTCTGGTTATGAGAGAGGTGCCTTATGAGAATCGTTGACGCACGGGCCATGCCTATCGACCACGAAGATGTAATAGCGGTCACGTCATCTTCTGTCTACTATCGAGAAAAAGTAGGTCGCACGACTTTTTCTCTTTATCGTTTTGATGAAGAGAACGCTGCGGTTACACAGTTAAATCGTCATCCGTATGAAGACTACGGCTATGCAAAACTCTTCGTGGATAGGGACATCGTGTATTTTTTGAATGAGATACCCGATGGGCAAGGTGTGATCAGGACAGAGTTGATTGCGTTTTCTTATGAGGAGGGGACCGAGGAAGTCCTAACAATGTTTGAAAAACGAGGAAATAGTACGTTGTTTTGGGTACTTGATAACCGTTACTTCCTCTTTTTGACGGCGTTTGAATCGTCTGAATCTGATGAGGCGTGGTTATACGATCGAGTGACGGGTCAACGTGAACGCATTCGGGATGAACGACTCGTCGGCAAAACAGAACGTTTTCGTGAGTTGTACTTGTTCACTACTAATTTTAATGGTGTGCCATATATTGTGTGTAACGCGAGACTTGATGAATTTGACTATTATGACGCGCTCGATAACGGACGAATCTCTCCAGATGATCCGATTGATCACTCCGAGGCACTTCTCATATGCACGCTAGACGAAGCGGTCGAGGCTATCTGGGACCAACAAGATGAATTGCCTTTTGATGATATTCTTCGCTTACATGGAGAAGGGGATACAGTTCAATATCTTGGGGATAACGATGGTATCCTTCGATTTTCCGCATTTGTCGATGCATTGAACGAGGAAGTCATTTATGACTTGACGGCACCAGATGTGTTACACGAAGTGTCAGTCGTCGATTGGGGCGCCTATGAACCGCTCGACTTCACATATGACGACATCGGTTCAACGATTTTTATAAAAGTTGATGAAAGTGATATGCATACAGAGGTCATTGATATCACCACAGGGGCACGCTATATCGATGTGAACCCTTTTGAACGTGTCATCAGTCAACGCTATCTCGTCCATGAGTATACAGATGGACTCACAAGCGGGGTCATCCTCTTTGATTTGGAATTAGAAGAGCGTTTTGCATACGAAAATGCTTACTTTATGGTCATTGATGATACGATTTTAATTTTGTCAATGTCTAACATTTAAATATAAACACCACCTATAAATTAGGTGGTGTTTATATTTGGATATATAGTTAACATAACATATTATTGTAAACCTGATACCGCGTGTTTTTTGCGTTCGTCACCGATATGGGCATAAACTTGGGTCGTTGCTACCGATTCATGTCCGAGAAGTTGTTGAATCGTCAACACGTCAATCCCACTCATTGCAAGTCTTGTCGCGAATGTATGTCGAAGTTTATGTGGTGTCACTTGTTTGTGGGTCAAAAAGGGAAGGTACGGCTTTAACCGATCGATGTGGCCTTTCAGCACATGTTGAACCGTCCGCACAGCAATACGTCTCCCTTTATCATTTTGAAATACCGCTCCATCATTCGATACGTGTCTATACTCAGTAAGGAGGGGATGGAGTGGGCTGGCGATCGGGATGACACGTTCTTTATTCCCTTTTCCGATCACACGGATCGTTTCCGTCTCGAAGTTGATATCGGACCAATTGAGTCCGACGAGCTCGGACACGCGCATCCCCGTCAGTCCGAGCAGTTGGATAATCAAAAAGTCGCGCGTACGATTCGTTTCATAATAACTCGCTTCGCGGTTCGTCATCCCGACGTTGCTTCGTACGAGCGTGGAGAAGTCGAGCCATTCCGACTCTGTCAAATAGACTGGATTCCGTTTGCCTCGTTTCGGACGTTCCACAGCTTGGAATGGGTTCACTGCTGCCTGGTTTGTCTCAATCAAATAATTGAACAGGGATTGTAATGTCGATAGTTTTCTATTAATGACACTCGGTGCGTTCTCGAGGTCGAGGGCTAAATAGGTCGCATACGCTTCTGCCCCAGCATGGTCAATCTCGATGAATGCCGTTAAATCAATTGTTTCAGGGTCTAGTTCAGTCCCGCTTGCATGCTCGACCCACCGAAAGAAGTCCAATACGTCATAAACGTAGCGTTGTGCCGTTTGTTTCGAATAGTGTTTGGCTGCTAGATGGTGAAAAAAATATTGAATAAATGTAGGTAGTCGATGCAGACCATTCAACTCGAATCGTTTCGTAGTCGTAGGTGTCGATTGCTGTCCAAGTTGACGGAAAATACTCATTGAAATCTCCTTTCTTCAGGTTGATCTGACTTGATTTTTACCGTTTTGCTTACCTTCTCGAAGATAATCATCTGCCTCTTTCACTATCTCTCTTCAATCGTATCAAAACCACTGCGAACCGCGAGTCCGAACGTCATCGTGACACGAAGTCGTTCGCCTGCGTAATCGAGATACGTTGTCTCGATTTGTCGTCTTAACCGTTCGATTGTCTCGTAAAAGTCGCCGGACGGGTCGGATAGGAAAATCAGGAACTCTTCTCCCCCCCAACGGACCGTAATCCCGTCGACATTGGATAGGGTCGAGGCAACCTGTTGAATGACACGATCTCCGCAGTCGTGACCATATGTTTCATTGAAGGATTTGAATCGGTCGATATCACCGAGCGCGAGCGCGTATGGTACACCGTCCCGAGCGGTCTGCTCGATTGCTTCGGAGATTCGTTCATGACCGACTTTGCGATTCAATAGCCCGGTCAACCCATCGGTCGAGGCGAGGATTTGCAACCGCTCGTTCGACAGTTCGAGTTCATCCGTCACTGCCACGACAGCGGACTCGAAGATGAAGGAGAGCCCTGCAATCATCATAACGGTCGATAGGATACAAAAGAGTCCAAGCGCTTGTTCTACGTGTATCGGTAGGGTCTCGATGCCGTCAGATACATAGGTGAATAGAAGGCTATAAATCAGCATCGCGAGGGCCGTGGTTAAAATTCGTTGGCCCCTTGAGACGCTCGGCATGAAAAAGACACCGTAAGCCATCATGAGAATAAAGTAATGTATATTGATCTCCCATCCGAGGATGACCGTCGAGATGATGGCGTTATAGATGACCTCGACGAAGAGCCCGGTGAAGAAAATACCATACCACCGTTTATGTACGAAATAAAACGAGATTGTATAATAGGCGACGCTCAATCCGTTTGAAATGAAAAGTGAGTTTACTTCTAGTCGCCAAAATAAAATACAAAATAGGAAGTGGACCAACCAAGCGAGCACATTTCCGTAAAAAGCGATGCGCTCATTATACAGTGTTCCACGACTAACTTCATAAGCCGTCCTCATCTTACACCTCCTACTGTTCAGTATATCGAAAGAAGAATCATATTTGTATAAAAGTCATGAAAACACTATATAAATATTGCCTATAATCAGTATCTAATTTTGCGTGAAATAGATATTTCACGCAATGTTATTGATTTGTACTTTCGTTTGCTTATCGGTAAGTTAATCATTAAATCATTTTTATCGCAAAATAAAAGGTATACAATAATTTGTTATGTAAACCATATTGATTTGTCTTGAGATTGAAATGATGAACCATTATACCTTATGATGAAAATAAGACTTGAAACCGTTAGGAAGGTAACGTTACACTGTAAACGTAAACTAAAGGGGGATTTTGGATGGATGATCAGCGTTTGAAACAACTTTTGTCTGAAGCGAAAACCATCGCGGTCGTCGGCGTGTCCGACAACCCAAACAAGACGGCCAACCAGATTGCGGAGTATTTACTCCGTGTCGGCTATACCGTTATCCCTGTCAACCCGATGCTCGAAAAATGGAACGGCCGCAAGGTGTATCCTTCCGTTGAGAGCATCCCGGGTAGAATTGATATCGTCGACGTGTTCCGTCGCAACGAATTTTTAGCAGGTGTCGCGGAAGATGCGGTACGACATGGAGATGTCGGGCTCGTCTTCAATCAGCTCGGGCTCTCAAGTGCTGAGGCAGAGCAGATCGTACGCGATGCTGGACTCGATTATATCGAGAATCGTTGCCTGTACGTGGAGCATGCTCGTCTACTCGGATAAGACCTACCTCCTTGGTAGGTCTCCTTTTTTTCAGCAACAGCTGTCGAGGGAGGCTTGCCAGAATCGATGAACAGCTATACAATAGGAAAGAAAAACGAACGTGTGTTCGAAATTGAGGTGACTGCTATGTCAACAGATCTATTTAATTACAATGAAGACGCCATCCAGGTGCTCGAAGGACTCACGGCCGTACGGAAACGACCGGGGATGTACATCGGGTCAACCGACCATCGCGGGCTTCACCATCTCGTCTATGAGATTGTCGACAACGCGATCGATGAGGCGCTCGCTGGTTTTGGCGGTCAAATCGATGTGACGATCCACAAGGATGATGCGATCACGGTTCGTGACCACGGACGAGGTATGCCGACAGGGATGCACGCTTCAGGAAAGCCGACACCCGAAGTCATCTTCACGGTTCTACATGCCGGCGGTAAGTTCGGTCAAGGTGGTTATAAGACGTCAGGCGGACTCCATGGAGTCGGTGCCTCGGTCGTCAACGCTCTCTCGAGCAAGGTCATCGTGACGATTTATCGAGACGGCAAAGTGTTTGAGCAGACATTCGCTGACGGCGGTGTGCCTCAAACGACTCTGATTGAAACAGGAAAGACACGCCAGACCGGGACGAGCGTCTATTTCAAACCGGATGTAACCATCTTCTCGACAACGACTTACAATTATGACACACTCGCCGAACGTCTACGTGAATCGGCTTTCCTTTTAAAAGGGTTGACGATCACGCTCACAGATGAGCGTGCTGATAAGCAAGAAACGTTCCATTACGAGGAAGGGATTGCAGAGTTCATTCAATATTTGAATGACGATAAGGCAACACTCCATCCGATCGTCTACTTCGAAGGGACGGAGAACGAGATTGAAATCGAGCTCGCGTTCCAGTTCACGGACGCCTATTCCGAGAACGTCCTCTCCTTCGTCAACAACGTCCGAACACGGGATGGTGGGACACATGAAATCGGTGCCAAGACGGCAATGACCCGAATCATGAACGAGTATGCGCGGAAGAACGGATTACTCAAAGAGAAGGACAAGAATCTAGACGGCGGTGATGTCCGCGAAGGGCTCACGCTCATCGTATCGGTCCGAATCCCTGAGGAGTTCCTCCAGTTCGAGGGACAGACAAAGTCGAAACTCGGTTCACCAGAAGCCCGCGCGAGCGCGGACAGCGTCATGGCGAAGCAGTTGACGATTTTCTTAGAAGAGAACCCGCAGATGGCGACGATGCTCATCAAAAAGGCGATTCGTGCGGCCCAGGCACGCGAGGCGGCTCGTAAAGCCCGTGAAGAGGCCCGTAACGGCAAGAAAAAGAAACGTTCGAGCATTTTGAATGGAAAATTGACACCGGCGACCTCGAAAAATGCAGCAAAGAATGAGCTCTTCCTCGTCGAGGGGGATTCGGCCGGTGGTTCAGCTAAACAAGGGCGCGATCGTACGTTCCAAGCCATCCTCCCGCTACGCGGGAAGGTCATCAATTCGGAGAAATCGAAACTCCAGGACATCATGAAGAATGAAGAAATCAATACAATCATTCATGCGATCGGCGCCGGAGTCGGACACGATTTCGAGTTGGACGACTGTAATTTTGATAAGGTCATCATCATGACGGATGCCGATACGGACGGTGCACACATCCAAGTGCTCCTCCTTACATTCTTCTTCCGTTATATGCGCCCGCTCGTCGAGGCGGGTCGCGTGTTCGTCGCCTTGCCACCGCTCTATCGCATCTCAAAAGGGAAAGGCAAGTCCGAACAGTTCGATTATGCCTGGGACGAAGAAGCGCTCGAGAAGCTCGTCAAGGTGTATAAGAAAGGCTACATCCTCCAACGCTATAAAGGTCTCGGTGAGATGAACGCGGACCAGCTTTGGGAGACGACGATGAACCCGGACACGCGTACGCTCATCCGGGTCACAGTCGACGATGCTACCGTCGCGGACAAGCGTGTCTCGGTCTTGATGGGTGACAACGTCACGCACCGGCGTGAGTGGATCGAAGAGAACGTCGCCTTCGGACTCCAGGAAGATGATTCGATCATCGCCAATGAACATGTGACTAAAGCGATTGAGGAAGTGATGTAACGATGTCGACGATTCAACACATTTTAAACTTATCTCTCGAACAGGTCGTTGGTGACCGGTTCGGGCGTTATTCGAAATATATCATTCAAGACCGTGCCTTGCCGGACGCGCGAGACGGGCTCAAGCCTGTACAGCGCCGGATTCTATATGCGATGCACCATGAAGGGAATACGAACGACAAACCGTACCGGAAGTCTGCGAAGACGGTCGGGAACGTCATCGGGAACTATCACCCGCACGGTGACTCGTCCGTCTATGAGGCGATGGTACGTCTCTCTCAGGACTGGAAACTCCGTTATCCACTCATCGACATGCATGGGAACAACGGGTCGATGGATGGTGACCCGGCAGCGGCCATGCGTTATACGGAAGCGCGTCTCTCTAAGATTGCGGGGGTCATGCTGACGTCGATCGCGAAGAATACGGTCGACTATACGCCGAACTTTGACGACTCGACGGAAGAGCCGCTCGTCTTGCCGTCACTCCTCCCGAACTTGCTCATGAACGGGACGACAGGAATTTCAGCCGGTTATGCGACGGAAATCCCGCCCCATAACTTGACGGAAGTCCTCAACCTTGCCATCGCGCGCTTGAAAGGACAGGTCGATAACGCTAAAGACGCGCTCGAGTACGTCGCAGGTCCTGATTTCCCGACCGGAGGGACGGTTATGGGGAAAGACGGCATCCTAAAGGCGTTCGAGACCGGTAAAGGTAAGGTCATCATCCGGGCAAAGTCCGAGATTGAGAAATTAAAAGGTGGCCGTGAGCAGATCACAATCACAGAACTCCCGTATGAAGTGAACAAGGCGAACCTCGTCAAAAAGATGGAAGAGCTTCGTCTCGATAAAAAGGTCGAAGGCGTCGCGGAAGTCCGTGACGAGACGGATCGGACAGGCCTTCGGGTCGTCATCGAATTGAAGAAAGAAGCGGACGCGGAAGGTGTCCTTCACTTCTTCTTGAAGCATACGGACCTGCAGCTCGCTTATAACTACAACATGGTCTCCATCGTGCACCGGACCCCGAAACAGATGGGCATCATCCCAATCATCGATGCCTATTTGAAGCACGTCGAAGAAGTCGTGACACGCCGGACGACGTTCGAGCTTGAACAGGCGAAGAAACGCGCCGAAATCGTCGACGCCTTGGAACAAGCCATCTCCGTCCTCGATGAGACGCTTGAATTGATCCGTTCCGCCAAAGACAAAGCGGACGCGAAGAAGAAACTGATGGAGCGGTTCTCATTCACAGAACGGCAAGCAGAAGCCGTCGTCATGCTCCAATTGTATCGACTCACGAATACGGACATCGTCGAGTTGCAAAAAGAAGCGAAGGTGCTCCAAAAAGAGATTGCTCGCCTCTCGAACATCCTTGAGGTGGACGCGACGAAACGGAAACTGATCGTGAAAGAACTTACGGCGTTACGTGATGAGTTCGGGGATGGCCGTCGTTCAATCATCGAGTCAGAAGTCGAGGAATTGAAACTGAAGACGGAAGTCATGATCGCTGTCGAAGAGACGATGGTCTTCGTCAGCCGCGATGGGTATGTCAAGCGTGCCTCGATGCGCTCGTACGGGGCGTCGAGTGACGTCTTGCCAGAGATGAAAGAGAAGGATCGTCCTCTTCTGACGACACAGGCGATGACAACGGACCATTTGCTCGTATGGACAAACAAAGGAAGCTATCTCCTCATTCCGATCCACCAGATCCCAGAATCAAAGTGGAAGGATGCTGGGCAACATGTCGCCAACCTCGTTCCAATCGAAGGGGAGCAGGTCATCTCGGCAGACGTCGTCTCGACGTTCGAAACAGATGCCCATTGCCTCTTCGTGACGAAAGACGGGATGGTCAAGCGTACGCCGTTACGTGACTATGACGCGCAGCGGAAATCGAAACCGCTCATGGCCTTGAAACTGAAAAGTGACGATGAGGTCGTCTTCGCCGGAATTAGCGACGGTCCTGGACAGTTGTTCCTCGTCTCAGAGCGTGGATATGGACTCTGGTTCAAAGAAGATGATGTTCCAGTCGTCGGACAGCGGGCGGCGGGCGTAAAAGCCATGAATTTGAAAGACGGTGACGTCGTCTCCGATGCCTTCTCATTCTTCACACCACCGCTGTTCGTCCTCGTGACGCAACGGGGAGCGGTCAAGAAGATGAAACTCGAAGACCAGTTCGACTGTACGAACCGCAACCTTCGCGGAACGATGCTCATTCGTGAGGTCAAATCGAAACCGCATCAAATCCGTCGTGCGCTCCCGGTACATGGGGATGAGACGCTTCATATCGTCGGTAAAGAAAAAGTGAAAGAAGTGAGCACCAAAACCCTTACGCTACTCGATCGCTATGCCAATGGGTCATTCGTCTTTGACGAAGATTCGTTCGGCGAGATTGAAGATGTGTATCTCGATTAATCAAATTAGGTCTGTGGGTCGGCGACTATGCCACTCACAGACTTTTTTTGTGAATTCATTGCGCCTGACTGTTTCAAGGGAATGTAAAAACCAAAAAGGAAGAATGCCTCGATTTGCCGAAAGAACATATAAGACAAAAGATAGGGGGATCTATATGTCTCAATGGCTGACGTGGGCAAAACGGATTCAGGCGCTGTCTCAGGCCGGTCTTACGTTCACACATGATCAATTTGACCGAGAACGGTATGAAGAGTTGCAGGAAATCGCAAGAGAAATGTTCGAACGTCATTCCGACTTATCGAATGATGCCATCTTACAACTGACGCATGTGAACGGTTATCCGACACCGAAGCTTGATGTACGTGGTGTGGTCTTTAAAGATGATCGACTATTGCTCGTCAAGGAGCGGTCAGACGGATTATGGACCTTACCAGGTGGATTCTGTGAAGTAAATCGTTCTCCTGCGACGAATATCATTAAAGAAGTGGAAGAAGAGGCTGGTTTGGATGTGATTCCTGTGCGTCTACTCGCGTTGTTCGATATGCACGAACATCCCCATCCGCCACTTTCCGAGCATTACTATAAACTCTTTATCGAGTGTGCGCTGATCGGTGACGGAGAGGGGGTTGCTGGCATTGAGACGAGCGACGTCGGTTTCTTTGAGCGTGACCATTTACCGGAACTCTCTCTTGCCCGAAATACGATTGAACAGATTCATATGTGCTTCGATGCGCATTGGCAAGAAGAAGACTGGACCACTTTATTTGATTAGGAGGTTTTTTCGATGAAAGTAAGACGATACGGACATATCCATCAACTAACTTTTTACGCTCCCGTTCTGCCGATCAACGTTCAACTGTTTGAACATGACCTCGGTCTCGTCTTGATTGATACGGCGCTGAAGCGGAACGCGACCGATATCCTGTCATATATCGCTGAGCTCGACAAGCCGCTCCTGGCGGTATTGTTGACGCATGCCCACGAAGACCATGTCGGCGGGGTAGACATCATCAAAGCGGAACATCCGCTCGCCGAGCTCTTCATCTCCCGCCGTGATGCCCGTCTTTTGTCAGGAGACCGATCCCTTGATGAGGGAGAACAGAGGAAAATTCGGGGGTCGTTACCGACGCTCCGCTCCACACCGGACACGTTACTCGAACCTGGTGAACGGCTATTCGGTCTACGTGTCCTTGATGCAGCGGGCCATACGCCAGGGTCTGTCGCCTATTATGACGAGACAAATCGGGTGCTATTCGCTGGAGATGCGTTTCAATCGCAAGGAGGGGCGGCGGTGGCGGGGGATGTTCGTCCATTGTTCCCACTTC
The DNA here is from genome assembly GCF_000620845.1 of Exiguobacterium marinum DSM 16307. Taxonomy (GTDB): domain Bacteria; phylum Bacillota; class Bacilli; order Exiguobacteriales; family Exiguobacteriaceae; genus Exiguobacterium; species Exiguobacterium marinum. The sequence goes on from NZ_KK211189.1 coordinate 1,780,997, forward strand.
CCGGACTTGCGACGTGGAACCGGACCGTTGCTGTCGAGAGCGCAGAACGGTTAGTGGATTTGGCACCACTCCTCACATTCGTCGGACACGGTGCACCATTAAAAGGAACGCACCGCCTCTATTTGGCGCTGAAGCGGGCAGAACGGAAGCGGGCAAGAAAATTTATCTGATGACGGGAGGGGTAAGGCATGCAGCTACAAGAAATCCCGATCAAACAATTTGATCAAGCCCAGCAGATGCTTGAGATACAACGAAATGCCTATGCTGTGGAAGCGGAATTGCTAGGGTTTGATGAGATACCGGCTCGATATGAGACAATCGACGTGATACAAAACTTACCAGGTACGAGCTACGGATTGTACATCGAGGAGCGGTTGATTGGATTCGTGACTTACGAGGCATCAGAAAAAACCGTAGAAATCACAAAACTGTGCATTGATCCGACATATTTTCGATCGAGGCTGGCCACGACGTTACTTGATCATGTACTAAGCGTTCATGAAGGTCGACTTGTTTATGTGCATACCGGTAAACATAATGGACCGGCAAAACGTCTTTACACGAAGCTCGGATTCGAACCGAGTGCTGAATTTGAACCAGAACCGAGTGTCACATTGATCCGATTTACGCATACGTCTTAACAATCAATCTCATCTCACTATCATAAGTATACTAAGATAATGAGATGAGTTCTTATTTTTACTGATAATATATGTTATGTAAACTAATAAAAAGTAGAGCAATAAATTGCTCTGCATTGAAGTTCCCTATTCCTTAAAAACCTTGTACCAGTACAAAGTCAACTCGATCTGCAGACCCTCGTATTGTTTGATCGTGTCGACTCCTTCAAGTTGGAATCCCTCTTTTTCATAAAAGCGACACGTAATGAGGTTATCGTACTGCGCCTCAAGCGACTATCCGATTTTAGCTCAATGTTCGGTCGAGACGAGCAACACTCGTCCTACACCGCGCTTACGATGTGTTTAACGGGCCGCGATTTATTCAGTGTATGCGAATCGAGACCAATCTATTACGAGTCGAATTTTTCCGATGTAGTTATCTCCGCCCATCGCTAAAAAAATGATGCGACTGTCATGTTCGATATATTGTTTCCAGTCTAATCGATCGTAAAGAAATGTAACTTCCTTATCTGATTCTTCGACATGTGTATATCGTCTAACTTTTATGTTAGTTTATCACCTGTTTCATAAATAGTTTTTCTCTGTATTAATGAAATGAATTTGGCATTCAATAGAATGATAGCGCTTCATGAATATACGTTTCAAAAAAATTATGAAACTGTATAAACTAATCTTCACAGTTGCTAGACCGCTGAAGTCATGCTATTTTTAGACAGATGAAACATCTTAAGGAGGAACTCTTGTGAAACGAACGACAAAAGGTTTGGCAGCAACTTTATTTTTAGCAATCCCGCTTGCCGCTTGTGGTGATGATAGCACGAATCAAGCAGACATGACACCGTGGGAAGAGATTCAGGAAGAAGGGACATTGACAGTCGGGACTGCCGGCACCCTCTACCCCGCTTCTTTCCGTGAAGAAGAGAGCGATATGTTGACAGGGTTTGACGTTGAACTCATGAAAGAGATTGGGAATCGTCTCGACCTCGAGATCGAGTTCAAAGAAATGGCGTTTGACAATATGTTGACGGGCGTTCAAAACGGACAAATCGACATCGCAGCAAACGATATCTCCGTCACCGAAGACCGTAAAGAAAAATTTGCTTTCTCAAAACCGTATAAGTATACGTACGGGACTGCCATCGTTCGTAAGAGCGACCTATCTGGAATCGAATCACTCGAAGACTTGAAAGGCAAAAGAGCTGCTGGCGAAGCGACGACTGTCTTCATGGACGTAGCACGTGAATATGGAGCAGAAGAAGTGATTTATGACAACGCGACGAACGACCAGTATTTGCGTGACGTCTCGACAGGACGTACCGATGTCATCTTGAACGATTACTATCTTCAGACGCTTGCTCTTGCTTTCTTCCCTGAGTTTGATATTACAATTCACCCGGATATCGCCTACAACCCACAAGAAGTCGCATTCTTGATGGATAATGAAAACGACGAGCTCCAAGAGAACATCGACCGTGTCATGGATGAGATGCTTGAAGACGGTACGGTCAAAGAATTGTCTGAGCAATTCTATAACGGTGCGGATGTCTCGGTTGAGCCCGACGTAGACGCAACAATCGTCGAAACGAAGTAAGGTCGACATGTCGTTCTCAGATATCAAGTGGGACGCTATCTTTGACGTAGACCTAGCCATAGAATCGTTCCCTTATTTATTGGGTGGGCTCCCGAATACGATTTGGATCTCATTCGTCAGTATGTTTTTCGGTCTCGTGCTCGGTCTCGTTTTGGCATTAGGAAAGTTGTCTCCGACGCGTCTCCTTCGCTATCCATCAACATTTTATATCTCGTTCATGCGTGGCGTGCCCATCTTGATTATCTTGTTCATCCTTTATTCGGGTTTCCCGTTCATCGGGATCGAGTTCGCCGCTTTGACGGCAGCGATTCTCGGGTTCAGTTTGAACTCTGCCGCCTATATCGCTGAGATCATCCGCTCTTCGATTCGCGCGGTCGATTCAGGACAAGTTGAGGCGGCACGTTCGCTCGGGATGGGAAGATGGTTGACATTGAAAGGTGTCGTCTTGCCGCAGGCGACACGGATCGCCCTCCCCCCGCTTTCGAACGTCTTTCTCGATTTAATCAAAGCGAGTTCACTCGCCGCAATGATCACAGTACCTGAGATTTTTAACAAGGCCAAGATTGTCGGTGGACGAGAGTTCGACTACATGACGGTCTATATCGTCGTGGCATTGATTTACTGGGCGATCTGTACGTTCATGTCATTTTTTCAGGAATGGCTCGAACGTCATTTTGAACGATACTTAGATTCTCCGAAACGTTGACTGACTGGCTCTGCCGGTCGGTCTTTTTTAGTGAAATGGATTTTTGATACATCTCATGAAGTGATTATGCTATGATTTTCTTAATTATCAGAAAAATAATAGGGGGATTTTGAATGAACCATCCATGGGTTTCACATTTGAATAATCAAATCATAGGTCAAGCGAAAGCCATCAAGCTCGCTTCGATTGCGTTACTATCGGGAGGCCACGTCTTACTTGAAGATCGTCCCGGTACGGGGAAGACGACACTCGCCCGTAGCTTGGCAAGCTCCATCTCGGCTACGTTTCAACGTGTACAGTGTACTCCGGACACATTACCAAGCGATATTTTAGGGATGGAATTGTTCAATCCGACGACAGGAACGTTTGAACGTCGGACGGGACCGATCTTCACTTCGATTTTACTCGTCGATGAGATCAACCGGACGACACCACGTACACAATCCGCGTTGCTCGAGGCCATGCAGGAACGTCAAGTGACACTCGGGGAAGTGTCACTCAAGTTACCTGATCCTTTCTTCATGATCGCCACACAAAACCCGTTTGACGGTCAAGGAACGTTCCCGCTTCCGCAAGCTCAATTGGACCGTTTCTTATTCAAGTTGACACTCGCCCCGCTTTCGAGAGATTCCGAGCGGCGCTTGATTCGCAATGAGCACCTCGCTACCGAATCCTTCTCACTGCAACCGGACGAACTGTTGAACATGCAGCAAGAAGTACGAGATGTCCGATTCCACGAGGCGATGGAAGATTACTTGCTTGATTTGATGGAGTCACTTCGTCACCATCGCGACGTCGAGGTCGGGCCAAGTCCACGAGCGACGCTTGCGTACACAATGGCAGCCCGTGCGCATGCCTATATGGAAGGTCGAGACTATGTCTCTCCGGAAGATATTCGGGCACTCGCGCTTCCGATTTTAGGGCACCGGATCGTCTTGACGGTCGAAGCGTCGCTAAAGACGAATCCGTCAAAGTTGATCAAATCTGTACTCGAGACCATCCCGGTCCCTTCAGAGGTGTAACATGCAGTTAGTCAGCCCACGCTATCTCGAGTCCGGCTATATGTGGCTCTTGTTCGTCGTCGGGGTCTTCACGGCACTTTATGGGAGCGTCTTGATTGCGAGTCTATTGATCGGCTTCAGTCTATATGCACTGATCATGCCTTCCTTCATGTTTCGTTTGGCCGAACAGATTCATGTCGACCTCACAGAAGAACTGAAATTATTTCCGAACGACGAGGCCGTCTATGTATTGAAACTCGTATCGACGGCAAAAGTACCGCTTGGCGTCGTCCGCCTATCCGGCTATTTACATCCGACCGTGGAATCGGAAGGACATGCGTTCTGGCGACAGGAAAATTTTGTCGAGACAAATGCGACCGTCGACTTCACGATTCCGCTCTATGCGAAGAAGCGGGGCCCGGTTCGTCTCGAAGCGATCGGTTTGGAAATCCGGGACCCGTTGCGCATGTTTTCTCTCTACAAAGAGGACTCACTCCCACGCATCGGCTATGTCTTCCCTGAGTTTTCGCCTTATCCGATTCCAAAACGCCCGCCTACTCTCCCTGGTGAGGAGATGGTTCGTCATAGTGCCTATCGCGACCCGGAGACGTTCCAGTCGGTCACCCCATATCACGGACAACCGATGCGACAGCTGTATTGGTCCGCCTATGCAAAGACGGGCGAACTGCTCGCCCGTACTGAACAACCGGTACAAACGAATGAATATGTCATCGTCCTCGACTTGTTGACGAAGGATGGGCGGGCCCTCACCTATCAGATGGAACGCCTCATCTCACAAGCGGCCGCATTATGTCGTGATTTTGAGAAAGAAAACGCGAGTTACGGGCTGATTGTCCCGACCCTCACGAAAGATGGGATCACGTATGACCTACAACCAGGAAGTGGCGAGGTGCATTTCCGGAAGATCATGACGACGTTCGCCTGTCTGTCTGAGAGTGACTTTCCACTTGCTCGCTCCTTGTTTGAGCGAAAAGTAGCTAAATATAGCGGGAATCAATCGATTTTACGGTTAGGGGGTGACGGTCAATGAGATGGCTATGGTGGGTCTTTTCAGCATTTTATATTGGACATGTGTTTCCACTACTCTTTTTATTGACGCTTCGTCTCCCTCGGAACATACAACTCATCGTCCAGACAGTCATGAGTATCGGTGCCCTTTACTTCTCGTATGAGATGAGTGTCCTGCTATTGGTCTTCACATACGTCCATGCATTCATTCGGACGTTAGATTGGACCGACCGCTATGCGATGGCAAGTGTACTATTCTTGGTGGCGGACTGGTTATTCCCTCCGGCATCGCAACCGCTTGCAATGGTGCTCTTTCCATTCATCTTTTTGATTTGGCAACGGAACTTGTATTATCGGCGTGACTATAAACGAATGGTGACGATGCTTGTCCTCGGTTTAGGCATCGGTTTAGCCGTTTCCCTCGTCATTCGTACAATCAAAGAGCTGTTGTTCGGAAATGTCGTCGCCTGGATCAGTCCGTTCTTTCTGTGGATTGGGGGGTGGTTTGACGGAATCGTACTCGATCCGAATGACCGCGTGAACCGGTTCCTCGTCCCAGATAACCCGAACCTAGATGCGGAGACGGTGGCGCAGGAGACATTGCTCAAGTCGGCATCGGGTAACTCGTTGTTCTATATCGGGGCCTTCGTTGTCATCTTATTGATTGGGGTAGGCTTGTTCTTCTATTTACAGAAACGAAAAGACATCCAGGAAGATGGAATGATTCCGAGGAGTATTTACCATCCGACGCTTTCGGATAAGCGGATCGTCCGCTCCCCTCGTCAGATTCACCTTCTTGAAACGGGACGAAAGTTGGAACAGCAGCATCCGCGTCTTCGTGAAGAGACAGTATCCGACTGGTTACAACGAATCGAGTTCACGAACCATACACTCTACGCTGAATGGCTAGAAGCTGCTGAGTATGGTGACAAAGAAGCCCCACAAGACATCAATGATTCATTCGAACATCTTGTCGCACAATTGAAAAGGCGTTAAAAAAACATCCGGACATGAGGAAATCCTCTGCCGGATGTTTTTGCACTAAAGAATCGGACTGAGGAGACGGGACACACTCTCCTTAAAGCGAATCAAGCGAGTCCTTGACTCATATCGTTCAATCGTCAAGCGCTCGGCATTCGATTCGTCTCGTTCGAACGCATCGATGACGGATTGTGCGACATCCCGATCAAAGACGAGCGCTGAGATTTCAAAATTGAGACGGAAGCTTCTAGCATCGATATTCGTCGTCCCAATTGAGGCGACTTCTCCATCGATGACGAGCGTCTTCGCATGGAGGAACCCTTCCTCGTACGTAAAGACCTCTGCCCCATAACGCACAAGCTCTGCCGCGTTCGCATAAGTCGCCCAATAGACAAACATATGGTCGGGCTTGTTCGGAATCATCAGTTTGATTTTGGTACCTGTCATGAGCGCGATGCGACAGGCATCGAGGAAACTCGCATCTGGAATGAAGTAAGGCGTCTGGATATAAATACATTCTTTCGATTGCGTGATCATTTTGACGAGCATATTCTTTAAATGCTCCGTCGACGAGTTCGGACCCGATGTCACGATTTGAACGGGGGACGCGTGATGAGTGATCCCTTCCGACGGCCAAATGAAGTCGTCTTTTTGTGCCTTCGTTCGCGTCGGGACAGAGCGATTCCAATCCAAGATAAAGCGTTCTAACAACTCTTTGACAGCATCACCGGAGATCCGTAAATGGACGTCCCGCCAATAACCGAAATGTTCATCCTTGCCGAGATATTCATCCCCGACATTGAATCCCCCGATATAGCCGAGTTCACCGTCGATGGTACAAAGCTTTCGGTGATTTCGATTATTGACGCGGAAATTGATGCCGAGTTTTGACGGGAAGAAGGATTTGACTTCCCCACCGTGAGAGAGTAAGTCCTTGAAGTGCTTGTGTCTAAGTCCCCTCGATCCGACAGCATCATAAAGGAGTCGGATGCGTACCCCTTGTTTCGCCTTCTCCGTTAACAGGCGGATTAATGCCTGCCCGAGTGGATCGTTTTGGATGATGTAATATTGAATATTGACTTCTTTCGTCGCTCGTTCGATGTCTTGAAACAGCTGATCAAATTTTTCAGTTCCGTCGTGCAGGACGCTGATATCGTTGTGAAAAGACATCAACGCATTCGTTGACACGAGATTCAGACGAGCGAGCCGCCGATATTTCAAAAGGAGCGGGTGATCGAACGGTGCGAGAGAACGGTCGAGTTGATCGAGTTGTTCTTCGACATGGTGATGATACGCTTCGCGTTTTTCTTCTTCCACTTCATAAAAATTATGAGATTTGATCAGTCGGCCAAAGAAGATATAAACGAAGAAGCCGATCAGTGGTAAGAAGAAGAGGACGAGTAGCCACGCCCATGTCGTCCCGATGTCTCGTCTCTCGAAAAAGATGATGGTGATGGCGAACGTGAGATTAAGTAGTAAGATGAGCCATGTCAATATGACGATGATGAGTCCGATAGTCACTTCCATCGTATCCCTCCCTTTCTTTCAATTCTTACCCGAAATCGGGCAATGTTAGCAAATGTTTTTCGTGATTTGGGTATACATTTAATGAAGAAGTGAAGAAACGGGGGGAGCATATGGAAGACATGATGATTGGATTCAGCCTACTTGTCCTCATCGGGGCACTTTCGCAGTTACTTGCTTGGCGTTTTGACTTCCCAGCCATCTTGATTATGACGGTTGCCGGGATTTTGGTCGGACCGATTTTCGGTTGGTTAGAACCAGGTCAGATATTAGGGGACCTATATAGCCCGCTCATCTCGATCGCGGTGGCGCTCATCCTATTTGAAGGAAGCCTCAGTCTTGAATTCAGAGAGATTGATGATTTGCGAAAATCGATTTTTCGTCTCGTCACGGTCGGTGTGTTCGTTTCCTTTATTTTGACGTCGGTGTTACTGATTATGGTCGGCGATTTTCATTGGTTGCCGGCGTTCACGCTCGGTGCGATCTTCGTCGTGACCGGACCAACCGTCATCATCCCGTTACTACGGCAAGCCAACTTATCCGCACGTCCGGCCAAAGTCTTGAAATGGGAAGGCATCATTGTCGACCCGCTCGGCGCCTTGATGGGATTATTCGTCGTCCGAGTCGGTTTCATCTTCTATCAAAATGACGGGCTCGCGAGCCACTTGCCATTCTTTTGGTCCTGTATCGTCGCCGTTGCCTTCGGGATCACTGTCGGACATCTATTGATTCGTTTGTTCGGGAATGAGAAAGTCCCTGAATATTTAAGAACAACCCTCACGTTCTCCGGGGTCCTTCTCGTATATTCAATCAGCGAATGGGTCATGAGCGAAGTCGGGCTATTGGCTGTGACGGCCATGGGATTGACGATGGCAAATTCTAAGCATGGACATATGCATATCCTGAAACAGCTTCGTGAGTTCAAAGAGAACATTTCCATCTTACTCGTGTCGACCGTCTTCATCATTTTGACGGCGAGTTTGACACGTGATAGCTTACTCGCCATTCTCGACTGGCCGCTTCTCTTGTCGATTGTTGGGATCTTATTCTTGATCCGACCGATCTCGGTACAGACGTCGCTCCTCGGTTCCCCGTTATCGATGCAAGAGCGGGCGCTCATCAGTTGGATTGCCCCTCGTGGAATCGTCGCCATGACGGTGACCGGCTTTTTTGCCCAAGAAATCGCCGAACTGGGAATTGAAGACGCGGAGCGGATGTTACCGATCACACTCGGTTTAGTCGTGACGTCTGTCGCCTTGCATGGATTGACGATTAAGCCACTCGCGAAGCGACTCGGACTGACGAAAGTGAAGAATCCTTGGGAGAAGGGTTAAACAAAAAAAGACACCGCCCGATGGCAGTGTCCTTGATTATCTTGAATTAGTTCAAGACTTTGATTGTAATTGACTTGCGACCGAAGTTGAGCGCTTGCTCTTGTGTCGGCATCAAGATATCGATCTTATTCCCTTTGATGGCACCACCAGTATCTCCTGCGATGGCTGTACCGTATCCTTCAACCCATACTTTAGAGCCGAGCGGAATGACAGAAGGGTCGACCGCGATGACTTTTTGGTTCGGGTTCGAACGAACGTCGATACCTGTCGCTGTGATACCAGAACATCCAGCACAGTATGGTGTATAAGCTGTTGCTTCAACAGTCATCGTCTTACCTGAAGCCGGAGCTTGGGTTTGCGTTGTAGACGATGCTGTTTTAGTGACAGGCTTAGATGTTGAAGTCTTTGGTGCTGATGTCTTCGCATCGTTTGCTACTGACGCAGCTGCTGCACCTTTCACGGCAAACTGTTGCCCTGGGAAAATAAGATCTGAATTAAGACCATTCCAAGTCATCAATTGATTGACAGAGATCCCGTTGTTTAATGCGATACGATAAAGTGTATCTCCTGATTTAACTGTATACGTTTTTGATGCAGTAGCAGCTTTTGCTTCTGCCTTTCCAAGTTTCAAGACTTGGTTCGGATAAATCATATTTGAGTTTAAGCCGTTCGCTTGTTTGATGTCATTTACAGAGACGTTGTTGTTCACGGCGATACGATAGAGTGTATCTCCAGACTGAACTGTGTGTGTTGATGCTGCCGAAGCTGGAGCAGCGACTCCTAAACTAAGGCCAGCGAGTGCCGTTAGTGTCAATAGTGGTTTTTTCATAAGAATATTCCTCCCTTTTCTAACGCCCCCTTACTGTAACACCTATATGTTTCACTGCGATTACAGGACGATATGAGAGTGTTATCAGTTCATTTACAGAACAATTCGCGAGGATGAGAGGTTTCAGAAAATTGTTTTAATCTATTAGAACGGCTTTGTAAAGCCATTTTAAGATATAATGAAGAGAGAAATAAGGAGGTTTTGGTCTTTGGAACTATTACTGCTGTATTACATTGTGACTAATTTACTAGCCTTTGTGTCATTTTATGTCGATAAACGACGGTCTCGCGTCGGGGCTTGGCGTATTTCGGAGCGTACGTTATTGACGATGACTTGGGTTGGTGGAGCTTTTGGAGCGTATTTGGCGATGCGGATCTTTCGCCACAAGACGCTGAAGCCTAAATTCCGGATTGGGGTACCTGTCGCCATCCTCGTTCATGCCGCATTTACAGGATGGCTAATCTTTTAGGCGTTATATAGAAGAAACTTGATTGCGCCTATTACTGATCGACGATTTGAAATGTCGGATTCGTCCCACTTTATTTTCGTTTTAAAGTGTTTCTCCGTGAACAATCGAAATGAAATGTCGGGAAATGATCATAGTGAGGAGGAAGACGTTTTTGAAGAGTATCGAAATGATTCGTCATGGGCCAATGACATTAAAGGTAACCGATTGCTTCACCGTTCTGCTATGCGAGTCTGGAACGTCTTTGATTCGGGTGAACGGAGTGAGCCTCAACCTTGATTCGAGAGAAGCCGTCCTCTTGGCACGAGGACAAAGTATCATGGTGGAACAAATCGAGGAAGCGTCGCGGATGAGGCTACTCGAGTTTGATCCCGCTGCTTTGTTCCATCCCGATCTGGCGAGGCGATATGTAACACCACATCTCACTTCGGAAAAATCCATACATATTTTAAAACAGGAACAGGGACATCAATCTGTCATTCAGACGATTGAACGCGCCGTCCAACATTCTCAAGCGGACGGACCGCTCGCATTAATGGATGCGACACTGCAGTGTACGGTCATCTGGCGTTATTGGATTCAGCAAGAGGGTCAAGCGATGAAGCATGAGAAGAAACGCGAGAGCCTTCGTCAGATGCTCGCTTATATCGACGCTCACATAGAAGACAGGCCGACGTTAGCTCAAATCGCTCATGCGGGCAATGTGAGTCGAAGTGAATGCTCTCGCTTGTTTGGATCCTTTGGAGACACATCTCCCATTGCGTATGTGCAGATGAAGCGAATGGAACGAGCTGCCACGCTGTTAGAAGATTTGAACGAAAGCATCGCGGACATCGCCAATCGTCTCGGATACGCAAGCGTCAGTCACTTCGTTCAAATGTTTAAAGTACATCACACCGTGACGCCGCTCACTTACCGAAAACAGTACAAAACGAAAAGAGCCGAATGATTTCGGCTCTTTTCGTTTATCTTGCCGTCCAACCGCCATCTGCTTTCAGCACATCTCCATTTACAAAACTTGAATCGTCCGATGCTAAAAAGAGCGCGACGTTCGCAATCTGCTCCGGCTCTCCCATCGGCGCTTCCCCCGCCCCTTGAATGGCTCGCATCCCGAGTTCACTCGGTGCCGTGATCGTCGACCCGATGTTCGTATTGACGCCACCCGGTGCGATGGCGTTTGCTCGAATCTTGCCAAGCGTGCCATACGTCGCCGCGATGTTTTTCGTTAACCCGATTAACGCATGTTTGGATGCCACATACGCCGCACCACCTCTTGTACCGAACAAGCCTCCGACCGATGCGTTATTGATGATGACGCCACCATGGTCCTGCTTCTCCATCACTTGAATGGCGGCACGTGAAAGTTTCATCGGCCCGGTCAAATTGACGGCAAGGATCCGTTCCCATAATTCATCTGTCACTTCACCCACGGTCATGAAGTTGTCCATGATCCCCGCATTATTGACGAGAATGTCGACCGACCCGTACGTTTCTTTCGCTTTATCGACGAGGTTGTCGATATCCGATTGATTCGCTACGTTACCAGCGATGCCGACGACATCCCCGCCTCCTATCTTGATTTCTTCGACCACTGCCTGAACAGCATCTTCATTCAAGTCGAAGGCGACGACCCGCGCGCCTTCCTTCGCGAACAGTTTGGCGATGGCTCACCCCATACCAGAACCAGCACCTGTGACGATTGCTGTTTTCCCCGAAAGCTTCATTCATCATTCCTCCTTTGAAGGTCAGAACGTACATGATGCGTGATGACAGAGATTTGCCTGTCACTATGTTATACCCGCATTTGTCAGCGACCCCATTCAGAAACATAGAAAATTTTCTTCAATTGATTTCCAACTATCTTTATACTTGAATGGAAACCACTTCATTGTATAGAGGAGAGATGACGTGAGACAATTTCAAGTCACGATTCATGGCCAAGGTGATCCCGTATTATTCCTTCCCGGTGGGGGCTTCACTGGATCGCAAGGATTACAGTTCGTTGAAGCCCTACATAAAAAATCTGAAGTCCATCTCTTAGATTTACCGGGATTTGGTGAAAGTGAGGGGCTACATACATACGCCACATCCAAAGTACTAGCGGACTGGGTCGAGTCGTATCGAATCTCTCGAAAACTTGATGCTGTTCGATTAATCGGTCATTCGATGGGGGGCGCGATTGCTCTCGCCTACGCGGTCCATTATCCCGACCGAGTCAGGCGCTTAATACTACTCGACCAAGGTCATAAACCGAATGCTGTGCTCCCATATCGTGAATACGGCATCTTCGGCTTCACCTTCCCGCTTTTGCGACTACTGTATCACTGCTCTCCACAACATCTTTTAAACTGGTTTGAAGCTCGCATGAACAAGAGTGACTCCACGTTTTCTGAAGAGCGGTTCCAAGTGTTCTGTCGACGGATCGGGGTTGAACCGACCGCAAACGTTCGAACAGCTTTCGAGCGTCCGGCACGTCTGTCGTCCGGTGGATTACATTTGTTGTTCGGATATGACGGACTTGATTTCACCGACTTGCTACAACGGCTCCAAGTCCCGACGCAACTTTACTATGCAGACTTCACAGGTATTGGTTTGAAAGAGGCGAAACGGACGCTTTATCATGTCAAACGAGCGGAACGACAACTCCATCCCTCTGTACAATTGATTGCCGTACCAGGCGGACACTTTGTTCAGTGGTGCCGTCATTTCTCGATGGGAAACGTCGAGCGATTCCTACATTCGTAAAAAGGACAGCGGAGCAGAATCCGCTGTCTTTTCGTCATGATGTCCAATTGTGGTGGATGAGCCATTCGTGAAGTTGATGCTGTAGCTCAGGATGGAGCGGTTCCCTGAGTTGTGAACGATATTGTTTTTTCACGTCCAAAATACTCATCTCACCGTCGAAATGTTTCAACATATGGTCCATATCCTTAATCTTCTGTACCTCGATATGTTCCGCGTGAAGTGCGTCGAGCTCGTCTAGATGCTGGACGTCCGTTTGAACGTCCCGGTCCCCTGTCAGTGCGAGCGTCGGAATGTTCAACTGAACCAATCGTTCCCGAAACGACTCGTTTGTGTAAGCAAGATGCTCCCGTAACCATTTGGCAGGAAATTTCATCAGCTGGATCCGCATCGTATCTTGATTCGTTGCTGTGACGCGCTCGAACAGTTTTTCTTGTTTCCCGATGACCGACTTCTCGTTCAAGCTAAGTCGAAGCAGCTTGCCCTTGATTCCTTTCGTACGTTTCACTTCTTCGAGCAAAGCATATGCCTGTTCCTGCATGCTCGTCTTCAAGGCGACACCGGCACCGGACAACAGGATGAGACCGGAAACGGATTCACGTTCGGCCGCGAGCGTTGCGACGATGCATCCTTCACTATGACCGAGCAATAAAATGTCTTGTGAGACATGGTCATGAGATTTCAGATAACGTACGATAGCCGTCACGTCATCAACGAGTCCTGTCAGACCGACGCTACTTCGATTGCCGCCACTCTTGCCAACCCCACGTTTGTCATAGCGTAACGTGACGAATCCTTGTGTCGACAGCCATTCTGCTAAGTCTTTATACACATTCGACTTGAATCCGATCCCGTTTCCGTCCCGGTTCAATCCTCCCGTACCGCCGATGAGGACGATGGCTGGAAAGTTCGACTGATTCTGATTGGGTGACGTGAGGGTAGCAGCAATCATTGTTTCTCCTTGAATCAATACCTCTTCTTGTTTATACATCTTCCGCTTCCTCCTTTTCTCCGACCGGCATGACGGCATAGGAGAATTTTCGTAACGTCCGTTCTTCTGACGGTTCATGTTCGAGCATACTTTCTAATAGATCATAGAGACCTTTTAAGAATCGATCACTTTCAGAATCGGACAGATAAAGCGGGATACTTCGGAATCCAACTTTGTCTTTCTGAAGGTCAATCGAGTCGCGCTTCAGATAGTTCCCAAAATCCATGAGCAGTGACATCGTGAATGTATAACAGACCATGTACAGTTGTTCGCGGTCCTCTTTCTCCACAATCTTGTTGATGCTGGTCAACGGGTTGTTTTGAATCGCGTACACCTTCTCATACACCCCGCGTACTTTGTTCTCGCTGACGACGGATAAGATTTCATCTTGTACCATCTTGTTGATATGGCGATAGAGGCTCGCCTGCGGTACATCAGGAAGTACTTTTGCCAAATCAGCGGTCGTCACTCCTTCATTCATCAGAACATGTTGAAAGATTTTCATGCGAATCGGGTTCAACAGGCTTTTTAAAACGTCTTGGTCCATCATCTTCACCTCATTATTATCACATTTAATAATATTATTACTTATGATAATATCATGAGCCTGAATAGATGTCTATCTGTATCCAAAAAGTCATCAAGTTTGTGGTTACACTATCGTGAGGTGATGCATCTTCAAAAACACCATTAAAAAATCCTTCTCATTTTCCATAGAAAACAAAAAGGATGTGATTTATTACTTCTTTTCAACGACACCTCGAACAATCGCGAAGAATAGACGGTTCGGAAGATAGCGCTTGAGCGCAATCAATAACCCTGCCTGTTTACCCGATGGATAACGGAGTCGTTTCTTCCGTTCGGTCGCAGCGCGCCAAATCGTCTCGGCGACGACATCAGGTCCTTCGGCGTTCGCACCAGCGACGTTCGTGTTATGAAGTGCGACCTCCGTATAGTCATCATATACATCGAGCGGTTGGTCGCGAACGAGTTCTTGGGAACGACCGTAAAAGTCTGTCTTGATTGGTCCCGGTTCAATCAATTTCATGTTGATATTGAATGGTGCCAATTCGAACTGAAGCGATTCGATGAATCCTTCAATCGCCCATTTTGAACTGTGATACAAGCTGTAAATTGGGAATGTGATCTGTCCACCGACGGAGGAGACGGTCACAATCCGTCCGCTCCGCTGTTTGCGTAAGTATGGAAGTGCTGCCCGAATCACGTTCATGACCCCGAAGACGTTCGTATCAAATTGCCGTTGAATCTGTTCCGGCGAGGCTTCCTCGAAAATCCCGACCGCACCGTACCCGGCATTGTTCAACAACACATCGATCGTTCCGTGATCCGAGACGATTTGTTCAAATGCCTCTCGAATACTCGTCTCGTTCGTCACATCTAGCTGATAGAGCGACACCCCTTTCAGATTAGACAACTCTTGATGATTCTCAGGTTGTCGCATCGTCGCAGCGACAGTCCAGCCTCGTTTGCTGAACAGTTCGACCGTTGCCCGGCCGATTCCGCTCGATGCTCCTGTGATGACAATGGTTTGTTTCTGATTCATGTTCATTCCCTTTTAATGTTTATATGTTTAAACTTTTAAACGTATTGGTGGAAAAGAAGCCTTTCTCTCTGTTTCCAAAAAGAAAGGTCAAAGGATGCATTCGTCTTCAATCGCTCGTGTCAGTGCCTTCAGCAGTCCGACCGCGTCCTCGAGCGTCAGGAAGTAAAAGTTCTCTGTCCCGACTTTCTCGGATGAGACGATGCCCGCTTGTCGCAACAGTTTAAGATGATGCGAGATGGCCGGTCGAGACAACTCGATCTTTTCATCAATCTGATTGACGTTCAAGCGTTCATGTTTGGCGATCTCGACGATGATCCGTTGCCGATTGACATCGGCTAATACTTGGAACAGTGGGATCGCATCTTCAAATAAAGAAAGCGATAACTCGGGTGTTGTATCTGTTTGTTTCATATTCATCACTCCGTTTAAAAGTTTAAACGTTTAATCCTACATTTAGAATACTAGGTGATCCGCCTTCTGTCAACGAAGTTGTTCGTAGACTTCCCGAAGAATACTTGAAATCATATGCCTGGAGTCATAATCCCGCTTGGAGATTTTGACGAGCGGTGACGGATCAGGGAAGAGATGGGCGTTGATATCGTCAATCGTATAGCCCGCAGCCGTTTTCGTGATCACGTCATCGGTCAAGCGTTCTAGGTAGTCAAGCTTTTTAGTCAATTGCGCCCTCCCCTGTTCGAGACGCCCGGCATGTTGGCAGTATACTTCCTCGAAATCAAGTGTCAGGACACGCTTGAGCGAACGGATCTGTTCAGGGACCGACTCCTCTGGAATCATCACTTTCGGATACGGATGGACGAACAAATCACCTGAGAACAGTCGACCGTTCTCCTCATCGTATAAGACGACGTGATTCGGTTCATGGCCGGGTGTATGGATCACCTCATAGGAATGATGTTCTGACGTGATTTGATTGTCATGATAGGGGATTGGTTGAAACGGTTCCGGGTCACCGGAGAAGCGCGCCCGGTAATCCGGGATGTCTAGTCCCGTTCGGCACATTTCCAATGCGGATTCACGTATGTAGATCGGTACCCTGTACGTTTGATCAAGCCAAGCTGCCGTTCCGATATGGTCTTCGTGAGGGTGTGTGATACTGACAAGGTCGATTGGGACCGATTCATAAAACGATTGGAGAGACGGTAGCATCGTCCGTGTCCCCGTATCGATGATCATGCCGTCGATGTAATACACATACATCGACATTTCGAATGGACCGTTCTTTACTTTGGCACTAACGGCCGTCACCGGTCCATGTTGTTTCACTTCCATCAGGCTTCCCTCCTGGATCGTCATTTTCTACATTATAACGAAAATAAGCAAAGACCTGCAGACATTTCACAGTTCTTTGCTCATCTTATTTATAGATTCTCTCCATTCGTTGCGATGACACGCTTATACCAGTCGAACGAGTCTTTCTTCATCCGCTCCATCGAGCCGTTCCCTTCATTGTCACGGTCGACATAAATCATCCCATATCGCTTCTTCATCTCGCCTGTCGTGAACGAGACGATGTCGATAATGCCCCAAGGGGTGTACCCAATCAAGTCGACCCCGTCATAGAGGACGGCTTGCTTCAATTGTTCGATATGGGCCTTCAAATAATCGATTCGGGATGCGTCATGAATCTTCCCGTCGACAATCTCATCGACGGCACCGAATCCGTTCTCGACGATGAAGAGCGGAATCTGATAGCGGTCATACAGACGATTGAGCACATATCTGAGACCGACCGGGTCAATCGCCCAGCCCCAGTCACTCGACTGGATATACGGATTCTCGACACCATTCGGCAGACCACCGTTGACGATATCTCCGCTGTTGTCCGCGACGACGTCACTCTTCACGGTCGTCGACATATAGTAGCTAAAGCCGAGATAATCGACTTTCCCGTTCTGTAAAACCTCTTCGTCCCCTTCAAGGATCGGGATGTTGTATCCTTCGCGCTCGAACTCGTTCAATGCGTAACTCGGATAGAACCCACGTACTTGTACGTCCGGGAAGAAATAGCGTTGGCGCATCATCTCTTCGGCGAGCATGACGTCGTCCGGGTTCGATGAATACGGGTAGATTGGGACATGCGACACCATCGCCCCGATTTCGAAGTCCGGATTGATTTCTTTCCCTTTGGCGACGGCGAGGGCGCTCGCAATCAGTTCGTGGTGCCCCGTCTGATACATGACTTCGCGGGCATTCTCCCCTTCTTCTAGGAGAACACCCGAATTCGTCCATAAGAAGAGCGGATTGTTGACGTCCATCTTGTTGTTGATCTCGTTGAACGTCATCCAGTATTTGACCTTGTCTTTGTAACGGTCGAAGCAGACCTCCGCGAAGCGGACGAAATGGTCGACGACGGCACGGTTGCGGAAGCCACCGTATTCACGGGCAAGGTGGAGCGGCATCTCGAAATGCGAGAGCGTGATGATCGGTTCGATGTCATGTTTGAGTAACTCATCGAACAAGTCGTCATAAAATTGGAGACCCGCCTCGTTTGGTGCTGCATCATCCCCGTTCGGGAAGATGCGACTCCACCCGATCGATGTACGTAAACATTTCAATCCCATTTCAGCGAAGAGGGCCACATCTTCTTTGTAACGATGATAGAAATCAATCGCCTCATGGTTCGGATAGAACTCATTCGGTTCGACCTTGTCCGTGATCCGGCGCGCGACGCCGTGTGCACCTGCCGTCAAGACATCGACGACACTCGGTCCTTTGCCATCAGCGTCCCAACCACCCTCGAATTGATGAGCGGCGAGTGCGCCTCCCCATAGGAAATCTTTAGGTAACGTCTTCATCCTCTGTTCCTCCTTTTGATATATCATACATGGCAAGTATAATTGTACCGGTACAATTATACAAGGTCGGTACATTGAATTACTTTTGTTTTTTTCATGATATAATAGAACCAGTGACGAAAAAGTGAGGAATGACCATGCTAAAATACCAACAAATCGCGAATGAAATCGAACAATACATCCATGAACAAAACTTAAAACAAGGCGATAAGCTCCCTGTCCTTGAGCAGATGATGAATCAATATGCGGTGAGCAAGAGCACCATCACGAAAGCTTTAGAGCTGCTCGAACGAAAGGGTGTCATTTTTCAACTGCGGGGAAGCGGCATTTTCGTCAGACGACATAATCGACCTGGCTATATGAGCCTCTTCTCTACCCAAGGGTTCAAGAGCAATCTCGGAGACCGCGTCTTGACGTCTGATGTGATTGATGTGTCCGTCGTGAAGCCAGACGCTACGGTTGCGGAAAATCTCGGGATTTACGTGACTGACGATGTGTACCGGGTCGAACGGGTAAGATATGTGGACGGGGAAGTGCTTTGTCATGAAGAATCGTATTATGTAAAAGCCATCGTCCCTTATTTGAATCGCGAGATTGTGGGCGACTCTATTTTCGATTATGTCCAAAGTGCGCTCGGTGTCACAATTGGTTTTTCTGACATGTATCTACAGGTCGGGCGATTGACGGACGTGGAAGCGGAACACCTCGGATTGCAAGAAAATGATCCAACGCTTCGCATCGAAACGATCTTTCATCTGACGAACGGGAAGCCTTTCGACTATTCACGGATCACCTACCACTACGCACATTCGCAGTTCGTCATTCAGGCGAACGGACCCTATATGTGAAGAAACCCCTCATGCGTGCATGAGGGGTTGTTTGTCGCGAGATGAATATCACTTCACGACGGGGAAATTAACCTGTTCGACCCAATCGTCAATGAACCGACGTTGATGTTGATGTAATCGCGGTAGGTCTTCTCTTGAGAAAAATCGATGTTCGTGACTTTCGTCTGTCAATTGAGCGATTTCTCCTGAGAATGAATGGGTGTAAAAGATGACTTGAACACTATAGACGCGATCACCGTTTTCATAAGTGGCATATCCCTCATCACCAGAATAGATTCCGAACAGTTTCAAATTATCCACGGAGAGCCCCGTCTCTTCGAGAGTTTCACGGATGGCTGTCTCTTCAAATGATTCCCCAGGCTCCATAACGCCACCAGGGATTCCCCAAACGCGATGATCTTTTCGGTGTTGCAATAGAATTTGATTGTCCTGTTCGATGAGGACTCCACATCCTATAGTGATTAATAGATTCGATCCGATTAATTGACGCATATGTTGTATGTAACTCACTACACTACCCCTCTGTATTTAGAATTCAAAAAATCTTGATATCCCCATTCACATGATCAATGAAAGAGTACGTATCGTCAGCATCATGTGCGAGTATGAAATTTCCTAGTATATTTGGATGAAATTCAGTAGTAAACGTATCAAATGTCTGCTCGTATGTCGGATATGAAAGGGACTGCCACACATTCTTCGCCTTCGGAACTTGAAGCTGAGGCAATAATTCCTCTTCAATCAATCCTCTCCAGTCTGGGTTATGCAACGTGAAGCGATAAACGTTCTCACGAGGACCGTACGTTCCACCTAAACCAAACGCCAATTTGATGGGAAACGCGCCTCTAACCACATGTTCAAAGAATGTCTCGATTTGGACAATACCAGCTGTCACGACATGTCTCACTTGGTTTCCTTGAAGCGTCAACCCGTCTTCGTAATAACTTACGACCCAATCTCCTCCTATATAGAGGACAAGCACCTCATACAGAGAGAGAGTTAGTTCCGATTCTAATGTCTCAAGATTCTTGATGATTTTGGTCGTCACATGCTTTTCTTGCCGTTCAAAAGAGAAGCGTTGTTTTCTCGTAGCTTTCACAGTCCGTTTCCGTTCAATGCGCAATGGAAAGTCCTCATTCTTCAGATGTCGAAAAATCAATCGGTTTGCTTCTCCTTCTTTCAGTGCATGACTCGGTATGATCACTATTTCTAAAGGTCCATGTTGATTGTATAAGTCTTTTGACATCATGCTGTTTTTCGTCTCTTGAGGAACCAATATCCGAATGGAAACATCGCTAACACCGCAAAGCCAATCAATCGATTGAGGCTCGATGTTGGATTGTTTGATTTTGCTTCATCCGAATAGTCACCCGCGCCACCCATCATCCCTTCTTCAGCAGATTCCTCGAGACTTGCATGCTCTTCAATCAATAAGGTTTGGAAGTCCTTCGTTGAAATTGCATCCCCGCTGACCATCTGTTTTGAGTAGGTTGTCAGTGCCGTCAACATGCCCCCGTCATAATCAAACCACGCGGACTTTTCTGTGTATTTCACGAGATCGCCTTGTACGTCTATCAACGCTTTTGGGGTTTCTTTATCTGAACCGAACGTTGAGAACGCATATGTACCCGCTGATTGTTCATACGTTCCGATCACGTTGACCGGTTCATCATCTTGAAAGACGGTCGCTACATATTCTTTTTTAGGGACGAACGTGCACGTTTCCCCCGTTTTGTAGCAAGAGGTTGACGGGATATACGTCTCTAACAACGGACCGAACGTGATGTTCTCGCTGTCGGTCATATGATAGTAAGTCGGGTCGTCCCCTCGAATATGATCCATCACAATGTCATAAAAATATGCATCCGCAAATCCTTCCGGCGAAGATTCTGTCATCTCGGCTGATACGGTCGTCGTGCTTGCAAGCAGTCCGGCACAACATATGAGTAAGCTCGTCATTCGTTGCATGTGTTTCTCCTTTCATCACCCTGAAGATTTCAGCAGCATCGCGTGATTGATGTGAATCAATTCGGCGTGCGGCTGTTTGTGACGACTGACATATGAAGTAAAACATGATGACGCAACAAACGCGTTCGATCCATGAATCATCGCCAGTCGGACGAGAATGAGCCGTAATTGTTTTCTTCCTCCTCCTAATAACTTTCGTTTGTCATGACAGTCAGTGACCAA
This sequence comes from Exiguobacterium marinum DSM 16307, assembly GCF_000620845.1. GTDB lineage: Bacteria > Bacillota > Bacilli > Exiguobacteriales > Exiguobacteriaceae > Exiguobacterium > Exiguobacterium marinum. The sequence continues at coordinate 1,802,250 of NZ_KK211189.1, forward strand.
ATCGCAATGCCGCTCCCTGAGATATCTATTGATGAATAGTAACGATAGCCTAGTTGACCGAAATAGGAGATGAAGGCGACCATTAGCAAGGAGAATAGAATTCCTGATACAAAGATTGTCTTGGCTTGCTTCATTGATGTTTCCGTTTATGTATATTCGATTTCATCTCAAGTGACGGTTCCCCTCATAAATTTAATCCTTTATTTGGAAATAGGATTAAAAATATTATACCATGCACCTTAACGGAATATTCAGTTATTTACCGACGAATAAAAAAATGTCCGTTCATTGAACGAGCATCCACACTTCTCTTACTTCATCATCTTCACCAAACTTCCACTCTTCAAATCCACATACGCATACATCCTGGTCACTTCGAATGCCCCATTTAGTGATGAATGTTCTTTATTGAGGGATTGGAATCCATTTTTGACTGAGGAGTCACGAATTACAGCGATTATAGCATGAACCGTCTCATTCGATTCTTATAAAAAGGGCACCGTTCGTGATGAACGATGCCGTGCGTGTCTCTATAACCAGACTGGTAATGAGAAGAAAACTAAGAACAATACGGTCAAGACACCGACGACCGGACTGAGTGACCGGTAGCCCTTCTTGAACAAAACAATCATCGTGTATGCGATGAACCCGAGACCGATCCCATCGACGATGGAATATGTGAACGGGATCATGATGATGACGAGAATCGCCGGGAAGGCATGCTCCCAGTTATCGAGAGGCAAATGCTTCACGTTTTGGAACATCATCATGCCGATGATAATCAACACCGGTGCAATCGCCGTCACAGGGATGATTGCAAAGAGTGGTAGCAATATGAGCGATACCACATACAATCCAGACGTGACGAATGAAGCAATCCCGCCTCGTGCACCGACCGAGATCCCGGCAGCCACTTCGACTGTTGAGACAGTTGGGCTTGACCCGAACATGGCCCCGGCCATCGTCGACAAACCTTGTGCGACGAGACCTTTCGGCGCCTCTTCTTCTTTGCCGATTGCCCGTGTCTGATTCTGGATCAAGCTGATGTTTTCAATCAACAAGACGAGCGTCAGTACACCGACCGCGACCAAGAAGAGCGGAGACGCAGATTCCGCGAACGAGATGTTTCCGAATACCGTGCCGAATGACTCGAAAAATGGTGTCAATGCGAAGCTTCCCGTCCATTCTAGTGTTCCCATCACGGCACTAAGTCCGACACCGAAACCGATCGTCCAAAGGAAGCTGCTCGGTCCCATCTTCAAGAACAGCAAGATGGCGACGAAGAGTGATAAAAAGGCCACCTGGACGTTACGCTCACCGAGGTCACCGATGTGGAGCAATGCCCCACCCCCGCCTGAGACGATTCCAGCCGCCTCGAGACCAATCAAGATGAGGAAGAGGCCGAGACCGACCGTCAATCCGTCATGAATGATTGGTGGAAAGGCGTTCGCCAATTTCCTCGCCACTTTGGTCACCGTCAACAATACGACGAGTACACCTGAGACGAACGAGACGGCGAGCGCACTTTGCCAGCTCAAGCCCATCTGCAAGACGAGCGTGTACGTGAAGAGCGCGTTAATCCCCATCCCCGGTAACAAGAGCAGCGGAAGATTGAAGAATCCCGCAATCAACGTCCCGATGATGCTTGTCAAAATCGCTCCGACGAGCGCCCCTTCGAACGGGAGTCCGGCTTGTGTCAAAATTGCCGCATGCACGGCCGGGATGTATGCTGTCGCCAGGAAGTTCAGCACGCCCCCGTATGTTTCTGTTTTCCATTCTGTTTGTTTTGCCATAGGAATCAATCCTTTATTGGCACCCTCACCCACCCGTGTATACACACGAAATTGATTATATCCTGTCAGACATCTAACAAGCAAGAGCGATTCGACTCAATTCCTTCTTTGGACCCATTCATGAGACCAATTCCATCAAAAGATTCATTTTGAAAAACAAGAACGTTTGTTCTTATTTTTAACGTCATTTTACGAACAAATCTGTTATAATGAAGGGGCAGGTTAACGCAGCAATAGTGGGGTCAGCCGCCAAGTCCACAATGGAGGAAGGCGGTGGTGCGGATGGAACAACTTTGGACCTGGGTTGGAGATTATGTCATGATCCCAATCCTCGCTCCGATCATCGTTCACTTGGTGATTCACCGAACATCCGATCGTGCAACGTCTGAACGCACAAAAAAATGACCCCCTCGGCGCAATGAGATGGGTCACTTTCTGATTCACTAACCATTGTGGCGGCTGGGACCACTCTTAAAGTGGTAGCCTGTAAGCCAGAGGTCGGTGTGTCGAGCACCGGTCTCTTTCTACTTGCATCATACCATACTTTATCCGCGTTTTCAGTAAGAGAAACATCATTTGACACGAAAATCACAAATAATTCAAACGCTCAGGAAACTTTATCCTGAGCGTTTTTCTTTGAGTTCGTTATAACGAGAGAACCAGACGAGCATCTCGTCCGCTTCTTCTTTCGGAATGTCGTCAATTGTCTCGATGGACAAGAATCCTCCTCGAGTCGAGAATTGAACCGTACAAAGTCCGAACCGACGTTGCAAGAGCGATTGCTTCACTTGAATCTGTTCGATTCGCGGTTTGTCCGTCAAGAACGATTGGACGTTGAATGCTCCAGTCCGTAACTGAATGAATTGATCGGTGCGGACATACTTGGTTGTGACGTAACTGAGCACGCGTCCTCCGATGATAATGGCCCATAACAGGAGGAGCCACCATGCGTAATCTCGGAAGAAGTAGAGCACGAGTCCTGATAGGATGAAGCCGAACCAGCTGATTCGTAGTAGTTTGATTCCTAACGCCCGTCTCGGGAGTCGATGCAATTCATCCGACCATGTGAAATACGCAAAGTGTTCACGTAGGACGCGCATCGCCCGGTCACGCCGCACGAACGGGAGAATCGTCGACGACTCGTCCTTCAATTCATCCATCGTCCCTGCTGCCACGAGTTCGACTCCGACGATGTGGAACCAGCGACGGATGAACGTCTCCTTGATGCGAATCGCTTGAATTTTCTCATATGGGATCTCTTTCGCACTCCGGTTCAACAATCCTTTTTCGACACGAATGCGCTCCCCTCTCCGCTCGAGCCGGAAGTTCCCATACTTCAAGAAGTTGATGACCATGCCGATCACGACCGATAGCATCAACACCCCGATGACGAGAAGACCGATGACGATGATGGACGCACGGATGACATAATCTTCGACCTGATTGAACGCCCCATCCAAGTTGATGAAGTCGTCAATCGACGAGATGATTGTCGAGGCGACAGGGAAGATGGCGAAGACAGAGAGCGATGTGACGGAAGCCAACACGATTTCGCGCGTCGACAAGGCGTATAACAGACGGCTTGGTAACGGCTCTGACTGTTCAGGTGTCGCATCCGACTCTTCAGAATCGCCTTCGGTTTGTGCATTCTGTTTCCGATGACGAACTTGCTCGAGAATCTCTTCAAGTCGTTTGGCTTCGGTCGGAAAGACACCAGCCAGTTTGAATGATGCATCGTCACTGTTGGCATTCGTATCGAACGTCAATTCCACGACACCAAGCAATCGATAGAGGAACGGGCTGTTGGAATGGACGCTTTGAATTTTATAAAGCGGAAGCGACTTTTCTTTTTTCAACCAGTTCCCTTCGATGACATAGACGGTCTTTTCATCGAGTGCATATCGGAAGTTTAACCATCCAAAGAACTTTTGGACAATGTCGAGTAATAGGAAGAGTAAGATTCCGACGCGGATGATGATTCCGAATGTCGATTCCCAGTCGTTGTTAAGCACAAAGAGTAAGACGATTGGAATGGCGAACGACTTGATGACTTCGAGAATACGCAGCACCAAAACGCGACTCGGGAGTCGATGCCATGTTAACGCAGTCTCGGTCATACGACATCCTCCTCTTCAATACGTGCATAGATGGCAATCTGCTCGCGGAGTGTCTTGGCGAATGACTCCTCGATTGCATAGATGTCATGAGATCCGGCCGCTGTCCCGATGGTGATGGTCTGTAACCCATATTTACGGAGAAGCGGTCCTTGTGCCGCATGGACATACTGGACTTTTGTCATCGGGATGAGCACATCGTGTGTCGTGATAATTCCATGATGAATCCGAATCTCGAGCGGCTGGACGTCATACGTGAATCGTTCTTGTTTCCACTTTTGGAACCAGATGAGATCAATCAAGCTATAGACGACATCGATGACGAGTAGCACGATTAAACCAACCTGTAGCCAAGTCGGCCAGTCGAACCAATATGCGGCAGCCACGAGCGCTCCCGTGACGAGAAGTCCAATGATATAAAAAATCGCACTTGATAACCGGAAGACGGCACGTGCCTCGATTGGAAGTGTTCCACTGATTCGTTGTGGTGTGACACCTTCTTCTGGTGTCGGTGTTGTTTCTGACATGGTGAATCCCCCTATCGTTCTTATGTATCTGTCTCTATTGTATACGTGTTTCTTCTCGAAAAGTTTCAGGATTCGGTCGGGAATGTACTTAAGCGTTCATCTAACTCATCAAATATAATTGATCCTCTACTTCTCAACTTTTGACGAATGAGGTTCTCTGCCTCTTTCATACACGCTAAATCTGACTCAAAAGACTTTACTTGTACCTTTCCAATCGTCCCTATTTTTCCGTAGTTTACAGCATACTCATCGCCATCAACTAAAATGTTCCAATACTTCGTAACCTGCTCAAACGACCGTTTGATCATTTAAATCCTCTTCCGTCCCAAAGTTTTATGGAGTAAGATGATTGTACCTCGGATGAATCAGAAAAAACGAACCTTTTAATCGGTTCGTTTCCTTCGTATTTCGTAATTTCTCTCGAGTGTGATGATGGATAATAGCTTTACTTCGGCTCGTAGCGGAATCGTGCGATTTTTTCGTTCGCTCTCGCATAGAGTGTTTCCATTGAAAATCGACTCGGTCGAGAAAGATCTTTGGCGTATACGGCTTCAATCGTTTTGTCGATGTAGTCATTTTCTTCTTGAAGATATTCCATAAGTAACATTTTATAGTCTTCAGAAGTCGCTTCCTTCTGTTTCAATCCGTTCAGTTCATCAAGGTATATATCATTTTCTGCTTTGAATCCTTCTAGCTCTTCGACTGCCCCTGCCACATCTACCGTATCCATCGGTAAACTTGATAACATTAACATTTTTATTTGATGATTTTGAGCATCTGCGAGAATGGTTCCGGCATCAAATGAGATAACTGGGCGAGGATCAATTTCTTCAGTAGAGGATGTCGCGCCACAACCAATCAAAGACATCATCATGGCGGTCATCAGGAAGAGTGTTACTAAAATCCTGTTCATGTGCATCCCCCTTCAAAATCAAGTCATAAAGGCAACGTTATCAATGATTTCTCTAGACTAACATAATTTACGTTTATTACCAAATGCATTGTTGTAAACTCATTGTTTTATAGTAGCTATTCACCCTTTATAATCGACTGATAATCAAGAAAAAATCACTACAAAAAACCACGAAGGTACACTCGATTCTGTGCACTCATTCATGGTCTTATGAAATGGTGGTTGTAATTTTCTTGATGGCTTGCTCGTCCCTTAATCCTCGAAAAACCATTTCTTACGTGGTTCCACTTTTAAGTTGTCCCCATGTTTCTTCATTTCAGTTACAAGATAGCGTTCGAGTTCATTCATTGCCTTGACCCAATCGGTCATCGTCGCCACGAGTGGCACAACGATGAGAATGAGTTCTTCCTCTTCTTCTCTCATTCTCTCAATCATCAGTTTCGCAAAGTCAAAGTTCTCATGGATGAGATCCTCTTCCCTGTCGATGAGATGTTCGTTCTCGAGTTCATAGGCTGAAAACAGACGCTCATGTCGACGTAACAAGTGACGAATATGGCGATACAACTCTTCGCTTAGTTGCGGGGGGAGTTGTTCGATTGTATGGAAGTCATGATCAAGTTTCTCGATGACATGGAGTGCAGCCCGGTTCGTCTCAATCATCTTAGATTTAATAACGGCTCGTCGGAAAATCGGCGTCTTCTTCTCAAGCCAGCGATTCGCTTTAATTTCTTCTTCAAAATAAGCATATGTTTGCTTTGAGTCACTATGCAACTTCTTCGTTTCAGGTAGCGACTCGAATGATGAACGACCGCCTTCCGTTTCAGCAAACAAACGCGCGATTCGGACGACCATTTGAAAGACATCGGTTACTTGTGCTTCGAGTTTCCGTTCATACCGAGGTGGGAACAAAAGTGCGTTTACGATTAACGCAACCGTAATCCCCATCATGATGAGTAAGTAACGTTCGCCCGCAAACACCCAAACCGGCATATCGGACTGACTTGCCCCTTCCATGATTAGAATCGTCGTCAAGATAACGGTGCGCGTCGTCGATTCTAAATTTAAAAAGAGAAGGATGGAGATGGCGATGATGATGACGAATCCGATTGCAATCGGTGTCGGATTCGGAGTCAGTAGCAAGGAACCGACCGCAAGCAATGCTCCGATGAGATTCCCTTTCATCTCCTCGATTAGGCGAAGCCCAGTCTGATAGACAGACGGCAGAAGTGCCAGTGACGCAGCGAGTGCCGGGACGACGATTTGTTGGAATTGAAATGCCTCGGCAATCAGCAAGACGATTGCGACCGACAGTCCGGTCTTAATAGTTCTAGCCCCAAATTTCATGTAGTGGTGCCTTCCTCTCTTACACCTGTCATATGTATTTTTTGCCTTCTTCCTCAATTCTAAAACGTACCATATTCTTTTCAAGGGGAAATGAACCATTTCAGGCAGTTTTGTGAACGCTTCCGTGTTATGATGGCGTTGGATATTTCTTTCATCTTGATGGGGAGGGGTTTACTTGTCAACAATTGCTTTATTCGGCGGAAGTGGCCGTACAGGGGAACGGGTGCTTGAACGCCTACTCGAAAAGGGACATCGCGTCACACTTCTAACAAGACAGTCGCTAGGTTCCAATGAAGGGATCGATGAAATTCTAGGAGATGCGACCGACCGAGAGGCTGTCATTGAAACGGTTCGATCTGCAGACGTCGTCATCTCGGCGTTAGGGACGGACAAACAAAATGTATTGTCTACATTCACACCACTCGTCGTTGAAGCGATGCGACAGTTTGATTTGTCCCGCATCATCACAGTCGGGACCGCAGGCATCTTGCAGGCACATGACAGCGATAATTACCGCTTTGAAACGAGCGAATCGAAACGCTCAACGACGACCGCTGCCGAAGATCACGCTCGGGCTTACGAGTTATTACGAGATTCCGGATTGGCCTTCACAGTCATTTGCCCGACTCAACTGATCAATGAACCATCGAGCGGAGACATCATCGTGTCAAAAGAGGTATTGGGGACTAAACATTCAGGTCCAATTTCGAGGGACGATGTCGCCGATTTGGTGATGGCTTGTTTAACGGACGATGACTATGTCGGACACCGTGTCGGCATCACGACGGAATCATAATTAGGGGATGGGAAACATGCACGAACAACAAGAACAATTGGCACGGCTCGCTTTGACGTTTGAACAAGAGGAGATGACGGACGCTGCACGACTCGCCCGGACCGCCCTACAAAAAGTAACGAATGAAGAAGTATGGATTGCCGTCTGTGGTCACTTCTCAGCCGGGAAGTCGACATTGCTCAACGACTGGCTAGAGGACGGATTCCTTCCGACAAGTCCGATTCCGACGAGTGCGAATATCGTCACATTACGTGGTGGCGAATCAGCGGCAGCTGTCGCGATCAATGATACGGATTGGATTTCATTAGATTCTTCTTCCCTATCGAATATCAGTGACTATTGCAAAGTCGAGGAAATCAAGGAAGTCGAGTATACGATTGACCGGTTCCCATTTGATGAACACGTCGTGTTGATGGATACGCCAGGGATTGACTCAACGGATGAACGACATCGCCAAGCGACGGAGCGCTCGCTCTTCTTGGCCGATCACCTGTTCTTCATGATGGACTACAACCATGTCCAATCGGAACAAAACATCGGCCTGATGAAACAATTTAGTCGGGAAGGACGTCCTTACTCCATCATCATTAACCAAATCGACAAGCACGACGAAGGGGAGCTCTCCTTTGTAGACTTCAAGGCGTCATTGACGAAAGCATTCCGTCATCATGACATCGTCCCGAACGATACATTCTATATTTCACTTCGTGATGTACAGCACCCTTATAACGAAGTCGAGCGCTTGCGGTCGTATGTTCGACAAGTCATCAAAGAATCGAAACAGCAACAAGTCGAGCATGCTGATGCATTGATTCATACGTTGGTCCGACGCAACGAAGCATCGATTCAATCGACGTTGGATCAATTGCCGACCTATGAGAAGAGTCCGAAGGAAATGCAATCTCGCCTGCACCGCCTTGAGAAGAAACGGGCATGGTGGACATCGTTCCGTCGCGAATTCTTCAAACATCAGGCGCCAATCGTCGAGAGTGCACCGATCATGACCTATGAATTCCGTGAATTGCTACGTTCCTATCTCGAGAGTTGTGCCCCCTCTTTCAAGGTCGGTTTTTTGTTCTCGAAAGAGAAAACGAAGCAAGAACGCACTCGTCGTGAAGACGTGGCGGTCAAAGAGTTCAACCGTTTGATTGATATGAATTTACGTCCGCACCTCGTGAAGTACGCGGAAGACATCATTCGGGATTTGAAACTTCCAGAGACCTTGCTACCGAAAGGCGATGTCCTCCCGATTGCACCGAGCTCACTCATCACTGAACAAGTGAAGTCCGGCGCATCACTCAGCGGTGACACGGTATTACAGTTCAGCCGTGACATCGAGACGGCCCTGGCGACATGGGTGACGAAAGTATCAGAACCTTGGGTCCATTCGACGGATACGTACATGAAAGCTGAAGTCGACACGCGCTTGGAACTATTTTCAGCTGAAGAAGATGAGTTGTATGAAGCGCTCGATACGGAAGCGTTACGGATTCGTCTTTCCAACCGTTTGGACTCGATTCGAAAATATGAGGAGTTCCAACTTGATTCGAATCAATTAGATCAGTTAGCCGTTCGAAACTATGTCGACGCGACGTACCTCCCTAAAAAACAGTCGAATGTTGTTGAATCAGAGGTTGCATCGACATCGTTTTTAGAAGATGATTATGACTTATTTGATTTTAATTTTTCTTATGAAAATGCGGTATGTGAAATATTAGAGAATCATCCATTGTTCCGCTCCCGTGTCTCGACATTACGCAAGAAAATCGAGCGTGCGAAGCATGAACAATACACGTTCGCCATCTTCGGTGCGTTTTCGGCCGGAAAATCTTCGACCCTCAATGCCCTTCTCGGGGAGACAGTTCTACCGACCTCACCGAACCCGCTTACGGCGTCAATCACGAAGATTGTTCCGCCGAACGGCCGGACGAATCGAACGGCGATGATCACCTTCAAATCACGCGATGAACTTGAGGATGAGCTGCAAGATTATGGGACTTCCCTCGCCTCACTCGATGTCGACCACCCATTCGTCAATGCTGTTAAATCAGCACCGCTCGATTATCTCGGGCAAATGGAGACCGTCGACTATGACACGTTCTGCGCGTTCGTCGCACAAGAAGAGAAAAGCTGTATCGTGAAAGAGATTGAACTGTACCTCGACTCCCCTTGGGCACGACGTGGCATCGTCTTCGTCGACACACCAGGAGCCGATTCACAGTTCAACCGACACAGCGAGGTGCAATTCGGTTACATGCGTGACGCGGACGCCGTCTTGTTCGTCACGTATTATAATCATGCGTTCACGGAAGCGGACCGGGAGCTCGTCATCCAGCTCGGTCGTGTCCAAGGGACGGGAGATCACGAGATGTTCTTCCTTGTGAACGCCTCCGATCTTGCGACAGATGATGAGGAGCGGAATGCGGTCACAAACTATGTCTCACAACAGTTGACCGCGCTCGGTGTCCGTAGACCGACCGTCCTTCCAATTTCAAGCCGAAACGCCATGCAGGGGGATGACGCAGGATTCGATCGATTCGTCTCGACGCTTGAACGCTATGTCGACAAAGACCTTCGTCTCGCGAACGCGATGCGTATCCAGGAAGAAACGACAGCGCTACTCGCTGCATTTGATCGTGTATTGAACGAAGCGAAAGAGGACGCGTCGGCGAAAGAACATCGTCAAAAGCAATTGATTGCTTTATTCGAGAACCCGCCGGCACTCGATGTGTCAGCTCTCATCGACCTATTTGACCGGGAAGCGAAAGAACTCCTCGCCCACCTCGAGACGCGATCACTCCTCCGCCTCTCAGACTTCGTCAAGGAAACCTTCCATCCGGTCGAGGTCGATGGGTCAAGGAAGAGCTTAGAGCGTGCCCTTGGACGTACGCTCGATAAATACGCCTATGACATCCAACAAGAGCTCCAAGTGTTCCAGTATCGGTTGGAGCGATACGTTAAACGTGAGTTCGTCGCCTTGGTCGAACGGTCGACCGAACGTCAAGCATCTCTCCTTCCGACGCTTGAATTCGACCGTGAACTCGACGTGGCATGGCTACGACAGGCTGTCGAACCGATTCATCTCGAGACACCACCTTATCAGTCGGTATTGAAGCGCTATAAGAACGCGAGTCAATTTTTCGAGGGAGACGGTCGGACGCAACTGAAAGATGAGTTGACCTCACTTCTTCGCAATATGATTCGGTCGCGTCTTGAAACGATTCATACGAAGCAAGTTGAGCGGGCCAACGTAGAAATCAAGAAATCCGAAATCGAGATTGAACGAGAATGGTCGACTCAAGTGACGGTACTTGCCGATGCAGAGCTCAGCTTGTTAACGGACAGCCATTCTTTTGATGAGATGCATGAACGACTCGAGTCACTCAGAAAGGAAACGGTATGAACACACTACTTCTAATTGGACTCATCCCTGCCGTCGTCATGACGATTGTATTGGGATTGTTTCTAAGGTATCTCTATTTGAACAAAGAATAATGGAAACGGTCCTTGATGTGCAGACGACATCAAGGACCGTTTTATATTTATTTATCTGCTGGATAGACCACACCAACGTGTTTGCGCACGGTCGTCATCACATTAGCTAAGCGAATCATATCGGTCGCTGAGTGCACAGCCGTTTCTGTATCCTCCGCTTTAATTGCTCGGACGAACGCTTCGATTTCATATGACATCGGAGCGTTCTGCGCTTCTGATATGATTTCTGATGTGCCATCCCGTAACTCTAGACGGACATCATCGCACGTCGCAATATCATCGATGATGATGCGTCCCTTTTCCCCGATAATCTCAGAAGGCGTCGATGTCGCATGGATCTTTGAGTGCATGACCACTACATCAAGGCCATCATAGGAAAGGATGACCGTCCCGCTTCCGTCCACTCCAGATTCGAGTTTGACACCGCTCGCCTGGACGTCATTCGGTTGACCGAACAATTTCAAGGCGGGACCGAGTAAATAGACGCCAAGGTCCATCAATGACCCGTTCGAAAAATCGGGATTGAATGTATTCGGATTTTTCCCTTGTTTATACAAATCGTATCGGGAAGAATACTGTGATTTATTGAAGACGGCCCGACGTACCGGAGCGATTCGCTCCATCGCCTGTTGAACCCGTTCAAAGTTCGGCATGAATAGATTACGGAGTGCCTCAAGTAAGACGACCTCGTTCTCCTTCGCGACTTCAATCATACGAGTAACTTCCTGAACGTTCGAGGCGAGCGGCTTTTCACACAGGACGTGTTTGCCATGCTGCATGAACAAGATGCTCTGTTCGGCGTGAAGCGAGTTCGGGCTCGCAATATAGATCGCATCGATGACATCACTCTGCGCCATCTCTTCAAGTGATGTGAACGTATGTACGATGCAGTGACTTTCTGCATATTCGTTAGCACGCGACTCCGTGCGCGAGTAAAGTGCCGTCACTTCTACGTAGTCCAACTGATTGATTGTTTCGATAAACCAGTCTGTGATGAAGTTTGTACCAATGATACCAAAACGGATCATGTGAATTCCTCATTTCTGTTCTTTCAGATTTTTGATGAGTAGGATTTCATCCAATAAAGGAATCTTATCATATCCGACTTGTGGGATTGTCGATTTCTGTTTTCTTGCTCTCGTCACCGCATCATGAATGATTCGTTCTAGACGATAGCCACGACGTTGATAAAAGCCGAGTGCTCTCAAATTATCATTGGTTGTGATGACAATTGATTGCTTAACGCCATGCTTCATACTAATTTCTTCAACAGTCTGGAGTAAGCGAGAGCCAATCCCACAATTCTCCATCAGGCTATCAAGAGATATGATTTCTATTTCCTCATCCCGCATAACATATGTAACAAGACCGTGAATTTGATTTGATTTCATGTAGACAAATCCTCCGAGCTCTGTACAATCGTAGGTTCCCGAGGAGACGACCATTTGAGCTGAACCCCATTATTCAACAAAAAAATTGCGAATGTCTTCTTGCATATTAGAATGGATTGGTAAGATCATTTAGTTCTCCTCTGTTTATATATAATTAGATATTGAATACGGTATTTGAAATATGTAATGAGCTAAAATAATCTTTTATCATTTGTTATCATTCTGAAAGACTTCGGCACGCTCTCTCTCTTTAAACGGCCAACGATAAATTTGTCCTTCTTTCTCGACATAGGCAACACCGTCTTCAATCATCAACGACGAACAGTCAAGGAGATGACGTGGCATCGGATATATTTCAATCCACCCGTTCGCATGGACATGAACGAGACGACCATCGATTGAAGAGATGACCCATACCCCCTTCTCTGACGTACACATCACGTCGCAGTCATGAAGAACTGGGCCCTTTCTGACCTCTTGATTATATTGAAAACGTACGGTTCCCTCTTTTGAGAAGCAGACGAGAGCCTCGGTCGAGATCCCTTCTCCAAAGATGCCCTCGTCCCCGTAACCAACCCAGATCCCGGTATCATTGATCTCAACCGCTTCAATCGCGTTACCTGCGTGAAATGAATGTTTGATGTCGCCGTCTACATCTAGCACCCACGCATTGGTTGGTTCCCCTTCTAACGTAAACGCCCAGATGAACAAGTGATTCTCGTCAATGATTCGAATACCCGCCACATATTCATGCCGATTGAAGTCCATGATCAACCCATTCCAATGGATGTAGAAGTGATGATTGGACTTGACCAAACGAGCTGAACCCATTGACTTGCGCGTATCGGAATCAACCACCTCTATTTCATCATTCATACACAATCACCCCTTACCGTCTTCCAATCGCTTGAAATGTAATGCCTCTCGAAACCGTCTAGATTCTTCATCACTCACCACTTCGTCTATATATCTTGATTTCCAATAAGGCGAGAGGTCCACCTCTTCCACACCGATCCGCTTGAACCAATCCAACACCGTCTCATTCGATTGGTGTCTTGAGGAAATCGGCAAATCCAAATTGAACTGGATGAGCGCATTCCGAATCGCACTATCGGTCCATTGGATCTCACTGGGTTCTACAAATCCTTTTGCTTTCGTCGTTCTGTTTCCCCGTTTCACACTGTTTCTTGAGAAATCAATGGTCGAGACGACACCCTTTCTTTTACGTAGCATGCTGAGCGTCAAAATCAGGAGAACGATCAAGCCTCCAATAAGGAACCACATCCAGACTGAATTTCCCGTCTCTGTTACCGTCCCACCTGTTCCGAACGTATAGTCTAAAAAGTCATTTTTTAAAAATGGAAGATCATCATCTTTCCACATACGGAGCTTCCCATCAAATGCGTCGCCGCTAACACCATCTTTCCCAGAAAAACGTAGTATAATTCCACCGTCTGTCGGGTCGTGAAACCATTCCCAAAATAGACGAGCCAGATGGATAAATCCAGTCACCAACATCAAACTGCCGAGCATGATCATCAATAATCGGGTTGTAAATCGCATCGTAACCTCCGTCACACATTATGTATGATCGTATCATGTATGATAAGAGATTGTCAGAAAAATCCAAACGAAAAGACCGAGAGTTCTCGGTCCACTGTTTTACAAAATTGCTTCTGCGAGCAATCGGTCGAACTTACGCACGTCCACTTTTTTATTCAGATTGATTTTAATTGTACCGGAACGGGTGAACAATTGAACCTCGGAGTTCAAGTCAAACATTCTTCCTGCATTCTCCGTCGAGTACATATTAATCGAGTCGTACGGAAGCGAGTAGACTTCAATCTTCTTCCCCGTGAGTCCTTGCGCGTCGCGCACAATCAGACGTTTGTTCGTGAAGACAGCGACGTCACGTACTGTCTTATAGGCAGCGACCGCTCGCTCCCCGTCGATGAATGACTCCGTGATATCACTCGGCACCTCACACTCCGAATAAAACGTCCAAGATAAATCTCCAATCGGGTTTCCCATCTTGATTCCCTCCTTAATGAATTGAATGTACTATCCCCTATATTCCACAATTCTCGTTTGATTAGACCTTGAATGGGAAGATAGTGTATAGCATGTTGATGTAGAGGAGGACGTCGTCATGATCGCGCAACAGGTCATCACATTACTACTCATTGGCTATCTCATTTATTTGATTGATTCCAAACGAAATTACTTCCCTGTCCCGGTCATCTTGGTCTTGATTGGGATTGGACTATCTTATATCACTTTCTTTGATTCCGTATTCATTACGAAAGATATGATTTTTGAAGTGTTCCTGCCGGCTTTACTTTTTACGTCGGCCTATCAATTTAAGTATAACGACTTGAAAGATAACTTTGGGATCATCGCGATATTGAGTACGGTCGGTCTTGTCTTGACCGCCATCTTGATGGGATATGGCACGTTTTGGATCAGCGAGCTCTTCACCCCGCTCACGTTGACCGCTTCCTTCTTATTAGCGTCCATCTTGATTCCGACCGACCCCGTTTCCGTGACTGCGATTTTAAAACGGAGTAAAGGGGAGAAGCGGATTGCGGACGTCGTCGAAGGCGAATCGATGGTGAACGATGGGACGAGTGTCGTCATCTTCACAATCTTTCTCAGTATGTTCGCGACTGGAGAACGATTCTCCACGCTCAGCTTTTTAACTGATTTTTTGATTGTGTCTGCTGGTGGGATCGGTATTGGCTTCATTTCTGGATTTTTACTTAAGAAATTGATGATTGTCAGCTTTAAAAAGCATGAGCTCGTCATGTTGACGATCGTGACTGCATATGGCGCCTTCTATCTCGCCGATGCGCTAGAAGTGTCTGGTGTCCTCGCAACGGTGACAGCAGGTATGATGTTGTCACACGAACTCGGAACAAAAGCGGATTACGAATCGGTCAAGCGTCATCTTGATGGTTTCTGGGATATCGTCATTCCGATATTGCTCGCCCTCTTGTTCTTATTGATTGGAATCGAGGCGACCAGCTATTTGTCTGTATCTCTCTGGACGTTCGCTGTTCTTTTATTCTTACTTTCAATCGTGACCCGGTTTATCGTCGTCGGCGGTCTAGTTTATAC
Source organism: Exiguobacterium marinum DSM 16307 (assembly GCF_000620845.1). Taxonomy (GTDB): domain Bacteria; phylum Bacillota; class Bacilli; order Exiguobacteriales; family Exiguobacteriaceae; genus Exiguobacterium; species Exiguobacterium marinum. The sequence continues at coordinate 1,817,740 of NZ_KK211189.1, forward strand.
CGTTCCCGAATGGCGTAGAGAATTTAAAGACGATTTGACAGCGACTTCTCTCCTTACTTGGTCCGGGATTAAAGGAACGATGTCGATTGCCCTCGTCCTCTGGCTAGAGGCAGAGAACATTAACGGCTCGAGCGAAATGATATCTCTCGCGTTTGCCGTCATTCTTCTCTCTCTTGTGCTACAAAGCATCGGCGTCTATCCACTGACGACATATTTAACGAATAAACATGACGAGTGACGGAACCCTTCCTTAGAGAAGGGTTTTTTAGATTCTGAAATTGACATTGTCCACTTTTAGTGTAAAATTACACTTGTAATATACTAGGAGGTGATTTGTTGGAAAATACTTCAACACCATCCGCTGCCATTTCTACTGGAGTGGTGACGATTGTACTTGCTCTTGTTGCATCATATCTTACTCCATCGTTCTTGAAAGTCGGAATCATCTGGGATCTCGCCGCTTTCTTAGTCATCGGCATTGCGACATTCAGTTTTACATACCATTTTTATCAATCGAAACGGTTGTCCTATTGGCAATACATTTGCTGTTATGTCATCGTTTGTCTCTTTTTATTCACCGTGTTTCTCGGAATCTCGTGGATCTTGATTTTCATTAGCTCAGCGACGCTGTAATTCAGACAAACAGGAAGGAAGGAGCGCTTATGCAAAAATCCGAATTTATTGAACAAGTCTCTCGAAAAATGAAATTGATTCGTATCGAATCCCAGCATTCACAGGAAGAGATGGCGAACTTACTCGGCATATCCAAAAAAACGCTCATTCAAATCGAGAAGGAGCGGAATGAAGCGAGTTGGTCGACGGTTGTGACGCTATGCGCGCTGTTCAATGAGAGTGAGGTTCTCATACACCTAATTGGTGACGATCCTGTCGAGTTCGTCAAACTGATCGCAACCGCGAACACATACGAACCGAAAGAAAAGACGCTCGGCGGACGTGTTTTTTGGCACGAAATCGAGGAAGGTCCCCACTTCACTCTTCAGCAAAATATCATCAGCGGACATTATCGGATCATCGATCTCAACCATGTGAGGTGGTACAGCACGTTTGATGCAGAGGATGCCGAACAGGTACGATTGAAGTTGGAACATCAGCAAGAGGTGTCAGATGACGCGAAAGCGTAAAGATTTGATGATGGCTTTCAGTCTAATCGTGATGACAATCGCTTATTTTTGGCTGATTCCGAATGTAATGACTGGTTCCATTTGGTTTATCGGCACAATCATTTTGCTCGTCCTCTCTTCGCTTTATTTGACACGCTTGATTCAATCATACGTTCCACTTTCTTTGATGAAATTCGTCCTGATTAGCGTGATTTCTTTCCTTGTACTTTGCTGCTTGTTGATCATTTTATTTTATAAAGTGGCTCTTTACCAGATGAATCATCTATAACGAATTGGAGGTTTTCACATGCGATTTTATGTCGGTTCAAGCTTTTCAAATATCGAAGACGTACGGTTCATGTGTAATGAGCTGATTGCGCTCGGCCACACCCACACGTATGACTACGCGCCGCTTCAATTGATGCGTTACGCTCGATTGGCGAAGAAGAGGTTTCTGGAATTCAATCAGCGGACTTCGTCGTCATCCTCTTGCCTGGAGGTAAAGGCGCACATGTTGAACTCGGGATTGCTCTCGGGATGAATAAACACGTTTTCCTATACGATTTGGGTGACCAGATGATGAATATGAAGGAGACGAGCACGTTTTATCATGTGGATGCAGTACAACGCTTGAAGGGACCGTTCAACGCCCTCCCCCACCAAATTCAAGATCGATTGAAGCTCTCTAATCACGTTTGAGCTGATGCCCTTTATTCTCACGGAATCGAGCCGGGGTGCAGCCTACCCATTCCGTGAAATGCTTGTTCAGTTGAGCCGAACTATTGAATCCGACTTCTTGGCTGATTGCGAGTAGTGTAAGATTCGAATAGCGAAGGAGCGACTTCGCATGAATCAGGCGTTGTCTCGTGATGTATTGATACGGCGTCTGACCGATTCGCTCTCGAAAGTTCCGTATGAACTGATACTTACTTTGATGGACGATTCGACTCAATTCTTCGATGCGAAGCTCCGTATGATAAGAATCATGAATGACACGCAAAACCGGTGCAAATAAGTCTTCATCATCTAAAGAAGTGTGGATGAGGTGACTCTGAATGAACGTCATCACATCATCTGTAATATCAATCTCTAAAAATCCTCGACTTGACCACTCCCCTAACAGTCTTCTTGTCGACATGACCGCTATGGAAGGAAACATTGGATTGACCCTGTTTTCAAACCCGTTCAATCGACTCGCAATAAACCGAAAACTCACATAAGTCGTTTCAGTTGAATCAGCGAATAGTCGATAGGACTGATTCGGTTGAACCACAATCGATTCGCTGTCTTGGAGACGATATTCGAATGCATCCACCTCAATCCCAATTTTCCCTTCCAACACGAGCACCCAGACGATGTCTTCTTTGCTCTCTTCTCTTTCTGTCGTCCAATCCCCACTAGAGGAGACGTAACGTATGACGACGTCAGGCAGTGTAAATAATTGTTCCATATACCCCTCCAGATTATTGCGCAAAAATCGAGCAATATAGTGCACGATGATTCACTTCAAATCACGCATACTGTTCATAACAGTTAAGCGGCCACTTCACTGACCTTATGAAAAGATGGTGATTCACATGTTTCAATCGCTTCATCCTAACCTAAAAGTAAGACTTGGCTTGAACTTCTTTCAAAAGCTGACTCAAACCGCCGTATTCCCTTTTTTGACGATTTATTTTGTTCGCCAGTTCGGTGCAACCGAGACCGGACCGCTCATCGTCTTGACGATGATTGCCTCATTCATCGCAAGTCTCTATGGAGGCCATCTGTCCGATCGTTACGGAAGAAAGCGAATTCTCTTCATCGGAGAAGTACTACGTTTCGCATGTTATATCGGTATGGCAATCGCATGTTCTCAAGTAATCGACAGTGCCGTTTTATTATTTATCTTTTTCTTTTTTAGTAATCTCTTGAGTAGTGCCATCACGCCAGCAAACGAAGCCATCTTAATCGATGATAGCCGACCCGAGCAGCGAAAATATTTGTATACACTCAGTTACTGGCTCATGAACGGGTCCATCGTCATCGGTAGCCTAATCGGCGGCTTTTTCTTCGAACAGCATCTCTTCTACTTGTTAGTATCGGCAGCCATTCTTTCATTCGGATGTGTCTTCCTGATTTCCTTCAAACTCGAAGACAACTATAAACCTTTTCCGCGTAAAGGACAGAACCCCACTGGTGTATGGACGGGATACCAGACGGTCATGAGGAACCAACTCTTTTTGAAATACCTCGTCGCAGGTATTTTGACGTTGTCATTAGAGTTGCAGCTTACGCATTATCTCGCGATTCACTTTGCTGAAACGTTACACGCTGTCCCGTTCTTCCATTTCTCACTAGATGGGACGAGTGTTCTCGGATTGCTTCGAGCGGAGAATACGATTCTCGTGTTACTGCTCGGTCTCGTTTTGATGCGTTGGACTAAATCCATCTCTGAACGTGCGCTACTATACACGGGTGTCACACTGTTCAGTCTTGGATTCGCCATCTTACCGGTTTCACATGATCTTTCCATGTTAGTAATCGGTACGGCTTGTTTCACGTTTGGAGAACTGCTATATGTACCCATCCACCAAGCCATACTAGTTCGACTCATAGAAGACCATCTCCGCAGTCAATACTTGGCCGTGAATGGTCTACGTTACCGAGGCGCGCTTCTAATCGGCGCAATCAGTGTATCGGCTTATGAATTCGTGTCACCCATTTGGATGACCATGACGTATATTGGCTTTGGCATATTCGCAATCTTCTTCTATCGCTCAATTTTAAAACAACTGAATGAATTACCGACTATAATTAAACACCAAGCCTCTTAGTCATATGAACATTCATGTCTGATTCAATCGATTTTATTCAGTTGCTTCACTAGCTGTTCGATTTCAGCATTTAAGAAATCAGTCAACTCGACCAATTCTTCCTCAGATGGAAACAAGGATACGCCTGCTACTCGATAAGTTTCAAGGACAGAAGCAGTACCACCTAAAGCTAATGCTTTCCTATACTTTTTCAGAGTGTTGACTGGATGTTGCTTGTACTGCATGTACATGCGAAGTGCAGCAATCTGAGCGAGCGCATATTCTATGTAATAGAATGGTGTTTCAAAAAGATGAATGACACGCATCCACTGTTTACCCTTTACATCGCTCACATCGTTCCAATCAATCAAATCTGTATCGTATTGATCAACCAAGCGTTTGAAGATATCATCAAATGAATCTATATTCTTTTCTAGATCATATAGATTGTGTTGAAACCGATCCACGATGAAAACACTTGGCAAAAATTCGATAATCAATCGAAAATGTTCCAGTTTAGCTTGAATTAAAGCTCGTTCATCTGAAAAGATAGTTGTCCAATGGTCCATCGAAAATAGCTCTAGTGACATGGCTGCGAATTCGCCGACTTCAAACGAAATGGTTTGCGCTTCGAAAAATAGGTGTTGCTGTGAGAAATCATGGTGGATGGCGTGACCCATTTCATGCAATAACACAATGTAGTCATCAAATCCGCCGAAACGGTTCATAAAAATGAAAGATGATTTTGAGTCAGGTAAAGATTCACAAAATCCACCTTCCGCTTTATTCGGTCGAGGTGATAGATCGAGATGGCCCTTCGCACGCATGTCAATAAACAGTTTTTCAAAGTAAGGATCGATTTCATTCAAGATTCGTTCCGTTCCATCGATTAATTCATTCGACGAAACAGATAGATTGTGATCATCCGAAAAAGGAGAAATCAATGAATCCCATGGCGAAAGTTTCGATTTCTTCAACTTCTTTGTCTGTAGCTGCTGGAATGAGCGGCGAAGTGGCTTAACATGTTCACTCACTTGATTCGCAAATCTTATACATTCCTCAGGTCCATAATCTAAACGTCCTAGTTTCATGAAGGCTAGTTCACGGTAACTCTTATCATTTAAGCGTTGTGCCTGCTGTTCCCGATTTTGAATAAGACTTTTCAAGCATTCATTAATGACATCTTCTTTTGAGACATACGCTTTATACATATGCGTAAAAGCCTGTTTTCGGATGGCTTCGTCAACATCGTATAGGTCTCCTTGAAGTTCCACAATCGATCTAGAATCATCTGTCGGGTCAGTCAATTGACCGATTGCTTGCATATATCTCTGTATGAGTTGATCCTCTTCAATCAATAAATTAACATTCTCTTCATGATAAAGACTCATCCGATTTCGCATTAGGCGAGTGACATGATGCTCATCCTCTATAGACTGTAAGGTAATTCGTGAAACATGTCTTTTGAGTTCATTGAGTGCAGGTTTTATAACGATTTGAACATGATGTTGTCTTTGATTTGCTTCTTCGTTATCGATGTCTCGCTGAAGGTCAATATAGCTCTTTGTGACGTATTCATCATATTTCCCAATCAATGCTGAATGTTTCGAAATGAAGCCATCTAACTGATTGGAATCAATTTTATGAACAGTCGCAAGTACTTGGTTCGTCTCTTTTATTTCTTTATAGTTAATCAACACTGCACCTCAATTCTTAATTAACTTTCTATATTATGGTTATAACCGAAATTTTTGTTTCCAATTTTTTCACAATATGCTATCCTTACGAAAATGATCTGATAAACGCGATGAAGAGAACAGTACATCAATGAATCTTTCGTAGAGAGCCCCGTCCGGTGAAAAGGGGTAAAGAGGATTGATCGAAACAAGACTCCGAGCAGCGCTATGGAACTCACCCCGAGGGATATGGCGACGGGCACTCCCGTTATAGAGTTGAGGTATAGTCCGACTCGTTCGGCAGTACCGAACAAGGTTCGTGCGGTGACGTGCGGACGAACAGGGGTGGCACCACGATGAGAATCTCGTCCCCAAGAATTCGTTCTTGGGGGTGGGATTTTTTTTCGTGCCGAAAGTGATCAAAAATAGAAGGAGTGATACGCTTGAAATCGTTTCGAAAAACCTCTGCGCTACTGCTCGTCAGTGTCGGAATCTCAAATCTCGGTGCCTGGGTATACTTTATTGCGCTCAACTTGATTGTACTTGAGATGACGGGATCCCCTTTCGCCGTATCGATTCTCTATGTATTAGTCCCACTCGCATCGCTCATCTCCAATCTTTGGTCAGGTAGCCTGATTGACCGGGTCGATACGAGGCGACTGATGATGTTACTCGATGGTCTACGTGCGAGCCTCGTATTCAGCTTAGGCTGGATCGAGTCACTGTGGCTCATCTACGGGATCGTCTTTCTTCTCAACGTTATGAGCTCGTTATTCGAATCATCGAGTCTGGTCTACATGACGCGACTCGTACCTGCCTCGAATCGACAAAAGTTCAATGCGATGAAGAACTTTGTACAGTCATCCGGGTTTATTTTAGGTCCAACAATTGCCGGACTACTCTTCCTAGTTGGGAGTCCAACAACCGCAATTTTCGTGAACGCGTTCGCACTCGTTGTCTCGGTCGCTATGCTATCGCGCCTTCCATCTCATCTTCGAGTAGAAGCGTCTGTTGAACCATTCTCTATTCGGATGATTATTGACGATTGGAAGGTCGTTATCCGATTCGCTTCGAATGCCAGATATGTGACGCTCATTTATGGATTGTTCTGTCTCATGACCATCTTCATGTCTGGACTCGATTCGTTGGAAGCGTCATTTGCGACCCAAGTCCTTCACTTGTCTGAGAGCCGATATGGGTTTCTCGTCAGTATCGCTGGGATTGGGATTATCGTTGGATCACTCATCAATTCAAGATGGAGTCACCGTTTATCCTTATCGTTTTGTATCGGATTCGGGGCAATCATGACCCCGGTCGGCTATCTCCTGTTCGCAGGCTCTTCTTCGTTCACGATAGCTTCCATCGGATTTTTTATTCTTACGTTCGCGCTTGCGTTCGCCAATACCGGATTTTTGTCATTCTATCAACACCATGTTCCTGTCGAAATCATGGGTCGGTTCTCGGGCGTTATCAATGTGGCAGAGTCGCTACTCGTCATCGTCCTCACATTCGGGATTGGACTCCTTGCCGAAATGATTGGGATTCGCCCGGTCTATCTCGCATTCTCGATTGCCTTCTTCCTAATCGGTTGTTACACGATGTATGTCATGCGCGATCCTTTGAAACGGGAGTATTTCACTCAAAATCAAATTGAAGAAGCGTCTTGATTCATGAGCCGGTCGTTTAAATGCGACTGGCTCGTTCGATTCGATGTATGGCCTCGATGATAATGTCTGGTCGTTGCAAGTGAATTTGGTGTCCTGCATTCTCCGCGATGATGAGTTCCGATTGATTCGATAAACTCAATTGTTGATGAATGAGTTCATGCCATGTCTCTTCTAGTAAGCGAATTTCTGACTCAGGCACCCCTCCATTTATTCCTTCCTGAATCATCGCTTCATGGTCTCTGCCGATGACAATTAACGGAATCGATGAAAAAGTGCCCATTTGTTTGATGATCGCGGCGTCATCACACCAGAACGATTCTTCTTCCAACATCGTTTTATACAATTGCGGAGATTGATAAAATCGTTTAAGACGTGCGCGTGCATCTGATGATAAGCCTTGTTGCTCAAGTGAAAGTTCTGGCTGATGAACTTTCACTAGTTCTTCTTTTGAAAGGATTGCATAGGAATGGCACATCGTCCGCCAATCTTCATCTGAATATTGACGGTCCATCACCGGGGTTTCTATGTCGTCTAATATAGAAAAATCATGGGAAGTAGAATCGACGAGTACGATGCCTCCTACTCTATTCGGAAAAACTTTGGCCATGTGTTGCGCGCACAGACCTCCGTAAGAATGACCGACTAATATGATTGGTTGATTTAGCTGAAGGGTATTCAATAATTCAGTACATTCAAAAAGATGAGATGACGTTCGACTCGAACGCCTATTCATCTCACTCTCACCATAACCGGAACGATGATAAAGTAATACTTGATACGACTCACTTAATTGTTCAGAAAGAGAAACCCACTCTTCGAATGAACCTCCCATACCTGTCGTGATCACGATAAGGCGTTCCCCTGAACCGAATAACCGATATTCCATGTGATGTCCATTGACTTCAATCAAACTATTCATATACTCCACCGTTTAATCAGCTCAAGATCCTCTGGAAATGCAAGTTCCAATCGCTCTATTTCATGAATCGACCACCATTTGACTTCATCGATGTCCGAGTCGATAGTTGCGGTCGCCATCCGCTCGTCACACGTTGCCGAAAAATAGTGCGTTTCGACTCGATAACTTGAGATGATAGCTCGTTTGATATGTAGTCGTTGATCAATCGAAATGCGATAGCCCGTCTCTTCTAACACTTCACGCAGACAACATTGTTCCGGCGTTTCCCCATCTTCTAAACCACCTGATGGCAAACTCCATTGTTGTACGTCACGATTCTTTACGAACAGGACTTTCTTTTCTTCGTTCATACATAAAGCAGCTGATCCAATCCACTGTTTCATCCATTCATACCTCCCTTATTTACCAATTGACCGATTAATTGATAATCGGATGAGTGCTCAATGGCGTCAATCACACCGTGTACAATTTCCTCATGCGTCAACCAGCGTAAGTTTCCTGCATCATGTTTCGCACCTAATTGAACTTGTCGATATGTTTGTTGTTCATGTATATATAAAGCGCCCTTCTCATACTCCGGATTCGCCCGGCTACCTAAAATATGTATCACCTCTGCAGTCTCCGAATGATCCAAAATGAGTTGCATCGCTCTCCCTGAGCCACGATGCACCCAGGCGATGACTCGATCAAACGGACCGTTTTGTTTCACTGCTCGCTGTAGTGCGTTTGAAAGTACTTCTTCCTCGCGATAGTCAACAATCAGTGGATGACACGTTTCAGGATTCTGTTTTACGATGCTTGCCATTTTTTCTTTATCCCGTCCAATGACCGTGACATCATGTTCGATCGCTAAATAAGATGTGAGTCCTGCCAACATCCCCGTCCCCCCGACGAGCAATATGTGTTTTCGATTCATGCCATCACCTCGATTTCCATTATACACCAATCATTCATTCTTCTTTTCGTAAAGAAGTGTTCGGAAACATTCACGTCTTTTCAAAAATAAGCCTTTCATAACAGGATGAATCACTTATAATGAATCAAGTGTTTGAATCGGTTTGAACAATCACTATTTCGGAAAATGGATAATAGTGTTACTATTGCAATATATTTCTTTCAAGAGGGAGGATACTTATGAGACTATGGACAGCGATGTCACTACAACTGATTGCACTCATCGTTGTATCGTTGACATGTAGTATTCTATTTTCCTCTCTGTTGATCGTGAATCATCTACCTGTTTGGTGGATGATCTGTATTCCGATTCTTTATCTTTCAACTTTGCTCATACATCGCGGGTCTGGTGTACTCGTTCTATTAGGATTCGCAGCTTACTTTTTAATCAACATGCCTGTGTATGCGACGGCCGCTACCGCGCAACTATACATTTTATTACTATTAGCGGTTTTGACGGGTTTGTCTTACTGGCTACAAGTCAACCTGTTTCATGCCCAGTTTTCACTAAAGGTTGCGGAAGCGAGAGTCAGTCAGTTGATTGCAATCGACCCGGAGACCGGTTTTGATAACCGAGATCGGTTTTTGATGGATGTAGAGGCTGAACGGGATCGGTTGATTCGCCACGGTGAAACGTTCGTGGTGGCATTCATCACATTGCCGATTCTCGATGATTTTGAGAAACGGTACGGTTCAAGTGAATATGAGTGGTTTTTGGACTATTTTAGTGACGAGCTGCATGAAGCGACTCGACGAACAGATAAGAAATATCGGGTTGCACAAGACACGTTCGCCATGATTTTCCCTCGAACCTCCATCGAAAATGCACAAATTGTACATGAACGAATCAGACCATTATTACTAGATTATTCTCTTCAAAATGGCAAAGCTCTTAAAGTTCCATGCTCAGACAAATCGTTTGAGGTGAACTTAGAGAACGCAACCATACGATTAGAAGAAATTCATCGATATGTCGAATCTAAAGACTAAAAAATGAGTTCAATCGTGAACTCATTTTTTGATGGAGTGAATATGAAATTCGTGTTTCTCATCCATTTCGACGATGTATTGTTGACCAAGTACCATCTGAATCGGGCTCGGAATCGACAATTTTGGTGAAAAGAGCCAAACGCGCCCTCGAGGTACGAGCAGAATGTATGTATCGTGATTTGGAGGACCAATGAAGTTTAAATGATGGGGGTCGACTGGGTTACCATCCCTCCGCTCCACACCAATCTTTTCAAACGTTTGAGCGACGAGAGACGGGTCTTCTACCGTCAAACTCATCTCGCCGATTCCAAGAAATTCATTTGACGAAAAGGACTCGATGTTACTTTCCGGATTAATCGAATGTCGAGCAATCAACTCAACGACATTCTCGTCCGCGTCGTAAAAGTAAAGCGATGATGCATCGATTCCTTCAAAATAAATTTCGTCCTCCCCCTCTTCGGTTAAAAGCGGGACACGTGACATGATCCATTCCTTCGCTTCTTTGAACCGGTTAGCCGGAATATTGATTGCGAAATGGTATTGTCGCTCTTGGTCCGTTACTGCCCCTTGAAATATCAAGGTATCTTCCCCTAAGTTGATTCGCAATCGGGTCGAATCTTCGTCAACGACGGATAGTCCAAGCTTTTCCGAATAGAAATGTTTCATTTCGTCAAGCCGGTTCGTGTAAAGTGTAACTTCTGTGATTCTCATGATATTCCTCCTCGGTTACAATTTTGTACTAGGTTCAATTCAATGATAAGTTGTACACTGATGGTATGTGAAATAACATTATTTTATAGGCATGATTCAATAAACATCCCAACCCCGATCGGATTGAAAATGATAGACAAATGATCATGCGTCTTTTATCCATCTAAACCAATAAAGATTTCCCTACACAACAGATATCCGTATTCATGCGTTCCATCCGTTGCACTTGATGGCATCAACAACTCATCCTCTGGTGTTTATTCCTAATTGACTGTCACGATCACATTCCCAAATTTTTTACCTTGTTCGACGTATCGGTGTGCCTCAACAATCTCATCGAGTGGATAAACCGTATCAATGACGGGTTGCAATGCTCCTGATTCAAACAATTCGTTCAAAAATATCAAATCCTCTTTGCGTTCACTCGCCGGTCCCTGTCCCGCAACAGAACTGAATGTCCCGTTCTCGCTCACATGGGCTTTCGCTAATCGTTTATCGATTTTCCCTGAGGCATCAAAGACCACATCATACGTATTTAATTCAAAGTCATACCCCTCTTTCGTATAATCGACGACCACATCAGCCCTGAGTCGCTTCACGAGATCCACGTTCCGCTCGTGACAAACTGCTGTGACATGTACACCAAAATATTTCGCAATCTGAACGGCAGTCGAACCGACAGCACCTGCGCCACCATAAATCAAAACGTTCTTCGCCCGGTCGATGTGTGCCTTCCGTAAAAAATGTAACGAGGTTGTCCCTCCAAATGGAAGTGCCGCCGCCTCAATAAAGCTGGCATGCTCAGGCATCTGAACCACACATTTTGATTCTTTCACACAAGCGAATTCTGCATATCCGCCAAACCGCATTCCCGTGAGCGCATAGACGTTGTCTCCTACTTGAAAACTCTTTACACCGCCACCGACCTCTACCACCACACCTGCCAACACGACACCAAGGATCGGTTGTCTTGGCGCCTTGAACCCCATTACCATTCGCATCGGTAGTTTTCCGAGTGCAGGAACGTCCAGTGCACGAAGTCGCCGATTTCCTGAATGAACGGCCGATGCATGTACTTGAATCAGCAGCTCATTGCTTTTCGGCTTCGGTCGGTCCACTTCTTGGATGACGATCACTTCTGGACCCCCATATGCGGTACAAATCGCAGCTTTCACGTCGATTCACTCCTTTATTGACTAACCACCTCATTCTGTTATATACGTTCCCGCAATCGTGACCGTTCAGTCGATTTGGCACATAAAAAAAACCAGATGATATCTTCAGAGATCATCCGGTTCATTCTTTACTGATAAACTCACATCGACGAGTGAAAACGGATTGTCGAGTGACGCGGCTGCCGCTTCCGATTGTGCAAATTTCATCTCGGTCACCCTCGGTTCTTGGCGACGTAGGCGGAATGCCCGTTCGAGTCGACTCGTCAATACATTAAAGATAAAAATAAGCGCAGCGAGCGCAATCGCCGGGACAAGGAATAGATGATTTGTCATCCATGTCATTGCTGTGAATTGTCTGAAGTAGTATCCAAACATCGAAGACCATTCATAGACGGTCGGCATGATCCCTTCATGTAATAGAACCGTTCCTCCGAAGAAAATCCCAAACAACGAAAGATGAATGAGCAACATGAGCGTCTGCACGAACTGTTGCATAAAGACGATGACAAGCGTCGGAATCAGATGGGGCAAGAGATGTAGTCTCACACGATGCCAGACACTCCCACCAAGCGTCTCGGCAACAATCATGAACTCTTGTTGTAGCAATTGGCGAATCTCAGTGATGAGATATAACGTGACGGCAGGTAGTCCGAGAACGACTAAGACGATTAGCTCGATCTTCACTCGCTCCAATAGTGGAGGTACTTGTGTCGAATCCCAAAATGTCATCGTCGACGCGAGCATCATCAATGCGAGTAAAGAAATCGGTAAAATCAAGAATCCATCGAGCAACGTTTTAAAGAAGTGATTTAATCGTGCTCCGCGGAAAGCAAGCGGAATCCCAACCAATAAACCGATCGTCATGCGCCCAAGCGCGACAATCGCACAAATCCCGACAGTCCACTTAAAACCTTCGACGAACATCTGAAACAAATCATATCCAGCATTATCCGTCCCGAGCCACTGATCTTTTGACGGTTCAAGTGGTGGGATTCCGATGAGTCTCCCCTCATCCGAGTAGAGCATAAGGGTTTGGTCAACGTTCCCATCACGAAGTACGGTATTTCCAAAACTCATCAACAATAGACCGACTACGATGACGAAACAGACGATAAAAATCGGATCACGTAATAATACTCGACGCATCAAATCCCTCCTTTCCAGGCATTCGGAATGATCCACTCAATGAATAGATCCAACAGAAAAATCGGGATATAGATGACGAATAAAATGACGAGCAAGATCTCCATCTGTGGATTGTAGGCGGCGAATCGAAACAGTCCCTGGACGTTAAATAAATATTCGACGATGAGAAGCGTCGATAAGATGGTGATGAGGTTTGAACGAAAAAAGAGGTAAAAGCGATAGATGATGTTCGGCAACAAATGCTTCCAAAATAGTCCACTCGGTCGAATCCCTTTCGCTTGGGCAAGTTCAAGGTAAGGGATGGCCTCTTGTTCATGGATATGGATGGTCAGCCATTTGATAAAAAAGAACAATGTCGTAAGTGTCAAAGTGACAATCGGTAGAAATCGTATGTATTCGGCAAACCCGCCAGCTACTTCAATTCGGTCAAATCCCGTTGCTTTATGTATGGAAATGGCGAGAAACTGTGAAAAGATTAACCAAAATAAATCAGGCACCATCTCAAGCGTCTGACTCGTTTGGTGTAGAACCGTGCGAACACGACTACCGCTACGATAATAGAAGTAGGCATACATGAGACCAAGCATAGTCGACAGGGCGAGTGCTGTCGTAAAAATGATGACCGACTCTTTGACGAGCGGTCCAAGTTCCGGCAACAAAGGTAAATCTGTTTGAGCGGTGATGTTGTAGTATGTAATCTCGTCAAGCTTTTGCAGTTGGTCCAACTGTTGTTGGATGCCGCTCCAGTAATTCGTCAGACTAAAATCGGTCTGAACGACGAGCGTCGGTAAGGCACTAATCGCAATCAAGACAAAAAATGCGATGACAAGATGTGCAGATTTCCGTGCAATATAGCCCATAGTTCTGTCTCCTTTAAATTACTTATCTCAACCAAACGCGTGAAAGGATGTCCGGTATTCTTTCATTTTGTAAAGGGAATTATATCCAAAGACACGTTCTATTGATTCTAGCATAATTATTATGTGAATAGAAACAATTTTCAGAAATTAATGTGGATCACAATGTATGCTATCATGAATTTGTAGAAATATTTAGGAGGTTGAAACATGTGGATTATATTTGGACTAGCAGCGATTGGAGCCACGCTTTTGAACTTGACTGTCTTTATGATGGAGAAAGATTATAAACTGACAATGGCAATCGCCTTATCCTTGACTGCTCTCACGCTATGCGCCGAGTATAGCTTGCTCAATATGTGGGTGGAGTCTGAGGACTGGGCTGCCATATCGGATGTCGTACCCGGCATGTCGCGTGCGCTATGGTTCTTGACGATTGCCGCAATTTTCTTGAATCTCCTTCCGATATTTTTAGAGAGAAAACGGACACGCATGATGCAATCGAAAAAGTAAATAATCATAAGTGGAGCGTGACTATGGAAAATAAATTATTTGCGACTTTCGCTAACCCTTTTGGAATTCTCATTTTTGTAGTGATTGCATTTTCATTTTTATACCAGGCCACATCACGTCTCTTCTCGTCTCACTACATATTGTTCGTAACAAATATGGTAGGAGGACTAGCTTTTATCAGCATCATGCTACTTTTATCGCGTACATATAAGAAAAAATGACAATAAAAACGTGTACGAAGCTATGTTTTTAGCCTCGAACACGTTTTCGTTTAACAATGATTCGATGTCACAACCTACATTCATTGCTACACGTGCAAATTCAGTAGATGCTTTATATGTCAACTTGACCAAAAATGTCGAAAAATTCCGCACTTAAGAGCGATGTTCCTACTTACTCAACTACTGTAACTCACTAATCACTGTAAAAATTCGCATATATGCATCTAAAACATTCCGCTCGGTTACTTCGTTGTCGTTCAACTCAAAACCCCAGAATTGAAACTGTTCCTGGTCAATTTGCAAATAACCAGCGACATAGTCGCCTGGAATGTCTGGTGCATCATTATAAGTCATATCTTCAAATACGAATGGAAGATAGCTCTTTTTCGTACCGATAAAGAAGATCGGGATACTTAAAGCTGTATAGACTTCTACATATCTCTCTTGATCCGCTATATCAAATTGACTGTTCATGATCCAGACGGCATCATATGCAGAAGAAATAGTATTGATATTCTCTAACTCTTGAAAAGATATCGTATTGAATTTCACCTGTTCTAGTTCAACTTCCGGTAGTTCCCCGATCACGGCGATATGTAAGGGTTTTCCACTATACAGTTCGATTGGCATCTGTTGCGATGCACCCAATCCGCAGCCACTCAAGGTCGCAATCAATAAGATCAAGCAAATAAGCATTTTCTTCAACTCAATGCCCCCCATGATGATTCATACGTATAATATACCATTTACCCTTTAATTATTTACATCTTTCTCCTTTTTTCATACATTTTCAAAAGTGAATTCAAAATTGACGAATTCTAATTTAAGTAAGTATCCGTCACCTCATCAATCCTCTAACTTGGTTGAATACAATAATTCACCATCTCGTGTGCGCAACTCATAATCGATTCCTGATTGCATCTGCTTCGTCATCGTCGCGCGACATGTAAACACATATCCTGGACCATATGTAACGTCCGGAATTTCCTTGAAGTCGTATGACCGCTCACCGAACCACAGCGTCACGTTCGATGGGCCTTTCGATGATCGGTCATCAACGACATAACACTCTCCGGTCTCGACGATGTAATTCGTCGTCATGCGGTCATACGTTTCCATACCTGCCATTCCAACAAGAACAATTGACGCGATGCCCGCGAGAACGGCTTGGCCTAATTTTACACGATTGCGTGTCTTGCGCCAATCCATCCAATAGATGACAAGTGAACCTAGACACAATAATCCAATCAACCAATAGAATACAACCTCCAACAACCCAATCACCTCAATCTTTAATACGAATTCCCTCGAAAAAGGATTCGATTCTTCTTCTCAATCAAAAAACTCGACACAAGTCGAGTTTAAGTTATTTCATATTCCAGTTTTCGCTTTTGCCAAGCGACAAGGAGGATGCTGATGATGACGAGTAGGAACCATGACGACAGTTTACCTAAATCGACGAGGGCCCAACCGTTCAACTGATCCGGATACGCCCAGCCGTTGTAAAAGGTGACAATATTTTCTGCCAGCCAGATGAAACAAGCAATCAAGAAGAACGATAGGACGACCGGCATCTCGAATCGACGGTCATCGAGTTTATACGAGACAATCGAACGGCCGAACGCCAAAAAGATGAGTGCGATCAATAGCCATCGTAGGTCTAGCCACACATGATGCCAAAAAAAGTTGAAGTAAATCGTGATGCCAAGTCCGAAGGCGATGATCGGGTTCGGCATTTTCGTGAACTGTAAATCGAGACGACGCCACGCCTGAACGACATAACTTCCGACGCTCGCATACATAAATCCGGCATAGAGCGGGACGCCCCACACTTTCGTGAACGCCTCATCTGGATAACTCCATGACCCCATCTGCACTTTGAATAGTTCAAGACCAAGACCGATGACATGGAACCAGCTGATGACCTTCATTTCTTCCATCGTTTCGAGTCCCGTTTTCACGAGGACCACTTGGACGAACAAACACCAGATGAGTAAGACGTCATATCGAGGAAGTGGCAACTCGACAAACTTTGTGACGGCAAGCGCACCAAAGATGGCGACCGGAAAGATACAACTGAGTGCCTGTTCGTAAGCGAAGATAAAGAGATAACGTATACGTCCCATCCGTTGCCCTACCTTTCGATATATTCGTATAAAAATGAAGACTCTCCGTCATAAAAACGTGGGTCAAAGACGCCGAGCCGTT
Organism: Exiguobacterium marinum DSM 16307; assembly: GCF_000620845.1. Taxonomy (GTDB): domain Bacteria; phylum Bacillota; class Bacilli; order Exiguobacteriales; family Exiguobacteriaceae; genus Exiguobacterium; species Exiguobacterium marinum. The sequence goes on from NZ_KK211189.1 coordinate 1,834,693, forward strand.
CTTCGTCTGTCACGATGACGACGAACGGTGACCATTTTGTCAGAGTAAGCGCCTCTTGATTCGCTTCAAACAATGGCTCAAGACTCGTCTTTTCGGCACTCGTCAATTCGTATTGCAAGGTCGCTTCTTGATAAATGGAATCTTTAAAGAGCGATACGTTCTCGTCAGTCTTCGTGATGACGGTGAACTGAGTTGGGATAAATGAAGCCGATAGCGCCACTTCGTCATGTTCATCTGCATATGTCTGATACAAGTAAGCTCCTTGCGCACTTTGAATCGCGACATACAAAACGAGAGACGCCCATGCATACCGATATGTCTTATAGCGGACTTCTTGTTTACGGGCGACGAGCCAGGCGACCAAGAAGATCCCCCAAAAGACGAAATCCACAATTGGAATCACACCAAACGTAATCCTCACGTCCGAGAACGGTTCAAAGTAGCCCGTCCCCCACGCATTGAACAAGTCAGATGTGTTGTGTATGAACACGGACAACAGTGCCCACCAAAAATAGCGGATATCTGTCACGCGAAAGAGAAGACGAACGAGTATGTAGATGAGCAAGGCAAAGAGCGGGACGAGGAAAATCGAGTGGGTGATGCCGCGATGCCACATCTGATACATGCCTTCTGTGTCCCATAGCCGAGAAATCACATCGCTGTCCGGGATTTGGCTCCCGACGAGTGTCGTGACGAACAAGGCTCGTTTTTCATGTTGTTGTAAATCACGTTTATCGGCTGCACCATATAGTGTCAAACCGAATAACGTATGCGTAATCGTATCCACGTTCTACCTCCATAGCGAAAGAGACATCTCCCAGTCCTGGACGATGTCTCTTCTTATTAATTCTCTTTATCCATTTTCATGGCGCGTCTTGCGACGATCGTTACGAAAATGACAGCGACAATCGGAATGATCAATGGCATCCAATTCAACATCCGCCTGTCCCCCTTCATCTAGTGTCGCAAGCAGTATAGCATATCTGCTTACTCGATGGATGAATGAATGCTTGTATATTCATAAGTAGTTGCCATCTTCTCAATCGTGGCTTTCATATGGTCACGAAGTGTGAGCGGTTCGACCACTTCTACTTGTGCGCCTAATGAGAGCAACCAGTAAATGAATCCGTCAGATACGGCCGCATCGAAACGGATGAGGAATCGTTCTTCATATTCCGACACAGAAACGTCCTCCCCTAACTTATCAAAGATGACCGGGAGTACTCGTTCGTCTACAGACAAGACAATTTGTTCGTCAGAACCGTTATACATATTGAACGACTTTTGATAGTAATCATCAGGTAGGTGATGTTTCGGACGGATGGTGCCGTCTTCCACAATCTCTGAGTTGACGATTCGGTCGACCCGGTAGTTTCGCACTTCTCCAATCGATTCGTCAATACCGATCAAGTAATACTGCTCGTGATTCCAATGCAAGTCAATCGGATTGATGACGTATCGTTCTCCGTCACGGCGAAGCGGGAACGTTCGTTTCGTCACATCGAATCCGACGACATCTGTATACTGGAACGAGATGGCTTTTCGCTCATGAATAGCTCGTTGGATTCGGTCGATATGGTAAGGAATGTGTCCGTGTTTTTTCTTCGGCGTCTTGATGATCGATTGTAGCGTCTTCGCTTCAGGGATACTCGTCAGCATTTGAAGCTTCTCTACGATTTCCTCGGTCACGTCTTCCGAGATAAATTTCGCTGCGACAATCGCATCGACCATCATCCGAAGTTCATGAATCTCAAATAAGCGGGCCGAATGCCAATATTTTTTGGCGAGACCATTCTTCTCCAATTCATCCTGCACTTCAAACCCCGAATTATTCAGTGCCTGGATATCGTCTTTCACCGATTTTTTTGCTAACTTAGAAGTATCTCCAATCGTTGACAAGTACTCGAGCAAATCTTCTAGTGTCTTTGGATTCGCTTCGTCCGTGTAACGTTCGAAGAAACGTCGAACTTCAAGTAACCGCTCTCGGTTATTCACGGTTCTATCCCCTTTCGTTTCTCTATCTAAATTATGTATAAACAGACATTATCATTTTATTTCCACGAAATAAAGGTATTTTCCATTACAAACTGTTTAAGGAGGCGCCATCTCTAGTGAAATATTATGCACACGTCAACGGCTCAAAAATCGAATATATAGACCGTGGTCACGGTCCCGTCATCGTACTGATTCATGGGACCCAATCCTCAAGTCTAGAACCATACCATGTGGACCAACTCGTTTTGTCCGGTTTCCGGGTCATTGTCCCATCTCGGCCTGGATATGGAGAAACTCCCTACTCTTTTTCAGCATCTCCTCAAGCGTTTGCGACACAACTCCATCACTTGATGCAGATGCTACAGATTGAGCGGTATCATGTCTATGGCATCTCTGCAGGAGGACCGACCGCCATCGAGCTCGCTTCACAGAATCAGCGTGTACTCAGCTTGACACTCGCTGCCGCTGTGACGAGTGTCGTCGATTTTCCATATCGGGACACGGTCAGTCGAAATGTTGTCCAACCCGCATTTATCGCACTTCAATACATCATGAAACAGTTCATCGCTCGTGCCATTCAAAAACATCCATTCGAAGCGACAGCCCGTATGATCCAATCGACAAGTGTGTTGGCACTCGAGACGATTCGAGAAGAGGTGTCACCCTACGACATCTTCCTCCTTAAACGTGTCGCGAATCAGATGGCGTTTGGACTCGGTGCACAGTTCGATTTGAAACAACGTGTTTCAAGTGAGGTCTTACTCGGTGTCACCTGCCCGACCTATATCGTCCATTCCAAAAACGATAAGGCCGTTCCGGTTCGCCATGCCCATTACGCGAAGCGCTTAATCCCACATGCTCAACTATCGATTCTGAACAGTCCCGGTCACTTGATTTGGGTCGGACGGCACGCGAGAAAGTCAGAGCGACAAATCGAACGATTCATCCGATTTAACTCATAAAGCATCTCAACACAAGAGGTGCTTTTTCTCTATTAACCATCCAATCCCAAAACTTGTATCAAATGATTGGTCGTATGTTCTGGCAATTTCCATAGACTGCCTGCTCGATTAAATCCCGCGAGTACACTTGGACGGTTCAATTGACCGAGCCAAAGCTGATAACGCTCTTTCTCTCCACCTTTATATTGCACCGTAAGATCAAAATCGGGTGCCACTTCGATTTCGATTTCTTCGATTTCTTCTGAACTTCGTAGCATTTCCGCGAACACCTTAACCTGATCCAATTCGTGAAACTCTAACGCTACTTCTGGATTGAATGTTCCACGCTCCGTTGACTCCGCCACCATCACGCGTTCCATTTCTTCTCGTTCCAGTTCTTCTGTATCGATTTTATAAGACAATGTCGCCTTACGAATTTCACCTGCCCACCGAATCCATTTATCCATCATTTCACTCCTCTCGTCTAATGTACGTATTATCAATCAAAACGGTTTCAACATTTGCAAAATAAAAAAGCCGAGCAATCGCTCAGCTTTTACACTCATTCATATTTCCAACCAACCAAAGTTGCATCCTCTCCGACATAGCGAATCCGTTTCTCGTCATCATTTGGGAAAACACGAAGCGTTGCCACGGCGTCACCGTCGTTGACGAAACATTCGACACTCGACGAGTCGACGAACAGATGTAAAGATGTGACATCGAGCACTATTGTTCGGGTCGTCCCGAACTCGGTTGCGAACGGTTCACCCGCATTCGTCCGATCGATGGTCAATTCCTGTGTTTCTTTCTCGTACCGAATCACGAGCGACTCATCTTCTGTCTTCAACAGTTCGAGCTCGAAGTCTTCTCCGGACGTCGACAATTCCAATTCATAACGTTCGGGCGAAATCACTTCGATATGCGCGCCTGATTCATTTACGAACTGATTAGTTCGAAGTTGCTTCATTTCAGGGACTGGTCGTTGCTTCAATACGCCATTTTCAAGAGACAGCTCTCTAGGTAGCGTCAATGCATGCGCCCAGCCGTACCGGTCTGTCGGATATTCAATCTCCGGTAAGCCCATCCAACCGACTAAGATGCGACGGCCATCATGCTCCGTCGTTTGCGGGGCGTAAAAGTCAAACCCGAAGTCCAATTCTTCGAATGCACCGTGGTTGAATGTACTCGTATTCAAGTCGAGGTCACCGGTCAAATATCCGGACTGATAGATGTTGTGGTAGCGATGACCCTCGGGCTTGATCCCTTGCGGAGAAAAGATGAGCACGTGTTTCCCGTCAAGTTCGAACACATCAGGACATTCCCACATGTAACCAAACTCTTCGAGTTCGGTCTTTACTTCACCTAAAAACGTCCAGTCATTTAAATCTGTCGAACGATATAAGACGACACATCCCGTCTCATCCGTGCGTTGCGCACCGACAATCGCGTAATACGTTCCATCTTCTTCCCACACCTTCGGGTCACGGAAATGTTCCGTATAGCCTGCTGGAATATCCGGGATGGCCACATTGCGACGTTCAATCATCCCGTCACGCAATACACCGATAATTTGCGAGGCGTGACGCGTCCAATCGTCTGTGCGATGATTCCCGGTATACATCACATGAAGGGTGTCGTCTACAACGAAACCACTTCCAGAGTAGGCACCGTGGGAATCTTCTTTCGTTTCAGGGACTAACGCCACCCCGCGGTCTGTCCAATGGACGAGATCGGTTGAACTGACATGGTACCAATGTTTGAGACCGTGAACTGGCCCTAGCGGAAACCATTGATAAAATAAATGGTATTCTCCATCGTAATACGTGAAGCCGTTCGGGTCGTTGAGGAGGCCCGTAGGCGGCTGGATGTGGTATCCAAACCGCCATGGGGATGCGGTCGTCTTTGCACGGAGCACCTCCATCTCGAGGGCGCTCACGTCACGGAGTGAACGATAACGTTCGGCCTTCGTCCAATTCATAGTGTCACTTCCTTTTTCGTTACGCGGCTTGTTTGACCGCTTCTTTTTTTGCTTGTCGTTTCGCAAGGATGAATGTCAACCCGAACGTCACAGCGAATGCAATCGCCATGCCAATGATATACGAGATGATTGACCCCGGTGCGATTGAGATGATCCCTGGTAATCCAGCAGCACCAAGCGCTACTGCCAATACGTCGTTTCCAACGATGAACGCGGACGCGATGGCTGAACCGACGATGGCTGCAACGAACGGATAACGAAGTTTTAAATTGACCCCGAACATGGCAGGCTCTGTGATTCCAAGTAATGCTGAAATCCCTGATGCAGAAGCTACACCTTTCATCTTCTTATCGCGAGTCAAGAAGAAGACCGCAAGAGTAGCCGCTCCTTGCGCGACGTTCGACATTGCAGCGATCGGGAAGATGAACGATCCGCCTGTTTCGGCGATATCAGCGAGAAGCTGTGTCTCAATCGCAATAAAGCTATGGTGCATCCCTGTGATCACGATTGGGGCGTAGAGAAGACCCATGATCAAGCCACCGACGAATCCGAGTGAATCATACGTCCACACCAATCCATCAATGATTAGGTTCCCTGCTTCACGTGTGATTGGACCCACGAAAGCGAACGTGATGAACGCTGTGAAGAGAAGTGAAAGTAATGGCGTAAGCAAGATGTCAAGTGACGCCGGCATGAACTTCCGGATGTTGATTTCAAGCTTCGATAAAATATACGTCGAGACGAGGACTGGTAAGACTTGTCCTTGGTATCCTAACTTTTCAATCTCAAGACCGAAGATGTTCCAAACCGGAATGTCTTCAACCGTTGCCTGTGCATATGCGTTAATCAAGTCCGGGTGAACCATGATCATTCCTAGTGCCGCACCAAGATATGGATTACCACCAAACCGCTTGGCTGCGGAGAACCCTATGAGTACTGGTAAGAAGACGAAGGCAGCGTTTGCGAACGTATTGATCATCGCTGCGAGATCCGCCATGCCTGGATACTGATCAATCAACGATTGTCCGTCAAAGAACAAATCCGGTGCCGTCAATAAGTTGTTGATCCCCATCAAGAGACCGCCGGCGACGATGGCCGGGATGATTGGAACAAAGATATCCGATAACATTTTGACGAACTGTTGGAGCGGGTTCATCTTTTTCGCTCCGGCTGACTTCACGTCTGTCGTTGACATGTCTCCAAGACCAGTCATCTGTGAGAACTCGGCATATACCTTGTTGACCGTACCTTGTCCGATGATGATTTGGTATTGTCCTCCCGTAGAGAACGTCCCTTTGACAACATCGAGTTGTTCGAGAGCTTTCTCATCGACCTTCGACTCATCGTTCAATACGAGTCGAAGGCGAGTCGCACAGTGGGCGGCTGCCGCAACGTTTTCTTTCCCACCAATCGCCTCTAAGATCGATGCTGCTTCTTTTTTGTAATCCATTTTCATTTCCCTCCTAACGTTTCATTTACAAGTTTTCGTGATGGAATGGCTGGTATAGCGCCGTATGCCGTACAAGTCAATGCTCCTGTTACGTTTGCATATTCAATGTCAGCCAGTAATCGCGCCGAATCAAATCCGAGTGTCGCCAAACGATACAAATAGGCACCGACGAACGCATCTCCCGCTCCCGTCGAATCGACACTGTCGATTGAGATTGAAGGAACGATTTCATGATGCGCGCTTGTCGCAATCAACGTCCCACGAGACCCTAGTGTGATGGCAATCTGTTTTGCACCTAATTCAAGCAGTGCACGAACAGCGTCTTCTAGTTGTTCTTCTCCGGTTAACAAGTGTGCTTCTTCTTCGCTCAATTTAATGAAGTCCGATTCCGCGATGAAGTGTCTCGCATCTTGTTTAAATTGCTCGAGGTCCGTGATCAATGCATCTCGATAGTTCGGGTCGAACGAGATAAACAAGCCATCCCGCTTTGCAAATTGCAATAACTTGAAGTACGCGTCTTTCAATTTTCCATCAAGTAATGCTGTCGCCGAGCCGAAATGAATGATGTCTCCTGACTCGATTACCGATAAGTCGATCGACTCGAAAGCGAACTCTCCGTCACTTCCGCGACGGAATGTGAAGTCCCGCTCTCCGTCTTCTTGAATCGATACGAATGCAAATGTCGTATTTCCAGATTCCACAAGGTTTTCTGTTCGGACGCCGTTCTCGATTAACGTCTGTTTCAAGAAGAGACCAAACGGGTCATCTCCAACCTGTCCGAGGAAACTCGATTGTCCCCCGTGCTTACTGACGACTGCCGCGACATTCGCAGGTGCGCCTCCTGCTTTCTTGACGAACGTCGTCCCTTTAACGAGATCGCTTGACGCATCTTCACATACCCAGTCAATCAACAATTCGCCGATACAATGTACGGTGTTCATATCGTCCACCTCCATAAATCATAATAAGTTCTAAGTATGATTGGTACCGGTTCCAAAATGATTTAAAAAAATGTTACGGAACCGGTTCCGCAACACGAATATAAATCATTTATTTTATATTGTCAACGCTTTCGCGCACTTTTAATTCGAAATTTGTGAACGTTTTCATCGGAACTTGTTCACCATGTAAAAGTTGCAACATCATATCGGCTGCTTTAGCACCAGTTCGGCGATATGGAAGATGGACGGTCGTGATGGATGGATGTAAGACTTCCGTAAAATCGTAGCCTCCGAATCCACTGACAGAAACATCATTCGGGACAGAGATGCCACGATTCGCCAATCCTTTCAATACGCCAAGTGCGATGTTGTCTGTCGCACAGACGATGAGAGAGACTGAACCGATATCATTCGCTAATTGTTCCCCGATTGGAATGGCGTCCTCAATCTTAAACGTCGTTTGAATGACTTTGACGTGTGCCCCCGACTCATGAAACGCCTTTAAAAATCCGTCGCGGCGGTCTTGGCCGACCGCGATATCCGATTCATATACTCCGACATAGACTACGTCTCGATGACCCCACTCCGTGAATTGTGTACCAAGTGCAAAAGCCGCTTCATGGTCCGGATATACGAGGCTGTGCACCTTGTCATGCTGCTGACCAATCAGTAAGACAGGGATTTGAATCGCTTCAATTGCCTCAAGGTGACGCTCTGTGACCGTTGTCCCAAGCCAAATGATCCCTGCGACCTTTTGTTTGGTCAAGTTGTATAACTGTTCGATTTCACGCTCTGTCTGCTGTGCCGTATTGACGACGAGCATCTGATACCCTCGATCAGTAAGCCGTTCGTCAATTCCCATCATCGTCCGCGAGGATGCATATGAATCGAGCCGTGGAACGATGACACCAATCATCTTCGTCTGTTTCGACTTGAGACTTTGCGCGAACTGATTCGGTTCATAATTCGTCTCTCGAATGACCCGGTCGAGTTTTTCTCTCGTCGCCTTGCCGACAGAACCTCCGTTCAAATAGCGCGAGACTGTACTTTTTGCGACTCCTGCGAGCTCGGCGATATCTTTAATGGTGACTTGTTTCATCCTTACCCCTCCATATGAAAAAAGCTGACGTGCGAGACGCCGTCAGCTTAATGGTTTACTACATATCGTTTCTTAAAATTTAAATAATACAGGCCGTTCCGCTTTTCGAATCCATTTCGCAAAAGGACTTGTTGCATCTCTTGTTGGTGAGGACTCGTTGGTGGAATGCCAGCGCGGACGGTCTGTCCGTCTAATAACTCCGAATCTAGTAAGGCAAGACGTAGCCCTTCAGTCGCATACCCTTTATTTTTATACGGATCAAACACCATCAGGTCGAGTTGATATACTCTAGCAAGCTTGAGCAACAATACTTTACCGACAAGTTCGTCGTCGACCATCAAATCATAATAAAAGTCTTCTCCATAGCTGTGCTCTTTTGCGTGATAGAGTTGTTCTGTCCCCATCTCTTCAAAGATGCCTTTCAACTCTTCGGCAGAAACACCATATGAGTTTTCTCCGTATTTTTGAAAGTGTTCATATTCGATCTCATCAATTTGGCGAATAGGTTGACGCACGATGTTCATCCCGTGCCCTCCTTAACTAGTAGTTCAATATCTGTCTGCGCTTATTATAAACGAATCTACTCATGAAGCGCAAAAGATAACCGAACGTCATATCGGTTCAATATGAATATGAACCGAGTCGACAGCATGTTGTTCATCCAGTTTCCGTTCGATTTCGTCACACAATTCATGAGCCGAATCCACCGTCAAATCCCCATCAACTGCAATTGTCACGTCGAGCATCACGTGATTCCCTAAATGTCGTCCTTTGATTTCACGGACTTCTTTCACCCGTTCGAACTGTTCGATTGTCTCCTCATATGATTCCACAAGATGTGGCGGGAACCCATCTGAGAGTTGATGTGTGGCATCTAAGAAGATTTGTATCGCTGTGCGGATAATCATACCGGCAATGACAACTGCCAAAACCGTGTCCATCCAAGGGAGCTGAAAATATGCGAATAGAACACCGAGTGTTGCCCCAATCGAAATCATCGCATCTGCCAAGTTATCTTTCGCCGCTGCCTTTAGCGCCAGTGATTTTGTTTTCTTCGAAAGATTCAAATTGAAGCGATATACAGCGAACATGACGAGCGCACTGACTAACGCGACGACGGCTGCTAATGGGTTCGGTTCTGCATATTCTCCTCCGATTAAGTTAGACAGGCTATTGAAGAATACAAAGATACCGACTGCAACCATGATCAATGAAGCAACCAACGCCGAGATTGTTTCCATCTTCGCGTGTCCGTATTTATGTTCAGCGTCTCGAGGAAAAGCCGCAACCCGAATTCCGATATATACGGCGACCGACGCGATAATATCTGTCGTATTGTTGAATCCATCGGCTAGCACAGCCTCAGATTCATATAGATAACCAAAAAATACTTTTACTATAGATAAGATCAAATAGGTTGTGATCGATACAATCGCTCCTTTGAGCGCTTTTGGTGGATGATTTGTCGTTTCCATCCCCCCACCTCCTTTTTAGCTCAGTTAGTATAGCAGGTGAACTTCATGTGGGGATAGAGAAACAATGTTTCTTACAGCCAAAATAAATGGAATAAATTCCCGGTAGTTTCGTTTAACAAATTTTATGGTAAAGTAAACAGGAAGAGACCTTAGGGTTAAACCGTAAAAAGAGGTGAAACAAATGTTTACAGAACGAGATGGAATCAAATTAAGATTGGAACAAATTGACAGATTACTCGTCGATTTGAATCGCGAGGCGAAGCAATTGATGGCACGCCTTCGCGAGTTAGATGCCTCTGGAGAAAATCCGCATGAAGTATCCTTGAAACCTGAAGAACGAGATACGTTGAAATCATCAATCGATGAGACGCTTGAAGCACTGCAAAGCCGTTCAAAGCGTCCGGTGAACGTGAACGATGAGAAGAAGAAAGAACTTGCTTCTCATAAAGCACTTATCGATGAACTATCAGACTTACTCAGTAAGAAAAAATGAGACGCAGCGGCGTCTCATTTTTTATGGAGGAGCTAGTAACATGTATATCGTAACCACCTGTTTACGCCCGACAGACGAAGTTTTGTCTCGGGCGCATAGATATGCTGCAGAGTACAAGTTGAAGTTTGTCGATCGACGCAAACATTCGATTGATGAGCTGAAGAAACGCCATCACCAAGATGTACTTGTATTTGATAAACGACGCGTCGAATACACACCACTGCACAGTACAGAACCATTCTTTTTTCATCCTTCTAGCTCGGTCTTTCGAGTGAAACAACTTAGTCGTGGTGGAACAGATCCACTCATTGATGCATTACAAGCTAAACCGGGTGATCGAATGTTAGATTGTACGCTCGGTCTGGGATCGGACAGCATCGTCATGAGCCATGCAGTCGGCACAACAGGAAAAATGGTCGGAATCGAAAGTCAATTTATCACGGCGCAACTCGTTCGAGAAGGCATGGCCGTTTGGGTAGAAAAAGATGAGCATGTGACTGAGGCGATGCGCCGCATTGAGGTCGTTCACGCCAATTCACTCGACTATTTGAAAACGTGTGCGGAAAATTCGTTTGATTGTATTTACTTTGATCCGATGTTTGAAAAAACGATTTCAGAATCGGTTCATTTGAACCCACTTCGCTCGATCGCTGACACTTCTCCTCTCACTCAAGAGTTGATTGCAGAAGCAAAACGAGTAGCCAAGAAACGAATTGTCTTGAAGGCGCATTTTGAGAGCGATACCTTTGAACGCTATGGTTTCACTCATATAAAACGTAAAACGTCGAAGTTCCATTACGGATATATCGACTTGGAGTCTAAGTCTATTTAGTTCATATTGACTAAATAGGTCATTAGACTCCTTTTTTGTTTATTATTTTCTGAATATTGACATTAATCAGACACAAAAGGTACATTTACATCAAGCTCACACATTTTCCCATTATCTATTTACAGGAGGTTCACACAAATGAAAAAACGTTCTATTCGTCGAACGACACTCGCGGCTCTCATGACTTCTGCCATGACAGTCAGTATCGTTCCGGCTGCAGGTGCTGCCCCTTTAGCGGTTGCGCCACCCGGTCCGGCAACGAGCGAACTCGCTCCGTTCGACCACAACATTATCGACGAAGACCGTCTCGCGAAAGCGCTCGAGAAACGGGGCGTCATCAAAAAGGGGTTATCTGCATCTGAACGTATGAAAGCGGTCGACGCATATATCTCGAAAAAGCAAGGTGCAGCAAAAGATCCACATAAGCATGATGAAAAACTGAATGAAAAGGCTTCAAAAGCAAAAGAGAAGGTACATACTCAATTCGAAAAAGAAACAGAACGAATTCTCGACAAAGCGAAAAAAGGACAAGCGAACTATCGAAAAGGAAAACCAAATGGTCAAGTAAAAGTATCCCCTGCACAACAGTCTGCATACAACGGAGCTGTTCGTGAAGACAAAGTCCTCGTCCTTCTCGTCGAGTATAGCGACTTCAAACACAACAACATCATCCAAGAACCGGGCTATATGTATAGTGATAATTTCAGTAAAGAACATTACGAGAACTATATGTTTGGTGACAAGTCATTCGAACTCTTCAATGGAGAGAAAGTCCGGACGTTCAAACAGTATTATGAAGAACAATCAGGTGGAAGCTACACAGTTGATGGTGAAGTTTCTGAATGGTTGACCGTTCCAGGGACTGCGAAAGACTATGGGGCGGACAAAGGTGATGGTGGACACGATAACGTCGGGCCTGGTCCACGTCAACTCGTCAAAGATGCGTTGAATGCAGCGGTCGCATCTGGTATCGACCTCGCAGAGCACGACCAATATGACCTTTACGACTTAGATGGAGACGGCGATTTCAACGAGCCGGACGGTCTCGTCGATCACTTGATGATTATCCACGCAGGTACTGGTCAAGAAGCTGGTGGCGGTGCGCTTGGTGACGATGCGGTTTGGTCACACCGCTGGGTTCTCGACGGTGTATATCCAGTAGCCGACACAGAAGCTACAGTTCCTTACTGGGGCGGAAAAATGGCTGCGTACGATTATACGATTCAACCTGAAGATGGCGCAGTCGGAGTCTTCGCACACGAATTTGGACATGATCTCGGTCTTCCAGATGAGTACGATACGCAGTACACAGGTCAAGGTGAGCCGGTACAGTCATGGTCTATCATGAGTGGCGGTAGCTGGGCCGGTAAAGTCGCAGGTACGGAACCGACAAGCTTCTCACCACAAAACAAAGAGTACTTCCAAAAAATCATGGGTGGAAACTGGGCGAACATCACAGAAGTCGACCTTGAAGACATCAACTCACAAGGGTTCGTCTCACAACTCGACCAGTCTGTGACGAAATCAAACAACCCAGGCATCGTCAAAGTCAACCTTCCTGATAAGAAGATAAAAGGAATCGAACCAGCTTATGGCGATCGCTATTACTACTCGACAAAGGGTGACGACATCCACACAGAGATGGCGACACCAAGTGTGAAACTCGGTGCTGACGGAGTCCTCACATTCGATTCATTCTATGAAGTCGAATCTGACTATGATTACTTGTACATTAAAGCCCTCAGCGGTGGTCAAGAAGTCGTTCTCGATGTATTCGGTGACGACGTCAACGGTGCAAACGAAGCAGGTTACCCTGCTGAGACGACGAACGGTGCATGGGTCAACAAATCATACGACCTCTCACAATTTGCTGGACAAGATGTTCAAATCGTCTTTGAATACGTGACAGACGGCGGCGTCGCGATGAAAGGCTTCGCAGTCGACAACTTGTCAATCAAATCAGAATCAACAACGCTCTTCGCAGATGATGCGGAAGGCGCTGAAGCCGTCACTCTCGATGGATTCGTTTCTTCAGACGGATACGATTCAAAACCACACTACTACTACCTCGAGTGGCGTAACCATGCCGGGTCGGATATGGGTCTTCTCAACGGCCGTGGCGTGAAATACAACACAGGTCTAGTCGTATGGTACGGTGATGACTCGTATACAGACAACTGGGTCGGTGTCCACCCTGGTGAAGGCTTCCTCGGTGTCGTCGATTCACATCCACAAGCGCTTATCGGTAACTTGAATGGACAACAGACAGTGACAGGTAGCACACGTTACCAAATCGCTGACGCTGCATTCAGTCTCGATAAGACGCTCGCTTGGTATATCGATTCACCAAGTCGTGGTATCTATGACTACAAAGCACAAGCTGGCGTGAAGCAGTTCAATGATGCGAATTCGTACATCAACTCACTCATTCCAGATGCAGGACGTAAACTCCCGCAATACGGCCTTGTCATTGACGTAGTCGGTGAAGCGAAAGACAACTCTGCAGGTGCTGTGTGGATCCGAACAAAATAAGCATGATTCATCCGACCTCTAGTCTTCGGTTACCGAAGACTAGAGGTCTTATTATTCTGAAAAAGCTTGAAAAAGGCGATTAACCTGTGTAACATAGTGGGTGTAACGCCTCTGTAGGTTAGTGGCAGACCTCAGCAATGGTAATGCTGCAGCACGAGTTCGATTCTCGTCGGAGGCATCAAGAATACCGCTTAACAATGCGGTTTAGGGCACTTCCTGTTTCTTGCAGGAGGTGCTTTCTTTTTGGTGTGGCACAAAAATGGCACAGTTTTCGTTTTTCGGTGTCGCGAGCGCAATTTTGTTGAATCGAAACTTTATTTAACAAATATAGGTATATATACTATAGATGGTACGATAGTTCTGATAATAAGAAAGGGGTAGGAACATGCCTTCGCAATTTCAAATTTTAACAGCAATCGCATTTACAGTCGCTGTCATCGCAGGGATTGCTAGACACGATTATTGGAAAAGAAAAAACGATTACACTGGTAGCGTTGAGGTTAAAAAAAGATACAAACGTACATTACGTAGAATCAATGGAGTGTTAGTCGCTTCAATCCTCTTTGGTTTTGTCTTCACTTTTATGCAACCGGACGAAACTGTTAAGCAAACTGACAAGGTCGAAAGTGAGTCATCAGCCACTCTTGAAGATGATAATGAAGATACAGCTACCGTCGATACTAATTTAGTGATGGACGAACTCACGCCTTTACCAAAAGTTCCTGCTGAATATACAGATCGATACAACGAAGTAAATGAAGTTATTACGCGGACCGACGCCCTTCTCACCCTCATTAAGAAAAATATGAGCGAATGCGATGGACCATGTAGCGACCTCCCTTTGGAAGAAATCCAAGCTCGTTTCGATGCGATGGAAGAATTGATCACCACTTCTCGCAACCAATTACAGAAAGCGTCTGAGATTGTGAATGAGATGGCACTAAAAGACGCGGTCGAGTTACACACGCAAAATTTGTTTGAACTTGAAGAGGACTTGCAGGCAACGGCATATTCACTTGAAACAATGCAACTCTCCGACACTTGGGAGAGTTGGGACGAGCCGGTTGAATATACAGAGAGCACACGTACGAAACGCTTATATAAGATTCAATTAGAAGATACAATTCTACAAGTCGATAGCAGAAGCGAGTTTAATGACACGGTCGCATACACGCAAGATGAAATGAACAGCGCGTTCCACATCACTAGTTATATTGATCGTATGTTATTTGATATTTCCGCTGCGAAAGACTTCTTAAGAACACACGAACCTAGTTATGTTCCTCAATCTATCGAAACTATATTTCAAATCGCAATCAAATACGAGAGCGACTTAAAATATGCGATTGAAAACACAAGGGATGAACGAGTTACGAAAGAATACAGCATCGCACTCGAAAAAACAGAAATCTTATTGGGAGCATTGCAAGGTTATGAAGAATTTACTTCACGATACTCAGCTACTCAATCTGAACAAGATGAACTGATTACGTTACTCTCGGATATGGAATCCTCTTTAACCTTTGAGAAAGGTTATATCGAGTCAGTGATATCAGATTCTCCCCTTACCTACAACTAATTTTGTGCACAGCATTGTGCACACTTACCGCTCATGCACAGGCGAAATCATAGTATTAAACACCAATAACTTACAATAATGACTTACAGAATAGCTCAACCAAGCCATACCTCTCCTGAATATTCTCCCACTAAATCCCAAAATGGAAATGGTAATGCTGAAGCATGAGTTCGATTCTCGTCGGAGGCATCAAGAATACCGCTAAACCAAGCGGTTAAAAGCACCTGCCGAGCTTTTTCTTCGGCCGTCGAGGCCTCAGAAAAAGACAAACGGCCGCCAGATGACGACCGTTTGCGTTGCTCGCCCGACGACGCCTCGACTCCTGCAGGAAAGCGTGGGCGCCAAAAAGGCGAGCGATATTATTCATGTTAGTCAACAAGCTGTACTTCCTGAATGTTTCAGGAGGTACTTTTTGATTGCTGGTACACATCAACGAGAACTTCTTCATCCCCCCTCACCTTGACATCATTTCCGTTCCTCTATAAACTTGAAAAGTTGAAATTATTGAATAGTTAAAGGAAGGAGCATGATTCATGCTAAACGAATGGTTATGGATTCCTTCCGCCATCCTTACACTCGGTCTTCTCGTCGTTAGCTACAAATTATTTGGTCGGGTCGGACTATACGCTTGGATTGCGATGGCTTCTGTCGTCGCAAATATTCAAGTCACGCAACAGATTGTAATTGGCGGATACATTTTTACGCTCGGTAACATCGTCTACGGTTCGCTTTACTTAGCGACGGACATTTTGAATGAAAAATACGGGCGAGCAGTTGCCCGAAAAGGGGTATGGCTCGGATTTTTCATTTTGATCGTCTCAACGGTACTCATGCAGTACGCCCTTTTGTATGAACCGTTTGAAGAGGCGCTCTTCATGCACGAGAGTTTTGAGGCACTCTTCTCGATGCTACCATTGATCACACTCGGTAGCCTTGCCGCCTATTTAGTCTCTCAGTTGTTCGATGTCTTCGTCTATTCGAAAATTCGCGCAAAAACGGGCGAGAAAAAGCTATGGCTCCGGACAACCGGTTCGACCGTATTATCTCAATTGATTGATACGTTCACGTTCTGTATTATCGCTTTCTGGGGGATGGAATGGGACATTTGGTGGAATATCTTTATCACGACGTACGTGGCGAAGTTTGTAATTGCATGGATGGCTACACCATTCATGTATTATGCAAAACGGACAAATCCACAAGACGAAACAAAACAAGATGCTGCATAAGAAATGCCGTAACTTCTCGTTTGAAGTTACGGCATTTCTTCATGGTCGTTCGATTTGGATACGCACAGCATAAGGCCGAGCGGCTTCAATCGACGTCTCATCTCGACAAACTGTGATGGCCTTAAACGCATCAATGGCGACCGCCTCGATCGTTTGATCATTCATTTCAACTTCAAGAATGGTATAGACAGGCAAACGCTCAAGTTTAACCCATTCCCCGTTATGTTTTTTTTCGTAGATGACTGGTGATTGAATCGCGTATCGCCGGAGTAAATCATGGACATTCATCTGATCTCCTCCCTGTTCAAAACGTACACTTATTATAGAAAGCGTTTTCACTTTTGTAAAGCAAGTACATAATAATTTTATAAGCATTTCCTCTTCATTTTTAATTATCCAGTACCGATATAACGAGTAGAGAAATGGGGTGAATTGATGCGTTATCGCAGACAGGAAACTTTCCGCTATATACTACCAAATCCGCGTATAATTCCTTACAAACTGATTTGGGGAGACAAAGAATTATATGATGGCGAGGGGCTACTTCTCAATGTAAGTTCTCACGGATTAAAATTACGCTCGGATTATCTTTTTCCACTTTCTAATGACTTACAAGTACATTTTGTCCTCGATCTCGTTCCAACTCTCCAACCGATCGAACTGATTGGATACGTTAAACATCGCAATCAATTGGGAACTCTTTATGACTATGGAATCATGCTTGATATAAAAATGGAAGAAACCCAACAACTCGTCACGATGATTAAAACGTATGCACGTGAAAATAAATGAGAACATGCATGATGCATCTTCTCATTTTTTCGTGTTTACAAAAGAGGGTATACTACAACTATCAATCATTGGCGAGGTGTTCGTATGACTAGAAAATTTTTATTGATTCCATGGGGGGCGGCCATCGCGTTGGCCATCTTAGGTCAGAACGTCCCGTTTGACGGGCGCTTTCTAATCGACTTTTTGACTTATAATACCGATGCGTATGAAGGCTATTCTCTCTCACTCTTTAGTATCTTAGGTGTGTTTCCGTTAGCGATGTTCCCGCTTCTTTGGTCAGAAGTGAATCAGCTGAAGCCGAATCCGCTCATCGCTGCCATCAGTAGTTTTTTCGTAGGTGGCTTCTTACTCGCTCCTTATTTGGCTTTTGCGAGACAATCTCCTTATCCGACCCCGGTCAAACCGCTTCCGACGCGTATCCTTGGTGTCGTGTTGCTATTGGTGACGATCGGACTGTTCATCGCTGCCGCGAATACGGGAAATGTCTCAGAATATTGGTCGTATGTAGAGAATAATCAGTTTGTGCGAACAATGACCGTTGACTTTTTCTTATTGGCGTTCATTCAAATCACATTAATGAATCGGGATGCGAAACGCTATAAGATGAGCCTTTGGCCACTTCCGTACATCCCGCTGTTCGGCTTAATCTTCTGGCTCATCATTCGACATCAGAAACCGTTTAACGAAGCTCCTCCGAAGCGCGAACGTGTTGAAATGCAACATTGATGTCCCGTTTTGTCTCATAAACGGCTATACTAAAAATTAGATTTGTTATAAAGGAGACCATCACATGCGCTATTTTCAGGTCACATCTTATGTGACTGTTAAAAATGAAGTACTCGAATTGAATGAATATGCTAAAGTGCCAAATCAAAAAGTAGATCAATTTTTAAAAGAAACACTAGAGCTTGATCTGTATGATGACCAGGTGACATTGCGTGAATGCGTTGTCGCAAAAGGAAAATGGGAATGTCCCGTCGGTGATTTTATCATCACAGAACATACGGATGAGAAAAAGTTCAATCGTCTACAAAACAGCCGTTCCTCAAAAATGACAAAGTAACCTCTACACCAAAAACCTCCTCGCCGATTCAGACGAGGAGGTTTTATTATACACAGGTAACTTGTTTATTCGTCCGACTCTTCTTCGGGATTTGGGTCAGGGTGTTGTGTCGGAGCCGGCTTCTTAGCCGGGTTCGATTCATCATCTGGAATTGGATCTGGATGTACCCCTGGTTGTGATTCATCTCGTTTCATCGTATCCCTCCTTCGTCGTTACTCCATTTGTTTATCCGTTTTCTACATACATGAAACGTATTAGTGAATGTTTTGATTTCCGATCACTCGTCTTGAGATAGCTTTTTCGATTTCAACGATGACAAACACCACGGCTCCAAATGCCACTGGGTAAATCCAATCTTCCCACGTAAGTGGTGCAGTCCCGAACAGCGTATGCATGAACGGCACGTACGTGATGAACAATTGAAGAGCGATGAGTAAACCTGATACGAGGAAAGCGATCTTATTGTCGAAGAACCGACGATTGAACGCAGGGACCAACTCGGTGCGACAGTTATATAAATGGAACAACTGTGCCATGACGATTGCATTTAAGGTAATTGTCTGTAATTTCTCGGTTGAATAATCGAAATCACCGAGCATGTAATTAATCCACAAACTACCTCCTCCAATCAATATCGACACGAATGTGACACGGAAAATGTAATAGCGACTGAGAAGTGGCACGTTCGCCGGTCGTGGAGGACGCTTCATCGTGCTCTCTTCAAGAGGTTCAAAAGCAATTGCCAGTGATAAGGTAATTGCGACGACCATGTTCACCCATAAAATTTGAACAGGACTGAGTGGTGCTGCTGCCCCAAGCAAGATACTCATCGCAACGAGTAACGCCTGTCCACCGTTTGTAGGGAGTAAGAAGAGGATTGTTTTCTTCAAGTTATCATATACTCGGCGACCTTCACGGACGGCGTTATAGATTGTTTTGAAGTTATCATCGACTAGAACCATCTGAGAGGCTTCTTTTGCGACTTCCGTCCCTTTGATTCCCATCGCCACCCCAATATCTGCACGTTTTAAGGCTGGAGCGTCATTGACGCCGTCTCCAGTCATCGAGGTGATCAACCCGTTCTCTTGTAACCCTTTGACGAGTCGAAGTTTATCGTTCGGGCTCGTTCTCGCGAACACGTCATTATGAACGGACGCCTCTTTGATTTCTTCATCGGACATATCCGTCAATTCGCGGCCTTCGAGCGCTCCTTCAACTTCCATACCGAGCTCTTTTGCGATTGCGACAGCCGTGTCCTTATGGTCACCCGTAATCATTTTAATTCGGATGCCAGCATCACGACACGCGGCAACAGCATCGATCGCCTCTTGTCGTGGCGGATCGACGATACCGAATAACCCGAGGAAAGTCAGACTATTTTCAACATCTTCATGGTCAATCGATTGTTTCGAACTGTCAACTCTCTTGAAACCGGCACCGAGGACACGTTGACCTCGGTCAGCAATTTCTTTACGTTTATCGTCCCAATACTCTTCAGTGAAATCTTCAGAAGATGCCATCTCAAATAGACGGTCAGGTGCACCTTTGACGAAAATCATGCGCTCTCCTTTATAATCGACGAGCGTAGCCATGTACTTGTATTCAGAATCAAATGGGATTTTGGAGATGACTTTAAGTCGTTCGATCGGACGTTCCGCTTTTTCTGCGACAGTCAGTAAACAAGCTTCGGTCGGATCCCCATTGATGACCCAACCCCCATCCTCTTCGTTCAACTGTGCATCGTTACACGTCTTTCCGACAGTCAAAAGGTCAATCATCGATTCATCGTCATCCAAATCAAACGGTTGACCGTTCAATTCTAGGTCTCCGTTCGGTGCATATCCACTTCCTGAGACTTCAATGTCATGTTTCGCCGTCACGATTTGTTTGACGGTCATCTCATTCTTCGTTAACGTACCGGTCTTATCCGTACAGATGACGGATACTGCGCCTAACGTCTCGACAGATGGTAAGCTTCGAACAATCGCTTTCTGTTCAGCCATATTCCGAACTCCGAGCGCTAAGATAATGGAGATGACAGCTGGTAATCCTTCTGGGATTGCTGCGACTGCCAGACCAATCGTCGTCAGCATCAGTTCGACAGGTTCATAATCTCTCATGAAATAACCAAATGCATAAATCACCACAGAGATGATTAAGATGGCAATCGATACGGTTTGACCAAATTTCGTCGTCTGACGAATGAGTGGTGTCTTGACGGTTTGTACTTCTGAGATGGATGCATTGATTTGCCCAAGCTCAGTTCCTTCGCCGATTGCTGTAACAATCGCTTTAGCGCTACCTGTCGCCACACTCGTTCCTGAGTAGACCATGTTCTTACGGTCAGCGAGTACGGCTTCTTCATTGACGACATCCGGTTTTTTCTCGACCGTTGTCGCTTCACCGGTCAGTGCGGACTCCTCTACTTTGAACTTTTCTGCCCGAACAACCCGGGCATCGGCTGGCACTTTATCACCAGCTGCGAGGACGAGTACATCTCCGACGACGAGGTCACTCGAGTCGATTTCGGATTGTTTCCCGTCACGAATGACGGTCGCTTTCGT
The DNA here is from genome assembly GCF_000620845.1 of Exiguobacterium marinum DSM 16307. GTDB lineage: Bacteria > Bacillota > Bacilli > Exiguobacteriales > Exiguobacteriaceae > Exiguobacterium > Exiguobacterium marinum. The sequence goes on from NZ_KK211189.1 coordinate 1,855,659, forward strand.
TTCCAGCAACTTTTTGATTCCTTCTAGTGCTTCTTCCGCTTTGTTCTCTTGTAAGTATCCAACGACACCGATGACCGTGACGACTAAGACGATAACAATCGTATCGATATATTCACCAAGAAAACCGGTGACAACTGCCGCACCGATCAAGACGTACACAAGAATGTCATTAAATTGTCTTAAGAACTTTATGATTTCAGGCGTTTTCTCTTTCTCCGGTAACACGTTTTTACCGAACTCTTCCTGACGACTTGTGACACTTTCTTTCGAGAGCCCCGTTTCGATATCAGTCTCCACTCTTGCTTTTACTTCATCTACTTCGAGAGCATGCCACTGTCTGTCTGCATTCTGCATGATTCTTCCTCCTCGACCAATACTTTATGAACAGTCTTTCCTCTACCTGTTCCCAATCTGATGCGGCTCGACACGTCAAAACTTGTACAATTGATGTCATTTTCAAAGTAAGCGCTACCATGATTCTTTGTTTCTTCATGTAAACGATATCATGCTTCAATTTTGATTTTTCTCGTCAAAATGGCTTTACAGAAGCGTTTCTATCATTGAATATAGAAGAAATTATGAATGAATACAGATAGATAGAAAGAAGGAAGAGTTTATGGTCATTATTCAAGGAGTTGCACTCTTACTGCTCATCCTGGCCTTGTTCACACTTTTCAGCTACAAGGCACCATTCGGAATGAAAGCGATGGGCGCCTTGGCAGGTGCGGCAATCGCAAGTTTCCTTGTCGAAGCGTTCAACGCCTACGCCATCGGAGGATTACTGCCACTTCCTTTATATGAAGAGGTCGGGCAGGCAGCCGGTTCGTTATCAGGTCCTGCTGCGGCGGCACTCGTTGCCATCGCACTCGGGATCAACCCCGTATATAGTATGATGATTGGATTATCCGTGTCTGGATTCGGTATCCTTCCTGGATTTTTCGCAGGATATATCCTTGCCTTAGTTGGTACACGCATCAATCGCTATCTTCCGACCGGGGTCGATATGATCTTCTACGTCATTGTGATGGCTCCACTCGCACGACTCGTCGCAATCGGCGTAGACCCACTTGTGTCAAACACTCTCGCTCAAATTGGTGCAGTCATTGAACTCGCGGCGACGCAAAACCCGGTCGTCATGGGGCTCGTGCTAGGAGGAATTGTCACTGTCGTGTCGACGTCCCCTCTCAGTTCGATGGCTTTAACAGCGATGCTCGGCTTGACAGGTGTGCCGATGGCAATTGCCGCACTTGCATTGACCGCATCGATCTCGATGAATTACTTGTTGTTCCGTCAATTGAAGATTGGAACGAAGAAAGATCAACTATCAGTTGCAATTGAGCCGTTGACTCAAGCTGATTTAATTTCCGCAAACCCAATTCCTATTTATAGTGTGAACTTTGTGGGTGGGGCTGTCGCAGGACTGATCGTGGCAATGACGGGTATGATCAATGATGCTCCTGGTTCAGCTGCGGGTATCCCGGGACTTCTCGTTATGTATGGATTCAATGACTGGCAAACGGTCACAATCACAGCTGTCGTTTTATTCATCTTAGGAATCGGTTTTGGTTTGATCGGAAGCCGCCTATTTAAAAACTTCCCAATCGTCCGTCATACTGAAAAAGTCGAATCGACAGAAGAAGATGCTGCATAACCAAAACAATCGATGCACGGAACGTTCAAGCGTTCTGTTGCATCGATTGTTTTATTTTGTCGATGAAAGTGGCGTATCAATCTTTACAGGTGCTCGATACATCGGAAAGTAATCAGACATTCCATGCAGTTGAATATGGGCATCGTTTAACCTTTGATACACATCGTCCTTTAGAATACTTTTTCCAATATAATAAGTGAGCGGTTCTTCTCCAGAGAAACTCGATTTAAAATCGTAGAGAGCATCCTGTCCTGTCACCCCCCCACCAAGGTGCAAGTATACTTTTCCTTTATCACTTGAACGGCGAATCATCTCACTAAACAGAAAATGGTTTGGCCGGAGTGGCAAAAAGTTATTTAACGATCCACCTAGATGATAATGAGCACCTGTCTCTCCATACAACAGCAACACTCCTGCAATCACGCTTTCACCATGAAGCGCAAATAAAAACTCGGCTTCAAACGACTCACTCGTGAGCAATTTTCTAAAATACGAAGTTGAATAATAATAATCATCATTCGCTGAACGACGATTCATGGTTTCTTCATATAATCTTATAAATGTTTGAATGTCTTCAGCGCCACCTTGTACAACGGTCAATTGTTCACGCGTCGCCCGTTTTACATTACGCTTCGTCATTTTATGAAATCGCTCTGTCAACTGTTCATAAGGTTTATCCAGCTGAACATGGACTGTTTTTCGAATAGGGAAAGCCTGTCCAAACGTTTTCATGATGGCTTCATCTATTCTAAGCGGATGGTAGCGAATTGTCTCTGTGACAGTCATTCCGTTTTCTTCTCGTAATAAAAAGGTATGGCGAGCGACCTTTACTTCGTCATCTGTGAACTCTCCTACTCGAAATGGTCCACCATAACCATAGGCTGTCACGAGATCATCATACCGCTGATCGATTCGTCTTCGGATATATGGATATATCAACATCCCCTTTGATGTATTGGCGACAAAAAGTTCTGGCGAGTCATGTGATCCACAATTCACTTTGACATAATCATAACTGTCATATACATCACATTGTGTTTGACTTAACCAATATTCCCACTCGGCTCGGTCTTTGATGATTCTTGTTTCCATCATCTCACCCCTTTATAAGTGATTTTCTTAACTATTTTTCCCATTTGAGGATGAGTACACAGATGAATAATGTAACTTTTTATTATTAACAATCAATTTCGGTACAGTGTAGTTTACGAAAAACATATCACTATTTCTTTCGTATGTTGATTCACTCACAATTAAAAAACGGACCCGCTATATAGCGAATCCGCATGTTGAAGGATATAGATACGACATCAGTCCACCGTGATTACTACACCTGTTTCACTCGATTGACGAGCAAGTTCAATAATTTGTGTTGTCAATGCGGCATCTTTTAAAGAGACAATCGGGCGTCGTGTCTGATAACTTTCCGCCAACTGGTGATAATAAGTGAGGTAGCTTCCCTTCTCAACTTGAATCGTTTCAACATCTTCGACAGACAGGATACCAGTTTCTAAAATATCAGTTTCTAATTCCCCATCCTTCAGCGCCTCTTCCTGGGGATCAAGACCGTATTTCACAAAGCTTCCATTCGTCCCATGCAGTTCAAAACGTGGAGTTTCTCCTGCGATGAACGGGTTTGAACGAAGATAGACTCGCTTATTTCCGTAATAGAGCGTCACATGAAACCCATCGTCAGATTGTCCACCCTCTCGTTGAGTCATCACATCTGCTTGAATTCGATCAGGCTTTCCAAACAAAACGAGCGTTTGATCGATGAGATGACTTCCTAAATCAAATAAGATGCCTGAGCCCGGTCCTGCATTTTCCCGCCAACGGTCACGTACATTCGGTCGGAAGCGATCAAATCGTGATTCCATTACTTTCCAATCACCTATTGCGTTTGAGTCAAGCAACGACTTAATCGTTAAGAAATCACCATCAAAGCGACGATTTTGATACACATTGACGATTTGACCCGTCTCCGCCTCAAGTTTTATTAACTCATATCCTTCTGCAGTCGTCAGAAAGGCTGGTTTCTCTACTAATACGTCTTTACCTGCTCGTAGACAAGAAGCGACCATCTCTTTATGTAAGTAAGAAGGTGTCGTGATAATGAACAAGGATGCATCTGCTTGTAATGCTTCCTCTAACGTCTCATATACATTAGCTTCTGGTAGTTTGGCGTGAACTTCGCTCGGACGCGTTGAGACGACTCCAACCACTTCAAATGAGTCAACGGTATTTAAGAACGGGAGATGAAATGTGTTCGCAGAAAAGCCGAACCCCACTAAGATAGTTTTAATCATGGAAAACTCCTCCTTTTCGCTTTAATCATTATATCAAAAAAAGGGTCCAAAGACCCTCATGCACTCATACTCTCATCTAATCTGTATTCGAACGTATTGTACCCGTTTCGGGAGTCAACATAGACGAAACCAAAACGTGGATAATAACTATTGAGGAATTCATTATCAGCGACACAGTCGAGTCGGATCGGCTCATCCTCGTCGGCCGACTGTAACACGTGCTCCATGAGTTGCTGTCCAACCCCGCGTCCTTTTAACTTTTCACTGACGACGATTCGATGGATGTATTGTCCATACTCACTGTCATCCCATAAATTGTCGTCCCATTCATCAGGAGGCAACAATGCGATTGAAGCTAAAATTTGTTGATTATCTTCAAAGACATATACACTGCCTTCCGTAATATCAGTGAGCACACGCTCCACGAGGTCCTGTTCCAAATATTCGGTCCACTGGTCGCTTCCCTGTTCATTTAGCGCTACGGCTCGTTGTTCGATTAGGTTCGCGATGCTCTTGGCATCGCGCTTCGTCGCGAGTCGAATCATAACGTCCTCCTTTAATTACACAGTATTTGAAATACAAATATAACGGAGAACACTATGTCTTTCAACCATCTTGCTCACTCTTTCATTTCAAACGGAATGACTCCATTATCGTTTAATTGATAACTATAGGACAATGTCGCGTTCAGACTGTGTGAAACGGAACAATATCGTTCAACAGACAGTTCGATTGCCCGTCGAACCCGCTCTTCCGACATATCGCCTTTCAAAATATATAAGATGTGAATGGCTGTAAAGCGTTTCGGATGTTCGATTGCACGAACCCCATCAATCTTCATCTCGAACGACTCGAGCGGTTGACGCATCTTATGCAAAATCGATACGATATCGATTCCCGTGCAGGATGCAGTTGCGTGAAGTAACATCTCGGTCGGGCGAGGACCGGTGTCATGTCCCCCAACATCCTCTGACGCGTCGAGTGTGATCTTGTGTCCCGAAGGCGTATGCGTTTCAAACGCCATCCCTTGCTTCCATACGACTTCCATATCCATCGTCTACTCCCCCTATTTCATTTGATAGCAATCTATTCCCTCATTTGATGTATGATTAAGCTACAAATTGATTTTTAGGAGTGTATGTCGTTGAATTTGTCCATTTTATTCAGCTGGGGACTGTATATCGTCCTTGGGTTAAACCTGTTGTTCGCACTCGCTGTCATCTTTGCCGAAAGAAGGGACGTCGGGGCGACCTGGGCCTGGTTGCTCGTCCTATTCTTTTTACCGGTGCTCGGCTTTATCATCTACCTCTTTCTCGGACGACAACTCAAGAAGGATAACTTCTACAACTTGAGTGTGGAAGAGCGTTCTTTCCATGCGCTTCAAGTAGAATCACAAATCGAACAGATTCATGCCCGAGAAACATTGCTCGCTCAGCCATTGTTTGAAAAGTACGATCAATTGCTTCAAATGAATTTACGTTCAGCTAAATCATTGATTAGCGTACATAATCGTTCCCTCATCTTGCACGATGGTGAACAAAAATTCAAAGCGCTAATGGATGATATCCGCTCTGCCGAAACCGAGATTAACATTCAATACTACATCATTCAACGTGACGCCCTCGGCCAAGCACTTTTGAAGGAATTGATTGAGCGTGCGAAAGCCGGTGTCAAAGTACGACTCCTTTATGATGCGGTCGGATCTCGGAGCCTTCGAAACTCCGACTTTAAAGAGTTGATTGCGAACGACGGAGAAGTCCGTGTTTTCTTCCCACCTACTCTCGGAATGATCAACTTTAAACTGAACAATCGAAATCACCGTAAGGTCGTCATCATTGACGGGAAGATTGGATATGTCGGCGGCTTCAACGTCGGCACCGAATATCTCGGACTCGTCGAAAAATTTGGCTATTGGCGCGACACGCATTTGCGGGTTGAAGGTGACGTCGTCTATCATCTTCAACACCGTTTCATCTTGGATTGGAACTATTCAGGTCATCGCGACCACGAACCAGAAAATACATTTTCTTTTGCGCGACACGAGATTAAAGACAAGTCTCCAATGCAAATCGTCACGAGTGGACCGAACTCGGATACGGAACATTTAAAGAATATGATGGTGAAGATGATCATGTCGGCAAAACGACGGGTCGTCATTCAAACGCCTTACTTCATACCTGATACAAGCTTCATGGATGCTTGTAAGATGGCGTTACTCTCCGGGATTCAAATCGATATCATGATTCCCGGAAAACCGGATCACCCGTTCGTCATGTGGGCATCCCTCTCTTTCCTCGGAGAGTTGCTCAATTATGGTGCGAACGTCTACTTGTATGATGAAGGATTTCTGCACGCAAAAATCCTAGTCGTCGATGATGAGATCGCGACCGTTGGGACGACGAATTTAGATGCCCGAAGCTTCCGTCTCAACTTTGAAGTGAACGCTCTCATTTATGATGAACGTGTCGCCCTCGAACTCGTCTCTTTGTTTGAAACCGACACCGCGGTCAGCCGAGTTTATACGATGGAAGACTATGAAACCCGTAAATGGACGGTCCGTGCACGGGAAGGGGTGTCACGACTCCTCAGTCCGATTTTATAAGAACGACGACATGAGGCAGAGCAAAGCGCTCTGCCTCATTGGTGTTTCAAAGTTTAAAGCGTGAAACGAGTTCTTGAAGTTCCTCCGCCATCGTTGCGAGTGATTTTGCTGATTGTGACACTTCTTCAATCGACTTCAATTGGTCATCAGTCGTCGCTGCGACTTGTTTTGAGACATTGGAGTTTTCGTCGGCGATGTCAGCGATTTGTGACGCGGTCGCGGCCACTTCCTGAACGTTCGCCGCAATCTCCTCGACAGTTGCGGTCACATCTTCGATGCGCGGTGTCATCGCGACTGTACGCTCTTTAATTTTCTCGAAGCGGTCTGCTGTCATCTCAGATGACGTCAATCCTGCTTTCGTATGAGTAGATACTTCTTTCATCAAGTGAACGGATTGTTCCGTCTCATGTTTGATCCGGTCAATCAGTCCTGCGATTTGTTTTGTCGACTGTTGTGACTGTTCGGCAAGCTTTCGGACTTCGCTCGCGACGACCGCGAACCCTTTTCCATTCTCACCTGCACGTGCCGCTTCAATCGCAGCGTTCAAGGCCAATAGGTTCGTCTGTTCTGCAATGCCGTTGATGACCGTGACGATTTCTCCGATTTCATTCGAACGATTCGCCAACGACTGAATAACCCCTTCAAACGTCACGACTGACGCATCGATTGCCTGCATCTGCTTGACGTTCTCTTTTACGGTCGTCGATCCGTCCTCGGCTTCATTTGACGTTTCACGCGACAGTTCGGATACATCCATCGAGCTCTCCGAGATGCGCATGATACCGGATGTGATTGCTTGAAGTGATGTCGCATTGTCGTCGAGTTGTCGCTTCGACCCATCGGCGCTGAGCGCCATTTGATCGACCGCTTGAACAATTTGCTCCGACGACATGGTATTTTGTGCCGAGTTGGCCATCAGTTCTTGAGAAGATGCGGCCACTTGACTGATTGAATCATCGAGATGAAGTAACACCATACGGAGTGAATCGCTCATTTCGTTAAAACTTTCTGAGACACGACCGATTTCATCGTTCGATGAGACGGTAATCGGCTCTGTCAAATCACCTGCCTTGATCCGTTCTGCTCCCTCAGTCAATACACGCAATGGACGTAAGATTGAACGAAGGACGAAGTAGAGAAGGATGGCTGCGACACCAAACATTCCGATGATGACAAATCCAGTCGTCCAGAGGATACCGACCGTCTCGTCCTGAATCTCACCGTCATATAAAGTACCTGCAATCTTCCATCCTGTGATCGGGTTCGTTGCGAACGCTTTCTCAACACCTTCCCCGTTCTCAGTTGCAGATAGAATACCCTCTTCCTCGGCAAAGAGAGATTTCGCCCAAGGCTCAGTTATTTTTTCACCGACAGCCGTCGACGGATGGATGACAACTTGTTCTGCCTCGTCGAAGATGGCAACGTATCCTTCTTTACCGATTTGAATGGTTGACGCCACTTCAGCTATATCGTTCACATCGACGTCAACAGCGACCACACCACTACCGTCTGAAGTCTTCTTCGATACGGTAATCATCATTTTTTGAGAAGAGGCATCGACATACGGATTCGTGATGGCGACATCTTGTCCACTTGCTTCAGCCGCTTCATACCAAGGACGAATTCGTGGGTCGTATCCTTCTGGCAATCCCTGCTCAGGATAGATTGTCATCGCGCCTTCCGCTGAAGCAAAGTAAATGTTCGTCACTTTTGGATGCGTCTCTAAATACTCGGTAAACTTCTCTGCTAACGCCTGATTCTCTTCTCCTTCTTCATAAATCGAAGCATCAATCCGATTCGCAAAAAACGAGATGTCCGTTTGAATCGGCTCGATGAGGTTCGTGACCTCATTGTTCATCCGGTCTACCCCCGAATTGGCAGACTGGATCATTTGAGACTCAATCTTCCCTTTCGCCTGCGAATAAGCGACGATTCCAATCAATGTGGCTGGAATGAGTAATAATAGAACGGATAAGACAATCAACTTTTGCTTGATACTAATCGTACGTTTCTGTTTCATAAAACATCTCCTACCTCGAATAAAGTGTTCAAGGAGTGTCGTCGACCTACCGAGTCCTCCTTGGGTTATTCACAATATCGGTTAAGAAATATATATTTTAATAGTTGATTGAATTATTCGAAAATTATTTTTCGGAACTTGAAATGGAGTTTCATACGTACAATATAAAATTTAAAACCAAATTATTCGAATTAAATATAAAATTGAGTTAACCTATCAGGAAAGGGGGTAAAAATATGAATTCATTATTGGAAGAAATTAAAAGTTATAAGGAACAGTTCAAACAAAAAGCACCTGCCGAGAAGCAACGATTGATGGCAAAGGCAACGCAGGAATTGAAAGATTCGGGAATGGCGTCAGGATTAAGAGTAGGTGAGTCAGCACCTCTGTTTGAATTGCCTCACGCGGACGGAACAAAAGTCGAGTTGCAGTCGTTGCTTGAAAAAGGACCTGTAATTGTCACGTTTTATCGTGGCGGATGGTGTCCATACTGTAACCTCGAGCTTCGCGCATACCAGCGCGAGTTGGCAACGATTCAAGAAAAAGGGGCGACTCTTGTCGCAATCAGTCCTGAGACGCCGGATTATTCCCTTTCAACGAAAGAAAAGAACGAACTTGATTTTTACGTATTGAGCGACGGGGATAATCAAGTCGCACGCCAATTCGACCTCGTCTTTGACATGCCGGATTACTTGATCGACGTTTATAAGGCGTCTGGGCTACACGTCGACGCACATAATGGGAACGAGGATTGGCAGTTGCCGAAACCGGCCACGTTTATTATAGAGTCAGACGGAACGATTTCATTCAGTGACGTCCCTGCGGATTATACAGAACGTGTCGACCCGTTGACGGTGATTGGAAAATTGTAAAATAAAAAGAGGTGGCGCGTCACGTCATCTCTTTTCCCATTCGCATTTTTCATCCATTTGATTGACAAACTCCTCGTGCAACATGGCGTACACCATGCTATCGGTCCATTCATTCTTATTCCAATAGTCTCTCAAGAAATGAGCTTCTTTTCTCATTCCAACCCGTTCGCATAATTTCTGGGAAGCTACATTTCTGGCGTCGAGATTGGCTTGTACCCGATGTAGATTGAGCTTTGTGAACAACTCCTCTAGCAATCCGCTCACTGCCTCCGTCGCATATCCTTTTCCTGAATGTGAATCAGAAAAACAATACCCGATCTCTACCGTATCTTTCATACCCGTGTACCAAACTGTGAGATCCCCAATCACTTCATCTTGATGTACGACTGCTAAATTCAACGTACTAGTCTCGGTAAGAGTAGAATTCGTTAGTTTTTTATCAAATTCTTTCTTCCTGTTTTCAGACGTCCATGGCTCATGCAAAAGATATCTGCATATTTCTGGTTTTGAATACATTTCGAATGTAGCATGCAAGTCTTTCTCCATAAATGGTCTGATTTCTAAACGCTCAGTGGTAAATTTCACGTCGACTCCTCCCTTACATTTGATTGCGATCTCCCCATGAAACTCTCCTCCGGTTCACGACCTATGAGGACATGATAAATTGCTCCACTCGCTTGAGAAGAGTTTCAAGTAGCCGAAGTGACTCGTATGTGTTACCTGTGTACTCGAGACTGTGATTCATCTGCTCGACAATCTCGAGTTCAGTCAATGCTAGATGTTCAAGATGCTCGATTCGTTCCAGTACATAATGTTGGTCCGCTGTTCCCATGAGAACCATCTGTTGACCTTTATGAGACTGGATCGCTTCATATATGTCGTCTCGTTTCAATAAAGGTGTCAACCAAATCAGTTTAGCATCATGAAACACGTTTCGGGTGAATTCACTTGCCATCGCAACCGTACCGAGCGATTTTCCGATGATGATGTATCGTCGAACGGAATCAGTATGTAGGATTTGATCGAGGACGAGTCGAACATCATCAACAATCGCCTTAAATACATCGACTGAATCATACCGCTCGTCCCGATAGTTATAGTTGACTTCGAGAACGTTCAACCCCCTCTCTAAGCACAATCCAGTCGTATAGCGAAACATTGGAGAATCATTTGTATATCCGTATCCGGGCAACAAAATCACGAGTGTGTCGGATGACGAATCAGGCTGCAGGTACGAATATGCGACGGGTATTCCGTTTGTCCCAATGACGTGACCATCTGTTACTTCATACATGCTGTCTCCTCAATTCTGCAAAAGTTGCGTTTCATGGTGATGAATCATCGTCCCAATGGTCTCTCCTTGGAGAATCCGATGAATGGCGTTTCGCTCCTTGAAGTCGAACAAGTGGATCGGCAAACCGTGATCTCTTGCGAGAAGCAATGCCGATTGATCCATCACTTTCAAATCATTCGAAATGACATCGTTATAATGTAGGGTTTCATATTGACGAGCGTCCGAATCCAAACGAGGATCTCGGTCATATACGCCGGAGACACCGTTCTTTGCCACGAACAAGGCATCGCATCCCACTTCGATGGCACGCTGAACAGCCGGATAGTCTGAAGAGACGAACGGTTGACCGTTACCGCCTGCAAAAATGACGATATATCCTTTTTTCAAATGATTGATGGCTCGAAGTTGAATGTATGGCTCGGCTACACTCGGCATTGGAATCGACGTCATAACGCGCACTTCTCGAGTGGTATCTCGTTTCAAGATACCACGTAGCATCAATGAATTCATGACTGTCCCGAGCGTCCCGATACTGTCAGCCTCCACTCGATTGATCCCCCACGCTTCTGCTTGATTCCCGCGAAAGAGATTTCCCCCACCGACCATGACACATACTTCAACCCCGCTTTTTGCGAGTGACAATATCTCCTCTGCAATCAGGCTGAGACTCATTTCGTCAAAATTATCCATTCTATCACCAGCTAGAGCGGCTCCACTTAACTTGATACAAATTTTTCGGTGCTTCAATGTCTCCCAACCCTTCATTTGGAAATTTTTGTTCAATTCAGTATAGAAGAGATTGTTTGATTGAACAATAGTATTTCCAATTGATTTATAATGACATTTCTTTATTTTCTTTCCTACATCGGGCACAAAAAAAGACCGTAGAATACACTACAGTCAGTAAGCTTAAGCCCCTAATATTGAACCGTGACGAGTCTTTTCCCATCCATACGCCACTTCTCGGAGCATCAATTCGCCAAACTCTCGATCTTTTTGGTCGATGACCTGCCCCTGTTTTCGCTCATAAAACGTTCGGAACGGATTCATCTCAAGTGCCCAGATCAAGAGACCTGCTTCACACATCGATTGCACGGCATGTTCAAGGAGAGCGGACCCGATTCCGTTCCCTTGATGGTTCTCTAAAATATAAATGGCATACACTTCGTTCGTATGGTCTGGATACTCACCCGTACGTTCTTCTCCGTATAGGACGAAGCCCACAATCTCGTCATCGACAATCGCCACAAAGCCGGCTACCTCTTGACGACGAAGTGCTGTCCGCAACCGTTCTGCCCATTCGATGGAACCGGACGAAAGTTTCAATAAGTACTCGGTCGGTACGATCCCCCGATAGGTCGTGCGCCATCCGTTCACACGCACTCTCGCAATCCCATATACATCGTCTGGTTTGGCGACCCGAATGTCCAATGTGACCCCCTCCTACCCGAATCTTTACAAATAGTTTACCACAAATCCCCAACATGCAATCTCGAATTATGTGAATTCTATTCGATCACCTATCATAAAAAAATAGACGCTACCTCTACTGAGGCAGTGTCTATTCACTAATTACGCAACTTCTTTTGACTGAACCGGTGTAGCCGTTGTTAACGGTTTTTTCAAGAACGAGAGGAGCAATGCTCCGACCACTGCACCTGCCAAGATGGCGAGTGCGTAAAGACCCATACTCACCGCGACGTTTCCAGCTCCTTCAAGAAGTGGGAAGACGAAGATTCCACCGTGTGGCGCCGGCAATTGAATCGTGAAGAATGCGGACAATCCGCCTGCGATGGCAGAACCGAGAATCGCTGATGGAAGAACGCGAATCGGGTCCGCAGCTGCGAATGGGATCGCCGCTTCCGTGATAAACGAAGCTCCCATGATATAAGCGGTTTTTCCTGCTTCGCGCTCTTGTTTCGAGAACTTTTGACGAGCGAAGACTGTTGATGCGAGTGCGACGAGGAGTGGTGGTACCATCCCTCCAGCCATGACCGCTGCCATGACTTCTTGGTTACCCGCTGTAAGTGCTGCCGTACCGAAGACGTACGCTGTCTTGTTGATCGGACCACCCATATCGACTGCCATCATCCCACCGACGATGACTCCTAAAAGGATGGCGTTCGCGCCACTCATGCTGTTCAACGTATCCATCAACCATGTCATGAGTGCTGCAATCGGTTCATTGACGACGAGCAACATGACCATACCTGAGATAAACGAACCGAGTAACGGATACAAGAGGACTGGTTTGATTCCTTCAAGTGAAGCAGGCAATTTTGCGAGTGCTTTTTTCAAGAACAGGACGACATAACCTGCCAAGAAACCAGCGATGAGACCACCGAGGAATCCTGCGTTCCCTTGACTTGCGAGTACCCCGGCCACGAGACCTGGTGCGAGACCTGGGCGATCGGCGATCGACATCGCGATGAAACCGGCGAGAATCGGAACGAGGAAGCCGAATGCAGCTCCACCGATTGTCATCAACTGTGCAGCAAATTCATTGTAAGACGGGTCATCCGGGTTGGCGGAGTTGATGCCCCAGAAGAAGCTGATGGCAATCAAGAGTCCACCTGCGACAACGAGTGGAAGCATCGCGGATACACCGCTCATCAAGTGCTTGTACACGCCTGTACGTTGCTCTTTCGAAGCACCACCTGACGATTTCGAAGCCTCATATACCGGCGCATCTTGTTTCACCGCACGATTGATGAGTTCTTCCGGTTTCCGAATCCCTTGTGCAACAGGAACTTCAATGACTCGTTTACCAGCGAAGCGATCCATTTCAACAGCCTTGTCCGCTGCGACGATGATTGCTGTTGCCCGGTCAATGTCCGCGCGCGTCAATTCATTTTTGACGCCAGTCGACCCGTTCGTTTCGACTTTGATGTCGACGCCCATCGCTTCCGCTTTTTGCTTCAAGCTATCTGCTGCCATATACGTATGAGCGATACCGGTCGGACAAGCCGTGACCGCCAAAATGAACGGTGCATCCGTGTTTGTCGGTTTGACGACCTCTTGCTTCTCTTCTGCTGCTTCTTTTTCTTCGATTGCACGGATGACATCGTTTTCAGAAGTAGCCGCATAGAGCCGTTCCTGGAATGCAGGGTCCATCAAGTAAACTGAAAGTTTAGAGAGTGTTTCAAGGTGTTCATTATTGGCGTTTTCGCCTGCCGCAATCATGAAGAAGAGGCGGCTCGGTTGTCCGTCTAACGCTTCGTAGTCGACACCTTCCGAGCGACCGAACGCGATCGCTGGTGACTTGACTGCACTCGTTTTCGCGTGCGGGATGGCAATGCCTTCACCGAGCCCAGTCGTGCTCTCGCTTTCACGTTTTAGGATCGCATCGCGATAACCGTTGCGGTCCGATAGTTTACCGGCGCGGTCGAGGACATCGACAAGTTCTTCGATGACCTCACGCTTAGAACTCGCGCTTAGATTCAATTGAATCGTGTCGAGTTGGAGCAAGTCCGTGATTTTCATGTTGTTTCCTCCATTCGTTTAAGTGGTGTGAGTTGTACTTGATCGATCAAGCGATCGATCTCTTGTTTCGAACATAGACCGAACGTATATGCAGATGCGCTTCCTGTCGTGACCGCATATCGAAATGCTTCTTGTTCGCCTTTTTCTTTCACATTCGCGACAAATCCGGCGACGAGCGAGTCTCCTGCACCGACCGAATTGACGAGCTTCCCTGTCGGTGTGTTTGCTGTGACGGCTCCGTCCTTGTTAACGAGTAGCGCCCCGTCTCCCGCAAAGGAGATGATGACATTTTTCGCCCCACGTTTGACGAGTTGTTCCGCATAAGGAAGAGCTTCCTCGAATGTTTCAATTTCGGTATCAAACAATTCACCTAATTCATGGTGGTTCGGTTTGATCATGAGTGGTTCGAGGGCGAGCACTTCGAGCATGGCTTCTTTCGTCGTATCAACGACAAAGTCAGCCCCTTTTTCGCGAATCGATTCGGCAATCGTCCGATATAGCGAGTCTGGTAAGTTACTTGGAATACTACCCGCGAGGACGACGATATCGCCTTTTTGAACCTGATCGAACTTGGCCGTCAATTGTTCGAGCTCATACTCTGTGATATTCGGTCCGCTCGCATTCAGTTCCGTTTCCTCTTTCGCTCGAATCTTGACGTTGATCCGGGTGCTTCCATTCACCTCTACGAAATCGGTGTGTACACCGTGATCGACGAGTGACTTTTTAATGAAGTCACCTGTCGTCCCACCGATGAAACCAAGTGCCTTTGTGTCTTGTGCATACTCCCGGAGAACGATTGAGACGTTGATGCCTTTCCCACCTGCTCGCTCTGTCGTCTCTTCGATTCGGTTCACTTCTCCTAGATGTACTTTAGGTAATGTTACGTAGTAATCAATAGAAGGGTTGAGTGTTAACGTATAAATCATTTCGCATTCACCACCTTTGTGATTGTTTGGATGGAACTCATTGACTCATCGCTTGATGTGATCAACTGTGCGGCATCTAACGTCGCAACTCGGCTGAACGTCCGTTTCCCGATTTTCGATGCGTCAGCGAGTACGAAGGACGTTTGTGCCAATTCGATTGCCGTTTTTTTGACAAGCGCTTCTTCTGGGTCTGGGGTCGTGTAACCCGCATCAAGGTCGATTCCGTTCATTCCGAGAAAGGCGAGGTCGACTCGATAATTCATCATGCTCTCGCGTGCGTTATACCCGACAAGTGCTTGGGTGGAACGCTTTAATTCTCCGCCAATCACAAACGTCTTAATATCAAGATCAAATAATTCATTCGCAATCGGTAGACTGTTTGTGACGACGACGATTTTCTTCCCTTCTAAAAATGGAACCATCGCCTGAGTGGTTGTACCGGCATCTAAATAGATCGACATCCCGTCTTCGATGAATGTCGCGGCCTTCCGTGCAATCGCAACTTTTTCATCTACGAACCGATCTCGCTTCTCTTCAAACGTCGGTTCTTCATCTGGAGTCGCAATGAGTGTTGCTCCGCCGTGAACCCTTGCCAAATATCCTTCCTCTTCGAGGTCCGTCAAATCTCGACGGATCGTCGACTCGGACGAATCGGTCAAATCAACCAGTTCTTTCAATTTGACGACCTTTTGTTCAGATAAGCGTTGCAAAATCAACTGATGTCGTTGTTTCGTTAACATCTTGTTCCCTCCATACGTCTAATATAAAGCGTTTTCATTATGAAAACAACTAAAATCATTCAAAAACGTCCACATTCATTCAACTCGTCACAATTATAACACAAAAAACGGTCATTTACTGACCGTTTTTTGTGTTTATGACTGTTTTTTTAACCATTCATCCAACTCTTGAACGAGTTTTGGATGAATCGGCGCATCGATTGCTTCTCGATATTCTTTATGCAGCATGAGAAGCGAATGGGGTGACTCACGTGTCACGAGGAGATGATTCATATCATCGATAATCGATGAGGTGACCTCCCCTTTCGTTTGAATCATATGGACGTGTTCTGGTGGGACTTGAACATCACGTCCCCCTGTAATCGCAAGCACCGGGACGGTCACATGCTCTAACCGCTCACGGACGTCATAGGATGCATGTTCTCGAATCCATTTCGCATTAACGACTTGCCCACGATATTTGAAAGACGACACGTTCGTCCGTAAAGACCGCTCGAGCAAGTCGTCCTGTCGCTGTCTGACTTTTTTGGCAACGCCCGTCAACCGATAGAAGAGACCTTTTATGCCCTTCATCCGCTCGATGTCTTTAGCCAGCGCGTCTGCTTGGTACAAAAACATCTGCTTTGACGATTCATGGAACCCAGACAGTAAAATCAATCCATCGGCTTTCGTCTCAAGCTGAACGGCAGGAGCAAGAACGGCCCCTTCACTATGACCGAGTAGATATAATCGATTCACATCGGCTAGTTGTCGAATGGTGCGCACGACAAGAATCGCATCGTTAATCAAATCATGTAAGCCAACTTTATTAAAATCCCCATCGGACTTCCCGATTCCTTGTTTATCATATCGGAACACGTTGTAACCGTAGTCGTACAACGCTTCTGCCAACTTGGCATACGTATTAAAACCGACACCTCCCATGTTACCATCACGGTCACTCGGTCCACTCCCGCTCAACATGACGATGGTCGCCCGAGGCTCCTCATGCGAAAGAAAAGTTCCTGCAATCGTTCCATATGCTGTCGTAATCGTCATCTCTTGTTTCATCGTATCGCCTCCATTACTATCATACCCGAAACCGACATCCAAAAAAAATATGTCGCCGTCAAATGAGACAGCGACATCTATGAGGTCAGTCAGTAAGCCAAGCATGTAGCCAATTGACGGCATCGGATAAACCGTCTTTCGTCAGACGTTCGAACGTATCCTTCTCCGTAAACACATGCCAACTTCCTTCTAATGAATCACTTAATATGATATAGGGAAGTCCAGCCTCATCGTAAGCATCCCCCGGAGAACTCCCTAACGAACGAACTGTTAATTGATCGAACGGAGACTGTTCGAGGGTTGGATATGATTTCATCCCTTTCGTCCGAACGTATAGTGGGCCATCGCCGGTCCCAAGAATATCGAGCATGACGACTGCATCGACTTTCTCCCTTTGAACCATTAATCGTTCGAGGAAATCGTCACTCGCTTCTCTAGAGTCCCCATTCCCATTCAAAAAGACATATCGAATCGTATAGTCCGGTGTCTCCTTGTTCATCACTTGCATGAGGTGATATAAGACCGTCGACGGTCCGACGGCAGACAAATAATGGGCACCGTGCCAGGAAGAATCGAGTCGGGACATGATGATGATTTCTTGATTACTCTTCCCTGTTTGAACAAATTCGACATATGGGATCTCTTCACGGTAAGGCTCTACTTTTATCGATTGTCCATCCTTCAGCTGTTCAGCCGTATCGGAGTCTACACCCGTGCCATCTAACGGCATGTAGGATGACGTGAAAACAAAACCCATCCCATATGGATCGTCTTCATAAGGTGTGATCAAGTATCCTGCCGCTCCCTTAGATGCGAGTGATGACAAATATGCGTTCGCTTCCTGATCATTCAATACTTCACCCGCGTAATCGACGGTATACGCATCCTCGATATTGTCATATGAAAACTTTGTCGTCGGTAAGACAATCACTTTCTCTTTGACATTCGGAATATCTTGTCCCCATTCCATATGTAAAATTGTTCCTTTGAACGGTTGATCAAACGTCATCGATGAAAGACCTTCATACGTTCCATCTCCCACCTCAATCTCAGTCCAACCGGTTATCCGTTCTGTGTAAAGGACGTTCCGGTCCATGTCGACGGGTAAATCGGTTCCGAATGATTCAAAAAAGTCAGCACTCTCCCAGCTATCCGCATTTCGATCGACTGATGAAAAGTATTCCGCAGTCTCGAGCGGTGTCGGATGGATTGGATTAAAAAAGAGAAAGACTGTCGCGATTGAACGCAACAAACTAATCACTATTAACATTACATGATCCCCATTCAATGATATTGGCTAAGTATGCCAATATTTATTATAGACAGCTATTTATCGTCTGACTATTTAATATTTTATCTATTTAAATATAATTTTAGAAACTGAATATCCTGTTCAGACCACAAAAAGAGCCCGTTCGAGTTGAACGGGCTCACACGTAACTATTGATTCTTATACGCCTTCGTATGCTGCGTACATGATTTCTTTCAATTCTTCAACGAGCGGCATTTTCGGGTTCGCCGTCGTACATTGGTCTTCGAATGCGTCGACCGCCATTTTGTCAATCTTCGCATCGAGATCTGCTTTCTTGATGCCTTGTGCTTTGAACGAGAGTTTGATGTTCAAACGTTGTCCGAGCTCAATGATTGCTTGGACGAGTGATTCGACACCTTCTGCTGTCGTGCTTGCCGGAAGACCGAGGTAACGTGCGATTTCTGCGTAACGCTCGTCGGCGATGAATGACTCATATTTCGGGAACGCCGCAAGTTTTGATGGGCGTGTCGCATTGTAACGGATGACGTGTGGCATGAGGATTGCGTTTGTACGACCGTGCGGTACGTGGAACTCTCCACCGATTTTGTGAGCGATCGAGTGGTTGATACCGAGGAACGCGTTCGCGAACGCCATACCTGCCATTGTTGACGCGTTGTGCACTTTCTGACGAGCTTCCGCGTCGCTACCGTTTTCATACGCTTTTGGTAGGTAGTCGAAGATCATCTTCATCGAACGGAGCGCAAGTCCGTCCGTATAGTCGTTTGCCATGACTGATACGTAAGCTTCGATGGCGTGTGTCAACACGTCCATTCCTGTATCTGCCGTGATTGATGCTGGTACGGTCATGACGAACTCAGGGTCGACGATGGCGACGTCTGGTGTGATCGCGTAGTCAGCAATCGGATATTTCACATTACGTTTTTTGTCTGTAATGACGGTGAACGGTGTTACTTCTGAACCTGTACCAGAAGTTGTTGGGATTGCGACGAACATTGATTTGTTACCGAGTGTCGGGAACTTGTATGTCCGTTTGCGAATATCCATGAATTTCTGACGAAGGTTTGAGAACTTCTCTTCTGGACGTTCATAGAAGAGCCACATCCCTTTCGCAGCATCCATTGGTGATCCACCACCGAGTGCGATGATCATGTCTGGCTGGAAGTGACGCATCGCTTCAGCACCGTTCATGACCGTCTCAACAGATGGATCTGGTTCGACTTGGTCGAAAATACGGTACTCAACACCTGCTGGTAAGTTTTTGATGACTTTATCAGCGAATCCGAGTTTGACCATCATTTCATCCGTTACAATCATCGCCCGCTTTTTCGTTGTGAGTGATTGAAGGTATTGGACAGAGTTTTTCTCAAAGTAGATTTTTTCAGGTACTTTAAACCATTGCATATTCACGCGACGTCTCGCCACCTTTTTCACGTTGAGTAGATGTTTCGCCGTCACGTTTTCAGAGACGGAGTTTTTACCGTAAGACCCACAACCGAGCGTGAGGGATGGTGTCATTTCGTTGTAAAGGTCACCGATTCCACCGTGTGCTGATGGTGAGTTGACGATGATGCGACAAGCTTTCATACGAAGACCGAAATCAAGGATGGCATCGTCGTCCGTTGAGTGGATGACAGCTGTATGGCCGAGACCACCGATTTCAAGCATTTTTTCAGCAACCGCAAATCCTTCTTCACGTGATTGAACTTTATAAGCACCGAGGACCGGGCTCAATTTTTCATGTGAGAGAAGTTCTGTCGCGCCAACTGTTTCAAGTTCAGCAATCAAGATTTTTGTGTCAGCCGGGACTTTGAGACCTGCTTTTTCTGCAATCCACGCTGCCGGCTTCCCGACGATCTCTGGGTTGACTGCGCATGTGTCCGTACGGATGACGAGTGTTTCAAGTTTCGCTTTTTCTTCAGGTGAGCAGAAATAGCAACCGAGTGCTGTCATTTCCGCTTTCACTTCTTCGTATACTTCTTGGTCGACGATGATTGCTTGTTCAGACGCACAGATCATCCCGTTGTCGAACGTTTTTGAAAGGATAACGTCTGAGATGGCACGTTTCACTTTTGCTGTTTTGTCGATATAGGCTGGTACGTTACCCGGTCCGACACCGAGAGCCGGTTTACCAGTCGAGTAGGCGGACTTGACCATCGCTGCTCCACCAGTAGCAAGGACCATCGCGACACCAGGATGATTCATGAGTGCTTTCGTCGCATCAAGTGACGGGACTTCTACCCATTGAATCAAGTTTTCAGGAGCTCCTGCGGCTACCGCTGCGTCACGGAGGACCCGCGCTGCCTCACTAGAACATTGTTGAGCTGACGGGTGGAAGGCAAAGATAATCGGGTTACGTGTTTTAATGGCGATGATCGCTTTGAACATCGTAGTAGAAGTAGGGTTCGTGACCGGTGTGACACCTGCAACGACACCGACCGGCTCTGCGATGTATGTGATTCCGTTTTGAACATCATCTTCTAAAACGCCAACCGTTTTCTCTCCACGAAGTGAGTTATAAATATATTCTGTCGCAAAGATGTTTTTGATCATCTTATCTTCAAAGACACCGCGACCTGTTTCTGTATATGCTAGTTTCGCAAGTTCGACGTGCTTCTCTAGACCTGCGAGCGCCATCGCTTGTACGATGTGATCAATTTTCTCTTGGTCGAACGTCATTAACGTATCGAGTGCGGCGTGTGCGCCCGCTACGAGCGTATCCACCATTTGTTCTGCCGTTGTTTCCACTTTTGCTTTCTCTTTAACTGCCATGTTAGGTTCCTCCTCATAAGTGAGAGCTTTTAATGAACATATTGACTTGATGGAAGCACGATGTGGTGCTTGTTTTCAAGAGATTGTGCTTTCCTTCACATTCATAGAATACAATGTTTTCCCGGTTTTGTGGGTGACAACAATGTGAACTCTTTCACAATATTTTTTTATCATTTGTTGATAGCTCTTGATTTTTACATGCACCCTCAGTAAAATCGAATACGTTTTCATGAAAACATGAGTAACAATTCATGTAAACGCTTACATTAATTGTGTCAGTTCTATCTCTTATAAGATGTATCAATCATCACATCAACCCGTTTTTAGGTTCAACTGCACCTAACTCGTGTATAATGAACATAGAACCTAACTAGGAAGTGAATCTATTATGCCGAAACAAGATGCAGCGGACCAGTTTGTCAAACTAATCCCTTTAATTCGTCGTAAATTGCTACGTCGATCTGATTTTCCTCAAATTCCAAACTTGAACTTTTCTCATTTCCATCTATTAATGTTGATTGAAGACGAGGGGGCAGTCACGAATGGACGAATTAGCGAGACACTCTCCATCGCACCACCGAACGTCACCCCTCTCATCACGAAACTGTTGAACGAGGGCTACATTACCCGCGTACCCGATGAACGGGATCGCCGAGTGATATGGAACCAGCTGACGGAGAAAGGTGAGCGAATCTTACTTGAACGAAGAGACTCGTTCCGAACGCTATTCGAAGAGCGCCTCGCATTTTTAAATGAAGATGAGACAGACCGGCTGATTGAAAGTTTGAAGACCCTCACTGAGATTGTAGAGAAAATGGACAAAGGCGACGAGTAAATCTTTACTCGTCAATTCAGCCAACTTCTTATATAATCTGTAATGAATCTACGTACAAATGGAAAGAGAGATGACATGTAATGGGTCGTAAATGGAACAACATTAAAGAGAAGAAGGCGTCTAAAGATGCCAACACGAGTCGCGTTTATGCGAAGTTCGGTCGCGAAATCTATGTGGTCGCCCGACAAGGGGAGCCAGATCCTGAATTGAACCAGTCATTAAAATTTGTGGTGGAGCGCGCTAAAACATATAACGTGCCTCGCGCAATCATCGATCGTGCAATCGATAAAGCAAAAGGCGGCGACGAAGAGAACTTCGACGAACTTCGTTATGAAGGATTCGGACCGAATGGTGCGATGGTCATCGTCGACACGTTGACGAACAACGTGAACCGTACAGCATCAGAAGTTCGTGCTGCTTTCGGTAAAAACGGAGGCAACATGGGCGTCAGTGGTTCGGTCGCTTATATGTTCGATGCAACAGCCGTCATCGGTGTCAACCAAATGTCTGCAGATGATGTTCTTGAACTTATGATGGAACACGACCTTGACGTTCGTGATGTCATCGAAGAAGACGAGACGGTAATCGTCTATGCCGAGCCTGAAGCGTTCCACGCCGTTCAGACCGCATTCAAGGCTGCCGGGGTTGAGGAGTTTGCCGTCGCAGAGTTGACGATGCTCCCACAGAACGAAGTGTCGCTCGATGACGCATCGAAAGAACAATTCGAAAAATTAATTGACGTTCTCGAAGACTTGGAAGATGTGCGCCAAGTGTATCACAACGTCGATATGTAACACGCAAGCGATAACTTTTACGAGTTATCGCTTTTTTCATGAGCGATTTGACAAGGGTCACATCATATGTTAAATTTCAAAAAGTCTTTATCATATTAAAGTGATACCAAGAGAAAGAAAATATGAAAGGTGTTGGATGTATATGAACGCAGTGTTACTTGCAGTCATCGTCTTATTCGCGCTCGCCATCAGTCGAGTGCACATTGTATTATCCTTAATATTAGCGGCGCTAGTCGGAGGGCTTGTTGGAGGACTTGGGTTTAACGATACGTTGACCGCCTTTAGCGACGGCCTCGGGGGCGGAGCGAGCATCGCGCTCAGTTACGCACTCCTCGGCGCATTCGCCGTCGGGTTGTCGAAGACGGGTCTACCAGACGTCTTGGCCGAAAAACTGATTGCCATGTCGGGTCGTGACGTGTCGGGTAAACGCGTGAGTTATGTCAAAGCGTTCTTATTGTCGCTACTCTTATTATTGTCGATCAGCTCACAGAACGTACTCCCGATTCACATCGCCTTTATCCCGATTGTGATTCCACCGTTACTCGTCTTATTCAATGAATTGAAACTAGATCGCCGTCTCGTAGCGACAATCTTAACTTTCGGTCTTGTGACACCATACATGTTGTTACCAGTCGGATTTGGCGGTATTTATTTGAATGAAATTCTCATTGCGAATGTCGAAGCGAACGGCTTGACAGTCGGCGACGTCAATATCATCTCAATCATGGGAATCCCGGCATTAGGTATGGTCGTCGGATTGATCGCAGCGTTCATCCATTACCGGAAACCGCGAACGTATGAAACAATCGCACTCGGACCGTCTGACTATGAAGTTCGTCAAATGGGCGGTTTCAAGATGATCATGACGCTTGTCGTTGTTCTCATCGTTCTCATCGTTCAATTACAGACCGAGTCGATGATTGCCTCGGCAGTGACAGGACTGATGTTACTCTCGATTTTCCGCCTCATCCCTTGGTCGGAGGCAGATGACATCTTCACAAGCGGCATGCGCATGATGGCGTTCATCGGTTTCGTCATGATTGCCGCAAGCGGATTCGCAGCCGTCATTCGTGAAACAGGCGCGATTGATCCGCTCGTAAACGGTGCGAGCAATCTGATGGGTGACTCGAAAATGATCGCCGCTCTCGTTATGCTACTCGTCGGACTAGTGATCACGCTCGGAATCGGGTCAAGTTTCTCGACCATTCCAATCATCGCAGCCATCTTTGTACCTCTTTGTGTACAGTACGGTTTCTCTGTGGAGGCGACGATTGCCATCATCGGGACTGCGGGTGCTCTTGGTGATGCGGGGAGTCCTGCAAGTGACTCGACGCTCGGACCTACGAGTGGTTTGAACGCTGACGGCCAACACGATCACCTACGTGAGACGGTTTGGCCAACGTTCCTACACTACAACATCCCTCTCATCATCTTCGGGGTGATTGCGGCAATGGTCCTTTAATCATTTCTTCCGTCGTGAATAAATAGTTCCTAGTAAAATTAATATGAGGATAAACCAGATTCCGGTGTACATGAGGATTTCGGTAAACATAAAACTCCTCCTAAACAAAAGATAAGGAGCGACGGTTGTCGCTCCTTTTTTATGATGAGGTTTTTAAGACAGACTTGCAAGTTTCGAGATAGGAGTCGACGACTTCTGCCACTTCTCGCCCTTCTCGAATTGCCCAAACGATTAAGCTTTGACCTCGCTTCGCATCCCCGGCGACAAAGACGTTATCCGTTGCTGTATGGAAATCCTTCGTCTTTTCGACGCCGATTTTCCGCAATTCATGCTCCGGTCTCTCAAACCCAATCGCAACGAGGACGAGGTCCGCAGGATACGTCTCGATCGAATCTTCTTCCACGAAGAAAGTCGCCTGACCATCCGGGTTGACAACTTTCGTCATCCGTTCCGTTTCAATCCCAGTGACACGTCCCTCTTTCGTGACGATTTGGTTGGAACGAATCAAATACGTTCTCGGGTCTTTCTCATACACCGCGAGCGATTCAGCATACGCATAATCGGTCGTTAGCGTGTCAGGCTGCAACGGCCAAGGTTTCTCAGGTGCACGAAGCAACCCTTTTGATGGGTGCTTACCAAATTGAACGACTGATTTTGCGCCTTGACGAATCGCAGTCGCCACGCAATCGGCGCCTGTGTCCCCACCTCCGATGACGATGACATTTTTGTCTTTGGCGTCAAATTTCGATTCGAGATGCACTCCTTTTCGTTCATGCATCGAGGCTGTCAAATAGTCCATTGCCATTTCCACGCCAATGGCATCATCTCCATCAATCCCAAGCGTACGCTGTTTTTGTGCGCCAGTCGCCAGAATGACAGCATCGTACTCGTTACGAAGCGATTCGACCGTCACGTCGGTACCGACCTCTACATTCGTCCGGATGACGATTCCCTCTTGCTCGAGCAGGCAAACACGACGTCTTACGACACCTTTATCCAGTTTCATGTTCGGGATTCCGTACATGAGTAGGCCTCCCGCTTCGTCCGCTTTCTCAATGATGGTGACCGAATGTCCAAGTTGATTCAATTGATCGGCTGCAGCCAATCCGGCTGGACCGCTTCCGATAATCGCGACCGTCATCCCGGTTCTATGCTGAATCGATCTCGGTTTCACCCATCCTTCTTCAAAGGCACGGTCGATGATTGTCCGTTCAATCGATTTGATGGCGACAGGATCTTCACTAATGGCGAGCGTACATGATCCTTCACACGGCGCCGGACAAACCCTTCCCGTGAACTCCGGGAAGTTGTTCGTCTCCATCAATCGATGATACGCACCCATCCAGTCAGCTTTCGTCACAAGCTTGTTCCATTCTGGAATAAAGTTATGAATCGGGCAACCGATCGTCTCCTGACCAATCATATCCCCGACATGACAGAACGGCGTGCCGCAGTCCATACAACGTGCGGCCTGTTGTTGGACGGATTCATCATCCATCCGTGTCGCATATTCCTCATAATCTCTCACCCGTTCATCAACCTGACGCTCTGGTAAGGTCGTTCGCGCGATATTCAAAAAGTTATGTTTCATGCGGTACCTCCTTCAGTCACGACGCGGAACAATTCAAGTGCTCTGTCGGCCTCACTCAATTCCGGACGTTTTGCTTTAATCTGACGCATCACGTCTAAGACGTTCGCATAGTCTCTCGGAACGACTTTCACAAAGTTTAGACGCACTTGTTCAAACGACTCTAAAATCGTCCGCGCTTTGACACTGTCTGTATGGAATTGATGCGCTTCAAGAAGTGTATAAATTTGTTCCATGTCCTCATCGTCCAGTTCTCGTTCGACGGAAACGAGTTCCTCATTGACGAGTTGTTCATACGCTTGTGCTCCGTAAATATAAGCTGTTCCACCAGACATACCGGCCGCAAAGTTTCGCCCAATCTGTCCGAGTACGAGAACAGTACCACCCGTCATATATTCGCAGCCATGATCTCCGACTCCTTCGACGACTGTCGCTGCACCTGAGTTACGGACGGCAAAACGCTCGCCGACGTGCCCGTTAAAGAAAGCTTGACCGCTCGTCGCTCCGTATAAGCAAACGTTACCAGCAATCATTTGTTCACTCTCGTCAAACGGGGCATGTTTTTCAGCAATCAACGCCAGTTTCCCTCCACTCAAGCCTTTACCGATATAATCGTTTGCATCTCCAATCACAGAAATGGTGATTCCACGTGGTATGAATGCACCTAAACTTTGTCCGGCCGACCCACTAAGTCGAAGTGAAATCGTATCGTCCGGAAGACCAAACTGACCATGAACTTTCGTTACTTCAAATCCTAACTGCGTCCCGACCGCTCGATCGGTGTTGCGAATCCGACCAACGAAGAATGTCGGCTGCAACGAGCTAATCGACCGGGAAACTGCTGGAATCAATTTCCGATGATCATAGGAATAATATGCCGGATGAGGTAGCTCTTCAGATTCTGGGAGTGGTGTCGGCATTGAGAGCATCGGTGCTAAATCCAACCGTTTTGCTTTCGGATGAGTCGTCTTCCACTCACTTTCTTCGAGTAAATCCGTTCGACCAATCACTTCGTCGAGTGACGTCACACCAAGTGATGCTAAGATCTCCCGTACTTCTTCAGCTAAGAATGTCATCAAGTTGACGACATGTTCTGGTTTCCCCATGAATTTTTGGCGAAGTACCGGGTCTTGCGTCGCTACACCGACCGGGCAAGTATCTAAGTGACATGCGCGCATCATGATACAGCCGAGAACGACAAGCGGTGCTGTCGCAAAAGCGAACTCTTCCGCTCCGAATATTGCGGCCATGACGATATCCCGCCCTGTCATAAGCTTTCCGTCCGTCTCAAGCGTGACTCTCCCCCGCAATCCATTCAATGCAAGCGTTTGATGTGTCTCTAAGAGACCGAGTTCCCAAGGGAGTCCCGTATGCTTGATTGATGTCTTCGGAGAAGCACCGGTCCCGCCATCATATCCACTGATGACAATCGTATCCGCGTTCGCTTTTGCCACACCTGCCGCAATCGTCCCGACCCCTGATTTCGATACGAGCTTGACACTGATTTTTGCGTTCGGATTCACATGCTTTAAATCAAAAATCAGTTGTGCCAAATCCTCGATGGAATATATATCGTGGTGCGGAGGCGGCGAGATCAGTCCAACCCCAGGAACCGAACCTCGAACTTCCGCTACCCATGGATACACTTTGTTCCCCGGAAGTTGTCCACCTTCTCCAGGTTTTGCTCCTTGAGCCATTTTAATTTGAATTTCATCGGCATGATAAAGATATTCGGCTGTCACACCGAAACGTCCGCTCGCGACTTGTTTGATGCGACTGATTCGCTCATTTCCAAATTCATCTGCCACATAACGAGCGCGGTCCTCTCCCCCTTCACCAGAGTTACTTTTCGCACCAATCTGGTTCATGGCGATGGCGAGTGTTTCGTGAGCTTCTTTCGACAACGACCCGAACGACATCGCGCCGGTCTTGAATCGTCCCACAATCGAAGTGATAGGTTCAACTTCGTCAAGCGCCACAGGACGTTGTGCTTTGAACGTAAACAACTGGCGGATAAACTGTCCTGAAGACTCATGCAATTTGACGTAGGCGTCGTAGTACTTTCGATCATTCTCGCGGCAAGCTCGTTGCAACAAATGAATTGTCTTCGGATTGAATGCATGCTCTTCTCCGTCTGCCCGCCACTGGAAATCGCTCCCCGCTTCTAGCGGACGATTCGTCTGGTAAGCAAATTCGTGCAACACTCTCGCCTCGCCCTCTAGTTCAACGAATCCAATCCCAGATAGTTGAGATGTCGTTCCTCGGAAATGCCTTTCAATCAATCGACTGTCTAATCCGATCGCTTCGAAAATTTGAGCCCCACGATAACTTTGAATCGTCGAGATACCCATCTTCGACATGATTTTGACGATCCCTTCTACGACCGCTTTCTGATAAGATCGAACAGCCTCTTCAAACGTATGAGCGATTTGACCATGTTCAACTAAGTTTTGAATCGTTGCATACGCGACGTATGGATAGACCGCATCTGCTCCGTAACCAATCAACGTCGCTGCCTGATGCACTTCTCGAACTTCTCCACTCTCACAAATGATGCTACAGCTCGAGCGTAAGTTCTCCCGAATTAAATGCTGGTGTACCGCACTAAGTACGAGAAGTGAAGGCATTGCAATTCGCAACTCATTCATGAGGCGATCAGATAGGACGATGACGTTCGCACCTTCTTGAACAGCTTGACTGACGCTCTTCAAGAGTACGTCAAGTGCCGATTCTAAATCACTCGCAAATGTTGCATCGATTCGTTTGAGTGTAAGTCGCTCATCAATCTGATCAAGGGTGGTGCCATCAATAATCGGATGGTCTAACCAGACACGCTTCGCATGCCCGCGTCCTGTATGGACCGGATCTCCTTGCGGACCAATCCAGGTGAATGTTGCCGTGACAATCTTCTCTCGTAATGCGTCAATAGGCGGGTTCGTCACTTGTGCAAAATGTTGTTTGAAGTAATGGAACAGCGATCGTGGGCGTGTCGAAAGCACAGCGATTGGTTGATCGTGTCCCATCGACCCGATTGGATCTTTCTCGTCATTAATTAAAGGAACCATGTATTGTTCGATGTCCTCTTTTGTATAACCGAATGCACGTTGCACACGATCTAGCTCTGAAACCGTTTGCTCCTGAACACCTCTGTCCTCAATAATCATCATTTGCTTTAGCCATTTATGATATGGCTCTGACTTCGCAATCGTCTCCTTGATTTCACTGTCTGGAATCAATCGCTTCTCAATCAGGTCAATCAACAACAACTGCCCCGGTCTGAGACGTTGCTTTGATTTGACGTTCTCAGCATCGACCGGAATGACCCCCGTCTCAGACGACAGGATCAATTCCCCGTCCAATGTTTCGATGTAACGCATCGGACGCAATCCATTCCGATCTAAAATTGCCCCGATTTGCCGACCATCTGTAAAGACGACACCAGTCGGACCATCCCACGGTTCCATGATTGAAGAATGATATTGATAGAAGTCACGTTTGAAAGGTTCCATCTTCGCCTCCACGAATGGTTCTGGAATTAACATCATGGCTGTGTGCGCTATCGAACGACCGGTCCGCTTGAAAAATTCAAAGGCATTATCGAGCATTGAGGAGTCACTGCCATCCTCTTGGAGAACAGGGAACAAGTGATTCACGTCTTCAAACAGGTCTGTTGAGGTGACTCCTTCACGTGAACGCATCGCATCGATGTTTCCTCGTAACGTATTGATTTCACCATTATGGACAATCATCCGGTTTGGATGCGCTCGTTCCCAGGACGGGAATGTATTCGTTGAGAATCGAGAATGGACAATGCCGAATGTACTCTTATAGTGAGGCGATTGTAAATCCAAGTAAAATGCGGAGATTTGGCTAGGCGTCAACATTCCTTTATAGACAATTGTCTTCGTCGACAAACTAGCGATATATAAGTTTAACATTTCGACTTTTTCGATTTTTCGTCTGAGTTCATAAAAAACCCGTTCATTTGCATCTTCATCTAGGAATGGGCATGAGATGAACCACTGATAGATGACCGGTTGCGTCACACGGGCATGTTCACCGATTTGTGTGGAGTCCACGGGTACTTCGCGCCACTCGATCGTCGAGCAATCCAATTCATCCGCCATACGTTCCATTAATTTAACTTTTTCATTCAGTCGATCTTCTGACGGCTGAAAAAAAACCATTCCGACAGCGTAACGACCGAGTGACGGAAGGTTCATCGTTTGCATGAACAACTCATGTGGAATCTCTGTCATAATGCCAGCACCATCTCCGGCATCGATGACTCCTTGTCCACCTCGGTGCTCTAAATTACACAACATCGAAAGTGATTTACGGACAATCTCATGTTTTTTAAGTCCGTGTAAATTGACATATAGTCCAATTCCGCACGCATCTTTCTCAAATCTTGAGTCATACAGTCCAACTCGACTCATATCATCGACCCCTTTCACTCACAGTTTCGTAATTAACATTTTGTTCTAAATATTCTGATAAATCAAGTGTACTGTATGTATTTTTGCATAATAAGAATATCAAAGAATATATATGAAAGCGCATACATCATTGATATCAATGAGTTACTCAGTTTTAGTTATATTAGATAAAGAATAAATATCCATCAATATTATTTATTTATAGGTTCTTAAGAACGTAAAAAAAGGATATCACCTAAGATATCCTTTTTTATTATTCAACTGTTTTACGCGTATGGTGTATAAACGATTTCGGTCGCTTCCACAAAATCAATCCGATATACCCAATTGCAAGCAATGCGAGCGCACTAACGATGACGACATATAGCGTCCCCTCTTCGATTCTTGCAAAAATACCGATGTATGCCCAAACGAATACGAGAGGATAGATGAAGTCGTGGTGCCACCACATGAAGAGAAGGGCTAATACGACCCCAACCATGAGCATGAGTGACGTCCAAGCAAGTTCATCGAGTCCTAACAGTGAAGTAATCTGCTCCGTCTTCATGACGACAAACGTATTGACGATTGTTGCAACCGATACCCAACCGATATAAATGGAGAATGGGAAGCGGTCGAGCCAACTTGTAGACGTTCGGAACGCGATATAGTACAGCCAACAAAGAGAAGCTAAGAATGATACCATGACGACGAGAGAGATGATGAACCACTCATTCGTGAATGCAAGTAGCCATAACCCGTTCAATACACATGAGATTAGAAATCCTGCCTTCATTCGATTAGCTTGTTGATTCGCCACCGTCCCTTTTTTCACTTGCAAGACTAACCATACAAGTAACGCCACATAGATGACTCCCCAAATCGAGAAGGCGTATCCCGCTGGCTTAAAGTAAATATCGATTCGATCTGAAACCGCGGCATTGTCACCACTCGCAAAATAATTGATGACAACCGTCGCCAAGAAAGCGACCCAGTTCACTATCGGCCATTTAGATAAGTCCATATCCTCGATCTTCTAAACGAAGATCAAACACCTCCTTTTAGCAACATAATAATCAATACCCCGATCCGTGTGACTCTACACGTCAAAAGGGACTTGCCTAAGCGAGTCCCTTTTGATTAAAAATCGATTTCATCTGGGTCTGGTCCGAGACGTTCACCCGTCGCCACTTGGTCGATTTTTGCTAAATCGTCTGCATCGAGTGAAAAGTCAAACACGTCAAAATTCTCACGGATTCGGTGTGGTGTAACCGATTTTGGTAAGGCGACGTGACCCGACTCGAGGTGCCATCGAAGCACAACTTGTGCAGGCGTCCGGTCATGCTTCTCAGCTATTTCCGAAAAGACAGGAATGTCTAAGAACTTTCCTTGCATAAGTGGACTCCACGCTTCAATTTGAATGCCTTCATCTTGGCAATAGTCTAGCAAATCCGGTTGTGGTAGTTGTGGGTGTAGTTCCACCTGGTTAATGAGTGGTGTCATAAGTCCCGCTTCTTTCAACGCTTCAAGATGGTGCTCTTTGAAGTTTGATACACCGATTGCTTTAATCTTCCCAGCCTTATACAAATCGATGAGGTCCTTCCATGCCTCGACAAAGCCATCTACCGGCCAATGAAGTAGGCAAAGGTCTAGATAATCTGTCTGGAGGCGCTTCAATGAGTTTTCAAAAGCTACTTTTGTTTTCCCCTCACGAATATCATCATTCCAAATCTTCGATGTGATGAACAATTCTGAACGGTCGACTCCTGAAATTTTGATTCCTTTTGCGACGCCATCTTCGTTTTTATAAATTGCAGCCGTATCGATATGACGATAGCCCGTTTTAATGGCCTCAACGACAGCTGCTGGTGCTTCAGTATCATTGTCGACTTGCCACACTCCAAAGCCGATCATCGGAATTTCTACCTTGTTTCTTAACGTAGCATATAACATCTAGTTCATCCCCTTTTTATTCTATCGAACTGATTCTATCATACCCGAGAATTTATTTTGAAAAACTAAATCGTCAAATCTTTTCGGATAAAACGGATGAACGAGAGTACTGAAAAGAACATTAATAAGCCGATTAACCATATAAAATGAATGCCACCAAATTCTTCACGCATGATGGCCGGAGCATCAAAGAGAGAGAAGAAGGAAATGTTCCCTAGCCATTCGAACTGCTCACTCACTCCGTTAATGATATTCACCATTAAGAAAAACGTAAAGATTCCACCCGTCACCATATAGGATTTGCTACTATCATCGAACAGACTTGCCAACATATAAGCAACGACACCTAATACGAGCAGCATGAGTGCTCCGTTCAATTGAAGCATCCATAGAACAGAATAGTCGATTTGTAAATCAAACAATACATCTGCTGCCATGAGACTGAGCCCATTTAATCCGACAAAAAAACTTACTGCAATGATGAGGATGACAAATGTGGACAATACATACGTGACTCGAGAAATCGGTGCCGCCATGTAAAGCATGATTTCTCCAGAATCGACCGGTTTGGCGAGGAGTTTTGAGGCAAACGTCAACGCAAACAACACAGCGAGTACATAAAAGATCAATCCATAATAATTACTCGACAACAAATTGAGCAAATTATCCATCGCCATCGTCGCATCGATTTGGAACACGTCGAGCAGTTCCGGTGGTAACGACTCTAACTTTGCCTCAATCAATCCCGTTTCCTGAATGGACGGGAAAATAGCCGCCAAAAAGAAGAGGTAGATACTTGTCCCGATTGAATAACCGAGAATCCAACTGCGATTTTGTCTAAACATAGATCTTATTAACATTTATGTCGCCTCCCCGTAATACTGCATAAACAAGTGTTCGAGTTCGTCTGCGCCACTCTCAAGTGAACGAATCTCATAGTCGGCAAGCGTTCGGATTAAGTTGTTTAAGTCTCGTGGCGACGTGATCGCGACCTCGACGTGTACTCCATCTCGCGAACCGGAAGCTTCGATGAATCGGATCGCCTCTGTCTCTGATGAGAATTCGATTCGATATCGTTTCACACTATGTTGTCGAAGTTCTCCCATGTTTTCCTCGATGATAATGCGGCCGTCTTTAATCAATGCGGCACGATCACACGTCCGTTCCATCTCTGGAAAATGGTGTGAACTCATGAGAATCGCTTTTCCTGCTCGTTTTTCTTCAATCAACCAATCGATTAACCGTTCCTGCATGAGCGGGTCAAGTCCACTCGTCGGCTCATCTAAAATATAGACAGGCACATCTTTCATGAAGCACGTGATAATAGCCAACTTTTGCTTCATTCCTTTTGACATCTTCCGTACTTTCGTCGCTTCATCAAATGAAAATCGTTCACGAAGCCGCCGTTCGCGGTCAGTATCTGTTTTGTGCAAATGACGGGTCAACCGAATGATTTCTTCTCCGGTCATGTTTTGTGGGTAATTGATTTCTCCCGGCAAATAGCCAACGCTCTCTTTCACCTTCTCTGTTTCTTGCCAACAATCGAATCCATTGATTGAGGCTTTCCCTTCATTTGGTTTCAAAAGTCCCATCAAATGCCGAATCGTTGTTGATTTACCTGCACCATTCGGTCCGATGAATCCAAAGATCATTCCCGGTGATACGTTAAGCGAGACGTCAAAAATACCGTGTGTCGAATCGAACCGTTTCGTCAATTGCTGAATCCGAATCATCTCGAATCCCCCTTTTTTTGAAATATTAATTTAATATGATTACAAAATTAGTATATCACGTTCTTTTTTGAAATGGTAATGGTATATTTATTACAAAACTATAGAAAGGAGCGATTATTCAAATGGATGGATTTGCAAAACGCACTGAAGAAAAACGACAGGCCATTTTAAGCGCGGCTTTTGACTTAATGACAGAGAAGCAATCTCGATTTACCGTAAGCGAGCTCGCTAAAAAAGCACACGTTTCCCCCGTATCCATTTATAATTATTTTGGTTCAAAAGAGCAGGTCATCATTGAAGTATTAAAACAAATGACGGAGGAACAAATGAGTTGGATTGATCAAAAAATCGAATCGAATGCTCCCTTCGACGCGATACTCGTAGACATCTTGAAGCGAAAAATTAAGACAGCGGTTCTCTTTGATGAGACCATTACGAAGACAATGCAACAGGACCCGAACTGGGAACAACTTGCGACCCGGGGATACACTGCCTTCGCCCGACTGATTGAGTACGGTAAGCAACAAGGATCAATCGATGTGACCTTATCGACCACCTCTTATCTTCGCTATGTTCAGTTAATGCAGCAGGCCATCCTGTCCGACCCTCATTTTTCAATCGGTGATATGAAAGAAACGATGGAAGATTATTTTCATTTCTTTTTAAACGGGGTTATTAAACGTTAAAAGGTGACTGTCTAAGATTTTCAGACAGCCACCTTTCTTCATGTTTTATAGATATAGTCTTCGATCGGATAAAGCGATAGATCCACTTCGGCGTCGCCTGTAAGAACGAGATCACTTAACACTTTCCCGATGAATGGGCCTACCGTCAATCCGGATGAGCCTAGACCGTTCGCGACTAGCAGGTTTTCTGCCCCGGGCACCCTTCCAAGCACAGGGATCGAATTCGGTGTGACTGGACGGAAGCCAACTTTCGTTTCAATGAGTTCTGCTTCAGCAAGACCGGGTGAAGACTCCAAACCTTTTGTCAGTACTTCATGAACACCAATCGCCGTCGGTCGTGCATCGAATGCTTTTCCTTTCTCATGCGTTGAGCCGATGACAACCTTACCATCGTCAAATCCAAGTAAATACCGTCTCCGTGGTGGCATGACAACCGGCCAATTCGATGCATCGGTGTCCTTTAACTGAACGTGAACGAGTTGCGCCTTCTCTCCGTCGACACGAGCTGTATATCCAATAGGCTGTAACAGTTCCGGTAGCCACGCCCCCGCCGCAAGGATGATTTCATCCGCTTCATGGAGAACTCCGTCACACTCTACGCCAATCTCATCCCCACCAGTCAATCGTGCCGAACCATAGACGAACTTTGCACCGCGTTTTTGGGCGACACGCTCGAGTGCTCCTCGGAATTTTCCACCGTCCACACGTGCTCCACCTGTTACTAGAAGCGCATCATATTCATCAGATAACGGAGGAAAGCGGAGTTGTGCCTCTTGTGCGGTCAATCGTTCGAGGTCGCCGATTTCCGGGGCCTCTTCACGTCGTTTCATCGTCCGCTCCATCATCTGGTCAAGTTTTGCTTCTTCATGTAGCGCAAGAGTCCCGACCCGTTTGTATCCGGTCTCCGTTTCCCCTTCAGCTTCCAACTCTTTCACGATCTGCGGATAATAGTGCGCACCTCCTTTTGCGAGTGCGTACCATGCTTTATTGCGTCGTTGCGCAATCCACGGACAGACGATTCCTGCTGCCGCATCTGTCGCACGTCCTTCTTCTTTACGGTCGATGACCGTCACGTCAGCTTTACCTGCTAAATGATAGGCTGTCGATACACCAACGATTCCCGACCCGATAATCACAATTTTCTTCATCATAAATCTGTCCTTTCAGACAGATGGACACATCCTTTCGTGAAAAAATCATCGACCCAATGGATCGATGATTAAATGTTATTCTCTCATCGCTAGACGATACAATAAGTCTAACAATTCAATATACAACCAGACGAGTGTGACGATTAATCCGAACGCCGCCACCCATTCTAATTGTTTCGGCGCACGAGCTTCGACCTGACTTGCAATAAAGTCAAAGTCTAAGACGAGCGCAAGCGAAGCGACGATGACAATGACAAACTGTACGCCGATTGCAAGCGGGCTCGAACCGGTCATAAACGCCAACCCTGAACCGAATAGACTCATGACGAGTTGCACGAGATATAGCAACATGACTGTGAACATGGCAGCCATGACACCAGCTCTGAATTTTTGTGTCACTTTGACGAGACCTGTCGTATAGACAAACCACATCGCAAAAGCAACGACAAACGTCGTCAATACGGCACGTCCCACAATACCAGGGACCATCGCTTCAAAGAAATACGAAATCGAACCGACAAACACACCTTCAATAATACCGTAAAGTGGTGCAACGACCGGCGCTGTATTCGGTTTAAACGTGATGAGCAAGGCAAAGATAAACCCGAGGATGAGCGATCCAATCATGATCGGGAACAAGAGTTCTTCCCCAATTGTAGGGACGACAAGCCATGTCGTACCGGCTGCCGCCGTCACGAGAAGAAGCAATGTAAACACTTTGGACCATGTCCCTGCTTTTGTCATCGGCTCGGCACTATAAGCTGTAGAGTGCATAGATTTACGAAGTAATGGATTCGATTTTAAGTTCAACGTTGTATAGCTCCTTTATGATTCAGTTACTGTTTTGCGAACACGTCGATGAACGCGCGCATATAATCTGGTAAATCTGGTGGTCGGCGACTCGAGACGATATGTCCGTCAACGACGACCGGCTCATCATGCCAAATCGCACCCGCATTTTCCATGTCATCTTTGATTCCCGGCGTGCTCGTCACGTTCACACCGTCTAAAATGTTCGCTGAAATCAGCACCCAACCAGCATGACAAATTTGACCGATCGGTCGCTTTTGTTCATCCATATAGCGGACGAACCCCTTCACCGAATCAAAACGACGTAACAAGTCAGGTGACCAACCACCCGGAACGAGAATCGCATCGAACGAAGTGATGTCTACATCATCAAACGATACGTCTGATTTGGCAGGGACACCATATTTACCGATATACGCATGATCGGCTTTCTCTCCCGCGAGGATCACGTGCGCTCCTTCTTCACGAAGACGGTGCACCGGATACCAAAGTTCTAAATCCTCGAAGTCATTACTGACAAGTTGAAGAACTTTCTTTCCTTGAAGTTTCATCAAACCCCTCCTTATATTCATTCACCATTATACCCGAAACCGGGAGTGGCGAAAACGAAGAATCGTGATTGTTGTTCCATGATATTGATTAGGGATGATTCTCACCACTATATCTTGTGTTTCCACTCTACAATATTGATATTATATGATACCTTTAGTGGTAGGAGATTGAGAAGGAGGCACATCACGTATGAAGCAATATCATGACTTATGTCGACATATTCTCGACAATGGAATAGCGAAAGAAGACCGGACTGGTACAGGGACGACGAGCGTTTTTGGCTATCAAATGCGCTTTAATCTGCAGGAAGGTTTTCCCCTTATCACGACGAAAAAATTACATACTCGTTCGATCATTCATGAACTACTTTGGTTCATTTCGGGAGAAACAAACATTCGTTATCTACAAGAGAATGGAGTCCGTATTTGGAACGAATGGGCAGATGAAGAAGGCAATCTAGGACCCGTCTACGGCTCACAATGGCGTTCGTTCCCGCGCCCGGACGGCTCGACCGTCGATCAGTTGGCTCAAGTGATTGAACAAATCAAGACAAATCCTGATTCGAGACGGTTGATCGTCTCCGCATGGAACCCTGGACAACTAGAGGAGATGGCCCTCCCGCCTTGTCATCTGTTGTTCCAATTCTATGTCGCCGACGGGAAGCTATCTTGCCAATTGTATCAGCGGAGTGCCGACACCTTTTTAGGAGTTCCGTTCAATATCGCTTCCTATGCGCTTCTGACGCACATGGTTGCGCATGTGACCGGCCTTGAGGTTGGTGATTTTGTCCACACACTCGGAGATGCACATATTTACCACAACCATCTCGAGCAAGTGGAGCTTCAACTGTCACGTGAGCCACGCCCGTTACCACAACTCAAGATTGTCCGAGACGTCCCCTCAATCGAATCATTCCGTTTTGAAGACTTTGAGATTCTCGGATATGACCCGCATCCACATATTAAAGGGGAAGTGAGCGTATGATTTCGCATGTCGTTGCGTATGGGCAGAGCCGAGAAATCGGAAAAGACAATGATTTGTTATGGCGCTTGCCAGATGACTTGAAACACTTCAAGACCGTCACGTCTGGCGGGACCGTCGTAATGGGAAGAAAGACGTTCGAATCAATCGGAAAGGCTTTGCCAAACCGACGCAATATCGTCGTCACGTCCGATTCTTCATTTGAAGCAGATCAAGTCGAAGTATGGCATGACTTGGACCGTCTTGTTGAATTGAGTGAGCAGGAAGAATGGTTTGTCATTGGTGGTGCCACCTTATATGAGCAGACGATGCCGATGACGAGTCGAATCTATGCCACGGAAGTCGAATCTAGGTTCGAGGCCGACACGTATTATCCTGAACGCACAGGGGAATGGATAGTCACAAATCGAATCAATCATCCACAAGACGAAAGACATGCATATTCCTTCACGTTCAAACAATACGACAAAGCAGACATCGAGTAATCATTGATGTCTGCTTTTTAATCTGGTAGTTTTTCTAGCCACTGTTCAATTTTTTTCGTAATGATTTCGTCATGTTCTTCATCCGCATAGTCATCATAAATCGCTTCAAGCTCAGATGCGGTACGTTTCGATACTGCGAGAATGTGGCTATATTTCCCCCGCTGCTCCTTCACGGCAGACAATGTACCTCTCGCTTCATCTACCCGGGCATCATCCAAGACGAACATTTCAATGTTATCGTTACAAGAATACGCTTCATAAGGACGATACACTACTTCATATCGGCGGTGTTCTTTAGGCAGTCGGTCCGCGAGCGAAATATATGTATTCGTTGACATCGTCACATATGCAATCCGCTTCTCTTCACGGACTGCAGATGAATAACGGACAACACGGTTTCGTCCATCTCGTTTCGCTTTGTATAACGCCTCATCTGCATAGGCGCACCATTCACCAAGTGTATAGCCCGTCTGGCAGACACGCGTGTAGCCAATCGATACCGTCACTTGATGGTCATAAGGAAACTCCATCGTTTCGATTTTTGAACGGACACGCTCCAACACCGTTTCGACAATCGCCCGATCTGAAACATTTAAGAGAATTAAAAATTCTTCTCCACCATAAC
Organism: Exiguobacterium marinum DSM 16307; assembly: GCF_000620845.1. Classification (GTDB taxonomy): domain Bacteria; phylum Bacillota; class Bacilli; order Exiguobacteriales; family Exiguobacteriaceae; genus Exiguobacterium; species Exiguobacterium marinum. The sequence goes on from NZ_KK211189.1 coordinate 1,894,718, forward strand.
GAATGAGCTCATCGCTCGAGCGAATCGCATGGCGAATTTCCTCTGATACACGATGAAGGACGTCATCTCCGTATGAATGACCGAACGTATCGTTCAATTGTTTGAAATGATCGATATCAAGTAAGGCGACAGCAAAACTCTCTCCAGAGCGCTCCAATCTCGAGATGAATCGAGAGAATGTCGGTTTCAAATACTTGCGGTTAAAGGCTCCTGTCAATTCATCCACGAGTAACGCCTTTGATACGAGACGGGATTTTTCAATATGTAATCCGAGACGTACCAACCGTTCCTCCATCGGAACCCACGATTCCCAATAATCATCGAATCCGTAAGAATATGCAGCAAGACGATAGTGTTCATTCGTACCGATGACGATGAGCGGCACATAGAGTTTTCTCATTTTGCTGACGAATGATTGGATGTCTCGTTCTTTGAACTGCGGCCATAGTTCGACGTCCATGATGATGGCTTTTGGCACATCCTCATAATCGTATTCAACCGCTTCTTCGAGGGTTTGTAAAAATACCGGACGAGCTCCTAGTTTTTCGACACGCGATTTATAGCGACTAAATGTAGAAAAACTTGCTGATAAAATCAGGACAAGGTCTTCATCTTCTTGTTCAATTCCTAGGACTGTATGGATATACCGCTTCACAGGTGAAATCAGGGTCAACGCTTCCGCTTGGGTGAGGACACTAGGTAACTCCTTCGCGTCAGACTCGACACGACTAAAGATTTCTAACAAATGCATCAAACGTCGTTGTCTAACTTCCTTCTTCATCCAATCGAGTAGAAATTCGATATCGCTTTTTGGAATTTGTCTAGACTCTGATATCTTCTTCAAAATCATATGTATACGCTCAGTGAGTTGACCTTGCTCCATTTTCGTCCCCCCTATGTTCGTACTCCCCGAATTATCTTATGCTTCGATTATGCGACTTCGGCGGTTAAAATACAACTATTTCCTTATTTATTTTCTATTGTTTTACATATACATAGGTCATATGTCCTAAAATAGACATACAAAAAGCGGTCTTGCGACCGCTTTTCAGCTTGTTGACTAACATGAATTATATCGCTCGCCTGTCCGGCGCCCACGCTTTCCGCAGGCAATCCCGGAGCCGCATCGCGACCTAGGTCGCTGCTGGGTCTCCGTCGGATTGCTTTCCTGCAGGAGTCGGGGCGCCATCGGGCGAGCAACGCAAACGGTCGTCATCTGACGGCCGTTTGTCTTTTTCTGAGGCCTCGATGGCCGAAGAAAAAGCCCGTTGCATACTTCGAATCGCTCCAAAAGGGGAAAGGGAAGGTAAACGCCGAGCCCGCCTGTTATCAAAAGGAGGAACCCGATATGTACCGCGCCCATCCCGAGAAACGACATGAAGCAATCCAGACGGAGACCACGTTGGACCAGTTGGTCCCGCAGGATCACCTCGTCCGAAAACTCGACCGTCACATCGACTTCTCGATCGTCCACCGCCTCTGCGAACCGCTCTATTCGAACACTGGGACGCCCGGCATCGATCCCGAGATCATCATCAAGATCATCCTCCTCGGGCCGCTGTTCAACATCCGTTCCGTTCGTCAGACCGTGAAGGAGGTTCAGACGAACCTCGCCTATCGTTGGTTCCTCGGTCTCGGCATCGATGAGAAGGTGCCCGACCATTCGACGATCAGCCAGGCCTACCGGCGTCGTTTTCACGACAACGACGTGTTCCAGGAAATCTTCGAGGATATCGTGCGGCAGGCTGATGCGCTCGGCTTCATCTCCGGTCGGATCCTGATCACGGACTCGACGCACATCCGGGCGAACGCGAACAAGAGGAAGTTCGACAAGGTCGAGGTCGAGCGGGTCGTCGGCGAAATCGAGGAGGAGCTCCTTCCGAGGGTGAACGAGGAGCGTGCCGAGCGCGGAAAAAAGCACTGAAGCCCAAAGGGGCCGGGAAAGAGCGTCGGCTTGTCAAAGTGAGCCGGACCGACCCGGAATCGGGATACATGTATCGTGACCAGAAGCCGGAAGGCTTTTTCTGGCTTTCGCATCGGACGGTCGATGCCAAGCACAACTTCATCGTCGACGTCCACGTCACGCCCGGTAACGTCTCCGACAGCACGGTCTACCTCGACCGAATCACCCATATCCTCGATCGCTTCGACTTCCCGCTCGAGGCGGTCGCGCTAGATGCCGGGTATTACACGACCGAGATCGCGAAGGCGCTGACCGAACGCGGCATATTCGCCGTCATCGCCCGCCGGCGCTTCGGCGGGAAGAAGGGGATGTTCCGCAAGTCACGGTACACCTACGTCCCGGAAGAGGATGTGTACATCTGTCCGGCGCGTCAGCGCCTCACCTACCAGACGACGGACCGACACGGCTACCATCACTACGTCTCAGACCCCGCCGTCTGCCGGAACTGCCCGCTCCTTTCGAAATGTACATCCAGCAAGTCACACCGTCGCGACATCACCCGACACATCGATGAACCCTACCGCGAAGCGTTGAACGCGAATCGCCTCTCGGTTTCCGGACAATACCTCTATCGGCTCCGTCCACAGACGGTCGAGCGCTCGTTCGCCGACGGGAAGGAGCTCCACGGGCTCCGCTTCACGTTTTACAGGGGAATCAAGAAGGTCCAGCGCGCCAATCTGGTGGCAGCCACCGCACAAAACATGAAGAAACTGGCCAACCGGTTGGCCAGAAAGGACAGTCTACATAGCATTTATTCAATTTTTTGGGGCAGAACGCCTCAAGAAATCAAAACCTCAAAAAAAGACGAACCAGATCGCATCTTGCGATCTGGTTCGTCAACAGCCTGAAAAGCGGTCTTGCGACCGCTTTTCGTTATTTTTTCACTTTTAGATTTGGAGTAGTCATCTCTTCGGGACGAATCCATTGATTGAATTGTTCTTCTGTCAATAAACCTGTTTTCAATGCCGCTTCTTTTAAAGAGGTGCCGTTTTTGTGTGCCGATTTTGCAATTTTTGCAGCATTCTCATATCCGATATGCGGATTGAGTGCTGTGACGAGCATGAGTGATTGCTCTACGTTTCGTGAAATCACTTCCTGATTCGGTTCAATCCCGACAGCACAATGATCATTAAATGAATGTAAGCTGTCCGTCAATAGACGGCATGTTTGTAGGAAATTGTACATGATGACCGGCTTGAAAACATTCAATTCAAAATTCCCCTGACTCGCCCCAAAGCCAATCGTCGCATCATTACCAAGTACTTGCGCGGCAACCATCGTGAGAGCCTCGCTTTGCGTTGGATTTACTTTACCGGGCATAATCGAGCTTCCCGGTTCATTTTCTGGAATCGTAATTTCTCCGATTCCCGCACGCGGACCAGAAGCCAACCAACGCACATCGTTCGCAATCTTCATGGCGTCCATCGCTAGTGCTTTTAAAGCACCGTGCGTGAAGACGAGTTGATCGTGACTCGTTAGAGCGTGGAATTTGTTCACGGCTGTAATGAACGGCTTGCCTGTCTCTTCTGAGATTTTCTTGGCTACGACTTCACCGAACTCAGGGTGCGCGTTGATACCTGTCCCGACGGCCGTTCCTCCGAGAGCAAGCTCAGTGAGTGGTTCTATCGTCCGTTCAATCATCTGTTTTGACAGTTCTAGCATCCGCACCCAGCCGCTGATTTCCTGTCCGAGCGTGACCGGTGTCGCATCTTGAAGATGCGTCCGTCCGATTTTGACGATATCCATATACGCTTTCGCTTTTTGCGAAAGGGTTTTGTAAAGCGAGTCGATTGCCGGTAGGACATCATCTTGTACGGAAAGGATGGCTGCGATGTGCATCGCTGTCGGATACGTATCGTTCGAGCTCTGCGATTTGTTGACATCATCATTTGGATGAATCGTGATCGATTGTCCTCGTGCCTGTAACTTTTCATTGGCAAGATGCGCGATGACTTCGTTGACGTTCATGTTGGACTGCGTT